>CAVTNA010000078.1:0-62639 GCA_963735835.1 uncultured Alphaproteobacteria bacterium | reverse complement strand
AGGGGTGACGACGTCAAAAAAACACACCGTCATTGCCGGGCTTGACCCGGCAATCCTTCAAAAAAGATTTTTGCCAAGTAGATGGATGCCCGGATCAAGTCCGGGCATGACGGCGTTGCCCTGATGAGCGCCACCTTTTACCTTCGCCCCTATCGCGCCGAGGACGAAAACCCGGCCATCGCGCTGTGGCTCGAGACGTGGCGGCACGCCTATCCTTCGATCGACTTTGCGGCGCGGCTGGATTGGTGGCGCGAGCGCTGGCGCGGCGAGCTGGTGCCGAAGGCGGCCATCATCGTCGCCGAACGGCAGGGCGCGCCGGTGGGCTTCGTCACCATCGACGCGTCAGGCTATCTTGATCAGCTGGTGGTTGCGCCTGCTCACTGGGGCTCGGAGATCGCCACCGCGCTCGTCAGCGAGGCCAAACGCCGCTCGCCCGGCGGCATCACGCTCCTGGTCAACAAGGACAACGCCCGCGCCATCCGCTTCTACGAGCGCAACGGCTTTGCGCATGCCGGCGAGCGACGTCAATCCGACCTCGGGCCGGCCGGTGCTGAAGATGGAGTGGAAGGGGTAGGGCTTCTTCCCTTCTCCCCTGGAGAAGGTGATCCTCGCGAAGCGAGATCGGATGAGGGGTCTCTGTCCGCGGAGACACCGCTCACCCGTCTCGAATTCGCTACGCTCATTCGAGCCACCCTCTCCCACAAGGGGAGAGGGAAAGAGTCACGCCCCCTCGAACTGCAGCCGCGCCAGCCGGGCATAGAGTCCGTCGGCGGCGACCAGCGAGGCGTGGGTGCCCTGCTCGACGATGCGGCCCTGATCCAGCACCATGATCCGGTCGCAGGACAGTACGGTGGCGAGGCGATGGGCGATCACCAGCGTGGTGCGGTGGCGCATCAATTCCTCCAGCGCGGTCTGCACCAGCGTCTCGGATTCGGCGTCGAGCGACGAGGTGGCCTCGTCGAGCAGCAACAGCGGCGCATCGCGAAGGATCGCGCGCGCGATCGCGATGCGCTGGCGCTGGCCGCCCGACAGCGTCACGCCGCGCTCGCCGAGCTGCGCCTCGAAGCCGCCGGGCAGGCGGCGGATGAATTCGGTGGCGTGGGCGAGATCGGCGGCGCGCTCGACCTCGGCATCGGTGGCGTCGGGCCGGCCGAAGCGGATGTTGTCGCGCGCGGAGGCGGCGAATACCACGGAGTCCTGCGGCACCAGCGCGATGCGCGCGCGCACCTCGCGCGGATCGGCGGTTCGGATCGGCACGCCGTCGAACGAGATGACACCCGAAGCGGGATCGTAGAACCGCAGCAGCAGGTGAAACAGCGTGCTCTTGCCCGCGCCCGAGGGGCCGACGATCGCGACCTTCTCGCCGGCGCGCACGGCAAGCGAAACGTCCTCGACCGCCAGCGCGTCCGGCCGCGTCGGATAGGCGAAGCTGACATTCTCAAGACTGACGTCGCCGCGCGCCGGCACCGGCATTGCCCGCGGCGAAGCCGGCGCGGTGATCTGCGACTTGACGCGAAGAATTTCGAACAGCCGTTCCGAGGCGCCGGACGCGGCCGAGACCTCGCCCCAGACTTCGCTGAGCTGGCCGAGCCCCGCGGCGGCGAACGCCGCATACAGCACGAACTGGCCGAGCCGGCCCGGGGTGATGGAGCCGGTCAGCACATCGTGCGATCCGACCCAGAGGATCGCCACCACGCTGGAGAAGACGATGAAGATGATGATCGCGGTAAGAACCGCGCGCGCGCGGGTCGAGGTGCGCGCCGCTTCATAGGCCTGTTCGACTTCGCCGCCGAAGCGCGCATTGGCCAGCCGCTCGCTGGTATAGGCCTGCACGGTTCGGATCGCGCCGACCAGTTCGGAAGCGTAGGCGGTGGCCTCCGCCAGCGTGTCCTGGGCGTTGCGCGACAGCCGCCGCACCCAGCGCCCGAACGCCACCAGCGGAATCACGATCACCGGGATTGCCAGCAGCACGAAGCCCGAAAGCCGCGGGCTCGTGATCACCATCATCGCGGTGGCACCGAAGAACAGCATCAGGTTGCGCAGCGCGATCGATACCGACGCGCCGACCGCGGATTTGAGCTGGGTGGTATCGGCGGTCAGCCGCGAGATCAGTTCGCCGATGCGCGCGGAATCGAAGAATGCCGGCGACAGCGACATCAGGTGCGCGAACACGTCGCGCCGGAGATCGGCGACGATGCGCTCGCCGATGGTCATCACCAGATAATATCGCGACGCGCTGGCGCCGGCCAGCACCGCGACCACCGCGATCATCACGCCGAAGTAGCTGTTGATCAGGGCGATGCCTTCGGGAGAGAACCCGAAGTCGATTATCCGCCGCACCGCGACCGGCACCAGCAGGGTCGTGATCGCGGCGATCGTCAGCGCGATCAAGGCGAGAAACGCGCGTCCGCGGTAACGCGCCACGTAAGGCGCCAGCGCCAGCAGCGGACGCAACCGCGCGCCGCGCTTGACCGGCGGCGTCAGCGGCGTTTCGATGGAGGCTGCCTGCGACGGCTCCATATCGCGCGGTGGCGACGTTTCGCCATGCCGGTCTTCAAGCCGTTCCACTGCGCTCATGAGATCAGGACCCGTCGTTTTGCCATCCCCAGATAGGCCCCTCCGCCAGCGCTGGCAAATCCGGGGGATACCCGGCTTGTTTTGATGGCTTCGCTGCGTTATAGAGCGGCCCAAATCCGTTTCCGCACAATCGAAAGACAGGCGCCGGCGCGCCGAAGGATATGCCATGAAAGCCGAAATTCACCCGAATTATCATATGATTACGGTCGTGATGACCGATGGCACCGAGTACCAGACGCGCTCGACCTGGGGCAAGCAGGGCGACAAGCTGAACCTCGATATCGACTCCAAGTCGCATCCGGCCTGGATCGGCGGCGCCCAGCAGCTGCTCGATCGCGGCGGCCGCGTGTCGCGGTTTCAGAAGAAGTTTTCGGGCTTCCTCAAGAAGGATTGAAGCCTGCTTTGGCTTTCCGTTCGAGGCAAGACTCAAAACGCCCCTGCCCTGTCAGGGGCGTTTTTGTTTGCTCGGTACCGGAGTTCAGGACCGCCAGCCGACGCAGGCGGCGCCGGCCGCGATGATGCAGCATGCCGCGATCCGCAAGCCGGTCAGACGTTCGTCGAGAAACGCAGCTCCGAGCAGGGCGGCGAACACCACGCTGGTCTCACGCAGCGCCGATACCGCGCCCATCGCGTTTGCCTGCATCGCCCAGATGATGGCGCCATAGGCCGCGAGCGAAATCAGCCCGCCGCCGGCCGCCCTGCCCGCTTCCGCCAGCGGCACCGCGAACATCGCGCGCTGGCGCCGCGCCAGATACCATAGCGGCACGGCGAGGAAGAACGCGAACATGCCGCCGGTATAGGCGATCCAGTTGCCGGACGCGCGCACGCCGAGGCCATCGACCACGGTATAGGCGGCAATGCTGGCGCCGGTCGCCAGCGCCGACGGCAAGTTCATCGCATGCAAGCCGTCCCTTTGCCGCAGCCAGCATGAAAATCCCGGCGCAGACGAGGCCGATGCCGACGGTGCCGGTGAGGTTCATCCACTCCCCGGCGAACAGGCTGCCGCCGAGCGCCACCAGCGCCGGCGAAGAGCCGCGCGCCACCGGATAGGTTTCACCGAGATCCCCGCTGCGATACATCCGCACCAACAGCGCGTTGTAGACGAGATGAATCAGGCCCGAGGCAATCACGTAGGCCGCGCATGCCGATGACGGCAGGCCGGCGACAGCCATCATCGCCAGCCCGAGGATGCCGACGGTAATGTTCATGATCAGCATCGACTGCGTGCGATCAATGCCGCCGCGCAGCAATGCATTCCAGCTCGCGTGCAGGAACGCGGCTGCCAGCACCAGCACGATGGACAGAGGGGTCAGCAAGGCGGGATCATTCCGGTATCGACGCTCGACGCGTGCAGGCGTGGCCGGCGATCCCCGTTATTGCTCGAACGCCGCCTTCAGGCGGTTGAGCTGCGGCACCAGCGGATTGCCGATCGCGGCGCGCTCGGCCGCCGGCGCGTGGATGGTGGCATCGAGGCGGCGGACCTTGGTCTGCAGCGTCATCGAGCGGGCGATCAGGTCCTGCAACTGCTGCGGCAGCTTTTCGAGCATGTCGTCCGGTCCGGGATCGGCGGCAGAGAGCTTGACCTTGGTCTTTTCGCGATTGGCCTGGGTCAGCGTCATCTCGCCTTCCTTCACCGCGCGGTGCAGCAACAGCCAGGAAGCCAGCTGCATCAGCCGGGTGGTCAGCCGCATGCTTTCGGTTGCGTAGGTGAGGCTGACGGAGCGATCGAGCGCCTTGGCCTCGGAGCGGCCGGCCCCGTCGAGATAGGCGGCGGTCTCCTCGACCAGATCCATGCCTTCCCGGAACAGGGTGCCGAACGCCGCCGAACTGGTCAGCCGCTCACTGAATTGTACGAGAGCGCTTTCGCCTTGCGAACGGTCCGACATGGTTAACGCCTCACGCCACTGTTTACGCCGCCGGCGCCAAAAGGCGCGCCGGCTTATGATGAACAAATCATTGCGCGCCCATGGACGAGAGTCCAGCCGCAAGACTTATTATGGTTTCCAGCGAGGTGAGGCAGACGCCAAAAACAAAAAAGAGCCGCCGTTTCCGGCGGCTTTTGAAGTTGATAACAGGGAGGCGTCAAACAGAGTGGACAGGAGCCACTCGGTGTCCAAACGAGGACAATTGCAGTCATAGATGAGAAAGCTTAATCGATCGTAAACGAACGATTTTCTTCAGCTTTCGTTTGCCATGTCGGCCATTGGCCGACCGGTTGCCGTGCCCCGGACAGTCGTCGCCGCCTAGTGCGCATGCGCCGTGAGCGGGGTCCAACCAGCTTGGATGCGGGAAGGCCCAGGTCCTGCGAGAGGCCGCGGCGCATGGCCCGCGTTCACGGCACGACAGCTCTCACGACTTGAAAAAACTGTTCGCGGCGTCCCTGGAGGCGCGCTTCTTGGTCATGGCCGCCTGCAGCCGCTCGATTTCCGAAGTCATCAGCGCGATGCGCTCGGCAAGTTCCTCGACCGACAGCAGCGACAGGTCCTGCCCGATCTCGTGGGTGACTTTCTTCCTCGGCTTGTCGTCGTCCTCGATGGCCATGTGTTCTCCTCCGTGCTCGACGGTGAAGCGGTTGCCAGCCGGGGCGCGGCTGGCTAATCAGATGCCTCTTCGGATTTCTGAGCGTTTCGCAAGGACAAATCATGGAAAAGCTGCCCGCGCAAATGACCGTCATCGGCATCAGCAAGCCCGGCGGCCCGGAGGTGCTGTTGCCGGAGACCCGCGCGGTGCCGGCGCCCGGGCCGGGCGAAATCCTGATCAAGGTCGCCGCCGCCGGCGTCAACCGTCCCGACGTCGCGCAGCGCTCCGGCGCCTATCCGCCGCCGCCCGGCGCCAGCGATCTGCCCGGCCTTGAAATCGCGGGCGAAGTCGTCGCGGTCGGCGCCGGCGCCACGCAGGCACAAGCTCGGCGACAAGGTGATGTCGCTGGTGGCCGGCGGCGGCTACGCGCAATATTGCATCGCGCAGGATGCCCAGGCGATGGCGGTGCCGCCGGTGCTTGTCGATGCTGGAGGCCGGCGCCATCCCGGAAACGCTGATGACGGTCTGGCACAATGTGTTCGAGCGCGGCGCGTTGAAGCCCGGCGAGACGCTGCTGATCCATGGCGGCTCGTCCGGCATCGGCACCATGGCGATCCAGCTCGCCAAGGCCTTCGGCTCCAAGGTGATCGTCACCGTCGGATCGAAGGACAAGGCCGACGCCTGCCTCAAGCTCGGCGCCGACCGCGCCATCAACTACAAGACCGAAGATTTCGTCGCCGAGGTCAAGACGGCGACCGGCGGCGCGGGCGCCAATGTCATTCTCGACATGGTCGGCGGCGACTATATCGAGCGCAACTACGACGCCGCCGCGATCGACGGCCGCATCGTCCAGATCGCCTTCGCTCGGCGGCCCCAAGGCAACCGTCAATTTCGCCAAGCTGATGATGAAACGGCTGCACCACACCGGCTCGACGCTGCGTCCCCGCAGCAATGCGGACAAGGCGGCGATGGTCGCCGCCATCGAGGCCAAGGTGATGCCGCTGTTGCGCGAAGGGCGCGTCAAACCCCTGATGGACAGCACATTCCCGCTGGAAAAGGCCGCCGACGCGCATCGGCGCATGGAGACCAGCGAACATATTGGCAAAATTGTGTTGGCGGTTTAACGCTCGCGAGCCGAGGCGCAGCCGGAAACCCTTTGATTTCCCTCGCTTTCATGTCATTTATCCGGCCACGCCGGGCGGCTCGCTTCGCCCGGAAACGTCTGTTGATCGCGGAGAACTGACATTGCGTCTGATCAGGTGCCTTGCGCCCCTCGCGCTGGGCCTCATGATTGTTGCCGCCGCGCCGCCGGCGCGCGCGATCGACGCCGTCAGCGTCCGCGGCGACGCGCCCGCGATCGACCTCACCGCGGTGCTCGATCATCAGCGCAGCGACACCGACCGCATCCAGGTTTCCACCGCGCCGGGCACCGACGGCATCGTCCGCCGCATCGAGGTCCGCGCCCGCGAAGGCGGCCAGAACTGGGTGGTGTTCGCGCTCGCCAACAACACCGACGACCAGCTCGACCGCCTGATCGTCGCGCCGCATTACCGCATCGTGTCGTCGGGGCTGTTGTGGCCCGATCTCGGACTGTCGCGCATCGCCACCATCACGCCGTCGACCGGCGACCGTCCCGAACGCCAGGAGAGCGCGACCGCGGACATCTTCCGCATCACGCTCGATCCCGGCGCCGTCATCACCTTTGTCGCGGAACTGCGCACCGACAAATTGCCGCAGCTCTATCTGTGGGAACCCGACGCCTACAAGGACAAGGTCAACTCGTTCACGCTGTACCAGGGCATCGTGATCGGCATTTCCGGCCTGCTGGCGCTGGTGCTGACCATCCTGTTCGTGGTCAAGGGCAGCATCATGTTTCCCGCCGCCGCCGCGCTGGCGTGGGCGGTGCTGGTCTATATCGGCGTCGATTTCGGCTTCTGGGGCAAGGTGCTCGACATGTCGAACAACGCCGAGCGGGTGTGGCGCGCGGCGGGCGAAGCGATCCTGGCCGCGACGCTGCTGGTGTTCCTGTTCGCCTATCTCAATCTCAGCCGCTGGCATGTGCGCTACTCCCACATCACCGTCGGCTGGCTGGCCTTCCTCGGCTCGCTGGTGGCGCTGGCGCTGTTCGATCCCGCGGTCGCCTCCGGCATCGCGCGGATGTCGCTGGTGCTGATCGCGTTCGCCGGCTTTGCGCTGATCGTCTATCTCTCGACCCATGGCTTCGACCGCGCGGTGCTGCTGATCCCGACCTGGTTCCTGCTGGTGGTCTGGGTGATCGCGGCCGGCATGACGGTCGCGGGCAGCGTCACCAACGACATCGTCGGCCCGGCGCTGCTCGGCGGCCTCGTGCTGATCGTGATGCTGATCGGATTTACGGTGATGCAGCACGCCTTCGCCGGCGGCGGCGCCACCACCGGCGTCGTCTCCGACGTCGAGCGCCGCGCGCTGGCGCTGACCGGCTCGGGCGACCTGATCTGGGACTGGGACGTCTCCGCCGACAAGGTCTTCACCAGCCCGGAGACCGAAAGCCTGCTCGGCCTGAAACGCGGCACGCTGGAAGGCCCGGCCGCGAAATGGCTCGAGGTGCTGCATCCGCTCGATCAGGACCGTTTCCGCGCCGCGCTCGACAGCGTGCTCGACCAGCGCCGCGGCCGGCTGGTGCAGGATTTCCGGCTGCGCACGCCGGACGGCCATTTCATGTGGTTCGCGCTGAAGGCGCGGCCGGTGGTCGGCTCCGACGGCGAAGTCTCGCGCGTGGTCGGCACGCTGACCGACGTCACCGAGGCCAAGAACGCCGAGGAGCGGCTGCTGCACGATTCGGTGCACGACAATCTCACCGGCCTGCCGAACCGCAAACTGTTCATCGACCGCCTGGGCGCGGTCGCCAATTTCGCCAAGACCATGCCGAACCTGCGGCCGACGCTGATGGTGATCGATCTCGACCGCTTCAAGCAGGTCAACGATTCCGTCGGCATCGCGGTCGGCGATTCGATCCTGCTGACGCTGGCGCGGCGGCTGACCCGCATCCTCAAACCGCAGGACACGCTGGCGCGGCTCGCCGGCGACCAGTTCGGCCTGATCCTGATGTCGGAACAGGAACCCGTCGCGCATCACCGCCTTCGCCGAAACCATCCGCAAGACCATCCGCGCGCCGATCGCCTTCAACGACCGCGAGATTTTCCTCACCGCCTCGATCGGGCTCGCGCTCTCCGATCCGCAGACGCAATTGTCCGACGAGATCATCAAGGACGCCGAACTGGCGATGTATCATTCCAAGCGGATCGGCGGCGACCGCATCGACGTCTACAAGCCGGCGATGCGCGCGCGCAAGACCGACCGGCTGACGCTGGAATCCGAATTGCGCCGCGCCATCGAGCGCGAGGAAATCACCATCCTGTATCAGCCGATCGTGCGGCTGGAAGATCGCTCGATCGCCGGCTTCGAGGCGCTGGCGCGCTGGGATCATCCGAAACTCGGGCGGATGTCGCCGGTGGAATTCATCGCCATCGCCGAAGAGATCGGCCTGATCGTCGATCTCGGCATGTTCGTGCTGGACCAGACCGCCAGGCAGCTCGCGATCTGGCAGCGCGCGATGCGCTCGCGCGAACCGATCTTCGCCAGCGTCAACGTCTCCTCGCGGCAATTGCTGCGGCACGATCTGATCCACGACATCCGCACCGTGCTGTCGCGCTCCTCGGTGGCGCGCGGCACGCTGAAGCTGGAACTGACGGAATTGCTGGTGATGGAGAACCCGGAGCACGCCGCGCAGATGCTGACGCGGATCCGCGAACTCGGCACCGGACTGTCGCTGGACGATTTCGGCACCGGCCATTCGTCGCTGGCCTATCTGCAGCGCTTTCCGTTCGACACCATCAAGATCGACCAGTCCTTCGTGCGCACCACCAGCCGCGGCACCCGGCCGGTGATCCTGAAATCGATCATCGCGCTGGCGCACGACCTCGGCATGGACGTGGTCGCCGAAGGCGCCGAGACCGATTTCGGACGCGGTCGAGCTCTATCAGCTCGGGCTGCGAATACGCCCAAGGCTTTGCCTTCGGCGAGCCGATGGACGCCGACGCCGCGATGCGGCTATTGACCGAAGAGCGGCTCGAGGCGGCGAGCTAACGGCGAAGTTACGTCCAGGCGATATAGCATCGCGGCTCTCCAATTGAGGTCGTCATTCCGCGCGCGAGCGCAGCATCCATCACCAGCCTCCCTGAAATCCTGGATCGCCCGCTTTCGCGGGCGATGAGGCAGCAACGTTGCGCGATCCGACGGCTACTTCATCCGCTTGAACCGCACGCTCTTGCCGTCCGCCAGCCTGGTGGCGATGTAGCCGCCGGCGAGGCAGGCCTCGCGCTGCGGCATCTTCTCCTGCGGGCTGCGCAGCGTCTCCCACCACGACGCCCGATGCGCCGCGCGCGGCAGCGCCGCGTCGATGATCTCCTCGATCTGTTCGAAGCTCAGCACGAATTCGGGGAGCTTCTGCTTCTTCAGATAATCGCGCAGCGCGTCGTAATCGTTCACGTGCGGTCCAGATACTTCTTCATCTCTTCGCGCAGGCCGTCGCGCAAATCGGCGCGCGCCATGCCGAAGGCGATGTTGGCGCGGAGGAAGCCCGCCTTCGAGCCGCAATCGTGCCGCTCGCCCTCGAACTCGACGCCGTAGAAGCTTTGCGTTTTCGCCAGCCCGATCATGGCGTCGGTGAGCTGGATCTCGCCGCCGGCGCCGCGCTCCTGCGTTTCCAGGATCCTGAAGATCTCCGGCTGCAGGATGTAGCGCCCGGTGATCGACAGATTCGAGGGCGCGGTGCCCTTCGGCGGCTTTTCCACCATGCCGTCGACCTCGAACACGTTGCCGTGCCGTGGCGCTTGCCGACGCCGCAGATGCCGTATTGATGCGTGAGGTGCGCGGGCACTTCTTCCACCGCGATCAGGTTGGACTTGTCGCCGAGCTTGCCGGCGGCCTCGATCATCTGCTTGAGGCAGCCCGGCGTGTTCAGCACCAGTTCGTCCGGCAGCACGACCGCGAACGGCTCGTTGCCGACGATGTCGCGGGCGCACCACACCGCGTGGCCGAGACCGAGCGGCGCCTGCTGGCGGGTGAAACTCATGGCGCCGGCTTCGGGCTGGTCGCGCGCCAGGATCTCCATTTCGGCCTTCTTGCCGCGCGCCTGCGAGCGTGGCGTCGAGTTCGTACATGCGGTCGAAATGATCCTCGATCACGCCCTTGTTGCGGCCGGTGACGAAGATGAAATGTTCGATGCCGGCCTCGCTGGCCTCGTCGACCACATACTGGATCAGCGGCTTGTCGACGATGGTCAGCATTTCCTTCGGCATCGCCTTGGTGGCGGGCAGGACGCGGGTGCCGAGGCCGGCGACCGGAAAGACGGCTTTGCGGATTTTCATGGGAGCTGTCGGAGTGCCTTGAGGGAGCGTGCGGATGGCGCGTTTGATCTCATGTTGGTAGCCGGTTTGCAGCCGGGAACAAAGTCGGATGTGTGATGGCAATTCTGGACTTACGTTACCCTCTCCCATCGGAGCCCCTCCGGGGAAGGCAGGAATCGACGACAAAAAACCGCTTTATTAAGCTGTTGGAAACCGTGACGGGGCGCTCCTGAAAGCCTGACATTTTCGGGTAGCACGGGTGGGAGATGGCGCGACAGACGGGATTACCGAGCGAAAATGCGAACCAGCTTGGCGATAGTTGCGACGCTGATCGTGTGCGGCGGGGCGCACGCGCAGTCCTCCGGCGGGGGCGGCCCGCTGGGCTTCCTCGACAACATCTTCACCGGCTCGCTTTCGAAAGGCGGCCAGGCCGCGCCGTCGACGCCACGGCCCGGGACCTCGGCGCAGGCGCAACCGGCGCCCGCAGCAGACAGCGCGCCGCTGCCCTGGAGCGGCGAGGACGGCGCCTCCGGCCATCCGCTGATGACCGCATCCGCGATCCGGGAAGCTGCGGCGAATTTCGATAATTGCGTCGCCTCGATGTGGCCCGATGCCGCACGCCGCAACATCTCGCGCGAAAGCTTCCAGCGTTTCACCGCCGGCCTGACGCCTGATCTGCGCATCATGGATCTGATGGATTCGCAGCCGGAATTCACCAAGTCGGTCTGGGATTACCTCGACATTCTGGTGAACGACGTCAGACTCGCCAAGGGCCGCGAGATTCTCGCCAAATACAAGTCGCAGTTCGACGCGGTGGAAAAAGCCTACGGCGTCGACCGCTATGCGATCGCGGCGATCTGGGGCATCGAGTCGAACTACTCCACCCAGATGGGCGACCGCAGCGTGTTGCAATCCACCGCGACACTGGCCTGCATCGGCCGCCGACAGAAATATTTCAAGGACGAGTTCCTCTCGGCGCTGGAAATCCTGCACCACGGCGATCTGCGCCCCGAGCAGATGCGCGGCTCCTGGGCCGGCGCGTTCGGTCCCACGCAATTCATGCCGACCGCGTTCAAGCGCTACGCGGTCGACGCCGACGGCGACGGCCGCCGCGACGTGGTCGACGATCCCGCCGATCTGATTGCATCGACCGCCAACAATCTGAAAAAGGACGGCTGGCAGACCGGCCAGACCTGGGGCTATGAGGTCGTGGTGCCCCAGGGCTTCAATTACATGCTGGCGGACCGGGCCAAGGCGATGACGATCGCGCAGTGGGAGCATCTCGGCCTCAAGCGCGCCGGCGGCCAGCCGTTCCCGCATCCCGCCGAAAAAGCCTATCTGCTGGCGCCCGCCGGCGCCGAGGGCCCCGGTTTCCTGATGCTGCAGAATTTCCGGGTGATCATGAAATACAATCCGGCGGAGGCCTATGCGCTGGCGATCGGTCATTTCGCCGACCGCTTGCGCGGCGGCGCGCCGTTCGTGCAGCCCTGGCCGCGGCAGGAACGGGAGTTGTCGCGCGCCGAACGGCTGGAACTGCAGCAGCTTCTGGCGCAGCGCGGCTTCTATCGCGGAGTTCCGGACGGCCAGTTCGGCGGCCAGACGCGGGAGGCGCTGCGCGGCTTCCAGGCCTCGATCGGGGCCCTCGCGGACGGATTTGCCTCCTCCGACGTGCTGGAGCGGCTCCGGGGGCGCTGAAGCGTCGATTCCCGCCCAAAAGTAACCTTGCAGGGCACATTTCCGCCGCGCCCTTGACGGCGGCGGCCGATGCCCGGTTTATGGCTGAGAATCTGCCCGCTTGCGGCCTGATTCCGCTATCATACTTACTGCCTGACGACCATTGCGATCGAACCGCATGCCGAAGCCAAAATCCTTTTTCCGGCTGTTCACCGAAACCGGCCCGCTGATCGTGCTGGCGGTCGCGGTTGCGTTGCTGGTCGGGATCGCCGGACCGGCATCCGCGCAGTTCTTCAATTTCGGCGGATGGTCACGCCCGCAGCCGCGCAGCGGCGGCTGGTTCGGCGGCGATCTGTTCGCGCCATTCCAGCAGCAGGCGCCAAAGCCGGTCGAGAATTATTCCAAGGCGCCGCCGCCGGCGAAGCGCGAGACCGTGCCGGAGCGCAACGTGCTGGTGCTCGGCGACGCCATGGCGGACTGGCTCGCCTACGGTCTTGAGGACGCCTATGCCGAACAGCCGGACATGGGCGTGATCCGCAGGCACAAGACCGTCTCCGGCCTCATCAAGTATCAGCCCAAGGGCGAGCCGGCCGACTGGGCAGCCGCGGCCAAGGGCATCCTCGCCACCGAGAAGCCGGACGCCATCGTCGTCATGCTCGGACTCGACGACCGCGTGGCGATCCGCGAGCCGGCGGCCGATAAATCCGACAAATCATCCGACAAAAAGGCTGACAAGAAAGACGCCCGCGCCAAGGGCGATGCCAAGCCCGCCGACAAATCCGGGGCCAAGCCGGACGGCACCGCCGACGCGCCGAAGCCCGACGACAAAGTCGTCGATACCGAATTGTCCCCGGACGATGCCGCCGACAATGACGCGCCGCCGATCATCGCGCCGGAGAAAGAGCACCCGCTCGCCGAACGGCATCTATCAATTTCGCGAGGAACGCTGGGTCGAGCTCTACACCAGAAAGATCGAAGAGATGATCGGCGTCCTGAAATCCAAGGGCGTGCCGGTGCTGTGGGTCGGTCTGCCCGCGGTCTGCGGGCCCAGGGGAACGGCGGACATGCTGTTCCTGGATTCGCTGTATCGCGACGCCGCCGGCAAGGCCGGCATCACCTATGTCGATGTCTGGGACGGCTTTGTCGACGAAGCCGGCCGCTTCCTGCAGAAGGGCCCGGACTTCGAAGGTCAGACCCGCCGGCTGCGATCCTGAGACGGCGTCTATTTCACCAAGCCCGGCGCGCGCAAACTCGCGCATTATGTCGAGCGCGAGATCACGCGGCTGTTGGCCGCACGCTCCGCGCCCGATCGCGCTGCCGACCGAACCGGCGACCCCCGACGCCAATGCGCTGCCCGGTCAGCCGGCGCCGCGTCCGCTCGCAGGCCCGATCCTGCCGCTGGTGGCTTCTTCGGTCGGCACCGATCAATTGCTCGGCGGCCCCGGCTCGCGCCCGGCCGCGGTCGACGCGCTCGCGGCGCGAACGATGGTCAAGGGCGAACCGCTGGCGCCACCCGCCGGCCGTGCCGACGATTTTGCCTGGCCGCGCCGCGAGATCGGACGCGAACAGGCCAAGGGCGAAACGCCGATCGCAACCGTTGCGCCGGATGGAACGGTTGCCGCCCCTGGCCGCGCCGCCGAAGCCGAAAAAGCCAGCTCAATCGGGCACGCCGTCACTGCGGAACTTTTTCGGCTTTCGGCAACGCGCCGCGCCAGCTATCGCCGCCGCCGCGTGCGCCGGGCGTTCCGCGCCCGCCGGCCAATGTCGGGCGATCGGCGTCGGTACCGGGCGTTTTCGCGAGGTAACATCCAACGATCGTCTCATTTTCGGGCGCATCTACGCGTCCGCGACGAACTCGGCCCTATGGATGCGAGCCCGGAATCGCGTAGTCGCGACTTCTCGATTCCGGGTCTACGCGCATGGGCGCGCATTCCCGGAATGACGTCGTTGGGTGCTCAGCCGTAATACCGCCAGCGCGGCGGCGGCCGGCGCGGCGGACGCGTCATCAACAGCGCCAGCGCAAAGCCGATGCCGCCCGCGATCAGGAGCGAGCCGAGCGGATTGTCCTGCACCTTTTTTGCCATCGCCTGCGAACCGTCGCGGAAGGTGTCGCCGCTGTTGTCATAGGCATCCTTGGCGTAGCTGACGGCGGCATCGCTGGCGTCGCGCGCGGCATCCTTGGCCTGGCCGTACAAATTCTGCACCGTGCCGGCGGCCTCTCGCGCCCGGCCCGCGGCCTGGGTCTTTGCGTCGCCGGCGATGTCACCGACGGCGCCTTCGACCTTACCGGCAAAATCCTTGGCCGAACCGGCAACCCGATCCTTATCCATCGCGGTCACTCCTTGAGCTGATCTTCGGAGAAGCTAACCGATGAGAGGGTTTCGGTTCCTGCGCTTACAGAATCAGCCCGCCATCGACCACGAGCGTCTGGCCGACGATGTAGGACGAAAGCGGCGAGGCCAGGAACAGCGCGGCGCCCGCCATGTCGGCCGGCGTTCCCAGCCGTTTCAGCGGAATCCGCTCGATCGCGCCTTCGAGACGCTTCGGATTGGCCGTCGTCACCTTGGTCATCTTGGTATCGACCAGGCCGGGCGCGATGCCGTTGACGCGGATGCCGTCTTCCGCCCAGGCTTCGCCGAGCGTTCGGGTCAGCCCGACGGCGCCGGTCTTGGAGGCGTTGTAGGCCGGGTTGCCCTTGGTCGAATGATAGGCGGCGGTCGAACTGACGATGATCAGCGAGCCTTTGCTCGCGCGCAGCAGGTCATGGAATTTGCCGGCGCAGGCCATCAGGCTCATCAGGTTGACTTCCAGCACCTTGCGAAATCCGGCCATCTCGAATTCGCCGCGCCGGTAGATCACCGCGCCCTGCGCCAGCACCAGCACGTCGAGCCGGTCGAACGACGGCTCGAAATTCTCGATCGCCTTGGCGTCGCTGACGTCGAGCCGCGCGTAATCGAGGCCCTCGAGATGCGATCCCTCGGCGGCCGAATAGTCGGCGGCTTGAGCGCGCGTGCCGCAGACCGCACGCGCGCGCCCTTGGCGCGGAACGCCTGCGCGATGCCGTTGCCGATGCCGCTAGTGCCGCCGACCACCAGAACCTGCTTGCCGCTGAAATCCAGTTCGTTCATCGTCAACCTCAAATTCAATGTGCGCCGAAAGCATAGCAGCGAATATCCCGGGGAAGAAACGCATGTCCGATTTCAAACAGCTCAGCCGCTCGGTCAGGGGATTGACCGTCCTCGTCACCGGCGCGGCCAGCGGCATGGGCCGCGCCACCGCGCGGGTGTTCGCCGCCGAGGGCGCCAAGGTCGCGGTCACCGACTTTTCCGCCGAGGGCGCCGAGGCCGTCGCCGCCGAGATCGCGGCGAGCGGCCAAGTCGCAAAAGCCTGGCGGCTCGACGTCGCCAGCCGCGACGACATCACCGCCGTCGTCAACGACGTCGCCACGCATTTCGGCGGGCTCGACATCGTCATCAACAATGCCGGCATTTCCGTGCGCGTGGCGATCGACGATGAGGGCTATGACGAAGCCTGGGCCAGGGGGCTCGCGGTAATGCTGACGGCGCATCAGCGCGTGATCCGCGCCGCACTGCCCTATTTGCGAAAGTCGAAATCGCCGCGCATCGTCAATATCGCCTCCACCGAGGCGCTCGGCGCCACCGCGCTGCACAGCCCCTATTCGGCGGCGAAAGCCGGCGTGGCCGGACTGACGCGCTCGCTCGCGGTCGAACTCGGCCGCGACGGCATCACCGTCAACTGCATCTGTCCGGGGCCGATCACGACCGGCATGACGGCGCGGATCAGCGACGAGCACAAGGCGATCTATGCCAGACGCCGGACCGCGCTCGGCCGCTACGGCGATCCCGAGGAAGTCGCCCACATGACGCTGTGCCTGTGTCTGCCCGCCGCCTCGTTCCTGACCGGCGCCGTTATTCCGGTGGATGGCGGCCTGATGGCGCGCAACGCCTGAGGGCGGGCATGCGCCTGATAGCGTTGACATCGCCCGATCGGGGAGTAGTTTTTTCGCCAAACGGGGCGGGATAACCGCGCGCCCAGCTCAGGAGAAACGCCATGACCGTCTCGATCCGGCAGCTTCACCCGCATTTTTTCGGCGAAGTGTCCGGCGTCGATTTGCGCAAAGCCGCTGACGCCGCAAGAGGCCAGGGATATCGAGGCCGGCATGGACAAATACGCCGTGCTGCTGTTCCGCAACCAGGACATCACCGACCAGCAGCAGATGGCGTTCGCGCTGAATTTCGGCGAGCGCGAAAATCCGCGCGGCGGCAATGTCGTCAAGCCGGAGGATTCCCGGCTCGCCAGCACCGGCCTCAACGACGTCTCCAATCTCGGCAAGGACGGCAAGCCGCTGCCGCGCGACAGCCGCGTGCATCTGTTCAATCTCGGCAACTGCCTGTGGCATTCCGACAGTTCGTTCCGCCCGATTCCGGCGAAATTCTCGCTGCTGTCGGCGCGGGTGGTGAACCCGAAGGGCGGCAACACCGAATTCGCCGACATGCGCGCGGCCTATGACGCGCTCGACGACGAGACCAAGGCCGAGATCGAGGACCTGATCTGCGAGCATTCGCTGATGTATTCGCGCGGCTCGCTCGGCTTCCTCGATTACACCGAGGAAGAAAAGCAGCTGTTCAAGCCGGTGCTGCAGCGGCTGGTGCGCACCCATCCGGTGCACGGCCGCAAGTCGCTGTATCTGTCGTCGCATGCCGGCGCGATCATGGGCATGACGCGTGCCGGAGGCGCGGGTGTTGCTGCGCGACCTCACCGAGCACGCCACGCAGGCCTGAATTCGTCCACGTCCACAAATGGACGCTGCACGATCTCGTGATGTGGGACAACCGCCAGACCATGCACCGGGTCCGCCGCTACGACCAGTCGCAGCCGCGCGACATGCGCCGCGCCACGGTCGCCGGCACCGAGCCGACGGTCAAGCAGCAGGCGGCGGAGTAGATCAAAGACATCTCGTCGTCCCTGCTTTCGCATGCTTTCGCAGGGACGACATCGCGGTTGTATGCCGGCGCCGGCGCAAATTCCGCTCACGCATGCCCGGCTTCGTTCGACAGCATGCCCGGATCGATCCCGATCTTGCGCAGCGCGCGCAGGTATTTTTCCTCGACGTCGCCGCCGAACACCAGATCCGGATCGGCATCGCAATGCAGCCAGCCATTATCCTGGATTTCGGTCTCCAGCTGTCCCGGCGCCCAGCCGGCATAGCCCAGCGCGAGGATGGCGTGCTTCGGGCCGGCGCCCCTGGCGATCGCCTTGAGAATATCGACGGTCGCGGTCAGGCAAATTCCGTCATCGATCCGCAAGGTCGCATCCTCGATGAAGAAATCGCTCGAATGCAGCACGAAGCCGCGGCCGGTCTCGACCGGGCCGCCCTTCAGGACCTTCATGGTCTCGGCGTTTTCCGGCAGCTTGATCTGGTCGGCCTTCTTGATGATATCGAGTTGCACCAGCAATTCGGGAAAGTCGATGCTGCCCGCCGGGCGATTGACGATGATGCCCATGGCGCCTTCGGACGAATGCGCGCAGAGATAGATCACCGAGCGCTCGAAACGCGGATCTCCCATCACCGGCATGGCGATCAGCAACTGGCCGTCGAGATAGCCGCGTTCGGACGAATTGTCGCCGCATGCCGGCGGCTTCGCGGCGAACAATCCTCGGTTTTTTGCCTTCAGGGTCCATCCGCAAAGGACTCTCGTGTTGCTGCCCATCCTGATATCGGGTGGCGGTTCTGTCAATCAAGCTTCGCCCAGTGTTTGTTATACATCACAAGCAATTCAATGGTTTGCGTCCCCGCTTGCCTGTAAAGACGTCTCATGACCGTCATAGTTCCCGTGCGCGCCGCGCTCGGCTTTGCCGCAACCGTATTTGTGTCATCCCTGACGACCGAGGCCCGCGCCCAGGATGCGTCGCCGTGGCAACGCGACGGACATTCCGCGGTCCGGCTGCTGGCGGGATCGCGCAGCGGCGCGGTGCTGCTGGGCGGCATCGCCTTTCAGCTTCAGCCGGGCTGGAAAACCTACTGGCGAAGCCCCGGCGATTCCGGCGTGCCGCCGCGCTTCGACTTCTCCAAATCGGAAAATATCGAAGCCGTGACCGTTCTGTGGCCGGCGCCGACCAAGTTCGACGACGGCGCCGGCGGCCACTCGCTGGGCTATCACGACCAGATCGTGCTGCCGCTGCGGATCGTGGCGAAAAATGCCGACAAGCCGGTGACGCTTCGCGCCGACATCAACTACGCGGTCTGCGAGAAGCTCTGCATTCCCGTCGAAGGCCAATGCCGAGCTTGCCTTCACCAGCGTGGCCAGCACCGAGGACAGCGCGCTGTTCGCAGCGCTCGACACGGTTCCCAAGCCGGCCAATGTCGGCGACCCGAACCCGCTGACCATCCGCGACGTCAAGCGCGACGGCAAGTCCGCCGTGCTGGTCGACGTGGTCAGCCCGGACGCCAGGGAGGTCAGCCTGTTTGTCGAAGGGCCAACGCCGGACTGGGGGCTGCCGGTTCCGAAACTGCTCGAATCACAGCCCGCCCGGGGTCAAGCGCTTCGCCTTCGACCTCGACGGCGTGCCTCCGGGTGTGAAGCCCGGCAGGTGCCGCGCTCAAATTGACCCTGGTCGGCGGCGACCGCGCCTACGAATTCAATATCAATCTGGATTGACCTCGCCGTCGTCATGCCGGGGCGTGCGAAGCATGAACCCGATGTGCAATTGCACAGCGGGGAATCTCGAGATTCCGGGTCATGCTTCGCATTCCCCGGGACGACGAGACCAACCGAATCTTAACGAATAGTTGATAGGCGGAATGTTCGCCGCATGCCCGCGGCGGTTCCGGGGATTTCCGCTTGGCCGTGATGGACGCACAATCCGCAACAGTTCCGCCCGCCGGCGCGATCGCGCGACTGCGATCGCTGCTCGGCGGCATCCAGCGAAGCCTCGCTGACCAAGCGGCTGGCCGGCACGATTTTCATCATCCGCGTCATCAGCGCAGCGCTGGCCTATCTTGTCGCAGATCCTGCTGGCGCGCTGGATGGGCGGTTCGGATTACGGCGTCTATGTCTATGTCTGGACCTGGGTGCTGCTGCTCGGCAGCATGATGGATTTCGGCATCTCGGCGTCGGCGCAAAAGATCATTCCGGAATATCGCGCCCGCGGCGAGCACGCGCTGCTGCGCGGCTTTCTCTCCGGCAGCCGCTGGATGACGTTTGTCGTGTCTTCGGCGTTGTCTCGCTGCTGCTGGCGGGCGTGGTGAAGACTGCTGTCGCCGTGGATCGACGCCAGCGCGATTCTGCCGCTCTACATCGGCTGCCTCACGCTGCCGGCCTTCGTGGTCGCCAACACCCAGGACGGCATCGCGCGCTCGCACGACTGGATGCGGCTCGGATTGATGCCGCAATTCATCGTGCGGCAGTCGCTGATCATCGGCTTCACCGCCGGCGCCTTCGCGCTCGGCTTCCATCTCGGCGCCACCGCCGCGATGCTGGCCAGCGCCGCCGCGGTATGGATCGCCATGATCGGCCAGATGCTGGTGCTGAACCGCCGGCTCGGCGGCCACATCGAGCCCGGCCCCAAGGCCTACGATTTCCGCGGCTGGCTCGCGATCTCGCTGCCGATCCTGCTGGTCGAAGGTTTTTACCTGCTGTTGTCCTACACCGACGTGCTGGTGCTGCAGCAATTTCGCGCTTCCGAAGAGGTCGGCGTCTATTTCGCCGTGGTGAAGACGCTGGCGCTGGTCTCCTTCATCCACTATGCGATGTCGGCGACCACCGCGCACCGCTTTGCCGAATATCATGCGCTCGGCGACAAGGCGCGGCTGTCGGCCTATGTCGCGCATGCGATCAAGTGGACGTTCTGGCCCTCGCTCGCCGCGACCATCGCTGCTGCTGGCATTGGGCAAGCCGCTATTGTGGCTGTTCGGACCGCAATTCGTGGTCGGCTACGACATCATGTTCGTCGCGGCCATCGGGCTTGTGGTGCGATCCGCGATCGGCCCGGTCGAGCGGCTGCTCAACATGCTCGGCCACCAGCATATCTGCGCGCTGGCCTATGCGCTGGCCTTCGTCATGAACGTCGTGCTCTGCATTGCGCTGGTGCCGCGCTTCGGCGGCCACGGCGCCGCGGCGGCGACCTCGATCTCGCTCGGTGTTCGAGACCGTGCTGCTGTTCTGGATTGTGCGGCGGCGGCTCGGACTGCACGTGCTGGCGTTCGGGAAGCGCGACTGAGTCTCTCCACGTCATGCCCGCCCTTGTGCCGGGCATCCACGTCTTCAGAAATCCGACAAGCAAGACATGGATGGCCGGGACAGGCCCGGCCATGACGAACTTGAGCGTCGGGGTTAAGAAGCTTCCTACTCCGCGGTCCAGCCGCCGTCGATCGAGAGATTGGCGCCGGTGATCTGCGCGGCATCGTCGCCGCACAGATACAGCGCCAGCGCCGCGACCTGCTCGGAGGTGACGAACTCCTTGGTCGGCTGCGCTTCCAGCAGCACGTCATGGATGACCTGCTCCTTGGTCAGGTTGCGCGCCTTCATGGTGTCGGGAATTTGCTTCTCGACCAGCGGCGTCCAGACATAACCCGGGACTGATGCAGTTGCAGGTGATCTTGAAGGTCGCGAGTTCCAGCGCCACGGTCTTGGTGAGGCCGGCGATGCCGTGCTTGGCCGAGACATAGGCCGACTTGAACGGCGAGGCCACCAGCGAATGCGCCGACGCCGTATTGATGATGCGGCCCCAGCCGCGCTTCTTCATGCCGGGCACGGCGGCGCGGATGCCGTGAAACGCCGACGACAGGTTGATGGCGATGATGGCGTCCCATTTGTCGATCGGGAACTCCTCGATCGGGGAGACGAACTGGATGCCGGCATTGTTGACGAGCACGTCGACCGAACCGAAGGTCTTCTCGCCGAGCGCGATCATCTCGGCGATCTCGGTCGGCTTGCTCATGTCGGCGGGCGAATAAATCGCCTTGACCTTGAAGTCGCTCTCGATGCCGGCGCGCTCCTTTTCGATGTCGGCCGGCGCGCCCATGCCGTTGAGAACGATATTGGCGCCGGCGCCCGCAAAGGCGCGCGCATACGCCAGTCCGATGCCGCTGGTCGAGCCGGTCACAACGGCGGTCTTGCCTGTCAACGTACCCATTTCATTCACTCCTGCTTTGCCGTCGGGGGCTCGGTGCCGTCCCCCGTGAGATCGTAGGTCATCATGGATTCGCCGGATTGCGGCCGCTCAAGCCAGTCCTTGTGGCGCATCGACAGATGAACGTCACGCTCGCCCGCGCCCCAGTGCTCGACCATGCCGATGTGCGAAAAATCATAATCCTTGGAGTTGGATTCGTAGTTCTTGCTGCGGTAGATCAGGTGCACCACCGTGACGGTGTTTTCCTTGGCGGCCTTGCACAGGATTTCGACCGACGGATCGTTCCTGAGGTAGTCGGGCAGCTTGCCCATCAGCTCGCGCAGCGCCTTGCGGGTGTTGTGGACCTGCTTGTTCTTGTCGGTATTCATCCGGGTGCGGCTGGAAAAGCGGATGTCCTTTTCGCGCTCGGCGGCTTCCAGCAGCGATACCGGCAGCGGTCCGCGCGCGCTGAAAAGGTCGACCTGGAAGATCAGCAGGTCGTTGTCGATTTCCGCATCCAGCACATAATCGAGCGGCGTGTTGGAGGCGATGCCGCCATCCCAGAAATGCTCGCCTTCGATTTCGACGGAGGGAAAGCCCGGCGGCAACGCGCCGGACGCCATGACATGTTCCGGCCCGATCTTCTTGCCCAGCTTCCTGAATTCGAAATTATCGAAATATTTGAAATTGCCTGAAGTCACGCTTACCGCGCCGACGCTCAACCGGGTCTTCAGATCGTTGATCCGGTCGAAATCGACCAGACGCTCCAGCGTGGCGCGAAGCGGCGCGGTGTCGTAATAGCTCTGCGACTGCGGGGTGCCCTGCGGCCAAAGCGGCGCCGGCGGGAAACGCGGCCGGAAAAAACCGGGAACGCCGAAGGTAGCGATCAACGCGGCGCTGGCCTCGTTGAACAGGGTACGGCCGCCATCGCCGGGCGCGATCGGTCTCCAGGGCACCGGCGCCGAAACCATGTCCCAGAATTCCTTGAGCCGCTCCACCCGCTTTTCGGGCGGATTGCCGGCGATGATCGCGGCGTTGACGGCGCCGATCGAAATACCGGCAATCCATTCCGGCTCGAAGTCATGGTGACACAGCGCCTGATAGGCGCCGGCCTGATAGGAGCCGAGCGCGCCGCCGCCCTGCAAGACCATCACGCGCTGCGCCTTCGCAGGTGTCCTTGCTGACGCCGGGCTGGAATTATCGGTCATGTCGGTCGATCGATCGTGAAAATGCAATGGCACCGTGGCGTCAGTTCGCGATGGCGTCAATCGGCGAGGCCGTGAACGGCGATCACGCCGAGTTTATCGCGGGTCCGACGACGCCAGAATCAGCGTCCAGAACACCTTGTATTTGGTATTTGGAGCATAGCTCGCCGCGATGCCTAATTTTGTGACCCCGTTTTTCAGCATATTGGCCCGGTGCGGGGGCGAGTCGCGCCAGCCTGAAAATGCCTCGGCCAGGGTATGGTACCCCGCCGACACATTCTCCACCGCCAGCGTCGCGGGATAGCCGGACGCATTCAGGCGTTTCGCCAGCGGCGCCTTGACGTCATGGTCGAGCTTGTTCTGGCTTGCCATCGCCTGCGACTGCTGCTCCGCGAGCTTCATCAGCTCGGGGTCGACCACCAGCGCCGCCGAGGCCGTTGTTCTGCCGGTAGAGCGAAATCATCGAGGCCGCCGCCTGCGGATCGAGCCTGGCGCCGCCATTGGCCATGCTGAGATACATGCTGGGCTGCTCGAGCGGAGCCTCCGCCGCGCAGCCGGAAAGCGCCAAAAGCCCGAGAATCGCGACCACCGCGCGCATGATTCGGAATTCCCCCAATTTGCATTGGGCGTTGTTGCATACCAACAATGGCTGAATGGTGAACAGGGGGCCCAAATCCGCCGTCATTCCGGGGCGTATCGAAGATGCGACTACGATGTGCAATTGCACATCGGAGAATCTCGAGGTAACCGAGCGAGATTCGGGTTCGCGCTTGCGCGCGCCTCGGAATGACGGGCTGGTATTACGACGTCTTCACCGTATGGATGCCGCATTCTGTCTTGGCTCTGCCGCGCCAGCGGCCGGCGCGCGCATCCTCATCCGGCGAGGTCCGGCTGGTGCAGGGCATGCACCCGACCGACAGGAAACCCGACGCAACAAGCGGATGCGGCGGCAGGTTTGCCGTCGCATAGATCGCCGCGATCTGTTCGCGCGAGACGTTTGCGAACGGATTGAATTTCAGCCTGGTGCCGTCAAGCTCGACCACGGGAATGGCGGCCCGCAGGCCGCCCTGAAAACGCTTGCGCCCGTTGATCCAGGCGCTGAACGGCGCCAAAGCCCGCGCCAGCGGTTCGACCTTCCGGATGCGGCAGCAGGCATCGGGATCGGAAAACCACAATTCGCGATCGGAATCCTCGCGCCTTGAGCGTCTCCTCCAGCGGCTTGATCGAACGGACATCCCTCAATCCCAGCATCGCGGTCAGGTTGTCGCGATAGGCCAGCGTCTCCTCGAACAGCCATCCGGTATCGAGAAAGATCACGGGAATGGCGGGATCGACATCGGCCATCACCTTGAGCAGCGCGGCCGATTCGGTGCCGAACGAGGAGACCAGCGCGAGACGCTCGCGGCCGACGGCCTGTAGCGCGGCTGCAATCACCTCCGCCGGTGACGCGTTACGAAGCGCGCCATCGAGCTCCCCGGCCGGCGGCAAATCGGCTGCCGGCTGTTGCGGTGACACCTGATGTGCAAGTGCATTCACTGGCTGGCGCTCTCCGAATGGCGCAACATCATCCGCCGGTGCAGCGCCGTGATGCGGCCATCGCCGGTCGGCTGATAGAACACCGAGTAGCGCTTGACGGTATTGGCAAACGCCTCCGCGTCGCTCTGCTTTTTCACCTCGAACGAATCAAACCCGGCGCGCAGCATGAACATGAACTGGTCGCGCAACACCTGGCCGGTGGCGCGCAATTCGCCACGATAGAGGTGGCGTTCCCGCAGCAGCCGGGCCTGGCTATAGGCGCGGCCGTCGCGGAAGGTCGGAAACACCAGGGCGACCACCGCGAGCCGGCCGAGAAGGGGCACGAGATCGTCGACGTCGCGATTGTTCGGCCAGACCACGCCCATCCGTCCCGCACGCCGCGAAAGCCCCTCCGCGTCTTCAAGCAGGCGCGTCGCGGAAACCAGAATGGCGCCATCGCCGGGGATCTCGGCGTCGTCAGCGACATGGACAAACTCGTCGCCGGCTATTTTTCCGCTCTTAACGAGTGGCATAAACCCGCTCCCTGAAAGGTTCGACGCCAAGCCGCTTCACCGTGTCGACGAAAAGCTCGTCGGGACGAGCACGCAGCGCGAGATAGGCTTCGACAATATCCTCGACCACGTCGGCGACTTCGCCATAGGGAACGGCTGGCCCGATCAGGGTGCCGACCTCGGCATTCTCGTCGGCGCGGCCGCCGATCGTGATCTGATAAAATTCCTCGCCGTTCTTCTCGACACCGAGAATGCCGATGTGGCCGACGTGATGGTGGCCGCAGGCGTTGATGCAGCCGGAGATATTGATGTGCAGCCGCCCGATCAGATTGGCGGTCTGGTGATTGGCGAAGCGCCGCGTCAGTTCCTGCGCGATCGGGATCGAACGCGCGTTGGCGAGCGAGCAATAATCCAGCCCCGGGCAGGCGATGATGTCGGAGATCAGATTGACGTTCGGCGTCGCCAACCCGATCTTGTCCAGCGCGCTTCCAGAGCGCCGGCAGGTCGCGCCGGGCGACATGCGGCAGCGCGAGGTTCTGCTCGTGGCCGACGCGAATTTCGCCGAAGGAATATTTGTCGGCGAGATCAGCGACCGCGTCCATCTGATCGGCGGTGGCATCACCAGGCGGTCCGCCCACCGGCTTCAGCGACAGCGTCACGATCGAATAGCCCTGCACCTTGTGCAGCGCCACCGAATTCCTGCGCCAGGCCTCGAAATCCGGGTCGTGCGCCGCCTTCTTCAATTCCTCCGGCATATGCGGCAACTTCTCGTACGCCGGATAGGTGAAGCGCGAACGGATATCCTCGATGACGGCGTCCTCCAGCGTCAGCGCGCTGTCGCGCATCTGCAGCCATTCGTCCTCGACCTCCTGCGCGAACCTTCTCGATGCCGAGCTCGTGCACCAGGATCTTGATGCGCGCCTTGTAGATGTTGTCGCGGCGGCCGTACTGATTGTAGACGCGCAGGATCGCCTCGACGTAGCTCAGCAGATCGCGGCCTGCGACGTATGGCTTTATCGTTTTGCCGATGAACGGGGTGCGGCCGAGCCCGCCGCCGACCAGAACCTCGAAGCCGGTTTCGCCTTCGGTGTTCTTGTGCAGGCGCAGACCGATGTCGTGAACCTTGATCGCGGCGCGATCGTGCGCCGACGCGGTGATCGCGAATTTGAACTTGCGCGGCAGGAAAGAGAATTCCGGATGCAGCGTCGTGTACTGCCGCAGCAGCTCCGACCAGATCCGGGGATCCTCGATCTCGCCGGGGGCCACACCGGCCCATTGATCCGACGTGACGTTGCGCGTGTTGTTGCCCGACGTCTGCATGGCGTGAATGCCGACCTCGGCGAGATCGGCCAGCGCATCCGGCAGTTCGGCAAGCTTGATCCAGTTGAACTGGATGTTCTGCCGGGTGGTGAAATGTCCGTAGCCGCGGTCGTAGCGCCGCGCCACATGCGCCAGCCGCCGCAATTGCTTCGACGACAGCGTGCCGTAGGGAATCGCCACGCGGAACATATAGGCGTGCAGCTGCAGATAGACGCCGTTCTGCAGCCGCAGCATCTTGAATTCGTCCTCGGTGAGTTCGCCGGACAGCCGGCGCTTCACCTGGTCGCGAAATTCCTCAACGCGTTCGTTGATAATCGTGCGATCGAGTTCGTCATACGCGTACATGATGAGTGGGCCTTACGCCGGAACCGGCACATCGATGGTGACGCCCCGGAATCGGATATGTTCTCGCAGATTGCCCGGCTTGATCTTGCCGGAGTCCTTGACGTCGACCGGCGCGATATAGGCGCCGACCGCGCCGATATCGTCGGCGACGGATTCGGCCAGCAGCGCCCGGGCCTCCTCGGAGGTGCGAACGATCGCGGCATCCGACAGGTTTGCCGACCAGCCTCGCTGGGAGGTGCGGTAGATCACGATACCGTCCCAGGTGCGGTTCGCGGTCACCACCGACGGGCCGGCAATTCTGATTTTTTTCTGTTCGAGCGGAGAGGTCATTCGGCAGCATCCAGCAGTTTCGAGATCACTTGATAGAGATTTGAATGGCGCCAGGGCGCGGAGTGCGCGACCACATCGCCGATGATGAGGATGGCGGGACCGCCGTCGATCTGCTCGACCAGATCGGGCAATTGTTCGAGCGTTCCGACTGCCGCCTGCGCATCCGGCCGCGTCACGCGCGCGAACACGCCGACCGGAGTTTGCGGCGAGCGTCCCGCGGCCAGCAGGCCGGCGCGAACCGATGGCGCCGCGGTCATTCCCATATAGACGACAACCGTCATCTTCGCGTCGGTCAGGACGGACCAGTCGACGGCTTCGGCGTCCCTGGCCTTGTGCGCGGTGAGGAAGGTGATGCGCAGCGCCTCATGCCGGAAGGTGAGCGGGACTTCGAATTGTGCTGATGCACCGAGGCCCGCGGTAATTCCGGGAATCACCGAATAGGCGACGCCTGCCTGCCGCAACGCCTCGATTTCCTCGCCGCCGCGGCCGAACACAAGGGGATCGCCGCCCTTGAGACGCACCACCCGCTGTCCCGACTTCGCCGCCTCGATCAACAGTCTGTTGATGGCGTCCTGGCCGATGCCGGGCTTGCCGACGCGGCGGCCGACTGGCAATACGCGAAGCGTCGCGGCGCGCGCGATCGAGAATTTCCGGTGAGACCAATTCGTCATAGAAAACAATGTCGGCGTCCTGCAACGCGCGCAGCGCCTTGATGGTGAGCAGATCCGGATCGCCCGGACCGGCGCCCACCAGCGTCACCCTGCCCTCTGCCTTGCCTGAGGCCAGCGCGCCGGCAAACGAACCGGCATCGGCGATGTCTTTCAGCGCCGCTTCTGCTTCATCGGCGCGTCCGGCCAGAACCAGCGCGCCGATCGGGCCGTCGACGACGTGCTCCCAGAAGCGGCGGCGCAGTGAAAATCTCGGGAATGCGGCCCTGGATCGTCTTGCGCCAGCGACCGATGAAGCCCGCGAGATCGCCGATGCGCGCCGGCAGAACAGCCTCGATGCGCTCACGCACGCGGCGTGCCACAACCGGCGATGATCCGCCGGTGCCGACGGCGACGATCACATCACCGCGATCGACGATGGCGGGAAAGATAAAGGTCGAATGCACGAGATCGTCCATGACGTTCACGGGCAGTCCCACGGCTTTTGCCCGCGCCGACATCGCAGGTCCGATGTCGCCGGCGCCCGCGCAGAGGATCGCAATGACACCCGACAGATCGGCAGCAAGAGGATCGCCCTCGGCGAGTTCGACCCGCGCCGCGTCGGCGGGCTCGAGACCGCTCACATCGTGATGGCCATCGGTTGCGTACCAGCGAACGCGCGCGCCCGCCGCTGCCAGCAGGCGCAGTTTCGCGCGCGCCAGATCGCCGGCACCAACCAGCAGCACCGGGCCGGCTTGCAGATCGAGAAATACCGGCAGAAATCGCATGCGATACTCGCTTCCCCAAGTTGAGGGGTTGACCGGAATTATTTTCTATATATGTCTCATTCGATGGCTGCAAAGAGAAAATTCTTTCTTCTCTACCGCAGTGCAACTATAGAATTTTCACCTGCAGAGTCCAAGGCCCAGAGATGCATCTTCTCGACAGCGATCAAGCAAAAGACCGGTTGGTTTGGACCGGCGCGCCCCGGGCATCAGCTGCCCGGAAAATTTCGTCCGACGTGCGCCGCCATGAGCCCACCATGGATCACCTCGACGCGCTCGAAGCCCAAAGCATCTACATTTTCAGGGAAGCCTTCGCCCGGCTCAGGAAGCTCGCGCTGTTGTGGTCGCTCGGCAAGGATTCCAACGTGATGATCTGGCTGGCGCGCAAGGCGTTCTTCGGCCGCGTGCCCTTCCCTGCATTGCACGTCGATACCGGCAAGAAATTTCCGGAGATGTACGCGTTTCGCGATCGCTATGCGCGGGAATGGGAGCTCGACCTCAGAATTGAGCCGTGCCCGCCGCTCGAGAGCATCGATCCGACCCTGCCGCCCGCCGCACGATCGGCTGCACGCAAGACCGACGGGCTGAAGCTGGCGCTTTCCAAATATGGCTTCGACGGATTGATCGCCGGCATTCGCCGCGACGAGGAAGCCACCCGCGCCAAGGAGCGGGTGTTCTCGCCGCGTGGCACCGAGGGCGGATGGGACGTGCGCGATCAACCGCCTGAATTCTGGGACCAGTTCAACGCCTCGCCTCCAACAGGCGCGCATTTGCGCATTCACCCGATCCTGCATTGGACCGAAGCCGACATCTGGGCCTACACCAGGCGCGAAAACATCCCGATCATTCCGCTTTATCTCGCCAAGGACGGCAAGCGTTATCGCTCGCTGGGCGACCAGGACATCACCAATCCCGTGGCATCGACCGCCTCCAGCATCGAGGAGATCCTGGTCGAGCTCGACGGCACCAAAGTGCCCGAACGCGCCGGCCGCGCGCTCGATCACGAAACCGAAGACGCCTTCGAACGGCTGCGCGTCGCCGGCTATCTCTGAATCGACATTGAGTTGAGTGATCAGATGAACATGATCGTTCCCGCGAGCGTATCGGCGACGCCCAACGGCACCACGCGTCCGCAGGTTCGCATCGTCATCGTTGGTCATGTCGATCACGGCAAGTCGACCCTGGTCGGACGTCTTTTGCACGAGACCGGCAGCCTGCCCGAGGGCAAGCTTGAAATGCTCAAAGCCGTGAGCGCGCGCCGGGGCATGCCGTTCGAATGGTCGTTCCTGCTCGATGCGCTGCAGACCGAGCGCGACCAGGGCATCACCATCGACACCACGCAGATCCGCTTCCGCACCGGGTCGCGCGACGTCGTGCTGATCGACGCGCCGGGCCACGCCGAATTCCTGCGCAACATGATCACCGGCGCTTCACAGGCCGACGGCGCGCTTCTGATTATCGACGCGCTGGAAGGCGTCCGTGACCAGACCCGGCGTCACGGCTATCTGCTGCATCTGCTTGGCGTCAAACAGGTCGCGGTTGTCGTCAACAAGATGGACCGGGTCGATTTCAGCGCCGCGCGTTTCAGGAAGATCAGCCGCGAGATTTCCGCGCATCTGAATGGCCTTGGCGTCACTCCATCCGCGGTCATTCCGATTTCGGCGCGCGACGGCGACGGCGTCGCCGCGCGCACATTGCGGATCGGCTGGTACGGCGGGCCGACCGTGGTGGACGCGCTCGACGCACTTGAGCCGGCGCGTCCGCCGGAAACGCTTGCGCTGCGGCTGCCGGTGCAGGCGATCTATAAATTCGACGACCGCCGGATCGTCGCGGGCCGCGTTGAATCCGGCAGCCTCAGTGCCGGAGACGAAATCGTCATCATGCCCGCGGGCAAGATCGCAAGGATCAGGACCGTCGAGGGTTGGCCGGTGACGCCCGTCGAGGGACGCCAGAGTGCCGGACGTTCGGTGGGCATCACGCTCGATCGCGAACTGTTCATCGAGCGCGGCGACGTGATTGCGCATGTCGGAACCGGTCTGCGCGACACGCGGCGAGTTCGCGCGCGCGTTTTCTGGCTGCACGACAAGCCGCTCTCGACCGGCGCCTCAATTCTGGTCCGCCTCGGCACGCGGGAAACCCGCGCCACGGTTGTCGCGATCGAGAAGGCCGTCGATCCCGGCGAACTGTCGAGCGTCGAGACCAAATCGATCGCGCGCAATCACGTCGGCGAGATCGACATTTCGCTGGCGCAGCCCATCGCCGCCGATCCCTACACCGACAATCCGCGCACCGGACGGCTGGTGATCGAGGTCAATGGCCGCATTGCCGGCGGCGGGCTCGTGCTCTCGATCGATGCCGGACAACGCGCCATTCCCGTCGACATCGTACCGGTGGAATCCGCGTTGCGCCCCGATGAGCGCGCGGCGCGTTATCGCCATAACGGCGCGGTGATCTGGCTGACGGGATTGCCCGCCTCGGGCAAATCGACGCTGGCGCGCGCGCTGGAGCGCAGGCTGTTCGGCAATGGCGGGGCGCCGGTGCTGCTGGACGGCGATACCTTGCGCGCCGGCCTCAATGGCGACCTCGGTTTCTCCACGGCCGACCGCAGCGAGAATATCCGCCGGCTGGCGGAAGTCGCCGCCCATCTGGCGCGCAACGGACACATCGCCATCGTCGCCGCGGTCTCGCCCTCGAGCGAAGACCGCGCTGCGGCGCGCCGTATCGCCGACAGCGCGTTTCGCGAGGTCCATGTCGCGACGCCAGCCGAGGTGTGCGAGAGCCGAGATCCCAAGGGCCACTACGCCAAGGCGCGCGCAGGAACGCTTCAGGAATTTACCGGCATCGGCAGCGACTACCAGCCGCCCGCGCAAGCCGAATTGACGATCGACACCTCGACCTGTTCCGTTGCTGACGCGACCGACGCGATCGAGCGGATGCTGGTCAAATCGGGCATTCTGTTCGACGAACGTGTCGACCTCGCCGCCAATATCTGAGCGTTCACGGGCCGCCTTCGCAATGGGCAATCGAGGCCTGCCAAAGGCCTTCTCATCGCCCCGGCTTTGGGGCTAAAAGGGCCCCGAACAGGCCCTTCGCGGGGCCCTTTTGTCGTCTTGCACCCCTGAAAACTGCGCGTTGCGCGGTTTCGCGTGAGAAAATATCCCATCATGAATCGTATCGATGCCCACGGCCTGAAGATCGCTCCCGTCTTGTTCGATTTCATCGCCAGGGAAGCCACCCCCAAGACCGGAATTTCCCCTGACGCGTTCTGGGCCGGCCTCGCGGCCATCATCCGCGATCTTGCTCCGAGGAATCGCCAGCTGCTCGTGGTACGCGACGCCTTGCAGGCGAAAATCGACGGCTGGCACCGCGCCAACAAGGGCAAGCCGCTCGACATGAGCGCATATACGGCGTTTCTGAGGGAGATCGGCTATCTGCTGCCGGAACCGGCGACGCAGAAGGTCGAGACCGCCAATGTCGACGAAGAGATCGGCAAGATCTGCGGGCCGCAGCTGGTCGTGCCGCTCACCAATGCGCGCTACGCGCTCAACGCCGCCAACGCGCGCTGGGGCAGTCTTTACGATGCTTTTTACGGCACCGATGCGATTCCGCACGAAGCGGGCGAAGGGGCCAAGGGTTTCAACAAGGCGAGAGGCGACAAGGTGGTCGCGAAAGCAAAGGCCTTTCTCGATTCGGCCGTGCCGCTGGCGACCGGAAGCCACACCGACGTAACCTCCTACAGCGTCATCGCCGGCCAGCTTGCCGTCAAACTGAAGAGCGGCAACGCCACCGCGCTGAAATCGAACGCGCAATTCGCGGGCTTCCGGGGCGAGGCGGCCGCGCCGACCGCCATCCTGCTGGTCAACAACGGCCTGCATATCGAGATCAAGATCGATCGCGGCCACATGATCGGCAAGGACGATCCGGCCGGCGTCGCCGACGTGATCCTGGAATCGGCGGTCACCACGATCCTGGACATGGAAGACAGCGTCGCCGCGGTCGATGCCGAGGACAAGGTGCTGATCTACCGCAACTGGCTCGGCCTGATGAACGGCACGCTGTCCGCCGACTTCGAGAAGGGCGGCCAGACGCTGAAGCGCGCGCTCAACCCCGACCGCATCTACACAGACGCGCGGACGGCAAGGACCTCAGGCTGCACGGCCGCAGCCTGCTGCTGGTGCGCAATGTCGGCCATCACATGTTCACCGACGCCGTGCTCGACTCGGCCGGCGCCGAAATTCCGGAAGGCTTGCTCGATGCCGCGGTCGACCGGTCTGCTCGCGCTCCACGACCTCAAGGGCAACTCGAAAATCGCAGAACAGCCGCACCGGCTCGGTCTACATCGTGAAGCCGAAGATGCACGGCCCCGACGAGGTCGCGCTGACCTGCGAGTTGTTCGGCCGGGTCGAGAAGATGCTGGCGCTGCCGCGGAACACCATGAAGATCGGCATCATGGACGAGGAGCGGCGCACCACGGTCAACCTCAAGGCCTGCATCCAGAGCGCCGCGCAGCGCGTCGTCTTCATCAACACCGGCTTCCTCGACCGCACCGGCGACGAGATCCACACCTCGATGGAAGCCGGCCCGATGATCCGCAAGAACGACATGAAGGCGCAACCTGGATCAAGGCCTACGAGGACTGGAACGTCGATATCGGCCTGGCCTGCGGCCTGCCCGGCCATGCCCAGATCGGCAAGGGCATGTGGGCGGCGCCCGACAAGATGGCCGACATGCTGGCGCAGAAGATCGGCCATCCCCAGGCCGGCGCCAACACCGCCTGGGTGCCCTCGCCGACCGCGGCGACGCTGCACGCGCTGCACTACCACCAGGTCGACGTGCTGGCGCGGCAGCAGGAACTGGCGAAGGGCGGCCCGCGCGCGAAGCTGTCGCGACATCCTGACCATCCCGCTGTCGCAATCGAACTGGGCGCCGGACGAGGTGCAGCAGGAGCTCGACAACAACTGCCAGGGCATCCTCGGCTATGTCGTGCGCTGGATCGACCAGGGCGTCGGCTGCTCCAAGGTGCCCGACATCCACGACGTCGGCCTGATGGAGGACCGCGCCACGTTGCGCATCTCCAGCCAGCATATCGCGAACTGGCTGCATCACGGCGTCGTCACCAGAGACGCAGGTGATGGAGACGCTGAAGCGCATGGCGGTCGTGGTGGACCGGCAGAACGCCGGCGATCCGCTCTACCGGCCGATGGCGCCGGACTTCGACGGCACCGCCTTCAAGGCGGCCTGCGATCTCATCTTCAAGGGACGCGAGCAGCCCAACGGCTACACCGAATTCATCCTGACGGCGCGGCGCCGGGAAGCCAAGGCGGCCGGCTAATCCAACAGAGAAGCTGGAACGTTTGAGTTGCCAGCCCGTTGAACGCCCGATCCTCAATGCAAAGAGGAGATGGCGATGGATTGGAACCGGGTGGAAGGTAACTGGAAGCAGTTCAAGGGCGCCGCCAAGGAAAAATGGGGCAAGCTCACCGACGACGATCTCAACGTGATCGAGGGGCGCCGCGAGCAGCTCGAAGGCAAGCTGCAGCAGCGCTACGGCTTCGCCAAGGATCAGATCCACAAGGATGTGGATGACTGGTTCAAGACGCTCAAATAGCGTGTCGCGCGATCGCATCAACGAAAAGCCCCGGCATCGCCGGCCGGGCGCCGCGAATGCTTCCTTTTCGCGAGGGAGCCGGCCGTCCGACGCTAGAACACCGCGATGTATTTCAGCAACGAGATCACGCCGAGGATGATCACAACGACGCGCGCGATTTGCTTGGCGCGGCCGTCGATCGGCAACAGGTTGATGAGATAGAGAATGAGAATAACGACGAGAAATGTGATGAGTGCGCTTACAAGCATCCGAAAATCCCCCTGAAGCGCGTGAGAAGCGACGTCAATGCTCCGGCAACGCGCAACCGCGCGGTTCGGTTCCAGCCGAGGAACCGCGGCCGCCGCGGCGGTATCCGCGTTCAGCCACCGGCGGCCTGTCGAATCCGACGCCACCACCGGCACCCGCCGATATGTGAGAGCACCGACTTCGGGGCGGGCGAGAAATTCAGCTCGCGCCACGCCTGTCGGCGCCTCGGCCGGCGACCATCAGCCCATTGGCGCCGGCGACGAGGTCACCCTTGCGGAGCGTCGGATCGTTTTCGATTCTGACCGGCGCGAGGCCGATCTGGTCCTTGCCGTTGCAGGTGCATCCCGCCACAATCTCGTTGCGATAGCGAAACGCATTCGGCAATTCCGGAGTATGGTTTTCCGCTCTCGGTTGCGGCATTGTCGATATTGCCGCCGTAGACCACCTTGGTTTCGCTCGCCGGGCAGAAGCTGTTGCACGAGGCCGCCCGGCTTTGGCTGTCGGAGGCCGATATCGGGAAATAGCGACCGTCGCAGGTGCGCACGCAGAAGGCCTGGCCGCCGCCATAAGTGATTATGCGTGGTCGCGGGATTTCGCTTTGCGGGAACGACGGGACCGCCCTCGCTCGCAAACGGCAGCCGGATGATCTCGGGGGCATGCGGCCGGCCGCCTCCGAACGCACCGAACAGCGCGGAGAGAAAATCTTCGGCTTTCGTGCGGCCGGAGCCACGGTCAGCGCTGCACAGCGACGGCCGCTGCGCCCAATACCGCCCGTCTGGCTGATCTCCGGAACATGATTGAACTCCGCGGGCCGAGGTTTCGTCCGTCAGCGCAGCGACGCTGTCGGAAGGTTCATGGCCTGACGGCCGGTGGACACCGTGGTCAAGACAGGACGCGACGCGCCGCCGTCGGGCGAACGGCGATCGTTGTCCTGGCTTCCATCCCTCTGGCCTCGAGGTGCGGCGAATTCTTCGCCAGCACCACGACCCTGGTGCCGACATTGACGCGGCTGAACAGGTCGGCGACGTCTTCGTTGGTCAGGCGGATGCAGCCCGAGGAAACGAATTTTCCGATGGTCGAGGGATCGTTGGTGCCATGAATCCGGTATTCGCTGGAGCCAAGATACATCGCGCGCGCGCCCAGCGGGTTGCCGGGACCGCCGGCCATGAAACGCGGCAGGTAAGGCTGGCGCGCGATCATCTGCGCCGGCGGATGCCAATCCGGCCACTCCGCCTTGCGGCTGATGGTCTGCACGCCGGCCCAGGTAAAACCTTCGCGGCCGACGCCGACGCCGTAGCGGATGGCGCGGCCCTGGCCGAGCACGTAATAGAGCGCGGTGTTGCCGGTATCGATGATGATGGTGCCGGGCGCTTCGCGGCTATCGAGCGACACGATGGTCCGCCGCAGCCGCTCGGGGAGCACGCTGCCGTCACCATCGTCCGCTCAGCGAGGGCTCGCCTGGCGCCACCATGATGTTGTCCGACGGGAATGCGCTTTGCGGGCGCGGAGGCATAGCCGAGCGCCTGCGCGCTCGCCTCACTCGAGCGAAAATGACCGGTGCTAGTCAACAATGCTCCGGCGAGAACAAGCGCGTTGGTCACGCGCGGCGATGGCCTGCGATTGCCTGCGAATGTCTGTGTCATGATGCTGCCCCAATGCGATGCGCATCACGCTGATGCTTCTGACAGGACAACGCGCGCGGGGCTCCGCGGTTCCGCTGGCTGAAATGCGATCGAGCCGGCGCTATCAATCGGCCGTCGCTCACGTTCGGCGCGATGGAACTTTTGGTCGGTCGGCGGCTTGTTGCTGCAAGTCCGGCTCGCAAGCAGCGGACCTTGGCGGCTCGCCAGCCATATCAGCCCGGACGTGGGGATAGCAGTTTGCGTGTCCTTCCCAACGAAGCGTGCGCTTTCCAACGAGGCGACCGGCACGCCGCTGCCCGACAGCACGGAGCGAACTGCCGCCGGTGATCCGCCGGGCGGAGGTAGTTGCCTTCGCGCTCGTCTCGCTCCTGATCATCAGCATCGTCGCCGTTCTCTACGTTGCGAAAGCCTTTTTTCTGCCCGGTCGTGACGGCATTCGTGGTCGGCACCATGCTGTCGCCGGCCGCAGGATTCCTCGAGCGGCGTCGAATTCCGCGCGCCGTAGCTGCCGTGCTGATCGTGAGCGCGGTCGGCGCCGGCATCACCTTTATCGTCGGCCTGATCTCCTCGCCCCTGATGCAATGGAGCAACGCGGCTGCCGGAGCTGGGGTCGCTGCTGAAGGAAAAGCTGCACGTGTTCGACCGCCCGCTCGCTGCTGTGGCAGCAACTCCAGAGCATGCTCGGCGGTCGACGTGCTTTCCGCCGCGCCATTCCAGATGCCGAAATTCGACTGGGTGCAGCCGACGCTGGAATTCCTGTCGCCGACCTTCACCGAGTTTCTGCTGTTTTTCGCGACCCTGGTGCTGTTCATCGCGAGCTGGCGAGACCTGCGCCGTGCACTGATCATGAACTTCGGCGGTCACGACGCGCGGCTGCGGACCTTGCGCATCCTCAACGAAATCGAGGAGCAGCTCGGCGACTATCTGCTGCACGGTGACGATGATCAATATCGGCGTCGGCGCCGCGACCGGCATCGTCTGCGCGGTCACGGGCATGCCCAATCCGGCCGGGCTCGGCGCGCTGGCCGCGACGTTGAATTTCATTCCGATCATCGGCCCGGTTGCGATGTTCGTGATCCTGACGGTCGTCGGGGTCGTCGCGCTTCTCCACGCTGGGCGCGGGCCTGGTGGCCCCGCTGGCCTTTGTCGGCATTACCTTCCTGGAAGGCCATTTTGTCACACCGACCATCATCGGCCGCCGGCTCGCAGCTCAACGCGCTCGCGGTATTCATCGCGCTCGCCTTCTGGACCTGGCTGTGGGGCCCGATGGGGGGCTTCCTGTCGTCACCGCTTTTGATCGTGGCCCTGATCCTCAAGGAGCATCTGATGCCGGAGGAACTGCGCCGCAACTGCCGCCGGACTGATCCGGGATGCGGAACTTCCATCCGCAGCGAGACGTTGTCGTACGTCAGGTAACTTCGGTTTTCGAGGAGCTTGCCGATGTCGAGCTACGCCGATCGACCACGGAAGTGCGGAATCCGACGGATAAAGCGACCTATGAACGCCTCGAAAAGGATGTAACCGCCGTGAAAAACGATATTTCGGCCCTGACCGACCAGATCACCGACGCCGTCAACAGTTTCGCCGGCAACGCCAAGAAGCAGGCGCGCCGCGGCTACAACGCAGGCCCGCGCCAATGTGGATTCGGCGATCGACGACATGTCGGAGCGCGGCAGCGCCATGATGGATGCGGCGCAGGATGCCGGCCAGTTCGATCGAGGAAACGCTGGAGGACGTCATCACCAAGCGTCCGCTGGCGACCGTCGGGCTGGCGCTCGGCGTCGGCTTCCTGATCGGCGTGACGTGGCGCCGGTAGCGGCCTTTGGCAGCGCCATGGCGGCAGCGATCCCTGACCTTGAGGCGGCGCGCATGCGCCATCGTTGCTTTGTCCATACGGTTTTCTGAACGAGGCTATCAGATGTTTCCGCGAATGATCGATGACTTCAAGGACTCCACCGGCACCGCCCTGCGGCTGACGTCGCTGGCGGCGGCGGCGGCGTTCGCCCTGTTGGTCACCACGTCGTTTCTTTGCGCCGCGGCTTTTGTCTTCGTGCTCGAGAGGTATGGACTGGTTCAGGCCTGTCTTGCCGGCGCCGGCGTGTTCTTTGTCGCCACCGTGATCGCGGCCGGCTGCTACCTGCTGCGCAAGAACCAGGTCAAGAGAGAGCACAGGGCGCGCGAGGCGGAGTCCGCGAAATCGGCCGTGCATACCGCGCTGGCCGATCCGATGCTGGTTGCCGCCGGCATCCAGGTGATCCGCGCCGTCGGCATTAAAAAGCTGATCCCAATTCTGGCGGTCGGCGGCCTCGCCCTCGGATTGCTGGCGAGCCGCAATGCGCAAGCCAGCGAAACGCCGGCGGAGTGAGTCAATCGCGCACGGGCGCGGCCACGCAGTGATGGATACCGGCAATGCCGCTCAGGTCACGCAGCGGCCGGGTTGAAGCAACTTGGCCACTTCGGTCAACACGCTGACGACGGGCTCGCAGGCGACCGTCCGCTTGCCATTCCCCGACTTCAACCATGAGGGCGCGGAAGCGCCGCTGCGGCCCGCTTGCGCCACGGGAACGCGGACCAGGACCGACGTATCGGAAAGACCATCCGGCTGAACCGAAATGGTCCGTGTCGGCACAGCGGACCGTGCACCGCCGGCGGCGCGATCGGCCTTGGCGGCGCGGTTGATCTCGGTCGCAGGAACGCTCCAGGGATTCTCCAAGCCTGCGGTGAGATCGCGGCCGGCCGCCAGCGGTACTGCGCCCAGCGTCAGCGTAACCGCGGCCGCAGCAAAAATTCCTCGGGATATCTGTGACATGATTGTTCGTCCCTCGCCCCATGGCGATCGGAAGAACAACGCGAGGGAACCGGCGCGGTTCGGAAGGCGGCTAATCACTTAACCGTGTGCAAAAAAATTTTGAACGGGCTGGAACGAATCCGGGGGCCTGAAGTGATCCCGGCAGCCGGTTATCCCCCCTGCCCCATTGACCGGTGACGTAGGGCGCGGCTGTGGTGATGCCAGCCGCGCCCTGCTTTTTTCTCGGGAAATGGGAGGAATTGCTCCCCACCATCCGCCTCGCCGTTGCACAGCCGGTGGCATGCTGTCCTTCAGGACAACTGTCCCTAACTTGGGTTCTTTGGTTAGATGGTCGAGTAGCGGCCACATCGAGGCCGATGGTCCCACTGCGCATGAGGAGTGCGGCTGCCATGCATCTCCATTCATATCGCGACGAAAGCCGCTCCAGACATCTCGATTTGATCGGCGGAGGCGGCCACCCCTGGTCAATTGACCTGGTCTTCGTAACAGCTTCGAGCGTCTTGGTGGTGGGCTTCGTCTGCGCCCTCATGGCCCATTGGGTCCGCTAAGAATTTTTCCCGCCGCGCGTCTGCGCCGGTCATCTACATCACTGGGAACGACAGCCCCGGTGCGCAAGGCTGCGCTTCAATCCAGGTGCTTAGCCTACCTCGCCAAGCCGTCCTCGGCGAAGTCGCGGAAGGACCTGCTCCAGAGAGCATCGGCGGGGCTCACAAGCGCCGTGAAGCTCGCCGGGCTCATTCAACGCAGCGGCCTTCGGGATCACGCCACCCGGGGCGCGCGGTTGCGCGAATTGCGCTGGAAAAACAGCGCCTGGCTGGCAACCGCCGAGACCATCGCGGGCTGGAACGGTTTTGAGATCAGGAACGCCGGTTCGGGGCGCTCGCCGGTCAGGAAGCGCTCGGGGTAGGCGGTGATGAACACCACCGGGACCTCGAAGGTTCGCAACAGCTCGTTGACGGCGTCGAGACCCGAGGCTGCCGTCGGCCAACTGAATGTCCGCCAGGATCAGGCCCGGCTTCTTGTTCTTGGCCAGCGCCACGGCATCGGTATGGGTGCGGGCGACGCCAATCACGTTGTGGCCGAGATTCTTGCACCAGGCTTTCGAGATCCATCGCGATGAAGGTCTCATCCTCGATGATCAGCACATCGGTGGCGATCTCGGCCGCCATTTCGCGGCCGGCGGCATCGGCAAGCCTGCGGGTTTCGGCCACCTCGGTGCCGAGAATGAAGGCCACTTCCTCTTCCGAAAAGCCTTCCAGCGACAGCAGCAAGAAGGCCTGGCGCGGCAACGGCGTGATATTCGACAGCCGGCGCTCCGACGGCAGCGGCAGGGTCGCGCACGTCAGAGACATCGTTGAGCGAAACCGAATTCCAGATCTGGGTGAACAGCCGGAACAGCCCGGCGCGGGGCCCGTGCCGCTCGTCGAGCAGGGAGGAATCCTGGAGCAGGGCCTCAAGCATGGCTCCGACATAGGCGTCGCCGGAGGCCTGGTTTCCCGTCAACGCCCGGGCGTACCGCCGCAACAACGGCAAATGTTCAGCAACAAGCTGTGATCGGGACATCCCCACTCCATCCTTGTGTTGGGCCAAAGCATCCTGACGGGGGTGACCCGGGTTCCCCTGACGTGCCTGACTACGCCCGAGCCAGATAAAAGTTCCCGCCGCATTGGAACTTTCCGGCACAGTTCGAATTAGCTCCCTGCAAAAGGTTCTCGAAATCGAAGATAATTCTTGAAACTACAGGAACTTAACCCTCGGGGAAGCGTGGAACAGGTCATGAAGGATGTAAAGAAGCAGGGCGGCCTGAATGCCGAGATTCAGTCCAGAATCGGCCATCAGCTCCGCGCCATGTACGACGATGTCGTGCGGCAGGGGGTTCCGGATCGGTTCGTGGAATTGATCCGCAAGCTTGATGTGCCCCGACCCGATCCCCAACTGGGAAACGATGGGCGCTCACAAAAACGACGGGAGGGACTAATGCCTCTCACCAATTCCCTTCGCGACGACATCCTGGCGTCGGTGCCGAGCCTGCGCGCCTTTGCGATCTCGCTTTCCGGCAACGGCGATCGCGCCGACGATCTGGTGCAGGAGACGCTGCTGCGCGCGCTCGCCAACATCGACTCGTTCCAGCCCGGCTCGAACCTGCCGGCGTGGCTGTTCACGATCCTGCGCAACCTGTTCCGCTCCGACTATCGCAAGCGGCGACGCGAGGTCGAGGATGCCGACGGCAGCTATGCCAAGACGCTGAAAACCCAACCGGCGCAGCAGGCGCATCTGGAGTTCGAGGAATTCCGCGCCGCGCTCGACAAGCTTCCCCAGGACCAGCGCGAAGCGCTGATTCTGGTCGGTGCTTCCGGCTTCTCCTACGAGGACGCCGCGGCGATCTGCGGCTGCGCGGTCGGCACCATCAAGAGCCGCGTCAACCGGGCGCGATCGAAACTCTCGGCGCTGCTCTATGTCGACGGCGCCGAAGATTTCGGCCCCGATCAAACCGTGCGCGCCGTGATCGGCGGCAGCGGCGGCTGAAGGCCGACGCTCCGCCTTACTTGGCAATAACGTCATGCCCGCTTGACCGGAACACCCAGGTCTCCAGAACAGTTCAGCAAGAGAGATGTAGACAGCCGGGACGAAGCCTGGCCATGACGATAACACTGAAACGGCTGACGGGTGCTTGACGAGTTGCAATGCAACCCGCCGAACGCATAGATCAGGACAAGAATGGGAAGCGGCTCCGAGCACCCGCCTCTGCTGATAACGTCCCATGAACGCGCCTTTCGTTGCGAACGTTCGACTCAGTCTCAATCCCGCAAGTGAAGGCTTGTTCCGGGTGAAACCGGGCGTGCCGCTTGGAAGTCGCTGTCTTTCGTCGTCCCGGCGAACGCCGCCCTCACCACCGGCTCGTTATTTGGCGCTAGACCGGGATGATTCTCTCGGCGCAAACGCTTCGCGTTTGTCACCAGGGAAAACCGGCTCCCACTTCTTCCGGATCATGCCTACGGCCGGGCCTCGGCGGCACCGCAAATTGTTCGGCGCGGTCCCGCTCCGTCATGTCGACGACGGTCTGCATCGGCGCGGTCAGTTCGTAGACATAGCTTACATCGGTAAAATACCGCTTCGAGGTGCCGCCAAGCGCCTCCGGTGCGACGCGGTCGAGCAGGATCACGCCGAAATCGCTGTCCTCGCGGCGCGTCGCCGCGCTGGTGTTGAATTCTTCCCAGCGAAAGTGAAAAATGGCGTCGGGCTCTTCTCCGGTCACTTCCCAATGCACGACGATGTGAGGGTGCTTGCCGACCAGCGAGAGCCCCTCGTCGGAATGCGATGCCAGTTCGAAGAACAGCAGCGAGAGACTTTGCGCGGCCCTCGCGCTGACGGCGATATCGGGACCATCGACCGCAATGCGTTCGGCGTGGGGGATCGGCGCGGGCCTCGAACAGCCCTTTCAGCTGCACGCCCTGCCACTGGCTTTCGCTGAGCAGCGAGACCACGTTCGACATCGCGTGGATGCGGCCGATCAGGAGTTCGCGGGCGACATCGATGTCGGAACCGTGGCGCAGCGTCCGCGTCACGATCGACTGGATCACGGCAAGGATGTTCTTGACGCGGTGATTGAGTTCGTCGATCACCGCGGTCAATCGGCGTTCGAAACCGATTTTCACCTGGATCTCGCGGCTCAGTCGCAGATTGTTGATAGGCGACATATCCGAACAGCCCGCAGACAATGCCGGTCAGCGCCAGCCCGATGGCGGCGACGATGGCGGCGGTCTGCTGGGCGCGGTTTACCGCGTTGGTCTTGGCGTAGTAGCCGAGCGACCAGTCGCGGCCTCCGAACGTCACCGTCCTCACCATCGATGGCGCAGGTCCCTCCCGCGCCGCCGTTCCCGATGTGACGACGCCCTGACGATCGGCAATCAGCTCGACGCCAGAGTGGCTCGGATCCTTCAGCACCACCGAGAACAGGGAGAGGTCGTCATTCGTCAGCATCAGTGGCGCGAGTTCATAGGAAAATGTGACGAAGCCCGCGGGCGAGCCTCGCCCTCCTGCAGAACCGGCGCGGCGAGAACGAGGCCGAACGGACCATCCGGGGCGCAACAGCGGCAGCGGATCTGACGCCACCGGCTTGCCGTCGGCCATCGCCTGCGCCAGCATCGGCCCCAGGACGGATGCTGATCGAAGGAGCGGCCCGGCAAAGCCATCGTCTCTGCGTTCCGGGGTTCGACGTCCATCAACACATCGACCGGTTTGTCGAGCGAAGCCGTTGTCCAGCGGCTGAATCATCGAAACGACGGATCGTCGAATGCGAAAATCCGTCGCTCGCCAGTTCGCTGCGCGCCGCATCGAGTTCACTCGGCTTGAGTCCGCGCGACCCAGCCCGCCACCACGAAATCGGTCTTGAAGGCATAGATCGACGATCGCAGCGGCTTCAGCATATTGGCCTTGATCACCGAAGGCGCACGGAACAGCCCCGAAGCGACACGGGCAAGCAGCTCGCGCTCGGTCAGCCGGTCCTGAACCAGGCTGGCGTGAACGTCGATCGCGCGCGCCAGCGCGATCCTCTCGACCGTCAGTTCCTGATCGTGGACGCGATCGGCCGCAAGACCGGTGAGCAGAACCCCGATCAGCGCGATAAAACCGATGATGAAGCTAAGCCGAACCACTGCGTTCTCAAAAAATGAGGATTTGGCCAAGAAATCGAGAAAGCATCTGATGTCCGCCGGGGCAGCAACGAACCAGGACAGAATGAAAGCCAACCATGAGGGATAATGAAGCAGCTATCATCGGTACGCAACTGAGGTTGGCGACGAAGACGATGCGGCTGCCAGAAGTGTAGCTCGGGCAAGGGCCGAAGAACGCTAATCACCGGAAGCGATTTTGTTCCCGGCAAACCGCGAGTTTCCATTCTCGCCGTAGAAGCAACCTAGGCGCCGTCTTTCCGGGAGACGATGTGAAGCATCGCACCCGGATGACGAATTATTTCGCGAGCACTGGCGCACTCGCCACAAATGTTAACGCCAGACGGCCGGCCAGTTATCGGTTCAGCCCACTTTGGCTCGCGCCTGATGGCCGAGGCCGCCTTTGGCCTCGATAAAACCGACAATACGGTCCAGGCCTTCGCTCTTCCTGAGATTGGTCATGACAAACGGCCGCTCGCCGCGCATCCGCCGGGCGTCGGTGTCCATTTTCTCCAGCGAGGCGCCGACATGCGGCGCAAGGTCGATCTTGTTGATGACCAGAAGGTCGGATCGGGTAATGCCGGGCCCGCCCTTCGAGGGGATCTTGTCGCCGGCGGCGACGTCGATCACGTAAATCGTGAGATCGGCGAGTTCCGGCGAGAAGGTGGCGGCGAGATTGTCGCCGCCGGATTCGATCAGCACCAGATCCAGATCGGGAAATTTCGCGCGCATGTCGGCGACCGCGGCAAGGTTCATCGAAGCGTCCTCGCGGATTGCCGTGTGCGGGCAACCGCCGGTCTCGACGCCGGCGATGCGATCCGGCGTCAGCGATCCCGAGCGCACGAGAAATTCCGCGTCCCATTTGGTGTAGATGTCGTTGGTGATCGCGGCGATGTCGTAGCGCTCCCGCATCGCCTTGCAGAGCAGGTCCATCAGCGCGGTTTTTCCGGATCCGACCGGACCACCGATGCCGATGCGAAGCGGGCCGTGGGATTTTGACATGTGAACTTTTCCTTGGTTATCGTCGTCCCGCGAACGCGGCGGGACGACGAAGTGACTAGCGGTGCATTCCGACTCATGGTGTCCAGGTCCAGCGAAAATTGCTTTCCCGGAAGATCTTCGCTCGTATCGGATTACTGTCGAGATCGCCCAGCAGATTTCCACGAGCGTCGAAATAAGCCCGGTCGGCGTCGATTTTGAGGGAGCGCTGTCCGATCTTGCATCGATAGGGCGCGGCACGGCCGCCGCCGAGATATTTCCAGTGATTGCCATGACGCGCGCCGATGCAGGTCACGCGCCCGGCCTTGAGATTGTTGCTGTCGAGCCCGCGCTGATTTCGGCCACCAGCTTCGGCGTTTCGCCACCCCCGTCAGCACTTCATCGAGTCCGATGGTTCCATCGGCCCATGCCGGCGCTGCGCCGAGCGTGACGAATCCCGGCCATGCGAAAGCGACTCGCTGACCCAACGCTTCCACGCCCTCATGACCTGAATAACCTCGTGTATTGCGTCTCGTGCCGCATGCTGGCGAGATCGGCGCGAAAGGTCGCGCTGCCGAGGTCGTCGAGCGACGCATCCAGCGCCCGTTTTGCCGTTGCGACCACGACAGGCTCCAGCGCAGCGAGAACGCGCTGGCTATCGGTCTGCCCCAAGGGATAAGCCGCGCGCCTGCGGATATCCAGTTCGAGGTCAGCGCGTGAACGAATGCGTGCATCGTCGCTGCGAGCGGAATTGCGTGCGCGGCGCTGACCATTCCGACCGCGACGGGATAAACGATGGCGCCGTCGCAATACGAAATCCAATTGGTCCAGTCCCGTGACAATTCCACGCCGCCGCGCGCAATGTCGACGAACGCACGGCCCTGCGCCGAGGTCTCGAGCTGGCGCTCGCGCGAGGGCACGAAGGCTGCCGCCAGTTCCGCGACATCCCGCAACGCCATATCGTCGCGTGACGCCGCGGCCCGATGGGCGTGGGCCAGCAATACGCCGTCGCAAAATCCCGATCCGTCCGCGAGAACGGCCGCGAGCCACTCCCGCAACGAGCGCGGCGTCGCCGATATCGCCGGCTTCCACCGCCCACTCGATGCCGCCTGGAATAGGAGAACGCGCCGACCGGAAAGGACGGCGACAGCCAGGTCATCAGCCGGTACAGCGCCGCCGCCTCGCTTTCGTTCATCCGATCCCGGCCGCCGATCGGCGGCGCCGCAGCTTCTGCCTGCTGCGACCGCCCGCCCGGCCTTGCTCCGCCGCGGACCGGCCTGCGGCTTACTTGTGGTCATGAGCATGGGAGTGGCCGTGATGATGCTCGTGATCGCAATGCTCGTCATGGATGATGGTGATCGCCATGACCATGCGATGCATGATCATGCGCGGCGTGACGCGTGGATCGCTGCCGGCGCATGCCCGTGGCCGCCGCCGGCATAGGCGCCGCCTTCGGGATCGAACGGCGCCTCGATCTCGATCACGCGCGCGCCGAGCCCCTTCACCATCGCCTCGATGACGTGATCGCGCCGGATGCGCAGTGCCCTTGGCCATGATCTGGGTCGGCAGATGGCGGTTGCCGAGATGCCAGGCGAGCCTGAACCAGATGCTGCGGATCGGCGCCCCTGATCTCGAGTCAGCGGCTCCGGCGCCGCGACCACCTCGATCAGCCTGTTATCGTCGAGCACCAGCGCATCGCCGCCGCGCAGCGCCACCGCGTGTTCCAGGTCGAGCAGGAACTCGAGCCCGCGCGTGCCGGTCATCGCCATCCGCCGCCGGTGCCGGTCGTCGAAATCGAGCACGACGGTATCGGCCGGCGGCTCGCTCCAGCGATGCTGCCCGCGGACCTGCGTGCGCGCGGATCATGCGAACACCTCAAAGCTTCTCGACCTTGCCGTCGCTGATGATCTCGATCACGGTCGGCGATGCGCGGAGCGGCGTCGAATATTCGCGCCAGGCCTTCGAGGTGCGGCGCCTTGCTGTGTGCGGTAAGGTCGTCGCGGGTCTCCCAGCGTTCCACCACCACGTACAGATTGGGATCGTTCACGCTGGACTGGCCTTCATAGGCGATGCAGCCCTTTTCCTTCCGCGTCTCGGCGATGCATGCCTTGTGCGCCCCTGATGAAGTCGTCCTTGCGATTCCGGCTTCACCTGCGTGGTGGCGATGACATAGATCATGGATTGGTTCTCCCGTCGCTTTCTTGATTAGCGGACGTCGACTTTTTCGGGCGTGATGATCTCGATCTTGGGCGGCGCGGCGAAGCATTTCACGGCGACGCGGCCGAAGGTCTTCATGTGCTCGGCGGTACGGTGCGGCACCAGCGCCTCGGCATTCTGCCACTGCTCGACGAACACCATCTTGGCGGGATCGGTGACGCTCTCATGCAGGTCATAGGCGATATTGCCGGGCTCCTTGCGGGTTTCCTTGATGCAGGCGGTGGCGGCGGCGATGAATTCGGCGCGCGTTTCAGGCTTCACGGTCAGCGTGGCGACGACGTAAATCACGAGATCCTCCCGGCTTCTTGTTTTGGCTTCAGGTGCCGGGAAAAAGCTTAGAACATGAAATAGCGCTGCGCCATGGGCAGCACCTCGGCCGGCGCGCAGGTCAGCAATTCGCCGTCGGCGCGGACCTCGTAGGTTTCGGGATCGACCTCGATTTTGGGCGTGGCGGAGTTGTGGATCATGCTCTTCTTGGAGATGCCGCCGCGGGTATTCTTGACCGCATAGAGTTTCTTGTCGATGCCGAGCTTCTTCGCCAGCCCGAAGCCACCGCCGCCTTCGGAGGAAAACACCACCGAGGACGCCGTCAGCGACTTGCCGAAGGCCGCGAACATCGGCTGGTAGTGCACCGGCTGCGGCGTCGGAATGGAGGCGTTGGGATCGCCCATGGGGCCGCGACGATCGAGCCGCCCTTGATGATGCAATCCGGCTTGACGCCGAAGAAGGCCGGCTGCCACAGCACGAGATCGGCGAGCTTGCCCTTCTCCACCGAGCCGATCAGCTTCGATACGCCGTGCGCGATCGCGGGGTTGATGGTGTATTTGGCGATGTAGCGCTTGACGCGGAAATTGTCGTTGTTGCCCTTGTCCTCAGGCAGAGCGCCGCGCTGCTTCTTCATCTTGTCGGCGGTCTGCCAGGTCCGGATGATGACTTCGCCGAGCCGCCCCATGGCCTGCGAATCCGACGACATCATCGAGAGCGCGCCGAGGTCATGCAGGATGTCTTCGGCCGCGATGGTCTCCTTACGGATGCGGCTTTCGGCGAAGGCGAGATCCTCGGCGATCGAGGGATCGAGATGGTGGCACACCATCAGCATGTCCAGATGCTCGTCGATGGTGTTGCGGGTGAACGGCCGCGTCGGATTGGTCGAGGATGGCAGCACGTTCTTCAAGCCGGCGATCTTGATGATGTCGGGCGCGTGTCCGCCACCGGCGCCCTCGGTATGGAAGGCGTGGATGGTACGGCCCTTGAACGCCTTGACGGTATCCTCGACGAATCCGGACTTCGTTCAGCGTGTCGGAATGGATCATCACCTGGATGTCGTAGTCGTCGGCCACGGAAAGGCAATTGTCGATCGCCGCCGGCGTGGTGCCCCAGTCCTCGTGCAGCTTCAGCGCGCAGGCGCCGGCCTTGATCATCTCCACCAGCGCCGCCGGGCGCGAAGCGTTGCCCTTGCCGGAAATGCCGAGATTGACCGGAAACGCGTCGAACGACTGGATCATCCGCGCCATGTGCCAGGGCCCGGGCGTGCAGGTCGTCGCATAGGTGCCGTGCGACGGGCCGGTGCCGCCGCCGAGCATCGAGGTGACGCCGGACATCGAGGCGTGCTCGATCTGTTGCGGGCAGATGAAATGGATGTGGCTGTCGAATCCGCCGGCGGTGAGGATCTTGCCCTCGCCCGCGATGACATCGGTGCCGGGGCCGATCACGATGGTGACGCCGGGCTGGATGTCGGGATTGCCGGCCTTGCCGATGGCGCTGATACAGCCTTCCTTGATCGCGACGTCGGCCTTGACGATGCCCCAGTGGTCGACGATCAGCGCATTGGTGATGACGGTATCGGCCGCGCCCTGTCGGTTGGTGACCTGCGGACTGGCCCATGCCGTCGCGGATCACCTTGCCGCCGCCGAATTTCACTTCCTCGCCGTAGACGGTGAAATCCTTTTCGACCTCGATGATGAGATCGGTATCGGCCAGCCGCACCCGGTCGCCGGTGGTCGGCCCGAACATGTCGGCATAGACGGAACGTTTCATCTTGACGGACATTGTTCGGGCTCTGCTGCTTGCCGACGGCTCATCACAGCTTCCCCATCACGTCGCCACGAAATCCGTAGACCACGCGTTTCCCGCGAGCGCCACCAGTTGCACGTCGCGGGTCTGGCCGGGTTCGAACCGCACCGCGGTGCCGGCCGCGATATCGAGCCGCATGCCGCGCGCGCGCCTGCGGTCGAACTTCAGCGCCGGATTGGTCTCGAAGAAATGATAGTGCGAGCCGACCTGGATCGGACGGTCGCCGGATTGGCAACCGTCAGCGTCACCGTCTTGCGGCCGGCATTGAGTTCGATCTCGCCGTCCTTGATGAAGAGTTCGCCGACGCATTCTCTGCATTCCGGGGCCGTCAGTGCGACATGATGTGCGTTGCCTCGGAACTCACGACCTCTGGATTCTGTCTCGTTCGGCCTCCGTGCTCGTCATCTGATCGGCTCATGCACGGTGACGAGCTTGGTGCCGTCCGGAAACGTGGCTTCCACCTGGATGTCATGGATCATTTCGGCGATGCCCGGCATCACCTGGGCACGCGTCAGTACCTGCGCGCCTGCCTGCATCAGGTCGGCCACGGTACGGCCGTCGCGCGCGCCTTCGACGATAAAGTCCGAAATGATGGCGATCGCTTCCGGATGATTGAGCTTGACGCCGCGCTCCAGCCGCCGTCGCGCCACCATGGCGGCCATCGAAATCAGAAGCTTGTCCTTTTCGCGGGGAGACAGGTTCATGCGAGCACTCTGGTGATTTTGACCTGATCCAGTTGAGCCACTTTCTAGTTGAGCCAGAGTCGCGGCAGCGCCGCGCCGGTGGCGCGGCCGAGCACCGCCATCATATCGGCGCGAAGCCTGGCCGCATCTTGGGCACAGAAGCGGGCCAATGCAAACCCATTCCAGCAGGAGATGCCGACCTCGCCGCCGAACGAGCTTGCCAGTTCGCGAATCCGCTCCACCAGTGCCTCGTCGCCGGGCACGATCAGCGCGGTGCCGATCGCCGCGCCGCCTTTTGCGATCGCCGCCTTGCCGAGTTTCTCGCCGATGTCCCCGTCGAGCCGCACGGTTTCCGCGAACACCAGCCTGCCGCCGCGGCGCAGCCGCCAGCGATCGACGAATTCACCCCTTTGCATGCGTTCGCCCATCGCGGCACGGCCGAACACCACGATTTCGCAGAGCAGGAGCGACGCACTTTCCGCCAGATCGATATCGATCCGGCGCAGTACCCGTGCCCGGTCGAACAAAATGGTTTCCTGCGGCAGCCAGGCGAGGTGCGCGCCGGCGGCTGCCTTCAAGGCAATATTGAGCTCGGCGGCCGGGCCCTCGGTCCGGTAGATCTTTTCCGCCGCCGCTGTCGTCACCGCAAGGCGCGATGCTTCCCCGGCTGCAATCTCGATGTCGAAACGATCGCCGCCGGCGACGCCGCCCGCGGTGTTGACGAAAACCGCTGACAGGCCCTCCGCTTCCGGCGAGGGAAAGCGGACCCGCAACGAGCCGGATTCATGCAGCAGACGGCGGCGGGTAAAGCCTTCGATCCGGTGCACATCGAAGCTCACCGAGCCCCGGGCACGGTTGGCCGCGAAAATCGCGGAAGTCGCGCTCGTGCTATCGGTCCGCATCCGCCCCAACTCTTTTCAGACGGCGCGCGACCTGAAGCCGGTCGCGTCACCAAGCTGTTATAGCGCCATCTGGCGACTGATTTCACCGGGATCGAGATTGCTGCGATCGCAGGCATATTTCACCGCGCCCCGGTCCATGACCGCGAAATTGTCGCCGAGCTCGCAGGCAAAGTCGAGATATTGTTCGACCAGCACGATCGCAATGTTGCCGAGGCTGCGCAGATAGGAGATGGCGCGCCCGATGTCCTTGATGATCGACGGCTGAATGCCCTCGGTCGGCTCGTCGAGCAGCAGCAGTTTCGGCCGCATCACCAGCGCCCGCCCGATCGCGAGCTGCTGCTGCTGGCCGCCGGAGAGATCGCCGCCGCGGCGTCCCAGCATCGATTGCAGCACCGGAAACAGCGAGAACACGTCATCGGGAATATTGCGATCGTCGCGCTTCAGGGGTCCAAAGCCGGTCTTGAGATTTTCCTCGACCGTCAAAAGCGGAAAAATCTCGCGGCCCTGCGGCACGAGGCCGATGCCTTTTCGCGCCCGCTCATAGGGTTTCAAGCCCGTGATGTCGGCGCCCTCGAAAGTGATCGAGCCCGAGGCGATCGGATACTGGCCGACCGTCGCGCGCAAGCAGCGAGGTCTTGCCGACGCCGTTGCGCCCCAACACGCACATCACCTTGCCCGGCTCGGCCGCAATCGAGACCCCGCGCAGCGCCTGGGCCGCGCCGTAAAAAAGGCTGATGTTGTCGACCTTCAGCATCGTCCTATCGCCCCAGATACACTTCGATCACGCGCTCATTCGACGAAACCTGATCGATGGTCCCTTCGGCCAGCACCGAGCCTTCGTGCAGGCAGGTCACCTTGACGCCGAGTTCGCGGACGAAGGTCATGTCGTGTTCGACGACCATCACGGTCTTGTCCTTGTTGATTTCCTTCAGCAGTTCGGCGGTCTGGTGGGTTTCGACGTCGGTCATCCCGGCGACGGGCTCGTCGACCAGCAGCAGTTTCGGATCCTGCGCCAGCAGCATGCCGATCTCCAGCCATTGCTTCTGCCCGTGCGACAGGCTCCCGGCCAGCCGGTTACGCGCGTCGGTCAGGCGAATGGTTTCCAGCACCCGCTCGATGCGCTCGGTTTCGGCCCTGGTTTCCCGCCAGAACAGCGTGCCCTTGCACGCTGTGATCGACATTGAGCGCCAGCAGGAGATTGTCCTCGATGGTCTGGCTCTCGAATACCGTCGGCTTCTGGAATTTCCGGCCGATCCCGAGTTCGGCGATCCTGGTTTCGTCGAGCCGGGTAAGGTCGGTGACGCCGTCAAACAGCACCTCGCCCTCATCCGGCTTGGTCTTGCCGGTGATGATGTCCATCATCGTGGTCTTGCCGGCGCCGTTCGGGCCGATGACGGCGCGCATCTCGCCGGGCGCCAGCGTCAGCGACAGGTTGTTGATGGCGCGAAAGCCGTCGAACGAGACGTGCACGCCGTCGAGATAGAGCAGCGCCGAAGTCGCTCGGGAATCCATGACGTTCATCCGCCTACTCCGCCATATCGGGTTCGCTGACGCCATCTTCGCGCGCAGCGCTGACGGCATTTTCGGTCGCCGTCCCCCGTCGCGCCTTCCATGGCTCCCACCAGGCATTGAAGGTGCCGATGATCCCCTTCGGCAACAACAGCGTCACCAGGATGAACAGCGCACCCAGCATGAACAGCCAGTACGGTGCCAGCGCGCCGGACGTAAAAAAGGTCTTGGCATAATTGACGACGACGGCGCCCAGCGCCGCGCCGATCAGCGTGCCGCGGCCGCCGACGGCGACCCAGATCACCGCTTCGATGGAGTTGCCCGGCGCGAATTCGCTCGGGTTGATGATGCCGACCTGCGGCACGTACAGCGCGCCGGCGACGCCGGCCATGCAGGCCGACAGCGTGAACACGAACAGCTTGTAGGACTCGACGCGGTAGCCGAGAAACCGCGTACGGGATTTGGCGTCGCGCACCGCGATCAGCACCTTGCCGAGTTTCGAGGTCACCACCGCGCGGCAGATCAGGAAGCCCACGATCAGCGCCACGACAGCTCAGCGTGAACAGCGCCGCCCGCGTGCCGTCGGCCTGCACGTTAAATCCCAGAATATCCTTGAAATCGGTGAGGCCGTTGTTGCCGCCAAAACCGAAATCGTTGCGGAAAAATCCAAGCAGCAGCGCGTATGTCATCGCCTGCGTGATGATCGAGAGATAGACGCCGGTGACGCGGGAGCGGAACGCCAGCCAGCCGAAGCAGAATGCCAGCAGGCCCGGGACCAGAAGCACCATCAGCGCCGCGAACCAGAACATGTCGAAGCCGTTCCAGTACCATGGCAATTTTGGATAGTTCAGGAATACCATGAAGTCCGGCAATATCGGATTGCCGTAGACACCGCGGCTGCCGATCTGGCGCATCAGATACATGCCCATCGCGTAGCCGCCGAGCGCGAAGAACGCGCCGTGGCCGAGCGACAGAATGCCGCAATAGCCCCAGATCAGATCGATCGCGAGCGCCAGAATGGCGTAGCAGACATATTTTCCGAACAGCGCCACCAGATAGGTCGGCACCTGAAGCCAGGAGCCGGCCGGCAGCAGCAGGTTCGACAACGGGATCAGGACGCCGAACGCGGCGACCACGATCAGGAATACAGTCGCGCTGCGATCCAGCGAGCGCGTAAGCACGTGCCGCATCATGCTTCCACCGCCCGCCCCTTGAGCGCGAACAGGCCGCGCGGGCGTTTCTGGATGAACAGGATGATCAGCACCAGAATCGCGATCTTGCCGAGCACGGCGCCGGCAACCGGCTCCAGGAACTTGTTGGCGATGCCGAGCGTGAAGGCGCCGACCAGCGTGCCCCAGAGATTGCCGACGCCGCCGAACACCACCACCATGAAGGAGTCGATGATGTAGCTCTGGCCGAGATTGGGACTGACATTGTCGATCTGCGACAGCGCCACGCCGGCGATCCCGGCGATGCCCGAACCGAGACCGAAGGTCAGCGCGTCGACGCGCGAGGTTGCAATCCCCATCGATGCCGCCATTCTGCGGTTCTGCGTCACCGCGCGCATCTCAAGTCCCAGCGCCGTGTAACGCAGCATCGCCAGCAGGATGGCGAACACGGCCAGCGTGAAGCAGAGGATCCACAGCCGGTTGTAGGTGATCGTGATCTGGCCGATCTCGAACGCGCCGCTCATCCAGGAGGGATTGCCGACCTCGCGGTTGGTGGGACCGAACATGGTGCGCACGGCCTGCTGCAGCACCAGCGACAGGCCCCAGGTCGCCAGCAGCGTCTCCAGCGGGCGTCCGTAGAGAAAGCGGATGATGCTGCGCTCGATCAGGACACCGATCGCGCCGGCAACGATAAAGGCCAGCGGCACCGCCATCAGCAGCGAATAGTCGAACAGTCCGGGGAAACTGGTGCGGATGGTCTCCTGCACCACGAAGGTGACATAGGCCCCGATCATGACCATCTCGCCATGAGCCATGTTGATCACGCCCATCACGCCGAAGGTGATGGCAAGACCGATCGCCGCGAGCAGCAGCACCGAGCCGAGCGACAGCCCGTACCAGGCATTCTGCACCATGGACCACAGCGCGAGGTTGCTCTGGATGGCCGCCGTCGCGTTGGCCGCGGCGCGCGCGATCACCGGCGGCTGATCTCCGCTCAGCCCGGTCAACAGCGCCATCGCTTCCTGATCGCCGCGCGCCTTGATGGTGGCGATGGCTTCAAGCTTTTCGGCATCGGTAGCGTCTTCCTTGAACAGCAGGATCGCCGCGCGAGCTTCGGAAAATGCCAGCTTCGCGCCCTTGTTGGTCTCCTTCGACAGCGCGCTGTCGATTGCCGGCAGCATGGTCTCGTCGTGGGTCTTGAAAACCGATTGTGCGGCCTGGATTCGCTTGGCGGGATCGGCCGACTGCAAGGTCAAACTGCCGAGCGCGGCCTCGACGTGGCGCCGCAGCCTGTTGTTGAGGCGCACGGCAGCAGCACTATCCGGAATTTCGGCGACGGCGTCGCCGGTCAAGGCATCGATGATCTTGCCGTCGGTCCGGGTGACGTAGATTTTCTTGGTGTCGGGATCGGCCATCAACCGGCCGTCCTGGAGCGCGCTGACGATGGTGTAGGCGAGCGGACTGGCGCTGGTCGCGAGCGCATCGACGGCTTCTTCCGTATCGGAATACTCGTCGTTTGCGAATTTGCCGACCGCGTCCTCGAACGGTCCGGCCATGGCCGGAAGCGCGGCGGAAAAAATCAGCAAGACTGCGAACGGGAGGGCGCGGACGTTTCGAAAGACGTTGGTAAGCACTGGACGACCCCGGCAGGAGCAGTGGGAAGGCGGCGGATTCCGCCGCCTTCCCTGGTTTGTCTGGCCTCGAGGATCAATCAGGAGCCCTGGCCACCACACTTGTTGGTCTTGGTGTTGTAGTTGCCGCACTTCTTGCCAACCCAGTCGCCGATCAGATCCTTGGAGCCCTCGAGCTCCTTCGACCATGCATCGCCGGCAACCAGGCCCGGGGTCTTCCACACCACGTCGAACTGGCCATTGGCTTTGATTTCGCCAATGAACACCGGCTTGGTGATGTGATGGTTCGGAAGCATCTTCGAGACGCCGCCGGTCAGATTCGGAGCTTCGATGCCGGGCAGGGCGTCGATCACCTTGTCGGCGTCGACCGACTTCACCTTCTCGACCGCCTTGACCCACATGTTGAAGCCGATGACATGCGCTTCCATCGGATCGTTGGTCGTGCGCTTCGGGTTCTTGGTGTAGGCCTGCCAGGCCTTGATGAACTTCTCGTTCGCCGGCGTCTTGATCGACTGGAAGTAGTTCCAGGCGGCGAGATGGCCGAGCAGCGGCTTGGTGTCGATGCCGGCGAGTTCTTCTTCACCGACCGAGAACGCGACCACCGGAATGTCGGTCGCCTTGATGCCCTGGTTGCCGAGTTCCTTGTAGAAGGGAACGTTGGCGTCGCCGTTGATGGTCGAGACCACCGCGGTCTTCTTGCCGGCCGAGCCGAACTTCTTGATGTCGGCCACGATCGTCTGCCAGTCGCTATGACCGAACGGCGTGTAGTTGATCATGATGTCTTCCTGCTTGACGCCCTTCGACTTCAAGTAGGCTTCGAGGATCTTGTTGGTGGTGCGCGGATAGACGTAGTCGGTGCCGGCCAGCACCCAGCGCTTCACCTTTTCGTCCTTCATCAGGTAGTCGACCGCGGGGATCGCCTGCTGGTTCGGCGCCGCACCGGTGTAGAACACGTTGCGCTCGCTCTCCTCGCCCTCGTACTGCACGGGATAGAACAGGATCGATGTTCAGCTCCTTGAACACCGGCAGCACGGACTTGCGCGACACCGAGGTCCAGCAGCCGAACACGACGGAAACCTTGTCCTTGGTGATCAACTCGCGGGCCTTTTCCGCGAACAGCGGCCAGTTCGACGCGGGGTCGACGACCACGGCCTCGAGCTTCTTGCCGAGCACGCCGCCCTTCTTGTTCTGCTCGTCGATCAGGAAGAGAACGGTATCCTTCAGCGTGGTTTCGCTGATGGCCATGGTGCCGGAGAGCGAGTGAAGAACGCCGACCTTGATGGTGTCGTCGGCCGCCTTGGCGGATGCGAAATGTGGCCAGGCCCAGAACCAGCCCGGCGGTCGCCGCCAGCCAGCGACGGCGGCTCAGAGCGTCGCTATATCGTGAGTCAATTGAGTAAGCATGAGGTGTCATCTCCCTGACGCAGACGTTAAACGCTGCGAAACGGCCCCACGGCCGCCTGCGTTAACGGAATCGCAAGAACCATGCCACGGCTGCGCGAACATGCTACCATTTGGTTTCGTTGAAGAATTCAGTCGTGGAGCGCTTGAGCCGCAGCTGCTATTGCCTAATTTTTAGACCGAAAAAATGTATGCTTTGGCGGCAAACTGTTTAATTTATAGGCAGATATCGCGGTTTGTCTAAATTTCCGGCATCAATTTTTGCATCGCCTGGGCGACTGAGCGACCGATCAGGCCGCAAAAGGGCTGCATTTGCGGCCGATCTTAACCGCCTGACGCATTGCGCGATTCACCTTGAAAGCGCCGCGTTCGTGTTCCATATGACCACCACGACCCCGGAATTCATCGGGTCCCTGCGAGCCGCGTGTTCTGAGCCCGTCCAACGGTTTCTGGCTTGCCCCTTCAGCTAACCAAAACCGACGCCCCAAACACGCGGGTGTCTCTGACACCCCTCGCGCGCTCCTGGCTGAAACCGCCGGGCGCCTGCCTTTAATAATGGAAAGAACCCACCTTTTGACCTCCTTTCAGGATTTCGGCCTCGCCGATCCCATCTCGCGTGCGCTCAAGGAAGAGAATTACCTCACGCCCACGCCCATCCAGGCTCAAACCATTCCCCTCGCACTCGCCGGCCGTGACGTCGTCGGCATCGCCCAGACCGGCACCGGCAAGACCGCGGCCTTCGCGCTTCCCATCCTGCATCGCATTCTGGAAAATCGCATCAAGCCGCAGCCCAAGGCCTGCCGCGTGCTCGTGCTCAGCCCGACCCGTGAATTGTCGGGACAGATTCTCGAGAGCTTCAACGCCTATGGCCGCCACATGCGCCTGACCTCGGCGCTGGCGATCGGCGGCGTCCCGATGGGACGCCAGGTCCGCTCGATCATGCAGGGCGTCGAAGTCATGGTCGCCACCCCCGGCCGCCTGCTCGATCTCGTGCAGAGCAACGGGCTGAAGCTCGGACAGGTCGAGTTTCTCGTGCTCGACGAGGCCGACCGCATGCTGGACATGGGCTTCATCAACGACATCCGGAAGATCGTCGCCAAACTGCCGATCAAGCGGCAGACGCTGTTCTTCTCGGCGACGATGCCGAAGGATATCGCCGAACTCGCCGAAGCAGATGCTGCGCGATCCGGCGCGGGTGGCGGTGACGCCGGTCGCCTCGACCGTCGAGCGCATCACCCAGCGCATCATCCAGGTCGATCACTCGGCCAAGCCCGCCGTGCTGGCGCAGCTCCTGAAGCAGGAGCCGGTCGACCGCGCGCTGATCTTTACCCGCACCAAGCATGGCGCCGACAAGGTGGTGAAGGGCCTCGAGAGGGCCGGCATCACCGCCGACGCCATTCACGGCAACAAGTCGCAGAACCACCGCGAGCGGGTGCTGGCGGCGTTCCGCACCGGCGAGATCCGCACCCTGGTCGCCACCGACATTGCCGCCCGCGGCATCGACGTCGACGGCATCAGCTCATGTGGTGAATTTCGATCTTCCCAACATACCCGAGACCTATGTCCACCGCATCGGCCGCACCGCGCGCGCCGGCGCCGACGGCGTCGCGATCTCGCTCTCGCGGGCGAGGAAATGGCGTATCTGCGCGACATCGAAAAGCTGATCCGCATCAGCTTGCCGAGGGAAGACCGCCGCACGCCGGGTCATCGCGACGCCGCGCCGGCGCCTTCGCAGCACCGGGGCGCGCGATCCGCGACCGCGCGTGCACGCTGCCAGGGGCCAATGAAGCCGCGCCTGGCTCGAAAGGGCCTCGCCGTCACCGCCGTCCTGGTGGTAATAATGGCGCTCCGCAAACCAACCGGCACGAGGCCACGCGGCATGAGCCGATACGTCCGTCGTCGTCGCAAGGCGGCGGCAAGGCTGAAGGGATGCAGGGCGTCGCCTTTTTGCATCGCGAAAGCCGTCCGAATACCCGACCCAACCGCACCCAACGACCACGCTAGCCGTCGATCGATCTGGAGATAACCATGGCTAAAGAAGAGCTGATCCAGTTCGAAGGACTGGTGACCGAAATCCTCCCCGACGCACGCTACCGCGTGCAGCTCGACGCCGGACACGAGATCGTTGCCTACACCGCCGGCAAGATGAAGAAGAACCGGATCAAGACGCTGGCGGGCGACCGGGTGACGATCGAAATGTCGCCGTATGACCTGGAAAAGGGCCGGCTGATCTTCCGTCACAAGGACGAACGTCCAGGCGGAGGCGGAGCCCCGCGTGGCGCCCCGCCGCGCGGCCAATTCCGCCGCAGGTAACGACTGCGTTGCCGCGAAATCGTACATAACAAAACACGATCATGCCGGTGCGCGACATTGGCACCCGGCGGCAAAGCCGGGCGCCATCAAAAAATCGTGCACGTCAGGATTGTTTTGGGGGCTACTTTCGAATAATATGACTGATCGATTTTCGGCCGGACGACATTAGCTATCCACCGGTACAGCCGGTTTAGACGCTGACGACCCTTCCAAAAATTCGATCTCACCAGCCCATCGAAAGTGGGCTTCTACTATATCTATCTTGAGAAGGGACTACCCCGTGAGCATGGGAACCGTGAAGTGGTTTAACGCAACCAAGGGCTTCGGCTTCATTCAACCGGATGACGGTGGCAACGACGTGTTCGTGCACATCAGCGCCGTAGAGCGTGCCGGTCTTGGAACGCTGCGTGAAGGCCAGAAGATCAGCTACGAAATCGTGGCCGATCGCCGCTCTGGCAAGTCTTCGGCCGACAATCTGCGCGCCGCCGGCTAAGCGAATTTCATCCGGTCTGCCGCGAAAGCGCGAGCCGGCGAAATTCCGTCAATCAAACAAGAAAGGCCGCGCTCGCCGCGCGGCCTTTTTTCATATTGCGTCAGGGCGCGCGCAACCGGCCTCAGGAGCGTCGTGCAGGCGGTACCAGCATTATAAACGACGCAAGTCGACCTGACGCGGCCGCGTATAGGCTGACATCGCTCAATGTCACACCGGCCTTCGCCATCACGTAGCCGACCGTGGGCGTGTAGAGATAGCTGCACTTCGCTGAAGATCAGATAGGTGTGCTTGACCGCGAGCGCCGTACGGTATCGCAACGACGTCGCCGAACTGTGGACCGACGCGCGCGTCGCCTGCGAGTCCCTGGCTCCCATGCACCGCGCGCCTTGACTGCGTGGTCGGGATCGACATAGAATTCGGTAATCGTGGCCTGCATCGGCGTCGCCGGAATACGGCGTCATGATCGCATGCTGCGTGAGCTTCGCAAATAAATTCGTCATGTCGGTATCGCTGACCGACTCGGACGACTGAGACGTCAGGTCCGACAGCGTTCGCGCCACCAGCGTCACCTTGCGGTCGACCGCCACGCCGGACGAAATCTCGACCGTGCCAAAGAACATCACCAGCATGATCGGAACGATCACGGCGAACTCGGTCGCCGCGATGCCGCTGCGAATCGTCGACCAGACTCGCGGCCGCAAGCCGCACGCGAAGCCAGATCCTGACATTGATATCGATTTCATCGTCGTGCCCTCAGAAAGGCTCGTTGCTGGAACGCCGCCGTCGCGACCAGCAACCGCTTGCTGCCTGCCAAGATTCGCGATGTTGTAGCCGAGTCCGGTGACGAACAGCGGCCATTGATAGAACAGCCTCACGACCACGATGTCGCCGGGGCCTCCGGGGTTGTACTGCATGTTGTTGACGAAATTGTTGCTGGCGTCGATCTGACTGTTGATGGTCACGCTGGTGAACGCCGGGTAGCTCTGCACGTCGACGTAAACGTTGGCGCAGGTGAACAGCGCCGGGATCTGGCTGCAGACATAGGTCTTGAACTGCGTCTGCGGTGAAGCCTGCGGTCTGCGCCTGACCGGTCAGGATCATGCGCGCGGAATCCTGGGTGATGGTCTCGAGCACCTGGCCCGCGAAGAACACCATTGCGGTCTCGATGATCGCAAACAGCAGCGCGAAGAACACCGGCGCGACCAGCGCGAACTCGACGGCGGCCGAACCCCGTCGGTTGCGGCGAAATCGGCGCAATACATTTCGGACGGAGACCGTTGAAGCAGCGGGCGACGGCATCGGAAAATCCCCAAGGCGGCAGCAATTCCTGCCCGCGAGAATTACCGGAAACTGATTGTTGAAGTGTTTCGTCAAATCGAAGCAGAGCGACCCGTTCCGTTAACCGCGGATTAACCATGTTGTGGGCGTGCCCAGGCGCAAGCCGGAAACGATTCGCGACGCGCGCGGCGTGCCGACGACGTTGCGACGAAATCAGTCTGACGGGCGCCGGTTAGTTGGCTTTACCGGCCGCAGAGGCGTTGCTGGCGGCCTGGCTGCTGAGCGAGCCGGCCTGATCGATCACGGACTTGAAGTAGTTGTCGCCGTCGCCAAGCGTCACCCGCTTCTGGCAAATCGGCATGCAGCTGTAGGACTCGCGGTCGACCCCGCGATAGACCGTGACCAGCTGGTCGGTGGGGCCTTCGACCTGAATGACGCGGTCCACCAGGATCTCGCCGCTGCGGTCCATCGCGATGAAATTGGTCGCGCCGTAGCCCTTGCCGGTCACCACGACGATTCCGCCGCTCTGCAGGGTTACGTCTGCAATCAGCGGGTTTCCGACAACGATGGTCGCCGCGCGGGCGGGGAGTTTGACGAGTTTGGCCTGATCGACATTGACCCCGATGGCCGCTTCGAGATGAAGGCTCGGCCAGTAGCGGCTGCCGGCCACAAAAGGATTCCGATCGCGAGCGACCAAAATGCGCAGAACGCGCGCAGGCACGTACGCAGGGAACTGAATGACATACTCTACCCCGGGGCGTTGACAAGCCGGCTAAAGGCGATACGCAGCGGAACCGGCGCCCGACAGCGCAAATCTGACGTCAATGTGTGAAAGAACTGCAAACGGCAGCCGATAAAGTCCCTGCGCGCCCGGCTATTGCCGGAACGGGAAGGCCAATTGTCCGGCAATCTCGGACGGGAATGGCCGGTTCGTCCTTGCCATAACCGTCGGGAAGCCCGTTTTCCGGCATCCGGAAGGTTCCAAACAGCATATCCCAGACCGGAAAAGTCCCGGCGAAGTTGGTATTGCCGCCCACTCCGAGCGCGGTGTGATGCCAGCGATGGAACACCGGCGTGGCCAGCACATATTTGAACGGGCCGAGCGTCCAGTTCAGATTGGCGTGAACGAACGCCGAATGGAATGTCGTGAAAGGTCCGACCCAGAGCATGATGTTCGGCGAGATACCGGCCATCAGCAAGATGACGTCGACCATGATGGTGCCGAGGAACAGGTTCACCGGGTGGAAGCGCGCCGCCGAAATCCAGTCCAGTTCTTCCGAGGAATGATGGATCGCGTGATATTTCCAGAACCCGCCGCCGTGGAACAGGCGGTGCAGCCAGTACAGCATGAAATCCGACAGGACCAGAAACAGCGCCGCCTGGAGCCATAGCGGCAGTTCGGACAGCGGGCCATGGCCATTGTCGTAAAAGGCGATCAGTTCGTCGGCGTCGTGAATATTGAAGATGACGCCGGCGCCGAGCACCAGCAGCCCGATCCGCAATACCCGCGCGAACAACGGAACGAAGAACCAGTAGCAGATGTCGGTGACCAGTTCGCGCTTGCGCCACCAGGGCGTGCCGGGATTGCAGGCCCAGAAATGGGTCAGCACCGAGAACACCAGCGCCAGCACGATCGTGATGGGCACCACCTTGGCGATCGTCCCGCCGAGCATCTCAACGACTTCCAGGGGTAGATTGGACATGACCGCCTCATCTGATCGGGTCGTTTAGGAGTACCCGCCGGCGCTTAAGGAGGCGTGAATAGCAGGCGGCCGACGTTCTGCCCGGTCTCTATGATAGACGCGGTCAAAAGCAGCAGTGCATTGTAACGAAGGCTTTAATTCCAAATTTACTGTGCGCAAGGACAGCCGGCACCAACGATGTTTACTCGATCGAATTAACTGCGCCGCAATCCTCCGACCTTAGGGTGAGCCATGGTCACGGTGCTGAGAACGCCGGCGAGACCAAACGTTAGTCGACCCGCCACGTGTACACATGGAGTCACCTATGAAGAACCTTATTGCGCGTTTTGTGAAGGACGAGTCCGGCGCCACCGCTATCGAATACGGCCTGATTGCAGCCGGCATTTCGCTCGCGATCATCGCGGCCGTCAACGGCCTCGGCACCAACCTGAACGGCAAGTTCACCTCGATCAACACCTCGCTGAAATAAGCGACAGCGAACGACGAGCATCAAAGGCCCTGGCTCTTCCGGGGCCTTTGTTGTTTTGGTCCCGATGCGATGGCGTAAAGATGCGTAAACCCGATGCCGCCGCTGTCGCGGCAAGAAAGACTTCGCTGCCGGCCCTCAGCCGGGGCGATGCGCCCACGGAACTGGTTTGCCTCGCGCTGGCGCTGGCGCTTCTCGTTCTCGCCGTCCGGATTGCCAGCATCTGGTGATCGGTCCGGCCATTTCCCGATTGTTCATCTCTCGTCGCTAAAATTCGGCGATGCTCCGACCTACCGTCAGTAATACGGCCTCCGCAAACCCATGATCCTCGACATCGCGCGCCTTTTGCTGTTTCCGGCCCTGATGGCGTTCGCCGCCGCAAGCGACCTGTTCACCATGACGATCTCGAACCGGGTGTCGCTGGCGCTGGCGGCGGGCTTCCTGGCGCTCGCCCTGCTGAGCGGCATGGGACTTTACGATTTCCTTGCGCATCTGGGTGCGGGCGCAGCCGTGCTCGCGGTGGCCTTTGCCTGCTTTGCCATGGGCTGGGTCGGCGGCGGGGACGCCAAGGTAGCGGCCGGCGCCGCGCTCTGGTTCGGCTTTGGCCATCTCATGAACTATCTGGTCTATGCCTCCCTGTTCGGCGGTGCCCTGACGCTGCTGCTGCTCCAGTTCCGGCAATGGCCGCTGCCCTACCCGTTCGCCGGCCAGGCCTGGCTGCTCAAGCTGCACGCCAAGGACAGCGGAATTCCCTACGGCATCGCGCTCGCCATCGGCGCCCTGATGGTCTACCCCGAGACGGAATGGATCAAGGCGGTCGACCTGAGCCACTTCGCCATTCGCTGATCCCGGCCCGAGTAAACCCGGCGTTAAGTTGATTTAGATACGCCTCATTAAC
>CAVTNA010000077.1:0-19363 GCA_963735835.1 uncultured Alphaproteobacteria bacterium | reverse complement strand
CCACAACCTCAGCAAGTTTGGATTAAGCGTTACCTTCTGCAATTTGCATTCGGGCGCGACAGACATTTCGGGGACAAGTCAAGCGCGGAAGTATCCCCGCCCGCGCGGCATCCATTCTACCCTCGGTACTGTTGCAAAAGTCGAAAATTGCATCAGTCCGGATTTTTGGTGAAACCTTCAAAACCGAAGTGATCGACGATTTGGATAGCCACGTCAATGCCCGCTTCGCGCCAATACCGGTCACTCACGAACTGAATAGGCATGTGTCACGAGAGAGCCGACAACTTTTTGCCTAGGCCCTTTTTATTTTTTTTTTTGAAATCTGTTTTTGAAATTGGGGAGAGTGAGCACAAGCTAGGGCCCATCGCGTTTCTGCAGGGAGGCCCTCAATTGCGGGATGACCCCGTATCTCATCTGAGACCACTTTTCTCCAAGACCTATGTCGCAAGGATCGGCAGCAACGATGTCGGCTTGATGTTAACCAGGATCTCAGCAACTTTTAGCGCCTTGGCGGAAGAAGTGTAAGTCAAAATGGGATTTAGATTCGCGTAATGTCCGTTATGGAATCTTTTCAGCGACCCGCAACAAGCGTGCCAAGCGACGCTTTAACCATCGCTTCTACATCTAGGTGCCTACAGTTTGCGACCGCTTTCGTGGAAAGGTGGTCCGCCGCGAGACCACCCTCGTCCATCATCAGTCTAGCCGCCCCCGCGCACGCAAAACGTGCAGACAAGTTTAGCCGTTAACTGGCCATGCGGAGCCCGCATGGTAAAAAACGAAGGTAAAGAAATAACGTTAATGCTGGTAACGTCGCCTGTTTTCGTCTCGTCTGGAGAGGCGTGCGGAGTCCGCCTGTTGGTTATGACAAGGCGTCGCTTCGCATGAGCGACCTAAATTCTGGGACTGTGAGGTGGAAGCCATCCTTCTGCCCGCGCCTGCGCGACTATCCGGTAGCCTTCGGCTACGGAAATTGTTTTCCCGCCAATCGGGCCGTAGGTCATGTCACGACCTGCTCTCAAGTCGTTTTCGAGGTTGTTATAAAAGCACTGTCGGTACCATTCTTCCACCGTCTTTGGAATTCTTCGCTCCGGATTCAAAAACTGCAATGGTAAGCCGCGCACCGGCGTTAGACTTGCGGCTCGAACAATTGCAGGTGCGCATATCAGGGAACCAACAGCACCAATGAGGAGATTTCTGCGTGTCATTCGTAAGTCAGTTGCGGCCATCGTAGGTCTCCGATTTAAGCGGTTCTGCCATCTGTACTGGCTGGCAAGCTAAAACTAAATCGCCGTCCATGTAAGGCGCGCCTCTATGGCGGGTCAGTACAAGGGCCGACTGTCACCTTGGAGAAGGTGACAGCTCCGCCCTGGCCATCCGATGTGCGTTTTGACATAAAAACAAAACCCTCCACCGGTTTCCCGAGGAGGGCTGACACTCGCGCGACCCGTTTCGTTGCCGAATGGCCGCATCCCCTTGCGGGAACCACCTTGCCCGGGAAGGCAGGTTGGCGAGGGCGTCAGCCCCACTCTTGATGCACACCCAAGCTAAAATCTCTATCGACGGTCGAGCGCTGTTCCCCGAGGTGGGCGGGACTTTACAACCTAAACGGTGTCCCGACCCTGATCGGATTTGCGTTTGTCGCTGGCAGCTTTATCCACCAGTTTAGGCGCTTCACTCGGTTCATAAAAAATAAGTGGCCAGCGCGTCTTCTTCGTAGAAAAGCATTCGCCGAAGGTTTCGATGGGCGCATCGGGTCGGCCTGCGTACAGGAGCCGATCACCCATCGCATCGATGGCGTCGTAGACGATTGTGTTAGCTGCGGCCAAGCGATCGAGGGCCCCGTTGAGGATATTTTCTTCCTCGTTAATCTGATCAGTGACGAGATCGAACAAACGATCAGGAACGCAGGCCTCGTCTTCGGTGAAGGATCGCCAGGTTTCCAGCGTGTCAAAAAGCTTTTCGGCTTCTTGCAGACGACGCAATTGCTTGATGGCGATTTCCAGGGCGCAGACGCGTTCGGCCCGGCGTTTCAGATACAACGCATGCATCTTCTGCGTCTTCGGGGACGGAACACGGGGCGTGAGCGAGTTGGATTTGCCTTCCGTCCCGATGATCGCCTTCTGAGCGCGTGCGTTTCCGCGACGCTCGCTAACCTTCGTTCGTAACTGTCGCATCGTAATGACCTTTCACGTGTCCCCCGGTAAAGACCCGGTGAGGGGAAAATGTTTGACGACCGAAAGTTGGTCGCCCGCGTCTACACCTTGCCGTCTTGCTCACACCGCATTTGCGCCGATGTGATCCGTCCGTGGCCCCGTGAAAAGGGATAAGGGCCATAAGGTAGGTTGGTAGAAGTCACCGTCTTTGGTGCTTCAGCTTTTACGCATCGTCATAATCGCACATCGCGGCGGTGGCCTCAAGAGTTTCGCGACGGGATCGAGTGGTGTGCTTAATCAGTGTCGCAGGAGCAACAGCGAGCGGGTTTCTAAATCTCAATTGTGTTTTATTCTCCGGGCTGGTGCGGCTTCGCAAGATGCGATCTGATCTCGATTGATCTTAATTCAGGGATAGCTCCCGCCTTCGCGTAGGCCGACGGGGGCTAAGAATTAAGACAAATCTCGCGCGCGCGCGCGTGTAAGGGTAACAACTAAGGTTAACGCGCTCTCGAACGCAATTTATCTTAATCTGGATGTCGAGAATGACCGAGGATGCGTCGATGCTCCAGACCCCAGAGAGGACCGCGCAGACCGAGGCCATCACAACCGAAAAGTCATCTGATCAGTCGGATCAGTGATTTTCTCTATGCCTCGACATGGAATTGATCCGATTTGGCTGCAGATAGCGCTCTTTCTGTGCCCCGGTGAGACAGGACCATGGGGTCCCGGATCACTGTACCGGATCACGCTTTAAGGCCCATCCTATTTGAGATTCTTTTATTGTGATCCGGTGATCCACTGCTTTTAGAGAAAATAGAGAAGCCGGGCGGAATAACCGGACATGCGGGCCAGTCCGAGCGGCCCGCGGCGTTATCCATTTATTTATCTCCCAGCCACCGGGCTACGTCGCTCGAATACCCGGACCACCGGATCACGATAAAGGAAACCGCTGCGGCAGCAGCACAAGTGCGTGAGGCAGCGTTTTCGGCCAGTCCCGACCACGCGGATCACATAAGATCAGCAACAGGGTCATCAACCGGCGAAGGCTCGGGCTGTAGCCCGAACTCGACCCGGGCGTCCACAAACAACCGGGCGTCAAGCTCGGCTTTTAGGACCTTCTCTGCCGGCGTCAGCTTCCCGCGCTCGCGGCGGTAAATGAACGCCAACTGCCTGTCGGGATACATCCTGCGGTCGGTTGGCTCAGTCGTCTCTTTGTTGATGCGCCAGAAGCGTGGCTGGGGATCGTTGCGGCCTCCGAGCCGAACCTTGTCAAGGTATTCGCCGTTCAGCTTCTCACGCATCAGGTCGGCCACCCGCTTGCGGAGGTTGCGGGTCGAGCGGACGATATCATTAGGTATGCCGTCGAGAACTTCCTCCAGCGTCACCAACTGATACGACAGCGGCGGCGAGCGCATGAACTGATCGAACCATCGGGTCAATTCGTCCTGCGTCTCTTCGGCCATCTTGGTCTTGGCTCTGGTCGGCGGAGCCGCACCGAGCCCCGAGTATCCCTTGAGATTGCGGGTCATCAACTGATAGCCCACGGCCGCCATCGCGACCTGGTCGTCGAGCAAGGCATAGAGTTCGCGGTAGTAGTCCGCTGCCATTGGCATCAGCTTCTGTTGCGGCGTGTCCACCGTTTCGATCAGATACCGCCGGTCAGTGTTATCGATGGCGACCGCGTCATCCTTGTTGGAGAACAGAATGCCCGCGAGGTAGTTCGCGATCTGGAACGGCGTGACACCCTTGAGGTCAACTTCGAGCGTGGGCTCGCTGATCAGGTCGTGCAACATCTTGACCGCTGCGTTCGAACTACCGAACGCCGGTCGCACCTCTTCGATCACGACAAGCTTGGTCTGCAGCTCCCATCCGTTGTGATCGGCGTCAAGGTTCTTGCCCTTGAGCAGCCGCGAGTTCGAATAGAGACCGTTCGGCAACTTCCGACCGAGCAGCCGCGTCATCACGTGCGCGATGAACGATTTCCCGGTACCCTGTACTTCACCATGCACGAGCAGCCAATGGCGCGGCTTGAGGTGCTGATTGCAGTAGACCCACGCGAGATAGTTGAGCACGTGGTCACGGCTGACCGGATCGACGAACAGATACTTCATGTGGGCGTCCCACTTCGAAGTATCGCCTTCCTTCGGTTCGATATCGGACGGCAGCCACATATTGAAGTTGCCGCCCACGTCGGTCGCCTGGTTGCCCGGCTCGTACACGACCGACTTGTACATCGGCAGCGAACGGTTCTGGAAAATGTACTTTGACAGCGGCGTGCGCTTGTTCTTGTCCATCACGCGCACGGATGCGAAGTAATTATCGAACGCGCCGACTTCCCACATCTCACGAGTATTGAGATCAAAGAAACGCTTCTGTTGACCGAGGTAGCCCCATTGCCGAGTGATATCGAACCACTCCGGCGATGAGCCATCCGACACATTGGTGCTTGCCGGTTCGTCTTTGAGATCGTCCTCGGTCAGGCTGTACTTCGCGATGAACTTCGCGATCTTCTCCGCCGCGGACTTGGCCTCGTCTTCAGTGCAGCCGTTGGCTATGGTCTTCGTGCGAAGGTTCCTGATCAGGTTGATCGCGCGAATACGGCCCTTGCTGCTCTTCGGCTCAGGCTCTACCGGATCGAACTCATCGGAGGCTTCGGCGTCGCCAGCCATCTTCGATGCTAGGTCGTCATTGCCCGTGAAGGACCGGATCAGCTTGATCCATGACCCACGTGTGATGCCGCCAGCGGCTTCGCTGTCGAGACTGTCCCATCGGCCTTGTACACTCTCGCGTGTCCACGCATCATCAAACTCAGGGTCAGCTTGACACCAGTCATAGAAGGCTTCGAAGTATTCGCCGCCACACTCGCCGCCTGCGGCTTCGTGGACGGCTTCCATGAACGCGAACCAGCCGGACTGTTCGTTGCGGTCGTCGAGCCCTTCGGGTCCGCCTTTGTACGGCGTCGCGGCCAGCGCAGCCTTGAAGATGTCGAGCGGAATAGCTTCAGCGCTGCCATCGGTTCCGAACCTTGCGTTCGACCACGATGGACGGGAAGTCGGCTAGCGTATAGGTCCGCTCGTTGAATTCCAGCACCGATGCGGTCGCGCCGGTGCTTGGCGTTCACTGTGCCAGGCAGGCGCGCAACGCGATTGATGTTCTTGACTGACTTATCACCATAAGGCGCGAACGCCTGCCCGAGTCCACGAAGCACGGCTTCGAATGCGCGTGTCGCATCACCATCGGGTCCATCGAAGGCATGCGGCGTGCTGAGCTTCCACAATCCCCACTTACCACGACCACTATCAATGATCATCGTGGGCAACGGGGCGCTGATGTCCTCTTCAAGCAGAAGGTCCATCTGCGCGCGCTCGGCGTCGAGGTCTTCGCCGAAACGAGGATCAAGGTCGGCCCATACCCACTCCGACGACAGCATGTCCTCTTTGCGTGTTTGTTTGCAGCCGGGTTTGATTTTGGCGGGCGAGAAGTAGAACTTGCAATCGCCACCCTGCTTCGCAACCCACTTCCGCGCGTCAGCCCAATCCTTGGGATTATATGTGCGGGGCGTGAAGCCTCGAGCGGGATGCGCGTGGATGCGGTGACGAAAGAATGCCGCTTCAAAGGCCGCTTGAAACTTATCGGGGGACGGTGAATTCGCGATGGTGGTCTCTACCGTACTCATGACTGCAATCTCCAATGCCATCCCTCGGCGTTGGGGTTGCTCGAATACCGAAGCTTCCGAGATAATGTGGTCAGTTCTGCGGCTCCCATACTGCGATTGCTCGCGGCTGCCGGGTATCAACTAACGCCACGCCGCTCAATATGGAGACGCGCTCGCGGCGTTCAAGCGGAAAGTACGCTCCGCTCGTCCCGGACAAGATTTGGCGAGATGATTGACCTTATGGTGAACAGCCGGTTATCGAGATCGTCTAAATTTAGGGTCTTCGGCGACCCCGAGCCGCGATAGACCACGATTTCATCGCCTTACTCCCCCAAGCCCCTTTCGGGAAAGCCGTCGCCGATCTCAGCCCGGCAGCCGCTTTTTTGCTGCCCAAGCAATATCAACGTATCAGACCAGACGAACCGAATGCGGGGGGTAAATGGATTAGCCAACCACAATTATCGCGGGATACTTGGTAGCCAACGCAGGATCGCCCACAGGCGGCGTTCTGACGTGGCCCTAATAGCTTCCCGCCGTGCATGCCTTTCTGAGGCGTCTTTGGCGTGGACCTACGCCTCGGCTGCCCCGCCTCAAGCGGAAATGGGCGACGCCTTTTTCATTGCAGCGGATATCTTGGCCTTCGTCTCGGCTGAGTGCGGCCTAGATGGCTGGCCGCGCCGTGCCCGTGCCGACGCCCGCGCGGCACGCGCCAGTGCCCTAGCATTCTTCACAGCTCTTCCCTGCCGTCCCTCAAGAGACTGGGCGAGCCCAGCGGCGATCTCTTGGCGGAGCGCCCTGAATGTCAGCCCAAGCTCTTTGAGCGTGCGGGCGCTGATCCGCTCTTGCGCGGCGCGCATTGCTGGGCCGTTGGCGAGGATCAGGACGGCGACATACTTGCGCGAGATGCCACGCGGGGCATGCCCCATCAGGAAGTGGATTAGGAGGTCGTCAACGCCAAGATCGGCGGCAACGGTACGGTAGGTATGGCGAAGCATGTTTCCCCGGGCTGGGAGAGCTTCCCGGGCGCTGATTTGAGAACAGCCGGGGAAGACAAGGCTGTCCGGCTCTACCGCAAGGCCAAACTGCGCAGCGTCATCGCGAGCCATCTGGAGGGTGGCGGCAATCTCTTCGGTGATCGGGATGGTAATGTCATGCCCGGCCTTGGCCTTGCCGATCACGAGGTTACGTTCGTTGTCCCTCACGTCGGCCCAGCGGAGCCGGGCAAGCTCGCCCGGGCGTGTGCCGGTCAATAGTTCGGTCAGATGATAGGCTTGGCGCGTCGCGCTATCGATCTTGCGCCACGCCTTCAGCCAAGCCGGGAACTTTTTGAAGTCGAGAGCCTTCTGAGATGGCGTCTCATCGTTGAACTCAACAGCCGAGGTAGGCAGCCGTGAGGGCAAGCTGATGTCGCGCCGCCCAGCGCGCTTGTAGGCTGCGCGGACCACGCGGGCGCATGGTTCGCGGACACTGGGCCATTGCTCTTCGTCACGTCACTATGCCAATCGGCTACCGCGTCGGGGCTGTTGGCGAGTTCGATCAAGGTCCACTTGCCAAACTTCGGCAGGATGATGGTCTCGCCGAGCTTCTTAACGTTGTCGTGCCAGCGCGGCGGCTTCCCGCGCTTCGCAGCTTGCGCCTTCAAGTGTTCTAGATACGCGGCGAAGGCCGTCTCGAATTTGGTGGCGTCACGCCTACTAGGCTCAATATTGCCGCCCGCGACCTTGCCTGCGACGATCAACGCTTCTTTGCGGGCCTTCTCGACATCCATCAGCGGCCATGTGCCGAGCGCCCGGAAGGTCGTCGACCGTTCGCCCTTGATGCGGCGACGTTGGAAGAAAAGCCATGTCGAGCGATGCACGCCGACTCGGATGCGCAAGCCGGGAACGACGCTATCCGGGTAGGTGCCGAGCGTATCGAACTCGCGCAACGCTTCGATGTGCTGATCCGATAACTTACGCGGCTTGATCGTGGCGTTTGGATCAGTGCGTTTCGAAGGTCTCCTCATCCTAGATTTGGTGGCCATTTGGTGGACACTTTCCGGTTTCGCGCTACCCCTTTTCATTGGATTTTGGAGCGGGAAGCGAAGCCCGATAGCACGAGAACCCCCGTAAAAATGGGGGTTTTCGCAGCATTGATTGGGGTCTTTTGAAATCGTGGTTAAAACGGCGTTTTTAGATTGGGAAGCTGCCGTTCTGCCATTGAACTACGCCCGCGGTCGCCTAGGCCCACTTGATTTAGCCGAGACCGTGCGGTCCGCCAAGCACCCTGCCAAAAGGCTCCCGCCTCCCCGCCCGGCCCTTAACCAGTCCCCCATTTTCCAGATGCACGTCGTTCAGGACGGTGCTATGATGCCCTCGGGGTGGGTAGCGTAATGTCGGGGCGTGGGTACACCATATTCGATACCGCGATCGGCCGATGCGGCATCGCATGGGGTGATGACGGCATCGTCGGCGTGCAGCTCCCCGAAGCGCGCGAGATCGAAACCCGCAAGCGCCTGTTCGATCTCTATCCCGACGCCCGCGAAATGCGCCCGCCGCTGAATGTCGAAATCGCGATCGAAGGCATGGTCGCGCTGCTGCGCGGCGAAGCTACCGATCTCTCCGACGTCACCCTCGACATGAACGGCATTCACGCCTTCAATGCGCGCGTCTACGGGTTCACCCGCACCATCCCGCGCGGCGAAACCCGGACCTATGCCGAGATCGCCGCCAGCCTGAGGGTTACGGGCGTCGTGCACGCGGTCGCGCAGGCGCTTGCCCGTAACCCCTTTGTGATCATCGTGCCCTGTCACCGCGTGCTGGAAGCGGGCGGCTACGCGGACAAGATCTCCCCGCACGGCGGCGCCATCTCCAAGCGCCGGCTGCTCTCGATCGAGGGCGCGCGCGGAACCACCACCAGCAAGACCCTGTTCGACGTGCTGCTGCCGGTTGCTCCGCCACGCCCGCAGGGCTGAAATTGCGGCATGACCGCAACCACGTGCGCGACGCTGCCTAGGCGCTAGTCGCCAATCCCCGATAATGCCGGGCCCGCTTTCACGACAGCGCCGCGCTTCGGTTCCCATCGGGTCAGGATGACGCTCGCGGCGGACAGCGTGCCGAGCACCACCATCGAAGCCGCGGCCAGCGCGAAAAAATCCGCGGGGCTGGCGTCGTGGGTCGACAGCCACCAGCCGCCGCCGGCCACGAACACCAGCCGCGCGGTTTGCGCGAGCACCGGTCCCAGAACCTTCGCCGCGCCCTGCGAGGAAAAATACATCGAGATCGACAGTCCGATGAAGGCGTACATTGGCGCCGCGGTCGACAGATATTGCCGGCTGGCGGCGCGCACGGCGGCATCGCGGGTAAAGATATCGACCCAGAGATCGGGAAATACCGCGATCACGCTGGCGACCAGGCCGACCGACACGAAAGCGACGCAGCCCGCCACCCCTGCGATCCGCCGTGCCCGCGCAACCTTCCGCGCGCCGATCGCCATCCCGACCATCGGCACCGACGCGATTCCGATCGCAAACGCGATCGAGGTCAGCATGAATTCGAGCCGGGCGCCGACGCCGTAGCCGGCCAGAATCTCGGTTCCGAACCGCGCCAGCATATGGGTGAAGATGGTGATCGTCAGCACCGACTGCAGCGGCGAGAAACAGGAGACGGCGCCGACCTTCAGGATATCGAAGAACATGCCGCGCCGGATTCGCAGCCCCCTGAGGATTGGCCTGACCCGCGCCCGGCCGGAAAAAATGTACCACGCCATGATGGCCGCCGCCGATCGAATAGGCGGTCAGCGAACCGGCGGCGACACCGCGCATGCCGAATTGCGGCACCGGTCCGAGCCCGAGGCCAAGGATGCCGCCGAGAATGATCTGGCAGACCGCGGAGTTGAGCACGATCAGCGAAGGCAGCTTCATGTTGCCGGTGCCGCGCAGGATCGCGGCCAACGTGTTCATCAGCCACGGCACCACGGCGCCGCCGAAGAAAATCTGGACATAGCCGATCGCGCGCGTAAGCACATTGCCGCGACCGCCGAGCGATTCCAGCAGCGCGGGTCCGAAGATCAGCATGATCAGCATGAAGGTCAGCCCGAAGCAGCCGCCGATCAAGAGCGCGTGCGCCGCCAGCGCCGAGGCGCGCTCCTTGTCGCCGGCGCCGAGCGCACGCGCGATCGCCGACGACACCCCGCCGCCCATCGCGCCGCCCGACATGGTCATGGTCAGGATCACGAACGGAAACACCAGCGCCATCGCCGCCAGCGACTCGGTGCCGAGCCGGCCGATATAGGAGGTCTCGGCGATCACCACGCAGGTGCCGGCGCTGAGCGCGACGACATTGGGCCATGCGAGCCACAACAGCGTGCGCAGAATAGGCCCGTCGACCAGCGCATTCCTCGCCGGCGCCGCGATCGGGAGGAAGCGGTCGTTCGTCCTCGTCCACGGGTATTTCGGCGACGCCGATGTCGGACATTTCCTCTCCCGGATGACGCGATCTGGCTGTCGCGCCGCAAGTTTCCTAGCACCGATCAGACCGGATTCCATGTGCGTCAGGTGCATGGGCCGGCTGCGCGATCAGGTCGCCAACGGGACGCCGGAATGGGCCGGATCAGCCGATCGACCAGACGAATGGCGGTCCGGCCGCCGGTCTCATGGCGACGGGAATATGACGGCCGCAGCCGGCCGCGAGGCCTTCGAACAAACCCTGCAAACTCCTGGCGCAGGCCGGGTGATAATCGGCGACATCGGCCATCAGCTTCCAGGTCTGCTGCCTGATTTCGAAAGTGCCGCCGGACTCCTCGATCCCGGTTACATCGTCCTGCGCCTCGAACAGCGCGTGCAGGAAAACCGCAAAATCCATCGCAGCGCCGCGGCCGGCGGAGAAGCCGCGCGCGATCTCATCGAAATACTGCATGCCGATCAGCCTGCCGGTCAGGTGCAGCAGATAGCCGGCGTCCTCGGGACCGAACAATTGCACCATGACCGGTGCGGCGGTCCGCACATATTCCATCGCGTAATTGCGATAGGCTTTTTCCAGCCGCGGTTTTGGCCAGCTCTCGACCGGCAGCGCCGGCGCCTTTGCCGGGTCGAACAGCGGGGCTTCGAGATGGCGCGCGAACATGAGGCGCTGGTCGATCTCGAGCGCGTGGTCGTATTCGCAGTAATAGCCTTCGAGGCCGTCCTGACCGTCGACGCTCTGCTTGGTGCAGACGAAGCCGAGGTTGGGATTTCGCAGCGAAACGCCATTGTTGGCGTGCCATCCCCGCAGCATCGCGCGCGACACTTCGCCGGGCACGCCGCAGATCGCGGTGCCGCGCCAGATCCAGCGCGGCGGCGGATAGCGGATCCAGGCCTTGCGATCGGTCTCATACATGTATTCGACCGACACCCCGCCGATCCAGTTGGAGAGATAGTGATATTGGGCGGCGGCGACCGCCGGCGGCAGGTGGCCGAGGCCGAGCTTTTCGAGGCCCGGCAGGAAACGCTCCTGCTGCTGGCGGCGAAAAACCCGGAACACGAATTCGGCGGCATCCGCCGTGCCGCGCCGCGTCACCACGGTCAGAATGAGGCCGGTGAAATAGGCGTGATAGAGATCGGCGACGCTTCGCCACCGCTGCCATTGTGCCTCGTCCGCGCTGTGTTGCGCTGCGCTCATGTTTCTTCCTCCCGAGATTTGTTGGCGCTGCGGTGACACCAGCGGCAAGGTCGGCGACAGGGTGACCGTAATCCTCATGGTGAGGAGCGCGTCTTCGCGCGTCTCCGGACGATGTTTCGCATCGCCGGGCGAACCATGAGGCCCGGATGCTGCCGCTCATCATTCGAGACGGCGCTGGCATGCCTCCTCAGGATGAGGTTACACCATACAGCCTACGCCCGAAAATGCTTGGTGAGCTTCAGGCCCTGCGCCTGATAGTTGGAGCCGATGCGCTGGCCGTACATGGCGTCGGGCCGCGCCAGCATTTTCTCGTAGACCAGCCGGCCGACGATCTGGCCGTGCTCCAGGATGAACGGCACTTCGCGCGAGCGCACTTCCAGCACCGCGCGCGAACCCTTGCCGCCGGCGCCGGCATAGCCGAAGCCGGGATCGAAGAAGCCGGCATAATGCACGCGGAATTCGCCGACCAGGGGATCGAACGGCACCATCTCGGCGGCGTAATCCGGCGGCACCTGCACGGCCTCTTTCGAGGCCAGAATGTAGAACTCGCCGGGATCGAGAATGAGGCTGCCGTCGGGCCGCGCCGCGATCGGCTCCCAGAATTCACCGATGGCGTAGCCGCCGCGGCGGTCGATATCGACCACGCCGGTGTGCCGCTTGGCGCGGTAACCGACAAAACCGTTGGCGTTTTCGCCTGACGAGATCGACGCTCAGCGCCACGCCGTTGGCGAGATCGGCGTCGTCGATATCGACCAGCCGCTCCAGCACATGCAATGCATCGAGTTCATTGGCGCTGAGGATGGCATCGCCGGTGCGAAAGCGGACCTGCGAGAGCCGCGATCCCTCGCGCAGCAGCACCGGAAATGTTTTCGGGCTGATCTCGGCATAGAGCGGGCCGTGGTAGCCGGCGCCGATCATGTCGAACCGCCGCGTGCCGTCCGCGATCACGCGGGTGAACACATCGAGCCGCCCGGTCGAGCTTTTCGGATTGGCGGCGGCGACGATCTCCGGCGGCAGCGCCAGAGACTTCCAATAGCGGCACGATGTAGACGCAGTTGGTCTCCAGCACCGCGCCGTCGGTCAGGTCGATTTCGTGCAGCTTCAATTCGTCGATGCGCTCGGCCACCGTCGCGCCGGGTCCCGGCAGAAAGCTCGCGCGCACCCGGTAGGCGACGTCGCCGAGACGCAGATCGAGGCTCGCCGGCTGGATCTGGCTTTCGACGAAGGGATAGGCCGGCAGGATCAGGCCGGCATCCGCCATCGCCGCGATCATGCGGTCGGGCAGAATGCCATTGGCGTCGGGCGGAAGCGTGAACGACACGGTATGGTCCCCGGGATGACTCTTGCTGCCTCATCCAGTCGCTGAAAATACGGACTTTTACCGGTTATCCGATGGTCGCCTTGACGGAAAGGGCGCGAGGGAATATCAGCATGACTTATCCCGTGGTGATTTGAGCCGGCCGGCTTGCAGCCACGTTAAATAAGTCGCTAAACAGGCCGGGGACAGTGTGATCCCGGCCTGTGGAATTTTTCCAGGCCGGTTTTTTTGTGACCATTTCCTTAGATCCGGGGTGGTCACGATGGAGGTCACATGTCTGAGACTAAAGCACCGGCGTCGGCGACCGCCCGCTACCGCCCCGAAACCCGGCTGGTCCATTCCGGCACCCTGCGCTCGCAATTCGGCGAAACATCCGAGGCGCTGTTTCTGACCCAGGGTTTTGTCTACGACAGCGCCGAGCAGTGCGAGGCGCGCTTCAAGGGCGAAGATCCCGGCTTTCTCTATTCGCGCTTTTCCAATCCCAACGTTTCGATGTTCGAGCGCCGCATGATCGAGCTCGAGGGCGCCGAAGCCGCGCGCGCCACCGCCACCGGCATGGCCGCGGTGACGACGGCCGTGCTGGCGCCGCTGAAAGCCGGCGATCACGTGGTGGCGGCCAAGGCGATGTTCGGATCGTGCCGCTACGTGGTGGAAGATCTGCTGCCGCGCTACGGCATTGCGTCCACGCTGGTCGACGGCCTCGATCTCGACCAGTGGCGAGGCGCGATGCGGCCGAACACCAAGAGCTGCTTTCTGGAGAGCCCGACCAATCCGACGCTCGACGTGCTCGACATCGGCGCGATCGCCGAGATCGCGCATCAGGGCGGCGCGCGGCTGATCGTCGACAACGTGTTTGCGACGCCGATCTGGCAGAGCCCGCTGGAGCTGGGCGCCGATGTCGTGGTGTATTCCGCGACCAAGCACATCGACGGCCAGGGCCGCTGCCTCGGCGGCATCATTCTGTCCTCGGAAGCGTTCATCGCCGAGCACATCCACACCTTCATGCGCCAGACCGGGCCGTCGATGTCGCCGTTCAACGCCTGGATTCTGCTGAAGGGGCTGGAGACGCTTGCCGATCCGCGTCCGCGCACAGACCGAAACCGCCGCGGCGATTGCCGACGCGCTGGCGCAGCATCCGAAAATCTCGCGGCTGATTTATCCCGGACGAGCAGATCATCCGCAGGCCGCCCTGGTGAAGAAGCAGATGCGCGCCGGCTCGACGTTGATCGGCTTCGAGGTCAAGGGCGGCAAGGCGGCGGCGTTCCGTTGTCTCAACGCGCTGAAGCTGGCGCGGATTTCAAACAATCTCGGCGACGCCAAGAGCCTCGTCACCCATCCGGCGACCACCACGCATCAGCGGCTGACGCCGGAGGCGAGAGCCGAACTCGGGATCAGCGAGGGCTTTGTCAGATTCTCGGCCGGCCTCGAACACCGCGACGACCTGATCGAGGATTTGCACGCGGCGCTGGAGAAGGCGTGAGGCAACTACGGCCGTCGTCCCTGCGAATGGCATGCCTGGCGCAGGGACGACGCCAGTAGATATGTTGGCTCCGTCCGCCTCACATCGGCCGATAGGTCTGAACATTGGCCGGCACGTTGACGCCGAGCTTGATCTGGCCGACCGATTTGATGATGTCGTCGCCAAGCAGCTGGGCGAAGCAGGCGTAACCCCAGTCGTTCATGTGCAGGCCGTCGGCGATCACGAAACTGTCGATCGGCAGCGCCTGCTGTTCGTGCCATTCGCGCATCACCTCGAAGCGCGGAAAAATCCCGATATGGCGGAGTTCGGCGACCTTGCCGAGCAGCCTGACCATCTTGCTCGCGCCTTCGGCGTGCTCGTTGACCCTTGGTGAATATTGCGGATCGACCAGCACGACATCGGCGCCCGCGGCCTGAATCCGCGCAACGCCATCCTCCACCAGTCTTGCGGTCTCGCCGGGATCGAGGTTGCGCAGCACGGCATTGGTGCCGACCTGCCAGATCACCAGATCCGGCTTCATGTCGATCACTTCGGTTTGCAGCCGCTTCATCATTTCCGGCGCGTCATCGCCGCCCTTGCCGCGAATGAGGACGGTGATATCGGCGGTCGGATATTGCCGACGCAGTTGCGCCGCGAGCCGGTTGGGATAGGCGAATTCGGGTGAGGTCGCGCCGAAGCTGGCTGTCGAGGACGAGCCGAAGGCGATGATCACCACCGGCTCGCCCGAAGCCAGCTTGCCCGCCACATGCGGCAGCGATCCCATCGATTTGACGCCGCCCTTCGGCGGCAGGCACGGGACGCGGCTGAAAATATCGCCGGCCGATTTCGCGACCTGCTTCACCTTATCGATCGCCCTGGCGGTGAGGCTCTTCGGCTGTGACGGATTGGCCGGATCGACGGCTGCAACATTGCCGGTGCCGGTGGTCTGTGGTTCAGCCGGCTTGGCGCCATCCGATTTGACGCCGTCGGATACCGCGACCTGCTGCGGGGCAGCCTGGGCTGCTTGCGCGTGCGCTGGCAGCATCGACGCCGGCGTCAGCAGCAAGAGCGCCGCGAGCGCGGGCGCGGCCAGCGCTGGCGTTCTGCAAAAAGGGCGGAGACAACTCATTAACCCTCGATCCTCAATTCTGCTGGGCCGGGTCGAGATGAGCCGCGTCGATCACGAATGTCGACAACGCCCGGCCAAGGCAATCGTGAACGCGCTTGGCAAGCTCGATGCCGTGGAAGGCGCTGAACAGGTCGAAGTCTCCGGAGTCGTTCCACTGACGCATGATGGCGAAGCGGTCGAACAGCGGAACGTCGTGCCGCTGCGCCACCACGCGCATATTATCCAAATAAGGCGGCACCGAAATCATCGTTTCCGTGCGCGGGCTATATTGCAGATTCATCAAGACCACGTCGGTTCCTGCATTTTGCAGCGCAGCAATTCCCTCGTCGACTGCGCTGCGAAAATCATCGGGATCGACGGATCGCATAGCATCGACGGTGCCGGTCTGCCAGATAACCAAAGTAGGCTTTTTGGCTTCCACCAGCTTAACGAGCTCGCCGGCCACTTCCTCGGCGGTTTTCTTCACCTGTAGCTCTACCGATACGTTAACCGCGACCGAAGGCATTTTCTCCTTCAGCGCGGCCTGCAAGCGGCCGGGATAGGCGCTCGCCTCCGACGTGTTGATGGTCGATGACCGGCTGCCCACCACCAGAATATCCAGCGGATGGCCGCTTTTTACCGCGTCCGCGACCTTGGGAAGCGCGCTGTCGGTTGTAAGCAGGTAGGCCGGGACGTCGCAGCTCTGCGGATCCTCCGCGCGCGCGGGCGCCGCGACCAAACCGACCGGCCAGCATGATCAGGCCCAGGACGGCTCCCTGAGTTGGACTTCATCAGCCCCCTCCCGCCATATCGGCGTTGCCGCCGGTGCCTCTTGTCCGCGAAGCATTCTTGTCGGCGGAATGCTTGTACCACGAAATCACCCATGCCACGGCCCACATGATCAGGATTCCGGAAATACTGACGATGAAATGCATCACGGCGCCGCCGGAAACCTCGGCCAGCACGAAATGCCCCGCGAACGCGAGGAATACGCCGAGGCAGAAAATCTCCAGCGAATGCTGCCCGCACAGGATCAGCGGCCGCAGCCAGGGCGACTTCAATCCGGGCCAGTCCCTCGGCAGGAAGCGTACGGTAACGGCCGCCAGCGCCAGAAAATGCGCGAACCTGAGCACGTCGAGATCGGTCTTGTCGATCGGGTACATCCATTGCTCGAGCTGGCGCGGCATCAGATGGGTCAACTGCGGGAAATACCAGGTCAGCGTGACAAAGAACGACGCAAACAGATAGGCCAACGAAATCCACAGCGTGATCCGCGACGACAGAATGCGCGACATTCGCCTGGCGCCGCCGAGCGCGCACCAGGCGCCGAACACGAACAGCAATTGCCAGGCGAACGGGTTGAAGGCCCAGTAGCCGTTCGGATAGGCGCGTCAGATACAGATCGTATTGCCAGGTCACGGCATAGAGCACGACCGACAGCGCCAGCGTGACGTCGGCTCGCCACTTCATCAGCCACAGGACCACCGGGAGAAAAAGCATCAGCACGATATAGAGCGGCAACACATCCATGTTGACGGGGCGAAATCTCAACAGCAGCGCCTGGACGATGGTGACGTCCGGCTGCTTGAGAAAATCCATGATTCCCATTTCTTCGGTGTACAGCGGGTTCTCGAAACTGGTGGCGACGTAGGAAATCTCCGCGAGAAAGATCGTGAACAGGAACACGTGCGCGACGTAGATCTGCCAGACCCGCCGCAGGATGCGCGCGGTCGCCACCACGAAGCCGGCCTCGAGCATCGCGCGGCCGTAAACGAACGCCGCGGTGTAGCCGGAGATGAAAATGAAAATTTCGGTGGCGTCGCTGAATCCGTAATTTCGGATCGTGAACCAGGTCAGCAGGTTGGGCGGCAGATGATCGATGAAGATCAGCCACAGCGCCAGCCCGCGAAACAGATCGAGCCGCAATTCGCGCTCGCCTCCCGCTACCGGAAACGAGATCGCCGGCGCCGGCTGGCTTGCGCCTCTCGTGCGATCGCGTCCGCTGCGCCCGCAAGCGGTGGTCCGGCAATTCGATCGGCAATGGACGTCATCTGGCACCGTTTTGAGAAGGCCTCTCGGGCGGATCGGCTTTACGCGCCTGCACCACCGCAAGGATAGTATCGACACCCGGGTTGCAAGCAAGCTGCGAAGGATTTCGGGCCGCAGGGCCGGCGCTTTAGGTCGGAACTTGTTGAAACGACGATTGCATCTGAACGGCATGGATGCCGCCGGCCGGCCGGCGATTGGTTCCGACCCGACTTTTCGATATGATGCGCCACGATTTCGAAAGATTCGCCCGCATGTACCGCGCCGTTACCCGCCAGATCGAAGTCACCGTGGAGCCGAACTTCCTGCCGGAACGCTCGTCGGTCGAGAACTGTCAATATTTCTGGTCCTACACCATCGTCATCACCAACACCGGCGAAGAAACCGTGCAACTGCGGACGCGGCACTGGATCATCACCGACGCCGCGGGCCGCAAGCAGGAAGTCCGCGGCGAAGGCGTGGTCGGCGAGCAGCCCGTGCTCGCGCCGGGCGAGCGCTTCGAATATACCAGCGGCGTGCCGCTTCCGACCGCGTCGGGCATCATGACCGGCCGCTACCAGATGGTGAGCGAGAGCGGCGAGCGGTTCGAGATCGACGTGCCGACCTTCTCGCTCGACAGCCCCGACAGCAAGCGGGTGTTGAATTAGATGCTCCGCTCCCCGCTTGCGGAGCGAGGTGAATCAAACCGCATCCTTCACCGCCACAACGCCGCCTACTCCACGCCCGCTTCGTGCGGTGTGAATTGATAGACCGAGACTGCAGAACTCGCAGGTCACCACCACCTTGCCGTCCTTCACCATGTCGGCGCGATCCTGCGGCGCGAAGCTTGCCAGCATCGCGGCCACGGCGTCGCGCGAACACGAACATTGCGCGCGCAGGGGAAGCGGCGAAAACACGCGGACGCCGCGCTCGTGAAACAACCGGTAAAGCAGCCGCTCGCCCGACAGACCCGGATCGATCAGCTCGATATCCTCCACCGTCGAGATCAGGGACTGGCCCTCGATCCAGGCATCGTCCTCCGCCACGGCGTGGGCGGCGCTGCCCTCCGGCGCATCGCCGGGATGCAGATCGGCCCGCCGCGCCCGCTCGGGCGCCTTGGGGAGAAATTGCAGCAGCATGCCGCCGGCGCGCCAGTGGCGTTTCGGGCCCTCGCCGCCGCGCCATTCCTCGCCGACCGCAAGCCGCACCCTGGTCGGAATCTGTTCCGAGCGCAGGAAATATTCATGGGCGGCGTCTTCGAGGCTGCCGCCTTCGAGCGCCACCAGGCCCTGATAGCGACTCATATCCGGCCCCTGATCGATGGTCATGGCGAGATGGCCCTTGCCCAGCAGCGCGCCGGAATCCTGGCCGTGCTTCAGGCGCCTGGCATCGAAGCGCGCATAGGCGCGCAGGCGATCCGGCACCTGGAAATCCACGATCAGGAACGACACCGGGCCGTCGGTCTGGGTCTGCAGAATGAAGCGGCCGTCGAATTTCAGGGCCGAGCCCAGCAAGGTCGCGAGCACAATGGCCTCGCCGAGCAGCTTTGCGACCGGCGCGGGATAATCGTGCTTGGTCAGGACGTCGTCGAGCGCGGGGCCGAGCCGGGTCAGGCGGCCGCGCAGATCGAGCGCATCGACCTCGAAGGGCAGCACCGCATCGTCGACCGGAACCGCCGAGGGTGCGCGGATCGGGGTTTCCGGGGAAATTTTCAGGTCAGGGGATGGTGAGGTCATGGCGCTTTATCTGGGGTCGGAAGACGCGGGACGAAAGGGTTGGAGATTGACGAAAATACCTCCGCAGTCTCGCGTCGAAGAGTGCACGGCTGCGCGCTTCTTTCCCTCCCTCTTGTGGGGAGGGTGGCGCGTTGCGAGCGAAGCGAGCACCGTGACGGGTGGGGGAGCTGCTTGAGCATACGAGATTTTCGCGCACTGCCGTGCGCTACCCCCACCCGGCGCTTCGCGTCACCCTCCCCACAAGGGGGAGGGATCAGGCCACCGCCTCAAAAC
>CAVTNA010000076.1:0-26073 GCA_963735835.1 uncultured Alphaproteobacteria bacterium | reverse complement strand
TCGCGGCGGGCGTTGCGCCGGGCGCTGGTGGCGGCGGCCGACGTCGTCGAGCGGACAAAACTCCAGCGGATCGAGGAGGCGTGGCGGGAATCCTGGCGGATCACGATCTGGGCGGTGCGGCGGGGGCCGTCATTGCCGGCCAGGAACACGCTGTCCTCGAGCTCGACCTTGTCGTCGAGCGCCTCGAAGGTCCAGACGTCGCGGTTCGGCAGCACCAGCATGACGCCGCGCGCGTCGCTGAGGCGGCTCGCCTTGACCGACGGGTGCAGATGAAAGCGCAGCGCATAATCGGTCTCGTCGCCCTTGATCCGTGCGCCCGGCGCCGGCGACACGCGTATCCTCGCCGTCGAGCCGCGAGCCGTCCTGGGCGATCATCAGCACCCGGCGATGCATGACGCCGAACCGCGCGAGATAGCCGTCATGCGACGTGGTCAGCAGCTCGCCGTTCGGCACCGCCTCGCGATAGCTTTCGACATTGACCGGACCGCAGACGATCGGCGCGCCCTGCAGCAGCCGCTTCATCGCCGACAGTTCGACGAACTGGCAGCGACGACGTCTCGTGATAGGTCAGCGTCGAATGCGCCGCGGTGCTGCGCGCGAAGGCGCGCCAGTTGTCGCGGCCGGTCGACGGCATGCCGCAATTGATGACGATGCGGCTCGGCCCGGACGACAATTCGAACGACAGGCAGCCGGCATGCGCGTCCTGGCTGACGTTCGGCGGCGGCGGCGGGCCGGTGTCCATGATCACGGTCATCGCGCCGGCATCGAGGCGCTGGAAGCCGGTATGCGGCATGTTCGCCATCGGCGCGCCGTGGGTGTCGTCATAGGCGAGCAGCGTCGCCAGCAGATCGGACGGCGCGCTGCTCATGCCGTTGAACAGCGCAAAGCTGCCGTCGCCGTGGCGGAAGAAGCGCAGCATCGGCATCATGCGGTCGATCGCGTTCAACAGCGCCGGCGGCGGCGCGATGTTGCGGGCGGCAAAGGTCTGCCGCAGCGGCAGCAGGTCGATCAGCAGTTCGATCAGCGCGCCGGGATTGCGCGAGATGTGGCCGCCATCGGGCAGGATCTGCCGCTGCAATTCGTCGGACAGCTTGCGCGTGGCGGTGCGGATGTGCCGGCCTGGTTGGCGAGGCACAGCGAGGCGTAGCACAGCGCGATCAGCACCTGCAGCCGCGGCACGCCGTCGGCGATGTCGAGCATCGCGTAGCGCAGATAGCGGATTTCGCGCGTCAGCCCGCGCAGATAGCGGCGATAGAATTTGCCGTCGGTGTCGCCGAGCACCAGCGGCGCCTGCGACAACAGCGAGATGACGCGGCGCGCCAGCACGTCGGCGCGGCGCTCGAGCGGCCGCTTGCGCGCCGGATTCGAAATCCAGTCGTCGACCAGCGAGCGGGCATTGGCGCGGGTCAGCGCGGTGTCGGCGGCGCGCAAATGCCGCAGCCAGCCGAAGCCGAGCAGCGCGACCTCCCAATCTTCCGACGGCGGCTCGAGATCGAAGATCGAGCGGCCGTGGCAGGTGACGATCTTGCCGGCGAACACGAAGCGGCCGGCATAGATCTCGGCGGCGCGGGTGGCGTCGGCGGTGCGCAGGTCATGCGGGGCGATGATCAGCCGGTCGGTGCGGCCGGGCCACAGCCGCGACAACGCCACCGTAGCCGCCGCTCGCGCGCGCCATCACGTTCCGCGCGAAGCGGCCCATGATCAGCGTCGAGATGCGTCTGCGTTGAGCGACCGACACGCCGTGCCTTGCTTGAGGAGGGAGGGTATTCTGGCGAATCCTTTTAATCCGGAAACGCCGCCATGACACCATCTTGAAACCGGCGCGAATCAGCCGAACGGCGGCGGAAATTGCGGTGTAAAATCAGGATTTAACCAGCCGCGCGGCGTAAAATCCGTCGAGCCCGCCGAGCCGGGGGTCGGCATGGGGCAGATGGCAGGGCAGGGTCCGCAGATCGCCGTCCGCGGTCACGATTTCGGTGAGGCCGGCGACTTCGCCGGCCTCGATCGGCGCGCGGCGCATGCCGGATTCGGTGGCCAGCAGCGCCGCGATGGCCTGCTCGCCTTCCTCCGGCTCCAGCGAACAGGTGCAATAGACCAGCGTTCCGCCCGGCTTGAGCAGCGCGACCGCCTTCTGCAGCAGGCGCTTCTGCAGCGCCGCCAGCGCGGCGATATCGGCCTCCTGCCGCAGCCAGGCCGACGTCGGGATGACGGCGGATGGTGCCGGTCGAGGTGCAGGGCGCGTCGACCAGGACGCCGTCGAAGCCTGCCATTGCCTTCCGCCGTGCCACTCGGCGGCATCGGCCACCACGGTCTCGGCCTCCAGCGCAAGCCGCGCCAGATTGTCGCGCAGCCGCGCCATGCGGCGCCGGCGAGCGGTCGACCGCGGTGACGCGCGCGCCGGCCTGCGCCAGCTGCGCGGTCTTGCCGCCGGGCGCGGCGCAGAGATCGGCGATGGTCTTGCCGCCGACGTCGCCGAACAAGCGCGCCGGCAGCGCGGCGGCGGCATCCTGCACCCACCACTGGCCCTCGGCGAAGCCCGGCAGCATCGTCACCGAACCCTGCAGCAGCGTGCGCACGGTTCCGGTCGGCAGCGTCTCGCCGTGCAGGCGGGTCGCCCACTGCGCGGCGTCGGACTTCACGGTGATATCGAGCGACGGCTCGTGGCCGATCGCGACGCGCGATCTCGCGCGCGATGGTCTCGCCGTAATGGGCGATCCAGCGCGCCAACAGCCACGGCGGAATATCGAGCGTCTGCGACTTGACCTCGTCGATCAGCGGCTGCCCCTCGCGCGCGCAGCGGCGCAGCACCGCGTTGACGAGCCCGGCATATTTCGCGGCGCGCCGGTCCGACTGCACCAGCCGCACCGACAGATCGACCGCGGCATGATCGGGCACGTCCATCCAGAGAATCTGCGCGGCGCCGATCAGGAGCGCGCTTTGCGCGCGCGGCGCGTCGGTCGGGATGCCGCGATCGAGCAGCCGCGACAGCACATGGCCGAGCGTGCCGAGCCGCCGCAGAATCGTCGCCACCAGCCGCCGCATCAGCGCGCGGTCGCGATCGGACAGCGTCTTCAGTCCGGGATGCGCGCCGGCGCCGTCGAGCTGGTCGTCGAGCGTGCGATGCTTGTGCAGCACGCCGTCGAGAATATCCGCCGCGATCCGCCGCGCCGCGAGACCGGGCACTTCGGATGGCAGTGCGAATCGTTGAGGAGGCATGGAGCGGGAACGTCTCGGGAGATCGGACAGCGATTTGGCTCATGCCATCGGAAGGAAGAGCACCTTTGGCATGCGAATATGCCAAATGTAAGAATCGCCTCTAGCGATTTCACGATCGCAGATGTGATCTGTATGCCGAAGTCTCGAATCGCGCGAGCCTGTTGCCATGGCGGAAATCCGCGATGACCGACGATCCCGCACTGCGGCGCCATCCGCGCCGGAACGCAAGCCGCTGACGCCGGCGGCCCAGCGCGCGCTCGCCGAGGCCGAAGCGCGCCGGCAGGCCGCCGAGGCCAACGCCAGGCCGGCGCCGCGAAGGAATTTCAGGGTCCGAAGGGTCCGGAACCGACCCGCTATGGCGACTGGGAGAACAAGGGCATCGCCTCGGATTTTTGAAACCGGATATGGCAGCTGCCGGTTACGGCGGCACCGGGCGCAAACAGATGACTTTGAAGCAGAAAAGCCGCGCGATCGCGCGGCTTTATTTTGGTTCCGACGTGGTGCCTCAGCGCGTTACCACCACCGTGGTGCCGACGGAAACGCGCTGATAGAGATCGGTGATATCGGCGTTCAGCATGCGGATGCAGCCATAGGAGACGAAACCGCCGACCGAACCCGGCATGTTGGTGCCGTGGATCGCGTATTCGCCGCCGGCCAGCGTCATCGCGGCGACGCCCATCGGATTGCGCGGCGAGCCGCCGGGAATGACGTCCGGCATCGTCGGCTTGTCGTGCTTGACTTCCGTCGGCGGCGACCACGCCGGATTGCGATACTTGCCGTCGATCTGGGTGATGCCGGCCCATTGCTTGCCGGCCTTGCCGACGCCGACGGGATAGCGCACCGCGTGGCCCTGATCGACCACCAGATAGAGCCGGCGCTCATTGGTCTTCACCACGATCGTTCCCGGCGAATAATCGCCCCGGAAACCGACCACGTCCGGCCGCGCCTCGGCCGCCGTCGACATCAACATCCCCGCCCCGATGGTGGCTGCCAGCGCCACCGCAATCCTCAACGACATCAATCTCTCCGCTTTCGCTTCGGTCCCCCGTGGGACGTGAAATTCGACGCAATTCCCGCAAAACGCAGGCTTTGCTGCCGGGTTGCCCACGCATTTTTAACCGCTCGCGTTAACCGGGCGGTTTCCGCGAGCCTGCCTCGGGCGTCCGACGGGGCCATAGAAAGAAAATGTTGGAAACAAAGTAAATGACCTGAAAACAACACTCGGCCGAAAAACGGCAGCGCGGGGCGGCTTGCCCCTGACAATTGCGTGAGGGTGGGGGCCAGAGCGGGATTGTTGTGCGCAGAGGTTGCCGCGACGGCAGCCTACTCCCTCGCCCCGCTCTCGCGGGTCGAGACGAGCGAAGCTCGCTCTTAGAGGGTTGGGATGAGGGGCTGCTTCGGCAAATTCTGGAGTTCGAGTGCGCGGCGACTCCCCTCACCCGGCGCTTACGCGCCGACCTCGTCCCGCATGCGGGGAGGCAAGGTCAGCGACTGCGGGCTCACTACGCCGCCGCGTCCTTCTTGTTCTGGCGGTGCTGCGACGAGATCGTCGACCACGGCGGGATCGGCCAGCGTCGAGGTGTCGCCGAGGCTGCCCGGCTCGTCCTCGGCGATCTTGCGCAGGATGCGGCGCATGATCTTGCCGGAGCGGGTTTTCGGCAGGCCCGGCGCGAACTGGATCTGGTCGGGGGAGGCGATCGGGCCGATGTCCTTGCGCACCCACGCCACCAGTTCCTTGCGCAGCTCCTCGGTCGGCTCGGTGCCGGTCATCAGCGTCACATAGGCGTAGATGCCCTGGCCCTTGATGTCGTGGGGATAGCCGACCACGGCGGCTTCCGACACCTTGGCATGCGCCACCAGCGAACTTTCGACTTCGGCGGTGCCCATGCGATGGCCGGAGACGTTGATGACGTCATCGACGCGGCCGGTGATCCAGTAATAGCCGTCGGCGTCCCGGCGGCAGCCGTCGCCGGTGAAATACTTGCCCTTGTAGGTCGAGAAATAGGTCTGCTCGAAGCGGGCGTGGTCGCCATAGACCGTGCGCATCTGGCCCGGCCAGGATTTGGCGATGCAGAGATTGCCCTGGCATTCGCCCTCCAGCACCTTGCCGTCGGCATCGACGATCTCGGGCACCACGCCGAAGAACGGCTGCGTCGCCGAACCCGGCTTGAGCTTGGTGGCGCCGGGCAGCGGCGTGATCAGGATGCCGCCGGTCTCGGTCTGCCACCAGGTATCGACGATCGGGCAGCGGTCGTCGCCGACCACGCGGTGATACCATTCCCACGCTTCCGGATTGATCGGCTCGCCGACGGAGCCGAGCAGTCGAAGGCTCTTGCGCGAGGTCTTCTTCACCGGCTCGTCGCCGCCCTGCATCAGCGCGCGGATCGCGGTCGGCGCGGTGTAGAAGATGTTGACCTTGTGCTTGTCGATGACGTTCCAGAACCGCGAATTATCGGGATAATTCGGCACGCCCTCGAACATCAGCGTGGTCGCGCCGTTCGCGAGCGGCCCATAGAGAATGTAGCTGTGGCCGGTGACCCAGCCGACATCGGCGGTGCACCAGTAGATATCGCCGTCGTGATAGTCGAACACGTATTGATGCGTCATCGACGCGAACACCAGATAGCCGCCCGAGGTGTGCAGCACGCCCTTGGGCTGGCCGGTCGAGCCCGACGTATAGAGGATGAACAGCGGATCCTCGGCGTGCATGTGCTCGCACGGGCATTCCGTCGTCACCATCGCGGCGGCCTCGTGATACCAGAGGTCGCGCGACGGGTTCATGTCGACGGCGCCGCCGGTGCGCTTGACCACGACGACCCAGTCGACGCCGCCGGCCTTGGCGATCGCGGCATCGACATTGGCCTTCAGCGGCACCTTCTTGCCGCCGCGCAGGCCTTCGTCGGCGGTGATGACGATCTTGGACTGGCAGTCGGTGATGCGCTGGGCGAGGCTGTCAGGCGAAAAGCCGGCGAACACCACCGAATGGATCGCGCCGATCCGCGCGCAGGCCAGCATGGCGTAGGCGGCTTCCGGAATCATCGGCAGGTAGATGGTGACGCGGTCGCCCTTCTTGACGTTACGGGTGCGCAGGATGTTGGCGAACTTGCAGACCTCGTCGTGCAGCTGCCGGTAGGTGATGTGCTTGGACTCCGAGGGATTGTCGCCCTCCCAGATGATGGCGGTCTGGTCGCCGCGCGTGTGCGAGATGCCGGTCGATGCAGTTCCAGGCGACGTTGAGGACGCCGTCCTCGAACCATTTGATCGAAATGTTGCCGGGCGCGAACGATGCGTTCTCGACCTTGGTGAAGGGCTTCATCCAGTCGATGCGCTTGGCCTGCTCGGCCCAGAAGCCGTTGGGATCGCTGATCGAGCGCGCATACATCTGCTGGTACTTGGCCTGATCGACCCAGGCGCGCTTGGCCCAATCCGCGGGCACGTCGTAAATCTTCTCGGACATCTCAACTCTCCACCCTTGCGGCCAGTGAACGCGCGCACTGCAAGCCGTCTTGATTGTTGGAAACGAGTATGCGTCGGGCCTGATGGCGTCGACAAGCGGAACAAAAATACGACCTTTGGCACGCTCCTCGCCATGCGCAGGATCAATCTGCCGGCGATGCGAAGGCGTCGACGGGCCTCAGGCCGGCCATCACGTTCGCGTTTTCGGGTGGTCAAAAAGCCGCATGGCAGCCGGAGCCGCTGGCCCAACGGTAATGAGAAACCGCTATTTCCCAAGGCTAGGGCTGGCGCTCGCGCCGATTACCCCCTAAATGGCCTCCCCAGGCGAGAGCCGCCTGCCGGAACCAAACATCAATAGCCGGCATTAGCAGGGTGTAGCAGGAGCAAGGCGTCTAAGGTCATGACGGATCAGCAGAATTTCGAGGCCGCGGAGCCCGTTTCCGCTGATCCCGTCGTGAGCGTGACGCCTGGACACCCCGGCAGTGTCGAGAGCCTGGCCAAGGAGCTGGGCCTGAAGCTCGGCGATCAGAACCAATTGACGATCCGCCGCATCAAGCGCGGGAAAAGCTACTCCTTCGTTCGCGCCAACGGGACGGCCATCCGCCACACCGGCACCATCAAGCGGCTGCATTCGATGGCGGTGCCCCCGGCCTATGCCGAGGTCCGCTACGCCCCCGATCCTAACTCGCATCTGCAGGCCGTCGGCCGCGACGCCGCGGGCCGGCTGCAATATCGCTATCACTCCGACTGGGAGAAGGTCCGCGAACAGCGCAAGGCCCATCGCCTGGCCCGACTGGTCGCGGCACTTCCCAAGATCCGCCGCAACGTCTCGGCCCATCTGTCGGGCGAGTTGCCGACCCGCGAATTCGCGCTCTCGGCGGTGATCGAACTGATCGCGCGCACCGCGATCCGCCCGGGCAATGAATCCTACGCCCGTCTCAACGGCACCCGCGGCGCCACCACGCTGCTGAAGTCCAATGTCGCGCTGGAAGGCGACAGCGTGGTGCTGACCTTCACGGCCAAGGGCGGCAAGGCGGTGCGCAAGGAATGCGACGCCGCCAAGCTGGTGCGCGCCATCGGCATCCTGGGCGAGCTGCCGGGCAAGCGCATGTTCCAGTACCGCGATAATTCCGGCAACGTCCGCGGCGTCTCCACCACCCAGGTCAATGGCTTCCTGCGCGAGATCGCCGGCATCAAGATTTCGCTGAAGGATTTCCGCACCCTGATGGCGTCCGCCGTGGTGCTGGAATCGCTGTCGCGGATCTCGCCGGCCGCGAGCGCCCGCGGCCGCCGCAAGCAGGTGCTGGAGGCCGTCCGCGCCGCCGCCGATGAACTGTCGAACACGCCGGCGATCTGCCGCAAGAGCTATGTCCACGACACCATCGTCACCGCGTTCGAGGACGGCATCCTCGAGCGCTTCGCCGCGACCATGAAGGGCTACCGCTCGCAGTCGAAGCGCGAGGCGCTCTTGGCCCAGGTGGTGACCGCGGCGGCGGCGTAGCGATCCTCATGGTGAGGAGCCGCGAAGCGGCGTCTCGAACCATGAGGCCCAGATGCCGCTCATCCTTCGAGACGGCGCTCACGCGCCTCCTCAGGATGAGGACCGCAGATTACACCCCGCCCATCTTGCAGACGATCTTCCATTCCTCTGCCGTTACCGGCTGCACCGACAGTCGCGAATATTTCACCAGCGCCATGTCGGCGAGCCGCTTGTCGGCCTTGATCGCGGCCATCGTCACCGGCGTCTTCAGCGGCTTGTCCGCCCTGATATCGACGCAGACGAATTTGCCGGTCTTGTCGCTGGGATCGGGATAGGCCTCCTTGATGATTTCGGCGATGCCGACGATCTCCTTGCCCTCGTTGGAATGATAGAAGAAGGCGCGGTCGCCCTTTTTCATTTTCACCAGATTCTGCCTGGCTGTGAAATTGCGCACGCCGGTCCAGGCTTCGCCTTTGGCGCCCTTTGCCACCTGCTGATCCCACGACCAGCTCGAGGGTTCCGATTTCACCAGCCAGTACGCCATTGCTATCCCTCCGCCTTGAACGGGCGCGTCAGCAGGCTCTCGATCGCCGCGTCGACCGTCACGGCTCCGCTCAAAATCGCCGCCACCGCATTTGATACCGGCATATCGACATTTTGCGAAGCCGCCAGTTCGATCAGCACGGGCGCGGTGAATTCGCCTTCGGCCAGCCTGTCGCGGGGCCGCGCTTCGCCGCGCCCCAGCGCGATGCCGAGCGCAAGATTGCGCGATTGCGGGCTGGAGCAGGTCAGAATCAGATCGCCCAGTCCTGACAGTCCCGCCATGGTTTCGCTGCGCGCGCCACAGGCGCGCCCGAGCCGCACCAGCTCGCTGAAGCCGCGCGTGGTCAGGGCTGCCTGGGCGGAGGCGCCCAGTTTCCTGCCGATCACGATGCCGGCTGCGATCGCGAGCACGTTTTTCGCCGCACCCCCGATCTCGACGCCGCGGACATCCGTGGTGTGATAGGGCCGGAAGGTCGCTGATCCCAGCGCCCGCACCAGGGCGATCGCGAGCTCTTCATCCCTGGCCGCCAGCGTCACGGCGGTGGGGAGGCCGCGCGCCACATCCTCGGCAAAACTTGGCCCCGACAAGATGGCCGGCCGCGCGTCGGGCGCGGTTTCCGCGATCACGTCGGTCATGAATTTGTGGGTGCCGCGCTCGATGCCTTTTGCCGTCGCGATCACGGGCTTTCCTCTGCCGAGATGAGGCGCAAGCGCGGTGACGGCCACGCGCAGACTTTGCGCGGGCGTCGCGATCAGGATGATGTCGGCGCGGGCGGCCACCGCGATGTCGCTGGTCACGCGGACGCTTGCGTCCAGTCGCAGCTCCGGCAATTTCGCATTTTTTCGCGTGGCTGAAATCTGTGCGGCGCCCGCGGCGTCGCGCGCGTAAAGTGTGACGTCGCGGCCGGCGCGCGCGGCGACGCCGGCCAGCGCCGTCCCCCATGCGCCGGCCCCGATCACCGCGACTGAGTTGTAAGACGGCATCGCGGTCGTTTCCCGTTAAAAGCCGGCACGCGTGTTGGCAAATTCCGTGGGCGCCGTGGCATTGGCATCGAGCAGCCAGCGCGCGCGCGGAGCTGCGTCCATCGCATCGACCAATCCCAGCGCCAGCCGCTCCGCGCCGGCCCAGGCGATCATCGCGCCGTTATCGGTGCAGAGCGCGGGCGGCGGGATGATCAGCGTGGTCTGCGCTTTCGCCGCGACATCCTGCAGCGCGCCGCGGATCGCCTGATTGGCGGCGACGCCGCCGGCGGCGACCAGCGCCCGCGGCGGGCCGAACTGCTCGTGAAACAATCTCAAGCCGACGCTCAGCCGGTCCGCCGTCGATTCCAGCACCGCCGCCTGAAAGCTGGCACAGAGATCGCGGATGTCCTGTGGCTCCAGAGGGTTGAGCCTGGCGGCCTCGTTGCGCAGCGCGGTCTTCAATCCCGACAGCGAGAAATTGGCGTCGGCGCGCCCGAGCATCGGCCGCGGAAATGCAAAGCGCGCGGCATCGCCGGCGCGCGCGGCGCGCTCGACCTCCGGGCCGCCCGGATAGGGCAGCCCAAGCATTTTTGCCACCTTGTCGAAGGCCTCTCCCATGGCGTCGTCGACGGTGGTGCCCAGACGCACATATTTGCCGACGCCGATGACGGCGACGATCTGGGTGTGACCGCCGGAGGCAAGGAACAGGCAATAGGGAAACGCCAGCGCGCAGGTCAGCCGCGGCGTCAGCGCGTGGGCCTCGAGATGGTTCACCGCGATCAGCGGCGTATCGTGCACCATCGCGATCGCCTTTGCGGTGGTCAGCCCCACGATCACGCCGCCGATCAGGCCCGGACCGGCGGCGGCGGCGACAGCCGAAAGCTGCGCAAAGCCGACGCCCGCTTGCTTCATGGCGCTATCGACGATGCCGTCGAGCACCTCGACATGGGCGCGCGCGGCGATCTCCGGCACCACGCCGCCATAGGCGGCATGCTCCTCGGTCTGCGAGCGCACGATATTGGACAATATTCGCCCCGACCCGTCGCTTGCGCGCTCGACCACGGCGGCTGCGGTTTCATCGCAGGTGGTCTCAATTCCGAGAACCAGCGTTCGCGTGTCGTTATCCAATTTGAGCCCTTGCGCTGACGGTCAAAGCAGCGTTTGCGTATCCTCGGGTAGCATTGCGAGGTCGCGAAGTGCAATCGTCTATTGCTGCAGAATCCCGGTTGGCGCGAGGCTGAAGCATGGCCGTTCTCGTCACGCGCCCGCATCCCGACGATGAGGCCACGGCCGCAAGCCTGCGCGCCCGGGGTTTCGAGGTGCTGCTGGCGCCGATGCTGCGGTTCGAACCGGTCGCCTTCCACGACGACGCCGACGCCAACTACGGCGCCGTCATCGTCACCAGCGCCAACGCGTTGCGCGGGCTGATACCTCACCTCACCGGCAGCCGGCTGCTCAAGCTGCCGCTGTTTGCGGTGGGCGAACATACCGCGTCGGCCGCGCGCCACGCCGGGTTCGAAAAGGTGATCCCGGCGAACGGCGACGCCTCGCGCTTACGCGATCTCGTGCTCGCAAGCGCCAAGGCGAAGGAGCTGAAGAAAACGAGCCCCCTGCTCTACCTTGCCGGCGCCGATCTGGCGCGGGATCTGGCCGGCGAACTCGGCGAACGCGGTTTTACCGTCGTCACCCAGACGACCTACCGGATGTCGCCGGTCTCCGGCCTGCCGCGCGAAACCTGCGATGCTTTCGCCGCCAACCAGGTCGAGGCGGTGCTGCATTATTCGCGGCGCAGCGCGCGCGCATTCCTGGAGGCGGCACGCGCCGCCGGCGTCGAAATATCGGCCCTGGCGATCCCGCAATGCTGCATCTCCGATGGCGTTGCCTCGGTCGTCCGCGATGCCGGGGCCACGCAGGTCATGGTGGCCGCCACGCCGGATGAAAATGCCTTGTTTGGGGCGTTGGACCGTGCTTTGCGCCCGGTATCGCGCTAAGAGAGTTTACCGAATCTGGTAGCCGCCGGCGGCGGTAAACGAGGAACCCATAGGGATGGTCGAGAACGTGCCCGAAGATATTGAATCGTCGCCGGATTCGGGCCGCGCCAAACGCGCGCCGCCGACCATCGACCTGGAAGCCACGGAAGTGTCGGGCGAAGCCCAGAATACCGGTTCGGGCGCAGAGCCCCGGCGATCGTTCCAGTGGCCTTGGCCGGCCGCGATTCCCTCCGCCGTCATATCGGCGGCCTCCGGCGCCGGCGCCGCCGCGCTGGTGATCGGCGTGGCCTGGCTTCTGGGATGGCCGGGCGGTGCCGCCCTGCCCGCAGCGCCTGCGGCTCCCCCGGTCAATGCCGCCGCCATCGATGATCTCGCCGCGCGCGTCGCCGGCCTTGAGTCCAAAACCGGCAGGCCCGCGGCTGCGGATCCGGCAACTGCCGCGCGGGTTGAAGCGCTGGATAAATCGCTTGCCACGCTGCGCGGCGAACTCTCCGGACTGCGCGCGCAGTTGGGAAACCTGGAGACGGCGGTAAATGAGTTCAAAACGGCGCCGCGCGGATCTGCCGCGCCGCCGGACCTCTCGGCGATCAACGAGCGCATCGCCGGCATCGAAGCCGCCATGCGCGCGCAAAGCTCCGAGATCGCGCAGGGGAACGCAAAGCCGGCAGATGATGCGCCGCTGCGCCGTATCGTGGCGGCAGCCTTGCTCGACGTCCAGGTTCGGACCGGCGATTCCTATCCGGCGGCGCTGGCGGCGGCGAAATCGCTGGCGGCCAGCCCGGATGCGCTGAAGCCGCTCGATGATTTTGCCACCTCGGGCGTGCCGAGCGCCGCGGTTCTCTGCCGCGAACTGCTGACGCTGGTGCCGAAACTGTCACCGCGAGCGCAGGAGAATTCCACCACCGGCTCCAGTCTGGTCGATCGCCTGCAGGCGGGCGCGGCAAAACTGGTCCGCATCGAGCGCACCGACACGCACGGCAACGATCCCGGCAATGTGGTCGCACGGGTCACCGCGGCGGCGCTGCGAAATGACTACAACGAGGCCAGGCGCGAATTGAATACGCTGGCGCCTGCGGACCGCGCCGCCGCGCAGGCCTGGATCGACAAGGCCAACGCCCGCGACGCGGCGCTCGTCGCATCGCGTCAATTCGCGGCCGAGGCCATGACGGCGCTGGCCAGCCCGGCGCGATAGGATTTCGATGCATCGTATCATTCTGTTTCTGGTGTTGATTGCGCTCGCGGCCGCGGGCGCGGCGTGGGTGGCCGATCAGACCGGCGACGTCGTGCTGTCGTGGGGCGGCTGGCGCGTCCAAACCTCGTTGCCGGTGTTCGCATTGGCGCTCGGCGTCACCATTGTCGCCGTCATGCTGGCGTGGAGCGTGCTGCGCGCGCTCTGGCGCACGCCGGAAAAAATCCGGCGCAGCCGGCGCGAGCGGCGTCACGCGCGCGGCCGGCATGCCATCACCCACGGGCTGCTCGCGATCGGCCACGGCGATGCGAGTGCGGCGCGAGCTCATGCGGATATCGCGCGCAAACATGCCGGGAACGATCCGCTGACGCTATTGCTGCATGCGCAATCGGCGCAGCTCGACGGCGACCGCACCGGCGCGCAACGGGCGTTCCGCGCCATGGCCGAACGCGAGGACACGCGGCTGCTGGGCCTGCGCGGACTGTTCATCGAAGCGCAGCGCGCCGACGATCCGGTCTCCGCGGTGATGATCGCGGAGGAAGCGCTGAAACTCGCCCCGAGCTCGACCTGGGCGTCACACGCCGTATTGGGGTTCCGCTGCGCCAAGGGCGACTGGAGCGGGGCGCTTGCGATCCTCGACAACAATCTCGCATCCGGCCTGATCGACAAGGCGGCGTATCGGCGTCAGCGCGGCGTGCTGCTGACGGCGCGCGCGCTGGAACTGGAGAATGTCGATCGCGATCTGTCGCGTGACAGCGTCATGGAAGCGGTCAAGCTCGCGCCGACCCTGGTGCCGGCAGCGGTGCTGGCGAGCAAATATGAGAGCGAGGCGCATCAGGTGCGGCGCGCGATGCGGATCGTGGAGACGGCATGGCTTGAGCATCCGCACCCCGATCTCGCCGACGCCTATGCGCACGTCAAGCTCGGCGATTCCGCCCGCCAGCGGCTGGTCCGGGTCGAGACGCTGGCGGCGAAAGCGCCGGGCCATATCGAGAGCGCGCTTGCGGTGGCGCGCGCCGCCATCGACGCCACCGAGTTCGCGCGCGCGCGCGAGGTTCTGGCGCCGTTCATATCGGCGCCGACCCAGCGGGTGGCGATGCTGATGGCGGAAATCGAGCGCACCGAGCACGGCGACAGCGGCCGGGCGCGGGCCTGGACCCTGCGCGCGGTGCGCGCGCTGCACGATCCGGTCTGGACCGCGGACGGCTATGTTTCCGACAAATGGAGGCCGGTGTCGCCGGTGTCGGGGCGGCTGGATGCCTTTCAATGGCAGACCCCGGTCGCGGCATTGCCGTCGGACAAGGGCGCCGCGCTCGAGGCAAAGGAATTCAACGAAGCGATGTCGGCGCCGCGCCGCGTCGAGCCGCCGCGCGAGCCCTTGGCAGAGGCGCCACCGGCGCAGGATAATCTGCCAGCCGATTCCCCGGCGCCGGTTCCGGTCGTTGAATCAATTGCCGCCGCGACGCCTGCGCCGGCGCCGCCGCAATCCGAATCCCCGCAGGTTACGGCCGCGCCGCTGTTCCGGCAGCGGCAGGACATCCCAGAATCAGCCCGATCCAGCATTCCCACGGTGATTCCCATTGTCCGGCCGCCCGACGACCCCGGAATCGATGACGAGCCGGCCAGCGATGAATTCGCCGAACAGGCGGCTCCCGCGCAGGGCCAGGCCGGCGGCTGGCGCGGCTTCCTGTCGCGCTGGGGCGGCTGATTCGGGGCGCCGCAGGGCAGCGTTTTTCTTGCCAAGCCGGACGCTGCCCGATATCAGGGGCATGCGTTTTCGGCCGTTGCCAAACGCAAGCCGGATGGTCCGCCGCAATAGCTCAGCTGGTAGAGCACGTCATTCGTAATGACGGGGTCACAGGTTCGAATCCTGTTTGCGGCACCATTTAATTAATTGAAATCGTTTAATAATCTTCGTGCGATTTGTCGTCCCACAAGGCCGAGTAAAGGAAAGGAACCACCGCGTAACCACGCGCGTGGTATTTCACGGCATGCGGCGAACTGATCAATGGCCGGTTTGTCTCATCAATAAGGTCCCGGTGGTCTTCTTCTCCGGGGTCGATCCAGTGAAAGTCGGCATGATCGGAAGCCTCAATCATCCTGGCGGCAACCTGAAAGAGCTCGTTCTGTCCGCCCGCACCATCGCCTATCTCGGGAGCCCGTTTCAATACGAGCTGGAAAAGGACCCGTTGCAGGGTGCCGCGCAGGTGCTCGGCCTGCGCCTGCTTTCACTGAGTGCACGCAACGCTGATGGGTTCGAGGACGCTTTTGGGGCGATGGCGACGGAGCGCGTGGACGGGCCTCTGGTGGGCAGCGACGCTGTGCTTCAGCCCAATTCCGACCGGATCGCGGATCTGGCGGCGCGCCCCGCATCCCCGCGGTCTATGTCAGCCGCATCTCCGTGTTGGCGGGTGGTTTGATGAGCTACGGCACGCGCTATTCCGACGCTTACCGCATCGTCGGAAACTACGCCGGCCGCATCCTGAACGGCGAAAGGCCGGCCGATCTGCCGGTGCAGCAGATTTCGAAGCGTCGAACTGGTCATCAACCTCAAGACGGCAAAGGCGCTCGGCCTGGAAGTGCCGTCGACGACTGGCGAGCCTGTGGAATGTAAAGCCGAGTGTTGAGCATCCCGAAGAATTGTTAGTCACTATTCGCGTACGACTGAATCGTGATCGTCGGCTCGCTGCGCCGCCTCAGGTCGTATCGAGTGGAAGCTCACCGCGCTATCAGGCGGCGGCGGAGGCCGCGGTTCAGGCTGTAATACAAGGTCAGCCATACACAATGCTGCGGGATAAGAGCTACGAACAATGGAAATATATGGACATCGATTTCGATCCAAAACTGATATCTGCTAGGCGAGAGACGGTTACCCGGGGGCTCGCACCCCACCAATCCGACCCATCCGTTAGGGCGGTCAATTTAGCTGCACTTCTAACATTGATTTGGTTCTTTGCGGCTCGGCACTATCGTAAACAAGCTCGCCAAGAAGGTTGTTTCGTCTTGGTATAGAATTGCGACGGTATATGAGAACATGCAGGCTCTCCTGACGTATGTTGGGTCGGTTCACTGTCGGAAAGCGGATCGTTCGCACTTGTCGCGACCGAGACATGAATACCTTTGCATGGTAGCGAATTTGATGAAGATGCTAAAATGACAGATGAAGAACCAAAAATCCTTTCGGTGCGCCCGATCACGCGTACCGAGTACATCAAGATGCTTTCCCAGCATGCTGAGAAGCGGGCAATGCGCTGGTAGCCGCAGGTTTGGTCGAAGATGGTCTTCAAAAGCTACTTTTGCATGCGGTGATACCGCTCTCAAATACTTTGGCTACAAAAATCTTCGATGGTCTTGGCCCTCTCAGTCAGTTTTCCGCTAAAATCGAGGTAGCATATATTTTTGGTTTGGTAGATGAGGCGACCTACAAAGACCTGCTTGCCATAAAAGAAATTCGCAATCGTTTTGCACACACCAGCAGATTTGTAAGTTTCAAAAGCGAAGAGATAAAAACTGCATGCCAGCGCTTATCGGGTTGGCGCAACGACGCTGACAATCAGAATCTCTATTGGGAAAAAACAAAAGAGTGCGTCGATAGAATGAACGAAAAAATTGGCATTCTCACGTACGCCAACACCCTCAAAGGAGAGCTGAGGCCACTGAGGGCAAAAAAGCGGTAACTTGGCTTCGCACGGTCTAGCAAAAACGCCTTGTACCTACGGTGTAACCACATTAGAGGGTCAGGCCAATTTGGGGATGAAATGAAGCAAAAGAGCCTATCTGAAAGACTGTTGTTTGGTCGTCAGGTTGCCGCGATAGCAACTGCGTTCACGATACCCGTGAGTACCAGCGGACATGCAATCACGCTGTCAATTTTCATTTTGCTCGCCGCTCTAACGATAAAGCGCGAGGAATGGCTAGTGACCTTCGCAACGCCCGCAGCGGCCATTCCGATTGGTCTATTCCTGTTGCTTTTGATTGGCATGTCGTGGTCACCAACCCCGTTCGCATCTGGAGGGGGTATAGGCCACTATGCAAAATTGTTACTTATTCCGATTGCAATGGCGTCTACTTTCACGACGCGGGAGGCGCTTCAAATCGGCTACGGGTTTTTGGCGGGATGTCTAGTGGTCCTAGTCCTTTCCTTTTTGTCTTTTTTCATCCTCTTGCCGGCTCCGTTTCACCAAGCGATGGACGGTGTGCCGATGAAAGACAATGCGGTTCAAAGTGGCTGTTTTGCCCTATGCGCCTTTGCGCTGGCCTTGGGAGGCGTCAGGTGTGGATTGGAAGCAACCGGAGGTGTGCGGCTGCAATGATTATCTTGGCGTTGGTATTCCTTGCGGACATCTTCATGATTTTCATTTCAAAGACCGGCGTCCTTATGACGTTGGCACTTATTGCGCTATTTGTTGTACATGCAGAAGGTTGGAAGCGGTCGCTGTTAATCGCAGCGCCGATCGCACTTGTCGTCACGATTGCGCTTTGGTCGTCGGTTCCGGCACAGCGTCGTTTGGCAGAAATTGCGACCGATATACATGCGGTCGACGGGGACAAAGGGAGTTCAGAAGCAACCCTCTCGACAGCCAGTCGGCTCGACTTCTGGAGCAAAGCTGTCGAATTCATTAAAGAAGCCCCGATGTTTGGGCACGGGACTGGCAGCACCAAATCGTTGTATCAGTCTCTGGAGGCTACTAGACCGTCTCCATATGGCGAGGCAGTGCCCGACCCGCATAATCAGTTTTTTGCGATCGCTATTCAGGTCGGTCTGGTCGGCGGCCTGATCCTACTCGTTATGTGGGCCGTGCATTTCTCAATGTTTATTGGCGGTAGTTTTGCGAGCGCGATGGGACAGGCTGTCGTTATACAGAATTTCATCGGATCGCTTTTCAATAGCCACCTGTCGACCGTAACACAGGGAATGCTGTACTGTTTGGCTGTCGGATTGCTTGGAGGCATTGTGCAACGAGCGCGTCGCCTAAAAACCTGATGCTGAAGCCTGCCCAGCTAAGAACGAATGATATGACCTTGCGAACGAGTTTTCTCGACAATGCACATTTTCTAGTTCGGTGCCTACGTTATCGTTTTCGGACAGAAAGGCTTCAAATCAAGACGATGATGCGCCTCCATCTGAGGGACGCGACGGTGCTGGATATTGGGGCAAACAAGGGAATTTATTGTTTTTGGATGATGCGCGCGGTTGGACCTTCAGGTCGGGTCATCGCCTTCGAGCCGCAAGCGGAGATGCGCGATGGCATCGAACGTCAAAAACGTCGATTTAATTGGTCCAATCTTCGGGTGATGAACGTCGCCCTGTCGGATTTAGACGGGGAAATGAGCTTATCTCGGCAAAGCATCGGCGACGGAAGCGCAACGCTTGAATTGCCACGTCGGCGTAACGAAGATGAGACGCTCAACGTCCAAGTAACTAAGTTAGACACGATTGGCGACGAAACATTCTCGAAATTGAAATTCATTAAATGCGACGTGGAAGGGCACGAACTCAAAGTTTTTTTGGGTGGCGAGCAGACAATTCGACGCCACCGACCCGTCGTACAATTCGAGAGTACTGTTACAGATCAAAGAACTGAGGACATCTTTCAATTTTTCCGCGGTCTCGGATACTCAGGCGTTCTTTTTTTAGGAAACAAGTACCTACATTACTCCAACCCTGAGGGCGTTCCGCACTACAAGTTTGGGATGGGAGGCCACCGAGATTTTCTATTTTTTCCGCCGGAAGCGATCGGGACGACGATCCCGCTTCATCTGTCGCGACAGTTTCCGTCGGCGACCCTTGAGTTTTAGGTGCATAAACCCAACTGGCGTGACGGGGTTGGGTACGTGGATGCCCTTCACAAACAGGATGGAAATTGGAGCATGGCCAAATCGCGGGAAAGCTCAGGAACTTTGGAACACGCCAAGGAACAAACAACTGATAAGGCCTCTGTCGAAGCGCTCGTCTTGCAAGCCAAGATCGAACGAATGTCGAGGCATGTTGGCCGAGTCGCAATTGTAGTTTTTGTAGTGTGTGTTGTTGCCTCGATAGCTTCGCGTTTCTTTAGGCCAGTTCTATGGTATTGAGGATTACGCCGTCCCTCGGCGCTGTTCCCTATGTAACAAGCGCCGGGACGCCCCGGCGGGGGAATACGACCTGGAGAAGAACGTATCGCCAAACTTCTCTGCCGCGCCCCGCCACCGCTCGGAGCTGCTATGCTTCGCATAGACGCCTGCGAATTGGCACTGCAGCCGACACAAGCGAGGGCGGACCTCACCCGAGTTCGCGACAGAGAAAATGCATGGAACGGATCAATGAGCGCATCCAGAGTCTGGTGGCACTAATGGTTGCTCGTCAACCTGTCCGATAATGAGACCAAAGATGCGTGCGTATTTGCCGAGGACAGCGTACGCTTCGGCAAAATTCGGATTCAGATCGATAGCGCGTCGCGCCACCCCAATGGCCTGCCCGGCTTCGCCTGTCATTGCCAACACGCAGGCCAGAGATTGATTAGCTTCAGGGCTCGCAGGTGCAAGACGAACTGCCGGTTCAGCCCAGCGCCGAGCTTCGTCGAAAGCAGGGCGCGCCGGACGAATCCAACCGCGCATTCCAACGTGAAAGTGGCACAGGCCAAGCAGAGCGTGAGCATTGGCGAACTCGGGGTCTATGCCAATCGCACTTTCCAAATCGGCGATCGCAGCATCCATGTCCTGCTTGGTCATCCGATGGTAGGCGGCAATGGCGCGCAGATAGTGACCCCACGCGTCGAGATCGTCTCGACGTTTGGCGCGTGAGCGTTCGATCTCGGCAAGGGTGATTTTAGGGCCAACCGCCGTTGCGATGCTTGCAACAATATCGTCCTGCAATTCAAAGACATCGACCATGCCGCGATCATATCGCTGCGCCCAGACGTGATGACCCGACTCCGCGTCGATCAACTGCGCAGTGACACGTACCCGATCAGCAACTCGGCGGACGCTCCCTTCCAGAACATATCTCGCGCCCAATTCGCGCCCCACCTGCTTTGCATCTGGGAAACGAACTTGAGCTGTTTACTCCCACCATTGCCGCGGGGTGACATCACGCAAGCGTCAGGCAGGACGCCACCCTTACGGCTTTCTCACCGCTCGAGCCGAGGATCAGCCTGCCACATCTGAAAAATGTCGTGCAATATTAGCTTGAGGAATAGTATCTGAAAGCGTGTTAGTGCAAGGGAGGGTATTTCGTGCTGCTTCGACACTTGGGAATCGCTGCCCTAATCGTCTCTGGGTTGTCAGCAGTGCTTTTTTCCAACGAGTTTTACGCTGTCAGCGGTGACGTGGGCCCGCATTATGCGCTCATCCGGGCAATCATGGACTTACACGGTTGGGGTCGACCACCCCCCGCACCGAACCTGGGCCCGATGGCCTTTTATCCGCCGTTAGCGCATTGGCTGGCCGCCGAAATTGGCGAACTATTAGGTTCCGGTTTACTTGGCATGACAGTGGTCGCCTCGAGCGCCGTTGGCCTTTTCTATCTGGCCATGTTCATCTTTTCCTTCCGGATAGATCGGCATGCGCCGCTGATTGCTTGCTTCATAACGATCATCTACGCGCTGCTACGTGGTCCGATTTTTGGAAGGCAGGTCGTAAACAACTATTTTTTTTCCCAGCTGGTCGGCTCAACAATTGCTGTTTGGACGTTGCTGATCGTACTCCATAAATTTCACAAGTGGAAGGCGTTTGCCATCGACCTTTTCGTCCTGGGCGCAGGACAAGTTCTCGTCGCAACCCACTTAACACCGGCTGCGCAACTGCTCGCTGCTTACTGCACTATCCTCCTAATTCATGCTTGGAACAAGCTTAGCTGGGAAAGTTTGGGGCGCCTCATTCTTTTTTTAGGGATGTCATTAATCCTGACGTTCCTCAATCCGATCGCACATGAGATGATTGTGATCGCTCAAGCAGGTGGGGGCGCGCATATTAATCATATGCTCGGAAACCGATTTGTCCAAATCATCTTTCTAATTTTGGGATGTTACGCGTCGATAAAGTTGATCTTGAGCACGCGCAAAGATGAGGATGCTGGAATGTTCCTGGGCTGCATGGGTTTATCATCCTGCGGCTTAGCTTTCATCCAAATTTTCCTGCTTTGCATCGGAATTGGTTCCGACTATGCAATAGTGAAACACCTTTTTGTTGCCATGGCCCTATTCATTTTTGTGGTATCGGCAAATCTCTCCCTGAAGACCATTCAGGCGTCTGTAACTAACGGTTGGAGCGCCGCGTCGGGTTTGGCGTCGTGTTCCATACTTGCTTTGCTGACATCGCGAGCTGATCTATATCCTTCCATGGTAAATTTAAATGAGGTAGAGATTTTTCAGAGCGCCATTCGTGATTTAATGGGGAGAATTGACATTTCAGATGGGCGCCGGCCAATCGCACTTGCGACTAACTGGCCTAAAAACATCTCTTACATGATAACTGCCGGCGACCTTCGGTTTCCAATATTTGCGGCAGCCGACATTCTTTTCGATAAGCCACTGCCCGAAGAGCTGGTGAGTGTTGTCTTGATGCCAGCCGATGATCCTTCCATCGTTCAGAGTTGTACCACGGTCTCATATTCAAATCAGGCCGTCACCGCGTTGAACTATTCATGCTTCCTGAAAAAGCGCAAACTTTCGACAAAAGACGGCGCGCAATAGGTGAAAGGAGGATCTAAGCTACTTAATTAACTAACTCCAATTTGGTAAATTTTCCCGATAAGCCGCAGGCCAATGTTGGACTGAAAACCCCCCTTAGGTAGAGTCTAGGGATAGACGTTCATTGGGGGCGCTACCCCCTAACTAGCCGGTTTCGCGGAAAACGAATGAGCGGACTCGGCTGAGCCAACTCAGGAACTCACAGGGAGAAGAAGTCACCTATTATGCAAAAGGTTCTCTCCGTCTCTTCGCTATTCGCGCGGATGCAAATCATGCGTCAACAAGAAATCCAGGAAGCGCAAATGCTCCCGCACAAAGATGGGACGTAGATGCGCGAAGTCTGAGTATTTCGGCTCGGCCGCACCGAAGAAAGGCGAGCAGCCATCAGCGATGCCGCAGATGTCGGGAAAGGGATCGAGAGCGTCGCCCCAGTGTGCTCGCTGACGGTACGCAGTTTGGCGTTTATTGGAGCATACAGAGCTTGCAACTCGGCCATAGGTATTGCCTCCTCAACGTTCGGAGCGATCCGAAAGCCAGTCAAGCTGCGCGTCACCATCTGCTTGGGATCGAACCGGTCGTGGAGAGGCGTCCCCAGGACCAGATAGACCTTGGCTCTCTGAGCTTGTAGCAAGCGCACATAGTCTTCAAGATTGCTGTAGAAGACGTCCATGCCGTCCCTTGTGTTTAAGGGTAAACGCCGACCTTCCCGTTCGACCAGCATTCCGTGCTCGCGATAGGTTAGCCACGAGGCACCCAGCACCACCGATTGCACGTTCTCGCGCTGTACCAGGTCGACTAAAATGCCGGGCAAGTTAGCGCAAAGCGCAAGCTTGTCCTGCTGTATTACGCCGGGCACTGGAGGGCATTTGCCGCCAGCCACGAAGTAGGTGCTTGCCGTCAGCCGCCCATCGTCCGCGAGCTGCTGCACTCGGTGGCCATATTGAAACAGCAGGCTGTCGCCGCTTAACGCAACCTTGTGCTCGCCGTGGCCCAGATGGGTCACCACAATCCAGCCGCGGTCATCTAACACCTCCATGCCCTTGGTGGCCCTGATGAAGGCCACATCGAATGTGGCGTCAACGATCTTCCGAATGTCGATTCCCGGGAGGGCTGGGAAACGCTCGGGGAAACCACTTTTGATCCACACCGCCAGCCCACAAGCACCGAGCGCCGCCATGCACGTAGCCACGATCTTGGTGACACGATGACGGTAGGCTCCAAAGCGGGCCGGATACTCGATGAAACGGTAGGTGGCCCAAGCAAGCAGGAAACTAGCGGCCACAAGTGCCATGGCCATCAGGGGCGTCGGCGGTTTGCCCATGCGAATGACATAGGCATAAGAGATCAGTGGCCAATGCCAGAGATAGAGCGGGTAGCTTATCAGTCCGACGAAGACGACAACACGGTTGGAGAGGACAATTCGGTTCACCATCGCTTCGGGGCCGGCTAGAAGTATCGCCACGGTTCCCGCCACCGGCAGCAAAGCAAGCCAGCCTGGAAAGCGCATTTCTGGCGTGAACAGCGTGACCGGTGTCATAAGGGCCGCTAAGCCCGCAACGGAAATCCAGGACCGAACATTAGGCGTAAGGACAATCTCGCTCCGCCAGGCCAGCCACGCCCCGGCCAACAGTTCCCAGAACCGTGAAATTGGCAGGTAGAAATCGTCCGAGATACTGGTGACGGAAAGCGCGATGTTAACCGCGAAGGAAGTTATGAACAGCGCCGCCAACAGCCGTCCCATTGCCGCTTTAATCTTAAAGGCTATCCATAGCAGGGCCGGCCAGAGGATGTAGAACTGTTCCTCGATGCCCAAGGACCACAAATGCAAAAGCGGTTTTGAACTGGCGGCGCTGTCGAAATAGCCGCTTTCGCTCCATAGCACCATGTTGGAGAGGAAGCTTGCACCGAAAAACACATGCTTGCCCAGCTGCGCCAGCTCGGACGGCATTAGGGAGACGAAACCGTAAGCCAACACGGCGGCCAAGCAAACGGCAAGCGCAGGGAAGATGCGCCGGATGCGTCGCCCATAGAAGGTCGCAAAGGAGAAGCGGTGCTCAGCTAGTTCAATGAAGAGTATTTTCGAGATAAGAAAGCCGGAAATCACGAAAAAGACGTCTACGCCAACATAGCCGCCAGTCACCCCTTTCGGAAAGGCGTGATAAAACATTACTGAAAGCACGGCGAAGGCCCGCAGTCCGTCGATGTCGGTGCGGTAATTGTCGATGGGGGGAGCGGTGCGAATTTGCGCGGTCACGCTTGCGGACATCTTCATCAGGGTTGTGACCTCCGTTGGAGCCAGACCGCTTAGAGCTTCGCTCCTGCAAACCCAGCTTGCAGCTCAATGATTGTGTCCATACGCGAACGACCGGTGCTACGGCCGCAACGACCCCCTTAAGGGAAAAGCAAGTGCCTTGCTACCCTCCGGCCCGCACCGCTGCGGCACGGCGGCGAGTTTCGAGGCGTGCGGCTAGGGCGCTGAGCCGTGGACCAGCGTGCAACGTGGCCCGATGATTGGAACCCCGCCTCGATGCCGATCTTCCCGACAATCTACCGCCGCCCCGATCACTATCCCGTGAAACCGTTTCATTGGAACAAAGGCTGAAGCTGCTATAGCCCGAAGCCTCCAACGCCCTTGCTGCTGCAGGATAGTCGGGAGCGGAAATCCCTGAGACACTGATCGATCATCGCGTCACGGTGAAGTCGTCGGCATAGCGTTTGCGGCCGATCACGGTGACGCGGAGCGCGATGGTTTCGTCGTCGGTCATCGGTAGTCTTCAAGGCATTTGCGCCCGTCGCAATCGTTGGCGCAGATCAAGCGTCAGTCCGGTCTCTATGCCGTTATAGAGCCAATCTAGGCTGCATAGTCGGGAAGTTATTTCGCGCGAGCGCTCGGAACCTCGATGCAACGATATCTCAACGTAGAGATAGGGTCTCCGCTTTCTATCGACTTGGCGCAGCGCATCGTGCGTCCAGTGACGGAACAAGAGTGGACACGACCAAGTTGAAAAACGGAATCCGTGACCGTCGGTGCATCACTAACTCGTTTTCCGAAGAGAACGTGAATTGACCGGGATCAATATCGGCGGTCTATTTCCATGCGGTGATGCTGCGCCGTCAATCCGTAAGGAGATTCCGATGCGCATCGAATGCAATCCAGGAGTCACACCCATGCGTCACCCTGTTTCCCTCGCCATTCTGGCAACTATTTCCGCCCTGGCTACAGTCGGATCAATATCGCCCGCACCTGCTGGGGCCATACAGGAGAGCTACTGCTTGCAGGGGCGCATATGGGGCTATCCCGGCAATTGCCAGTTCTCCAGCTACGCCCAATGCATGGCCACCGCGAGCGGCACTGACGCCTATTGCGGGATCAATCCCCAGTACGCGTTCGCACGTCAGCGGCGCGGCGTCTATCGGGACCGATACTGAGCGGTAGTGAAGCTATACCGCATCAAGTAGCAGTGTGATGAGATCACAGCGCGAGTTGATCGAAAAGCACTTCTAGAGCGGGATGGGTCTAGTTTGAATCGATTGGGGATTCCCAAATCGGAAGGCTTCTGATTCAACATGCTGACTGGGCAGGAGGCCAGCATGGATGGGACGAGCCTATTCGGACGACCTTCGTGAGCGGGTGGTGAGGGCTGTCATCAAAGGCGGGCTGTCGCGGCACCAGGCGGCGGCCCAATTTGGAGTGGGCATCAGCACGGCGATCAACTGGGTACAGCGCCTCCACCAGACCGGCAGCGTTAAACCGGATCGGATCGGCGGCTATAGGCCAAAGAAGATTACGGGGCCGCACCGCGAATGGCTGATGCAACGGTGCCGGAAGGATTTTACCGTGCGAGGGCTGGTGGCCGAACTCGCTGAGCGCGGCCTCAAGGTCGATTACCGCACGATGTGGGAGTTCGTCCACGCTGAGAAGCTCAGTTATAAAAAAGACGCTGATTGCCGCCGAGCAGGACCGTCCCGATGTCGCGCGGCGGCGAGCGCAGTGGACCAGGTATCGGGATCGGATCGATCCCACTCGGCTGGTGTTCATCGATGAGACCTGGACCAAAACCAATATGGCGCCGCTGCGGGGCTGGGCACCGCGCGGTCAACGCATCAAAGCCAAGGTGCCGCACGGCCGCTGGCAGACCATGACCTTCATGGCCGCCTTGCGCCACGATCGCATCACCGCTCCATGGTTCATCGAGGGGCCGATCAACGGCGAAGCCTTTCTTCTCTACATCGAGAAGGTTCTAGTCCCGACCCTGCGGCACGGCGACATCGTCATCATGGACAATCTCGGCTCACACAAGGCCAACGCCGTGCGTCGCGCCATCCGTGCCGCCGGCGCCGCCCGGCTCTTCTACCTGCCGAAATACTCGCCCGTACCTGAACCCAATCGAGCAGTTCTTCGCCAAGTTCAAACACTGGCTACGCAAAGCCGCCCAGCGAACAACCGAGGCCGTCTACGATGCCATCGCCCCGATCCTCGACACCGTCTCACCGGCCGAATGCGCCAATTACTTCGCCAACGCCGGATATGACCAAACCTAAACCCATCCCGCTCTAGTGAGCGGT
>CAVTNA010000075.1:0-97988 GCA_963735835.1 uncultured Alphaproteobacteria bacterium | reverse complement strand
TCTGGGGGGTCTGTGCCCGCGCCGAACCGGCCAAGATCAACCACGCGACGATCGCTGCGGCACGGATAACAAGATGCATGATGGCGTTACCGGCAACTTTCCTGGGTCACAACTCAGCTCCGCCTCAGCGGGCCGCGACAACGACGGCCGACGAACCAGGGGGACGATCGGCGGACCGTCATAGGCGAAAGTGCCCGCGCCCGGCAAACCGCTATCGGGCGAACCGGCAATCGACGGTCCAGCTATCACAAAGGCCAAGGCAAGGATGAAGCTGAGAGTTCGCATTTGACTGTCTCCAGATGTCGCCACCAGCGTTGCCCGCTGTTCTTGTGGCCGCCTTGATAACCATGCGGCGTTTCCGGAGTTCTGCGCCAAAGGGAAAAGTGGTTTCGTCGCACCGGAGATTGGTTTCGTCGCTGGCGAGTCGACGAAACACCCCCAGAAGAACACCAATGATTTCAATGATGAGGTGGTCGTCCAGCGGCCTAGCGGTGGTCGTTCATTGGCCGACACCGGACGCCCCATCAGGTGCGGGAGTGATCGGGGATTCCGCGATAACTCGAGGCGCAGAAATCCCTCGGCCGGTCCACCGGCGAGATCCGCTTTTGCAATTCTTTCGGTGGATAACTCCTCGAATCGGGGCGCCGCGGGTGAACCGGCGCACCGACCTTGCGGACTTAATAGACGGCGGTGCAACCTTCCAGGCAGCCGCGCGTTGTGATCCGGCTTCAATAAGGGATTTCAGCAGGGGATTTTGTCGTGGGCAATGGCAACATCGATGTTGGCAAGAAAACCCCGACCCGCAGACCCGGCCAGCCGATCGTCGAGAGTACGGCAGGGACCGGCGGCTCCTCCGAGCTGCGGACCGGCGAACCAGCGCCGCTGAAGAAAGAACGGCCGAGGATTTGCGCCGCGATGGCGCAGCAATGCGGCGACAGCGGTCGCGGCAACCAATCGGCGCCGCAAAAATTCGTGCAACTGGTGGGCTACCGCGACCCCAAGGCCCGGCCCGAACCGTGGGTCCGCCCGCGCGCTGCCCCGCAGAAGTCCTAGATCAGCGCCCCTCACTGAATGAATTCGCCGCATTTCTGCACCGCGGCGATCGCCGGCCCCCCACGGCATGATCGGCACCGACGAGGTCGAATTCTTCGGCGAGCCTTCGATCAGCCGGTCCGAATAGACCATGTAGACCAGCACGTTGCGCTTGGCGTCGCAGCCGCGCACGATCTGCATCTTCTTGAAGAACAGCGAGCGGCGCTGCCGGAACATGTCCTCGCCCTGCTCGAACTTGCCCTTGAAACGGATCGGGCCGATCTGGCGGCAGGCCAGCGAAATATCCGAAACCTCCTCGGCGACCCCGAGCCAGCCCTTGAAGCCGCCGCTTTCCGGCACCGTGAAATGACAGGCCACGCCCTCGACCTCGGGGTCGTCGACGCCGTAGGTCGCGAGCTTGTCGTTCGGGCGTGAGCCACTTGAACACGGTCGAACGGCGGAAGATCAGGTCCGGCTCGTCGGCGGCGAATGCCGGCGCGGCCATAGCAGCAAAGCCAGCGCCAGCAAAGCCAGAGGTCTCCACCTCGTGTCATACGTTTCAGGGCTTTGCGTGTCATGGATGTCTCCGTTGGCGGCTTTCACCCATGTAGGCGTCGGAGAGCCCCGCAGGAAGGCCGCCGGTAGCGGGCTCCGTGGGCCCGTTTAACTTAGTGTGAGGCTTTTTTGCTACGCTTGGGGCGAAAACCGCAGGCTATCAGAAGCCCTGTGCTGGTGAACGTTATCTCGTCTGCAACACTAAATATCGATGACTGGGATTCGAGGATGATACGCGTGCGTGGGCATGGAGACTCCTGGTTGCCGGACGGCTTTGGCGAATCGCCGTTTTGACGGCAGCCGGCGCGATCGGTGCCGCCTCTCAGGCGGAAGCGGCGCTGTATTACTGGTCGGATTCCGATTCCGGATATTACCGGCCCGGACCGACCGTTCCGCAGCGGCGGCCAAATGCCCGCGCGTCATCAGGCCAAGAAGATCGAGGCGCCGGAGAAGGAATCGGCCAAGCCGCAGGGACCGCTGATCATCGCGATCTCGATCGACAAGCAAAACCTGAAAATCTACGACGCCAACGGATTCTTCGCGGAAGCCCCGGTTTCCACCGGCATGAAGGGCCATCCGACGCCGATGGGCGTCTTCAGCGTCATTCAAAAACACAAGCTGCACCATTCCAACATCTATAGCGGCGCGCCGATGCCCTATATGCAGCGGATCACCTGGTCGGGCGTCGCCATCCATGCCGGCGTGCTGCCCGGCTATCCGGCGTCACACGGCTGCATCCGCATGCCGATGGCGTTTGCCATCAAGATGTGGAACTGGACCAGGATGGGCGCGCGGGTTGTCGTCACCCCCGGCGAGATGACGCCGACCAGCTTTTCGCATCCGCTCCTGGTCGCCCAGAAGGTCGTGCCGCAGCCGATCGTCGCCGAGCCGCAGACGGATGCGCCTGCAGCGACCAAGTCCGACAAGGCTTCCGACGCCGGCACCCCGACCAAGCCCGCGATGACCGAGGCGCGCCTCGAGCTGAGATCGACCGTCGGACACGCCGACGGCGCAAGACAGGCCATGGGCGCGCCATCGGCTTCCACCTCGTCGCGCGAACAGACCCATACTGCCGACGCCAGCGGCGATATGCCGGCAACCAATCCCCGGTCACGATGACCGATGCAGCGCCATCCGGCGGCAACGCCTCGCCGCGCGAGGAGCGCGGCCGAACCGACACCGCGCCGCCGATCACCGAGGACGCTGGCTTCGGTCAAAGCCGACGCCGCCGGTCACGCGAAGCCCGCTGAGACCGCATCGTCCGACGACAAGCCGTCGAGACCAAGCGTCGCGAAAACGCGACCGCCGAAGTCAAGCCGGCCGAGACCGCAACGGGCGAGGCCGAAGCAAGCCGGATGAAGCCACGGCGCCAGACCACGCAGGCGCCGAAACGCCGGAAGGTCGAGCTGCCGGCAAATCAGAGCGACGAAGTGCGAGCGACAAGCCTGACGGTTCGGTCAAGGCGGTGACGGATATCGGTCCAGGCGTTCCCGATGTGAAGAAGGATCAGACCCGCTTGCCCGACCCCGCGAAGCCCGCGCCGGCAATGGCGGCGGCGCCAAAGCGCGCCGGCCAGATCGCGGTATTCATCAGCCGCAAGGATTCAAAGCTCTATGTGCGGCAGAATTTCGCGCCGCTGTTCGACGTGCCGGTAACGATCGCGCCGAGCGACCGGCCGCTGGGAACGCACGTGTTTACCGCGCGAGATCGACAAGGACGACGCCAATGTCGTGCACTGGTCGGTGGTCTCGCTCCCGGTGCCGGCGAGGTACGCCGAGCGGCGTGACGAGGACGGACGTGCGTCGCGCCGGCGGAAGACCGCGGGGCGTCCGGCCGAGGTGAAGGCATTGCCGGTGCCGGACAGCCCGAGCCGAAGCGCTGGATCGCCTCACGATCCCCGCCGGATGCGATGGCGCGAATTACCGAGGCGCTTTCAACCGGCGGCTCGATCATCGTTTCCGATCAGGGCATCGGCGCCGGCGAAACCGGCGAAGGAACGGATTTCATCGTTTCGCTGCGCTAGAACGGCTTTGCGTAGCCGTTCAGCCGGTCGCTTTGCCCGGAGGCTGCGCTAAAAGACCGCCGGCATGAACCAGCTTTCCAACCCGGCCTCCAGTGCCGCGCCGCAAGTCGACCTGGCCAAGGACGCCTTCGACCGGCTGACCCTGCTTGGCTGGCGAGGCGGACTGGCGGCGACCATCAGCCGGCCTCGCGGCATCGTTCTTTCTGTTCGGCTACGCGCTGATCTACTGGCGCAACGCCGACATGGATTTCATGGTGATCTACAACGCGCTTGCCCTCAACGACGGCAAGCCGCAGCTGTTCTTCGATCACACCGCCTACATCACCATCCTGTCGGTGAAAGCTCTGGTATCAGCTGCTGCACGCGTTCGGCCTGCTTGACGCATGGTCGCTATCGGCCATTCCGCCGGCCGCCGATGTACCGGCATTCGATGCCGCCATGACCAGCGCCGTTCGCGCCGGACGCCTTCTGGCCTTTCTGATCGCGACCGGTTGCGTGCTGGTTTTCGCATGGCCTTGTTCGTCTCATCGTGCGCGACTGGCGCGTCGCGATGTTCGCGACCCTTGCATTCGCGTTCTCCGGCGGCGTCGCCGTGCATTCGCGAATCCTGCGCAGCGAGCTGGTCGCCGCGTGTCCCGTCATCTTCGCGCTCATGATCCTGATCGTGGCCGGACGCCGCGCCGGCGATCGCGCGTCCGCTGGCGATGGCGGCTGCGGCGGCATTGTGCGTGCTCGGTCTCGAAAACAAGGTGCAGGCCATTTTTCTGATCGGCGCGCTGCCGCTGCTGGTCATGCCATTCGGAAGCGCCGCAAGCGCAAGCGTCGCATTCTGGCGCAATACGCCAATGAGCTGGCTGGCTGCTGGCGTCGCCGCCATCGCGGCGATATCCGCGGCATGGGCGGCATGCGCCGCTGATTGCGACAGGCTTTGACCGCGCCTTGCTTGATGCCGCGCACTTCCACCCGCTGTTGCTGGGCCGTTTCGGCATCTATCAGGCAGCGCTAGCTGGTCCTGATCGGCGGCTGCATGATCGCCTATGCCGTGATCTGGCGCGTCAGCGCGGCCGAGACGCTGGCATCGATGTTTGCGATTGCCGCCGGCGCCTCGATTGCGCTGCTGGCGCTCAACCTCGAATACAACACCAGCAATGTCATCGCCGTGGTCAATCCGCTGGAAAAGATGCTGACCTTTGCGGATGCAACCACCACCGATGTCGCGAACGGATCGAATCCGGCGGGAATTGCTGTGGCTGCTGCTCGACGGGATCGCGTCGGTGCTTGCGCGCTACAGCTTCGTGCTGCACTCCTCACCGCGCCCGACGGTGTTTCTGACCTGGCTGATCGTCCCCGGCATTGTCTATGCGTGGCGGCGCGGCGAGAGGCAGGCCGCGATCCAGGCGCTGATGCTGCTGCTGGCCGCGATCGGGATCGACGCGCTCGGCGTGCGGCGCGGGTTGAAATCCGAATATTTCATCTTTACGGATCCGCTGATCATCCTCGCCGGCGCGATCCTGCTCGATTGCCTTGCCCGATCTGCGCTTTCGCAAATGGACCTATCCGGTCGCCGCCGTCCTGTTCGGACTGCACGTCGCTGTCGGTCAGGCCGAGCCGATAAAATACGCCTTCATGCGCCGGGGCCCGGAGCCGATATGCGAGTGGAGCGGGTATTACATGCCGCTGCTGCCGCTGCCCTGGTGCAGCGCTTCGCCGAACCGGCCATAACGGCTTGTTGAGAAGCGGCCGCTCGCTTGTTGGGCTATCGTGACCGATCCGGATATCGACAAGAGGGGCGCCATGATCGACCGCAGAACAGTTCTCACGGCGGCGCTGGCTGGGATCGCCAGCCCCGCCTCGACACGGACGGCGCTCGCACAGGCCGCCATGAGCCGGATCACCGCCTATGCGTTCTCGTTTCCGGCGCTCGCCGGCGGCGATATCCGGCTCGCCGAATACGCCGGCCGGCCGCTCCTGATCGTCAACACCGCGTCGCTGTGCGGCTTCACGCCGCAATATGCCGGATTGCAGGAATTGTGGACCGAGTTCCACGATCGCGGCCTGATGATCATCGGCGTACCCTCGAACGATTTCGGCGGGCAGGAGCCGGGCGGCGCGACCGAAATCGCCGCAGACCGCGCAACACCAGTACGGGGTCACCTTTCCGATCGCGGCCAAAGCCGTCGTGAAGGGCCCGAATGCGCATCCGTTCTACAAATGGGCCGCGGAGGCGCGGCCGAAGGATGTTCCGCGCTGGAACTTCCACAAATATCTGATCGGCCGCGACGGCTACATCGCGGAAGTATTTCCGGAGACCGTCGAACCGTCGGATACGCGGGTCAAAACCGCCATTGCGCGGGCGCTGCGCGGAGACCTGACGCGTCCGACGCCGCGGGGAATTAACCGGTTTGGCCGACAAATCGGCCGGCGGCGATAAAAGCCGTTGCCGTGGCGGCGCAGGTCCAACTAGGCTAGTATCGATCGGGGGCGGAGAAATGGCTCGGACGACGGCAAAAGCCGGCGCCGGGCACGGGATCAGCTTAAGGGAAGAACAAGATGCGTATTGCGGCAGGATTGATCTTTGCAGGCGCGGTTTCGCTGTGTGCATCAGGCGTGGCCTGGTCGCAGACCCCTGCTCCCAAAGGCGCGGCGCGCCGCAGGCTGCCGCCAGCGCCGGCCCCCGCCCCGGCGCCGCGCCCGCCAAAGCCGCTTGCGCCAATCCCAATGCGCTTGGCATCGCCCGCATCGTCGAAATCGACACCACGGGCGGACCGGGTTTCGGCTTCGAGCATTTCAAGCAACTCGATTTCCTGCGCGACCAGGAAGTGGTGCTGACGTTCGACGACGGTCCGTGGCCGGTCAATACGCCCTCGGTGCTGAAGACGCTGGCGGACGAATGCACGACCGGCATTTTCTTTCCGATCGGCAAGCACGCGACCTACTATCCGGAAATCCTCAAGCAGGTGCTCGCGGCCGGCCACACCATCGGATCGCACACCTGGTCGCACGCGACCCTCACCAACAAGAAGCTGACCGAAGACCAGCGCAAGGAAGAGATCGAAAAGGGCTTCAGCGCGGTGAAGTGGGCGCTGGGCGGCACTTCGCCGGCGCCGTTCTTCCGCTTCCCGGCGCTGCAGCATCCGCCGGAAATGGTGACCTATCTCGGCACCGCAACATCGCGATGTTCTCCTGCGACCTCGACTCCTTCGATTTCAAGGCGCGCAACGCGCAGCAGGTGATCGACGTCACGATGAAGAAGCTCGACAAGCTCGGCAAGGGCATCATCCTGATGCACGATTTCCACAAGCACACCGCCGAAGCCCTGCCCGAGCTGCTGCACAGGCTGAAGGCCGGCGGCTACAAGGTCGTCGAGATGATCGCCAAGGCGCCGGTGCAGACCCTCGCGCAGTATGACGAAGAGGTCCTCAAGGACGTCAAGCTGCCGACCGTGAGCTCGCGGCCGGTTTCCAGCGTGGTGCAGACGATTTCGGAATAAAATACGCCGCCGCGCGATGCCGGGCGCTGCGCATCGACGGCTATGTCATCGTGTCCGCGGACGGCATGCTGGCGAACGCCGCTCACGTGATGCCGGACGAATTGAAGTTCGAGGGCGACAAGCAGTTCTTCACCGCCGCCCTCGACCGCGCCGACCTGATCGTGCACGGCCGCAATTCCTACGAGGACCAGCCGAACTCGCCGCGGCGCAAGCGGATCATCCTGACCCGCAGCATCGGCGCGATCGCGCCCGATCCGTCCAATCCGAAAGCGACGCTGTGGAATCCCGCGGGCGCCTCGTTCGAAGCCGCCTGCGAATTCGCCGGCGTGCGATGCCGGCACCGTCGCGATCATCGGCGGCCCCGACGTGTTCGGAATGTTCATGGACCGCTACGACACGTTCTGGCTCTCGCTGGCGCCGCACGTGCGGCTGCCGGGCGGCGAGCCCTGCTTTCCCGGCGTGCCCGAGCGTTCGCCGCAGGAGATTCTGGCCGCGCACGGCCTGAAGGCCGGCGAAGCCCGGATGCTCGATCGCGCCGATGACGTCAGCGTCACGCCGTGGCGGCGGAGCTGGATCAGACATCGCCATAGGCGGGCTCGCTCCGTCGCGCGCGCGTCCGGCCGTAGCCCGCGATCATGAACAGCGCGCCGATGATCGACAGGTTCTTCAGCGCATCGATCAGGGTCTTGGCATTTTCCGGCGGCGGCTGGTTCCAGAAATCGTGGAAGTAGAAGGTCGCGGCGGCCACGAAGAAGATCAGCAGAATCGCAAAGAACCGCGCGCCGAAATTCACCGCGATCATCAGTCCGCCGATGACCTCGAAGGCGCCGACCGCAATGGCGAGCATTTGCGGCGTCGACATTCCCGTCATGGTTTCGAGCTGCGAGGTATAGGGCGCAAGCAGCGCGGGAATGGCGACCTTGGCCGCGATGAAGTCCGCCGTGGCCTGAATCGCGAACAGCTTGGTCGCGCCCGAATAGATAAACAGCACCGCGAACAAAACTCGCCCGAAAGTAATAAACGCTGGCATGGTCGGCCTCACTGGATGCTGCAAATGCGGGATCGCGATCGGCGGAGCGATTATGGGCGTTCCGCCTCGGCTTTTCAAACGGTCAAATCAACTCCGCAATGACGTGTCGCAACCGGAATAGATCGATTTGCTCCTAGCCAAACAAGGTCGGTTGCTGGCGGCCGGCGCGCTCCTGGGCTTCGACGGCGGCGACCGCCGTCATGTTGAGAATGCCGCGCGCGGTCACCGACGGGGTGAGAATATGCGCCGGACGCGCCGGGCCGATCAGGATCGGCCCGACCGGAAGCGCATCCGCCAGCGCCTTGATCATCTGATAGGCGACGTTGGCGGTATCGAGGTTCGGCATGATCAGGATATTGGCCTCGCCTTCCAGCTTCGAATGCGGCAGGACCAGCTTCCGCGCGGCTTCCGAGAGCGCGGTATCGCCCTGCATTTCGCCGTCGGCCTCGAGCTCCGGATGGTTCTGCTTCAGAAGCGCGGTGGCGCGGCGCATCTTGCGCGAGGAGTCGGTATCGTAGCTGCCGAAGTCGGAATGCGACACGAAGGCGATCTTGGGCTTGAGATTGAAGCGCTGGACATGGAGCGCCGCCAGCGCCGCCATTTCCGCGAGCTCCTCGGCGCTCGGGTTCGGCCGCACCTGGGTATCGGCGATGAAATAGGCGCCCTTGCTGGTGATCATCAGCGCCAGCGCCGCGAAATCGCTGACGCCCGGCAGAAAGCCGATGATCTCGCGCACATGGCGCAGATGGCTCATATAGCGGCCCTCGACGCCGCAGATCATGGCGTCGGCCTCGCCGCGGATCACCGCAAGCGCCGCGATCACGGTGGCGTTGGTGCGCACCACCGTGCGCGCGGCATCGGGCGTGACGCCGTGCCGGCCGGCGACGTCGATGTAGGACTGCACATAGGAGCGATAGCGCGGATCGTCCTCGGGATTGACCAGATCGAAATCCTGGCCGGCCTTGATCGCGAGGCCGAACCGCTTGATCCGCGCCTCGACCACCGAGGGACGCCCGACCAGGATCGGCCGCGCCAGCTTCTCCTCGAGCACCACCTGCGTCGCGTGCAGCACGCGCTCGTCCTCGCCCTCGGCATAGATCACGCGGACCGGCTGGGTCTTGGCCTTGGCAAACACCGGCTTCATGACGAGGCCGGAGCGGAACGCGAAGCGTTCCAGCTGGGCGGTATAGTCGTCGAAATTCTTGATCGGACGCGTGGCGACGCCCGAATTCCATCGCCGCCTTCGCGACCGCCGGCGCGATGCGCAGGATCAGCCGCGGATCGAACGGACTCGGAATCAGCGAGCCCGGCCCGAACCCCTGCGTCTCGCCGCTGTCGAAGCCGGCGCGACCGCGTCCGCCGGCGGATCGCGCGCAAGCTGCGCGATCGCATCGACCGCGGCCTTCTTCATTTCCTCGTTGATCGCGGTGGCGCCGACGTCGAGCGCGCCGCGAAAGATGAACGGAAAGCACAGGACGTTGTTGACCTGGTTGGGAAAGTCGGAGCGCCCGGTGCAGATCATCGCATCGGGGCGCGCCTTTCGGGCCTCATCCGGCATGATCTCCGGCGTTCGGATTGGCCAGCGCCATCACCAGCGGCTTGTCCGCCATCGCCTTGACCATCTCCGGCTTCAGCACGTTGGGCGCCGACAGGCCGAGGAAAATATCGGCGCCGCCGATCACGTCCGCCAGCACGCGCTTGTCGGTCTTCTGGGCATAGACCGCCTTCCAGCGGTCCATCAGCGTGTTGCGGCCCTCGTGCACCACGCCGTCGATATCGCAGACCCAGATATTCTTGCGCTGCGCGCCCATCGAGACCAGAAGATTGAGACAGGCGATCGCCGCGGCTCCGGCGCCGGAGGAGACGATCTTGACGTCTTCCAGCTTCTTGCCGTTCAGCAGCAGCGCATTGGTGATCGCGGCGCCGACGATGATGGCGGTGCCATGCTGATCGTCGTGGAACACCGGGATCTTCATGCGCGCCTTGAGCTGCGCCTCGATCTCGAAACACTCCGGACCCTTGATGTCCTCGAGATTGATGCCGCCGAACGTCGGCTCCAGCGCCGCCACGGTCTCGACCACGCGCTCGATGGTGTCGGCGGCGATCTCGATGTCGAACACGTCGATGCCGGCGAACTTCTTGAACAGGACCGCCTTGCCCTCCATGACCGGCTTCGATGCCAGCGGTCCGATATTGCCGAGGCCGAGCACCGCGGTGCCGTTGGAGACCACCGCAACGAGATTGGCGCGGATCGTCAGCGAAGCCGCCTCGGCGGGATCGGCCGATATCGCCATGCAGGCGGCCGCCACACCCGGCGAATAGGCGAGCGCAAGGTCGCGCTGGTTGGCGAGCGGCTTGATCGCCTGAATCTCGAGCTTGCCCGGCCGCGGCAGCCGGTGATAGGCGAGCGCCGCGGACTGCAGATCTTCAGAATGGGACGACATGGATTTCCCCCGCGGCTTCCTCGGCCCCGAATTCAGGGCTTCGGTTGCCGGTCGTCAGTTTTGCGGCAGATTGAGCCGGATGTGAAGCTCGCGCAACTGCTTCGGCGTGACCTCCGAAGGCGCATTCATCATGAGGTCTTCGGCGCGCTGATTCATCGGGAACAGCACGACCTCGCGCAGGTTCTCCTCGCCGCACAGCAACATGACAATTCGGTCGATACCGGGTGCGATGCCGCCATGCGGCGGCGCGCCGAGCGAGAGGGCGCGCAGCATGCCGCCGAACTTTGCCTCCAGCACGTCCTCCGGATAGCCTGCGATGCCGAACGCCTTCTTCATCACGTCGGGGCGATGATTGCGGATCGCGCCGGACGACAATTCGATTCCGTTGCAGACGATGTCGTACTGGATCGCCTTGAGACCAAGCAGCGTATCCTGGTCGTTGGGGTCAAGCGCGAGAAACGCATCCGCCTCCATGTTGGGCATCGAGAACGGGTTGTGGGAAAAGTCGATCTTCTTTTCCTCCTCGTTCCATTCGAACATCGGAAAATCGACGATCCAGCAGAACTCGAAGCGGTCCTTCTGGATGAGGTTGAGGTCTTCGCCGATTTTGGTGCGCGCAGGGCCGGCAAACTTTACGAAGCTTGCCGGCTCGCCGGCGACGAAGAAGACGGCGTCGCCAGCTTTCAGCGCCAAGTTGCTGACGCATTTGCTCGGTGCGTTCCGGCCCCACATTGTTGGCCACCGGGCCACGGCCGCTGACAACACCGTTCTCTTCGGCAAAGAAAATGTAGCCGAGGCCCGGCTGACCCTCGCCTTGCGCCCACGAATTCATCCGGTCGCAGAATGCGCGCGAGCCACCTCCCGGCGCCGGAATGGCCCACACCGCCGACTTCGGGCTCGTCTCCAGAATACGCGCAAACACCTTGAAGCCGGATCCGCGGAAGATCTCCGAGACATCCGCCATCACGATCGGATTGCGCAGATCGGGCTTGTCGCTGCCATATTTCCTGAGCGCTTCCGCATAGGGGATCAGCGGAAATTTCGGCGTCACCGCCTTGCCGCCCGCAAATTCCTCGAACACCCCTCGCATGACCGGTTCAACCGCGTTGAACACATCCTCTTGCGTCACAAAACTCATCTCGACGTCGAGCTGGTAGAATTCGCCGGGCGAACGGTCGGCGCGCGCGTCCTCGTCGCGGAAGCACGGCGCGATCTGGAAATAGCGGTCGAAGCCCGCGATCATGGTGAGTTGCTTGAACTGTTGCGGCGCCTGCGGCAGCGCGTAGAACTTGCCCGGATGCAGTCGCGACGGCACCAGGAAGTCGCGCGCGCCCTCCGGCGAGGATGCCGTCAGGATCGGGGTCTGGAATTCGAAGAAACCCTGCTCCTTCATTCGCTTGCGGATCGAATTCGATGATCTGCCCGCGCTTGATGATATTCTGGTGCAGCCGCTCGCGGCGAAGGTCGAGGAAACGGTACTTGAGCCTTATATCCTCGGGATATTCCTGCTCGCCGAACACCGGCAGCGGCAGTTCGCCGGCCGGACCCAGCACCTCGATTTCGCTGACGTAAATCTCGACCGCGCCGGTCGGCAAATCAGGGTTTTCGGTGCCGGCAGGACGCCGCCGTACCTTGCCGTCGATCCGCACCACCCATTCCGAGCGCAGCTTCTCGGCGTCCTTGAACGCCGGCGAATCCGGGTCGGCCACGCATTGCGTCAGCCCGTAATGGTCGCGCAGATCAATGAACAGCACCCCGCCATGGTCGCGAATGCGATGGCACCAGCCCGACAATCGAACCGTCTCGCCGATGTGGCTGTCGCGGAGCGCGCCGCAGGTATGGGACCGGTAACGATGCATGGATGTCCTGGATACAGAGATGTCGGAGGATCGAATTGGGTGCCGGAGGCCGCCCTGCGAAGAGATTCGAGGGTTTACCCGAGGCTGTCAGGCGCGGCAACCGAATGCGCCGCCAAAACCGGTCTCCCGGCGCGACGCCACAAACCCGGAAAAGTGATGGAAAAACAAGGCGCCGCGAACCAGTGGGCCCGCAAAGCGATTGTCTATTTCCGAGCGATCCCTATCTTGAGGCCGATGACGGTCCATTTCCCCTTCGAAAATACCTATGCGGCGCTGCCGGCGAACTTTTTCGCCCGGGTCGCGCCGACGCCGGTCACCTCGCCACGGCTGATCAAGCTGAACCGGCCGCTTGCGGTCCAGCTTGGCCTCGATCCCGATCGGCTCGATAGCCCTGAGGGCGCCGAGATCCTCGCGGGGAAACGGATTCCCGACGGCGCCGACCCGATCGCGATGGCCTATGCCGGCCACCAGTTCGGTCATTTCGTGCCGCAGCTCGGCGACGGCCGCGCCATCCTGCTCGGCGAGGTGATCGACGCCGACGGCGTCCGCCGCGACATTCAGCTCAAGGGGTCGGGCCCGACGCCATTTTCGCGCCGGGGCGACGGCCGCGCGGCGCTCGGTCCGGTGCTGCGCGAATACATCGTCAGCGAGGCGATGGCGGCGCTGGGAATTCCGACCACGCGATCGCTCGCCGCCGTCATGACCGGCGAGAGCGTGTTGCGCGAGACGCCGTTGCCGGGGGCGGTCCTCACCCGCGTCGCCTCCAGCCACATCCGGGTCGGAACCTTCCAGTATTTCGCCGCGCGCGGCGATACCGAGGGTGTGCGGCAGCTGGCCGATCACGTCATCGCCAGGCATTATCCGCAAGCGGCAGATGCCGACCGCCCCTATCACGCGCTGCTGGAAGGCGTGATCGCGCGCCAGGCCGACCTGGTCGCGCGCTGGCTGCTGGTCGGTTTCATCCATGGCGTCATGAACACCGACAACACCTCGATATCGGGCGAGACCATCGATTACGGCCCGTGCGCTTTCATGGACCATTACGACCCGGCGACGGTGTTCTCCTCGATCGACGAGCTGGGCCGCTATGCCTACGCCAACCAGCCGCGGATCGCGCTCTGGAACCTGACCCGGCTTGCGGAATGCCTGTTGCCGCTATTTTCCGACGAGCAGGACAAGGCGATAGCGGAGGCGCAAGCGGCGCTCGGCGAGTTCGCGGAGAGATTCAACACAGCCTATCAGGCCGGGCTGCGGGGAAAGCTCGGGCTGTTCACCGCGCGCGACGGCGACCAGGCGCTCGCGCAGGACCTGCTGGACGCCATGGCGAGGAACCAGGCCGACTTCACGCTCACCTTCCGGCGGTTGAGCGATGCCGCGCTTGATCCCGCTGGCGATCCCGCGGTCCGGCAATTGTTCGCCGAACCCACAGCCTATGATGAATGGGCGCTGCGCTGGCGGCAGCGGACCGGCGAGGAGCCGCAGGATCCCGCCACGCGGCGGGTCGCGATGCGATCGGTCAATCCGGCCTTCATACCAAGGAACCACCGGGTAGAGGCGGTGATCGAGGCCGCCGTGAACCGCGACGACTTTGCGCCGTTCGAGGAGCTTCTCGCGGTGCTGTCGAAGCCGTACGAGGACCAGCCGGCCTATGCCGGCTATGCGGAGCCGCCCGAACCGCACCAGCGCGTGCTTCAGACGTTTTGCGGGACGTGAATTCGTTAACCCTCCGCCCAGCTTTCGCAGGCTGCCGCCCGCCGCCGGGAATTAAGAAACGGTCAATGGCTTCCTTACAAATCTAGCGGTTTGTGGGGGTGATTGCCGTGGACGCACTGGTATTTGAATTCATGGGGCTGGCGATGATCGCACTGTGCGTCGTCGTGCTGGCCGTTCCGTCCTCCCGGCGACCATCCGCCGGGCGCATCAGCGACATCTGAGCGATCGCATTTCTGGAAACCATATCGGCGGTATCCTTGCCACGGCCGGCGCGCGTCGTGCCGACTGAATCGATGCGAAAAGTTCCCGTCGGGCTGAAATGCAAGGCTCGAAATTCGTCCCAAGACCCTTGACATATCAACGCTTTCGGCAGAACGCCCTCTGAAGAAGCGTTATGGACTGTTCATGGATCTGATTACCACCACTTCGGAACTCGCCGCGGCCTGCGCCCGCCTCGCCAAGCACCCGGTCATCACCGTCGATACGGAATTCCTGCGCGAGACGACCTATTATCCCCTGCTCTGCGTCGTGCAGATGGCGAGCGCCGAGGAAGCGGTCGTGATCGACACGCTGGCCGCAGGCATCGACCTGAAGCCGTTCTTCGAGCTGATGGCCGACGAGAAGGTGCTGAAGGTCTTCCACGCCGCCCGTCAGGATATCGAAATCGTCTGGCATCAGGCCGGGATCGTTCCGCACCCGATCTTCGACACCCAGGTCGCGGCCATGGTGCTCGGCTATGGCGATTCCATCGCCTATGACCAGCTGGTCGAGCGCATCGCCGGGCATCGGCCGGACAAGACCCATCGTTTCACCGACTGGTCGCGCCGGCCGCTGACCGAGGAACAGATGCATTACGCCGTCTCCGACGTCACCCATTTGCGCGACGTGTTCGCGGCGCTGGACGCCGATCTCAAGAAACGCGGGCGCAGCGACTGGGTGAGTGAGGAAATGGAGGTTCTGACAAGCCCAAGGACCTACGACTTCCACCCCGAACGCGCATGGGAGCGGCTGAAGACGCGGGTACGCAAGCCGAAGGAACTTGCGGTGCTGATGGAAGTCGCGGCATGGCGCGAACAGGAGGCGCAGAGCCGCGACGTTCCGCGCAGCCGCGTACTCAAGGACGATGCGGTCGGCGACATCGCGACGCATGCGCCGACCAGCCTCGAACGGCTGGCGAATTTGCGCTCGCTGCCGAAGGGATTTGACCGCTCGAAATGGGGCGCCGATATCGTGGCCGCCGTGCAGCGCGGCCTCGCGCGCGATCCCGCCGGCCTGCCGAAAATCGAAAAGCCGCGCGGCAATTCAAATGGCGCGGCGATCGTCGAACTCCTGAAAGTCTTGCTGCGGATGACCTCGGAGCGTCACGCCGTCGCCAGCAAGATAATCGCGACCGTCGGCGATCTCGAAGATATCGCGGCTGACGATAACGCCGACGTGGCCGCGCTGCGCGGCTGGCGCCGCGAACTGTTCGGTGAAGCGGCGCTGTCGCTGAAGCACGGCCGGCTCGCGCTTGCGATCGAAAAGGGCCGCGTGGTCAGGGTCGATCGAAACTAGCGCAATCGCTATCTCGCCGCCTGAACGATTTGCAAAGCGAAAGTTGCCGCAAGACATCGAGACTGCGGTCATACCGCGATCTTGCCGCTTGCGCCGATGAGGTCGTCGCTACCCAGTATTCCCGCGAAGTTACCGATCACTTTGACGACCACGAGTTTATATGTAGCGGCGTCTCCGACGTCGGTGCGCCGGCAGGCCACGGCGTCGCTGACGATCTGATAGCGATGGCTGCGATGAAACCCGTCGACAACGGTCGACAGAACGGTTTCATCCAGCGAAAACCCCATCAGAACGCAGCGAGTATTTCTCAGATTTGACATGTATTCGGCGAACCGCGTCGAGCTGTAGGCCGATGGCAGCGGATGCTCGAAGGTGAGTTCCCCCGGTCGCGGCTTAAACTCCGCGATCCAGTTCGTCAGGTTCGACGCCGGATTGAACCACGCGGCCTGGGCGATCCGCTTCAAATGCATCACCGGCCAAAGGTTGTCGCGCCACAACGTCATCAATTCGAGGCAGCGCGACGTGATCGCGTCCGCGTCCGATATCACGTGGCTGCGACCTTCGGTGAGATACTCGGTCTGAAGATCGGCGCAGACGAGGATCGGCGGATCGTCATGGAGGGAAGCTGTCATCTTTCTGCCCGAAATCATGTTCCGGCCAAAGCCGGCGCGCGAAGCGGAGATGTCACGGCGCGCCGCGATGAGACGTCGAGAATCCCGGGCCTGTCCCAGTCCCCCTCCGGCCTGATGATCACGTAGGGGTCGCTATCGAGCGTGATGGCATCGGGGCCCGGCTCGAGGTCGAGCACCATCTCGGTATAGGAAAAATCCGAGAAAGTGATCTTGCGGTTATGACCGAGCGGCTTGGCGCCGAAATGCGACCAGAAGTTCACCAGCCGGTCTTGCGCGTGGCCATAGACCTTCTTGAACCCCTTGCGCTTGAGGTATTCGAAGCTTGCCTGCACGAGCTTGAATGATATGCGCGACCGTCGGAACTGATGGCGCACGGCAAGACGTTCAAGCTTTGCGAACTCGCCAAAAAATCGCACGCGAAGACAGGCCGCGGGTTCACTTCCGATAAATCCGATGAAGTGCGCCGCGACCAGATCGTTGCCGTCGAATTCCTCCTCGATCGGGCAATCCTGCTCGGCGAGATAGACGGCGGCGCGAATGGCGGTGACCAGCATCAGATCGTTGGGATCGCGGGCGATGCGGATGGAAATCGCGCGCGGGTCCAGTCTGGGCGGGGGCTTAGTGCCATGCATCTGCGATACTCCCTACTGAAACATGTGATGCCGGCATATTCGTAAGACGGCGATTCCATGGCCGCTCGTAGCGCCAGAGGTCGGGCTGCGAACTCGGTATCGGCCTGAAGCCTATCGCGATCAGCAAATCGCGGCCTGCCATTGTCGCTGGCTGCGCGAAATAATCGGCATTGATGAAATCGCTGCCTTCTCAAATATGCCGCGACGTTCGCCAGTCCGACGACGGCGCGCCCGTGGCACACCAGAGCCCAAACATAGATTGCCGATACGTCTTCATCGCCGCGCGCCAAAAACTCGCGGCCAGGATTTTTCAGATCGACGCCGTCGATCAAAAGCGCATCATGCCCTCGATCATTGAGATAGAGGAACGCTATTCCGCCCAGCAGTTCTCCCGCCCGTTCAAAGGCAAAGATCGACTTCGGATCACCGCGCAGGAATTGAGCGAGGTCGGGTTCCGAGACGCTGACCCCTGGAATCTCCCGCCTGGCGATGGTCATCAGATCGTGCAGATGCCCATACGTCGCCGGTCTAACCGTGACCGCGGAGGTTGGCGAAAGCTCATCCAACTCGTGCCGGGCGGCCAAATCCCTACTTCCTCGAAACATTTTCTGCATTTAAGGTCCCATACGTGTAACGATTATCATACCTGACGGGGATAACGGGTATGCGGCAAGGTTTGCATCGGGGTGCTGCGCCAATGCAGCGCAAAAAGGCTGAAGAAAGCCTCAACGCGTCATGGGAAGATTTACACGCATTTCTCCTATGTACGCGGCATCAGAGCTTCAGGAACGCCGCAGACGTGCTGGGATTGACCGGTACAACCCTGATGCGGAAGATCGACAGGCTTGAAGAGGAATTGGGGTTCAAACTCTTTTTGCGCGACCAGTCGGGTTTGTCGCTGAGCGACGAGGGACGGGCCTTGCTGTTCGATGTCGAGCAGATGGAACGCCTCAGCTTCAACGTCTTCCGTCGGGCGTCTATGTCGACCGACATACACGGTTCGGTGCGTGTCGCCATGACCGAGGGGCCCGGTATCTCCTGGGTCCTTCCCAGGCTGATCGATTTCCAGAAAACCTACCGTAAGATCATGGTCGATCTTCGTTGCGCGATGGAGCAGGCCGACGTATCGCGCCTGGAGGCCGATATTTCGATCCAGTTCGCCCGACCGACAAACCCGGACCTCATCGTTGCGAAGCTCGGCAGGCTTCACATCTACACGTTTGCGTCGGAGGGATATCGCGACGCCTATGGGCTGCCAAAATCCCTCGCGGATCTCCGGAATCACCGCATCGTCAAGCAACACGGCGCGCAGCTAGACGAGACCGGCTACGCCCGAATTCTGGGATTGGAATCTGCTGGAAGGCATCGTCGGCATATCGACCAATTCCAGTGTCGCGGTTCTCTACGCAATCGAACGAGGCGCCGGGATCGGATTTCTGCCGACGTCGGTCATGGCGCTCGGCGCGCCTCTGGTCGCAATCGATCTCGGGATCAATTACCATATGGATTTGTGGCTTACCTATCACAAGGAATTTCGCAACTCTGACCGACACAAAATCGTCATCGATTGGCTCGAAGAAGATATTCGATCCGAAGACCTATCCTTGCTTCGGAGATGAGTTCATCCATCCGAATGATCTCGTACCCCTGATGAAGGAGCAAAGACGCAACTTCGGCCTGCTGGGATACGCGGCCGCCGGGTTGGCCTAGACCGGGACGACTTTTCCTCATGATCTCCGAGCAAACGCTTCGCGTTTGTCCGAGGGACAACCGGTTCCCACTTTTCCAGATCATATGCTCTATGGATGCAGACGCGCCGTCAATTCGCGCCGGCTACCACTTCAACTCGACGCCGAGCGTGCCCTGATGCGACTGCATCGCGGCGCGGAACTTGCCGTCATAGTTGACGTAGAGCCGCGCCGTATTGCTCAGGCTGAGCGACGCGGACGCGCCGGCATCGGCGCCGTACCGGCTTTCGCCGATGCCCTGCACCGTGATGCTCTGGGCGCCGAGGCTGACGGTGATCGAACTGAAATTCTGCGCGACATTGTCGACGAACTTGCCGTAGGCCGACAGATCGAAAATCTTCCGATCGAAGATCCAGTAGTGCCCGACCTCCGCGCCGAGCAGGATCCGCGAGCGCTCCACCGTCGCGCCGGTCGCCGTCACCGGATCGAGACCGCCGATCTCCTGCAACGATCCGGTCGTGGCGCGCACATATTCGAACGCGGCTTTCGGCACGATGCGGCTCTGGTCCATGTTCCAGTAGTAGCTGAGCTCGGTCAGCGCGCCGTCGATCTGCGCGTTGTAGCCGGCGGTGGCGATGCCGAACCCGGTGTCCCGGCTCGAATTGATGTTGCCGAAACCGTGCACCAGCGCGACGGCCCAGGTCCACGGCCCCTTGTCGACCGAGGCGTTGAAGCCGAGCTGGGTGAGATCGAGCGTCGCCGACTGCAGCGCCAGCGGAACGTCGATCGCGGTGCGGCTTTGGTCGACCGAGAAGCCGACATTGACGCCCGGCGCCACGCGCGCGCCGATCCCGGCGACGCCGCCCCAGGTCTGACGGCGGTCGCCGACGAAATCGCCCTGCGCGCCGGTCCGTGGCCGAGATTCCGTAGGCCTCGGCCCAGGTCCGGAACGGCGGCGCGTCCGTCGCTTCGGAGGCGCCGCCGCCGCCCGGATTGTTCCGCAACGCGCCGCGAAATCCGGATGACGCCTGGTTTCCCAGCCGCTCCAGGAAATTGCTGCCGAGATTTGTCACGGCTCGCGCCGGCCGACACGTCGGAATTGACCTCGGCCAGGCGTTGGCGCGGGCGGCGGCGTGGCGTCGGCGGCACGGAGCGCGATGCTGCGCCTGCGCCGTCGGTGACCGAGCCGCAGCCGCCAGGACGAGCGACGAAAACGATGGCGACGGCCCTGGCAAGCCCGTCGGCCGGTCCCGGTCTGCTTTGCTCGCGAAGGCCGCGATGAGCCGCGCATCAATGCCATTCCCAAAAGGAGCGCCAACTCGACAAAACTGCGGAAATCCCATCGGCCCCGAGCGATTTGCCCCCAGTTCGCCGGGAGCGTCAATCGGTCATGGCCCCGGGCAAGGGGCGATTGCCGAACATTGTTGTTCCGCTGCCACAGGTCGCGAGGGCGATCCCGTCGCCGGATCGATTTCCTCAGCCATGCCAGAAGCTTGCTAACGCGCAAATTTCGTGTTGCAATATCCGGTACAATCGGATTTAGGCCGATCGACTGTGCGTTTCGCGACTAAGAAATTGAGCAGACATCCGAAAGCCCGCTTGTGGCGTGGCACGCAAAAAGCGTGGCCGCGTCTTTTTTACGTCTAGACCAGGAGACAGGCGATGCAGAAAGGCACCGTCAAGTGGTTCAACCCGACAAAGGGTTATGGGTTCATCAAGCCGATGGTCGGCGATAAGGACGTGTTCGTCCATATCTCGGCCGTCGAGCGCGCTGGGCTCTCCACCCTCAACGAAAATCAGGTTGTTGAATATGACCTTGTGGAAAATCGCGGCAAGACATCCGCGGAAAATCTGAAGGTCTCTTAAGCTTCGTCACGATCCGCGCAAGCAATCCTGATGCACCCCCCGGCCTTCGCCGGGGGATTTTATTTTGGCCCCGAGTGTTCCGGGGAAATCAGAGTGCCGCTGGAACCGGCGCCGCCCGCCGTCTTGCAGATATCGCCCTCGAGCCGGACTTCCCGCTCGCCAGCAGCCGCAGCGCCTCCGGGTAGATGCGATGCTCGATGTCGAGGATACGCTCCGACAGCGTCTCCGGCGTGTCGTCATCGCGCACCGCGACCGCGCCCTGCATCACGATCGGCCCGGCGTCGGTTTCCGGAATCACGAAATGCACGGTCGCGCCCGAAATCTTCACGCCGGCCCGCAGCGCCTGGCCGTGCGGATCGAGGCCGGGAAACGACGGCAGCAGCGAGGGATGAATGTTGAGCATCGTGCCGTACCAGCGCTGCACGAATTCGGCCGTGAACAGCCGCATGAAGCCGCCGAGGCAGATCAGGTCGATCTTGTGCTGGTCCAGCGCCGCTGCAGCACCGCCTCGAAGCCGCGCGATCCTTGCCGAACGGCTTGCTCTCGATGACGAGCGTCGCAATGCCGCTCGCCCTCGCCTTTTCGAGCCCGCCGGCATCGGCCCGGTTGGAAATCACGACGCACGATCTCGGCCGGAAAATCCGCGGCCGCCGCGGCCTCGATCAGCGCGGCCATGTTCGATCCGCGCCCGGAAATCAGGATGGCGACACGGCGCTTCATGGCCTCACCTGACGCCCGGAGATCGAGATGACCGTTGTAGACCACGCGATGTTCACCCGCGGCCGGGATCACCTCGCCGAGCAGCGCGACGGTCTCGCCGCTCTCGGTCAGAATCTCGGTGACCTGCTTCGATCGCATCGGGCTTGACGATGGCGATCATGCCGATGCCGCAGTTGAAGGTGCGCAGCAATTCGAGTTCGGCGATGCCGCCCTGCTCCGCCAGCCACTTGAACACCGGCAGCACCGGCAGCCGCGCCAGATCGATGCCGACGCCGAGATGCTTTGGCAGCACGCGCGGAATATTGTCGGTGAAGCCGCCGCCGGTGATGTGGGCGAGGCCCTTGACCGCGCCGGTCTCGCGGATCGCGCGCAGGCAGGATTTGACATAGAGCCGCGTCGGCGTCAGCAGCGCGCCGCCGAGCGTCATGACCGGCGAAAACGGCGCCGGCGCCTCGAAGCCGAGACCCGATGCTTCGACGATCTTGCGGACCAGCGAAAACCCGTTGGAGTGAACGCCCGACGAGGCCAGTCCGATCACCGCGTCGCCGGCGGCGATATCGGGGCGCGGCAGCAGCGTGCCGCGCTCGGCGGCGCCGACCGCAAAGCCCGCGAGGTCGTAATCGCCGTCCTTGTAGAGGCCGGGCATTTCGGCGGTCTCGCCGCCGATCAGCGCGCAGCCGGATTCCCGGCAGCCCTCGGCGATGCCGGCGACGATGGCGGCGGCGGCCTCCGGATCGAGCTTGCCGCAGGCGAAATAGTCGAGAAAGAACAGCGGTTCGGCGCCCTGCACCACGAGGTCGTTGACCGACATCGCCACCAGGTCGATGCCGATGCCGCCATGCAGGCCGGTCTCGATCGCGATCTTGACCTTGGTGCCGACGCCGTCGGTGGCCGCGACCAGAACCGGGTCCTTGAAGCCCGCGGCCTTGAGGTCGAACAGCCCGCCGAACCCGCCGATTTCGGCGTCGGCGCCGGCGCGGGCGGTGGCGCGGACCATCGGCTTGATGAGATCGACCAGGCGGTTGCCCGCATCGATATCGACGCCCGAATCCGCGTAAGTGAGCCCGTTTTTGCGGTCGATCATGCCCTATTCCAGATGATGGCGGCTGGTTACGTCGGATTCCGCTGCATGTGCAATGGCTCGCAAGCGGCTCGCGCATATACTATGTAGACAGGAACCGGTTCGGGCCGCAAAGGGCCGGATCTTTTCGCAAAATCAGGCCGGTAGCCGGGAAGCGCCGTGTTGAGTATTCCGAACATCATTACGCTGGGCCGCATCATGCTGGTGCCGATCATCGTCTGGGCGATCGCCTCCAGCCAGATGGAGATCGCGTTTGCGATCTTCGTCATCGCCGGCGTCAGCGACGCCGTCGACGGCTTTCTCGCCAAGCGCTTCAACATGGCGAGCGAACTGGGCGCCCTGCTCGATCCGCTCGCCGACAAGGCGCTGCTGGTCTCGATCTACGTGGCGCTCGGCATCTGGGGCGCGGTGCCGCGCTGGATCGTCATCCTCGTGGTCTCGCGCGACATCATGATCGTCAGCGCCGTGATCGTGTCATGGTTGTTCGACAAGCCGATCCCGATGAAGCCGCTGATGGTGTCGAAGCTCAACACGGTGGCGCAGGTGGCGTTCGCGGCGCTGGTGCTGGCGTCGCTCGGCTTCGGCTTCAAGCCGACGCCGTATGATCTGATCCTGATGGGTTTTGTGACGGTCTTTACTTTGGTTTCCGTATCGCTCTATCTCGTCGAGTGGGTGCGGCACATGAGCACGATCGAAGCCAGCTAGAGTCGACGACGCCGAAACCGGGATCAATGCATGCGCCGGTCGATCCCGGCATGGAGTACTTGCGTGGCAGGCCGCGTTCAACCTCGTCAGCTTGCCTTTGCGCTGCCGCATGCGGAGAGCCTGACCCGCGACAATTTTCTCGAAGGGCCGGCCAATGAAGCCGGGCTCGCGCTGATCGAAAGCTGGCCCGACTGGCCGAACCGCATCATGCTGCTGGTCGGACCGGAAGGTTCCGGCAAGAGCCATCTCGCCGCGATCTGGGCCGAGCAGGCCGGCGCGCGCTCGATATCGGCGCATGCGCTGACCGCGGCCGCGGTGCCCGGCGCGCTGGCGACCGGCGCGCTGGTGGTCGAAGACCTGAAACCGGCCGACTTCGACGAACGCGCGCTGTTTCATCTGATGAATCTGGCGCGCGAAGACGAGGCCTTCGTCCTGATCACCGCGCGCCTGCCGCCGTCGCGCGTTCGAGATCGAACTGCGCGATCTGCGCTCGCGGCTGCGCGCGGTGCCGGTGGTGTCGCTGTTGCCGCCCGACGATCAGCTGTTTCGCGCGCTGATCGTCAAATTCTGCGCGGACCGCCAGTTGACCATCGACGAGAGCGTCGTGAGCTATCTCGCCACCCGGATCGAGCGCTCCTATGCGGCCGCGCGGCAGGCGGTCGAACTGCTGGACACCGAGGCGCTGCGGCTGGGCCGGCCGGTGACCCGGGCGCTGGCGGCCGAATTGCTGCGCAACGCCTGATCTGCCGGCGCCGCTCGACCGGCATCTTGACGGCGGCGGCGGCGGAACATCAATGTCATTGAAACGTCATCGCGATAACACATGCTTGGCGCGTGCGGCGCCAGATTGGCTGCCGCCTGCTGCCCGAGATGGATCGAAACTTCATGGAATCCGCACAAGCCATTGTAATTAAAGAAAAAGAAGCGGATGCCGAGGCTCGGCCCGCGATCGCCAGAGCCCCGAGCGCTTCATCAATCGCGAGCTTTCCTGGCTGCATTTCAACCGCCGGGTGCTGGAGGAATCGGTCAATCCCGGCCATCCCGCGCTGGAGCGGGTCCGGTTCCTGTCGATTTCCGCCAATAACCTTGATGAGTTCTTCATGGTCCGCGTCGCCGGCATCAAGGCCCAGGTCCGCGAAGGCATCGCCGAGCGCAGCCCCGACGGCCTGACGCCCGCCGAACAGCTCGTCCTCATCAACGAGACGGTTTCGAAGCTTGCCAGCGACCAGCAGGCGATCTGGCGCGATCTGCGCGCCATCCTGGCCGAGGTCGGCATCGTTCTGGTCGACGGCCGCGACGTCACCAAGACCGAGCGGACCTGGATCGAGGATCACTTCCTCCACAACATCTTCCCGCTGCTGACGCCGCTGGCGATCGATCCGGCGCATCCGTTCCCGTTCATCCCGAGCCTCGGCTTCACCGTCGCGCTGCAGCTGGCGCGGGTCTCCGACGGCAAGCCGATGAACGCGCTGATCCGCATGCCCGGCAAGATCGACCGCTTCATCCGCATGCCCGCGGGCAAGGACGGCGCGGTGCGGCTGATCACGCTGGAGCAGGCCACCGGCCTGTTCATCGGCCGGCTGTTCCCCGGCTACACCGTCAAGGGCCAGGGCGCGTTCCGCATCATCCGCGATTCCGAACTCGAAATCGAGGAAGAGGCGGAAGATCTGGTCCGCCTGTTCGAGACCGCGCTGAAGCGGCGGCGGCGCGGATCGGTGATCCGGCTCGAGATCGAAGCCAAGATGCCGGAAGAACTGCGCGCCTTCGTGCAGCGGGCGCTTTCCACCGCCGACGACGAGGTGTTGCTGGTCGACGGCGTGCTGGCGATGAACGAACTGTCGCAACTGACCCGGCTCGACCGGCCCGATCTCGAATTCGTCGCCCTATGTGCCGCGCCATCCCGAACGGGTGCGCGATCATGGCGGCGACATCTTCGCCGCGATCCGGCAAAAGGATCTGATCGTCCATCACCCCTACGAATCCTTCGACGTCGTCGTGCAGTTCCTGCAGCAGGCGGCGCGCGACCCCGATGTCGTCGCCATCAAGCAGACGCTCTACCGCACCTCGAACAACTCGCCGATCGTGCGCGCGCTGGCCGAGGCCGCCGAAGCCGGCAAGTCGGTGACCGCGCTGATCGAACTCAAGGCGCGGTTCGACGAGGAAGCCAACATCCGCTGGGCGCGCGATCTCGAACGCGCCGGCGTGCAGGTGGTGTACGGCTTTCATCGAACTGAAGACCCACGCCAAGCTGTCGCTGATCGTGCGCCGCGAGGGCGGCAGCCTCACGACCTACGTCCACACCGGCACCGGCAACTATCATCCGGTCACCGCGCGCATCTACACCGACCTGTCCTATTTCACCTCCGATCCGATCATCGGCCGCGACGCCGCGCGGGTGTTCAACTACATCACCGGCTATGCCGAGCCGAGCGACATCGAGAAGATGGCGGTATCGCCGCTGACCCTGCGCAAGCGCATGCATCGAACACATCCACGGCGAGACCAACCATGCCCGTCACGGCAAGCCGGCCGCGATCTGGATGAAGATGAACTCGCTGGTCGATCCCGACATCATCGACGCGCTGTATGAGGCCTCGCAGGCCGGCGTGTCGATCGAACTGGTGGTGCGCGGCATCTGCTGCCTGCGGCCGGGCATTCCCGGACTTTCGGAGAACATCCGCGTCAAATCGATCATCGGCCGCTTCCTCGAACACGGCCGAATCTACTGCTTCGGTATGGGACAGGGCCTGCCGAGCGCGAAAGCGGCTGTGTATATCTCGTCCGCCGACATGATGCCGCGCAACCTCGACCGCCGCGTCGAAGTGCTCTGTCCGCTGCAAAATCCCACGGTGCATCAGCAGGTTCTCGAACAGATCATGGTCGCGAATCTGAAGGATACCGAGCAGAGCTGGCAGTTGTTGCCGGACGGGTCGTCAACGCGTATGAAGGCCGCGAAAGGCGAAGAGCCCTTCAACCTGCACAACTATTTCATGACGAATCCGAGTCTGTCAGGCCGTGGAAAGTCGCTCAAGGAATCTTCGCCGCGCCGCCTCACGCGCCGTAACGAGCGTCAGCAGTCGTCATAAGGGGTCCACGCGGTGAAGCGGCCGCGCAAGCGCGCATCCAGCGTCGCGGTCATCGACATCGGTTCGAACTCGGTTCGTCTCGTCGTCTATGAAGCGATGGCGCGCAGCCTGGTCACGATCTTCAACGAGAAGGCGCTGTGCGGGCTCGGCCGCGAGGTCCAGAGCACCGGCCTGCTGGCGCCGGACGCCGTCGCCAAGGCGCTGACGTCGCTGCGGCGGTTTCGCGCGCTGTGCCGGGTCATGAAGGTCGGCCGCGTCCACGCGATCGCCACCGCCGCCTGCCGCGACGCCACCAACGGCCCCGACTTCATCGCCAAGGCCGAACGCATCTGCGGCGTCAAGATCGAAATCCTGTCGGGCCCGCGCGAGGCGAAACTGTCCGCGCTCGGCGTCGTCTCCGGCATCCACAAGCCCGACGGCATCGTCGGCGATCTCGGCGGCGGTTCGCTCGAACTGATCGACGTGCGCGGCAACCGCGTCCGCAGCGGCGTCACGCTGCCGCTCGGCAGCCTGGCGCTGCAGGATTTGTCGCACAAATCGCTGAAGCGCGCCGAGCGCATCGTCAAGGCCGAGCTGTCCGGCGTGGCCCAGCTCAAGGCCGGCCGCGGCCGCACCTTCTACGCGGTCGGCGGCACCTGGCGCGCGCTGGCGCGCATCCACATCATCCAGAGCGGCTATCCGCTGCGGGTGATGCACGGCTATTCGATACCGGCGCCGGACGCGCTCGATTTCGCGCGGCGGCTGCGCCGTCTCGCGGCGGCCAACATGCTGGCCAATATCGAAGTCGTCGCCGATGCGCGGCGGCCGCTACTGACCTATGCGGCGCTGGTGCTCGAATACATCATCCGCGTCGCCAAGCCGAAGACCATCGTGTTTTCGACCTTCGGCGTGCGCGAAGGCCTGCTCTACGAGATGCTGCCGCAGGCCGAGCGCGCCAAGGACGGCTTGATCTGCGCCGCGCAGACTCTGAACGAGCTGCTGTCGCGCTCGGCGCGCCATGCCGAGGAATTGATCGAATGGACCGATCGTCTGGTGCGGGTCGTGAAGCTGCGGGAGACCGACGAGGATCGCCGCCTGCGCCACGCCGCCTGCCTGCTGTCCGACATCGGATGGCGGGTGCATCCCGACCACCGCGGCGAGCAGACGCTCAATCTCATCACCAACGGCAATTTCGGCTCGATCAGCCATCAGGGCCGGGCCTTTGTCGCGCTGTCGGTGTTCTATCGCTATGCCGGCCTGAGCGAAGAGAACGAACCGCCGGCGATCATCCAGGAGCTGGTGCCGCCGGCGATGGTCGAGCGCGCCCGCATGCTCGGCGCGGCATTCCGCGTCGCCCATCTGATATCGGCGGCGCGGCCGGGCGTGTTGCCGGCGACGCATTTTCGCAGCCAGGGCCGCAAGCTGATGCTGGTGTTCGAGCACCGGATGGTCGATCTCGTCGCCGACCGCGTCGGCAGCCGCTTCAAGCAGCTGGCGCGGCTGGTCGGCCGCTCCGGATCGATCGTGAGGCGCTAGCCGGTCCATCGCCTGCAATTTGAAGCTCAGACGGCCGGCTCCGAATCGCCTCGATCAGTCTCGGCATCGGCGCAGCGCGTTCGAGCTGCACGCAGCTTGCGCCTGCGCCAGATCGATCCCGCGACCAGCACCACGATCGCGCCGAGCACGGCGCAGACGATCTCGACCCGATCGCCGCCAGGTTCGCAAATGCGGCGCCATGCCGAACATCGCCGAGTAGCGCGTCGAGCTTGAGCGCCGACCTGGCCGTCGAAGCAGCCGTGCAGCATCGGATGCACCGCCGGATCGGTCGCGATCACGTCGCCGGCGATCCAGCCGAGCAGCGTCGCGCCGAGCCAGACCAGGATCGGCAAGCGGTCGAGCACCATCATGATCAGCGCGGCGCCGGCGACGATCAGGGGAATGCTGATGGCAAGGCCGAGGATCAGCAGCGGAATGCTGCCGTTGGCGGCGGCGGCGACCGCGATCACATTGTCGAGGCTCATGACGATGTCGGCGATCACCACGATCTGGACGGCGGCCCAAGATGCGATGCCGGCGTGCGACGTCGTCCTCGTCCTCGTCTTCGGGCACCAGCAGCTTGGCCGCGATCACGAGCAGCGCCAGCCCGCCGACCAGCTTCAGGTACGGCAGCACCATCAACGTCGCGACGATGCCGGTGAAGATGATCGCAGCACCACCGCGATGCCGGCGCCGATCACCATGCCCCACAGCCGCTGGCGCGGCGCAAGGCCGCGGCAGGCCATCGCGATGACCAGCGCATTGTCGCCGGACAACAGCACGTTGATCCAGATGATCTTGCCGACCGCGAGCCAGAACGCCGGCGTCTGCATGTCGGTCTGAAACTGCGTGAAAAACGCGCCGAGATTTGCGGGATCGAACGACCTGCAACAGCCAGTTCACAGCCTATCCCCCTCGGCGCGCGGCCGTCCCGCGCGGCTATCCCCGCGATTGCCGCTCGCGTCGTGTCGATCAGCCGACGATTTCGTTGCCCGAGAAGAACTGCGCGATCTCGATCGCCGCCGTCTCCGGGGCATCCGAACCATGCACCGAGTTTTCGCCGATCGACTTCGCATGCAGCTTGCGGATGGTGCCGTCGGCCGCCTTGGACGGATCGGTCGCGCCCATGACGTCGCGATACTTGAGTACGGCGTTCTCGCCTTCGAGCACCTGAACCACGACCGGACCGGAGGTCATGAAATCCACCAGTTCGCCGAAGAACGGACGCGCCTTGTGGACGGCGTAGAAGGTTTCGGCCTGCTCGCGGGTCATGCGAATGCGCTTCTGGGCGACGATGCGAAGTCCGGCCTTCTCGATCAGCGCGTTGATCGCGCCGGTCAGATTGCGCGCGGTCGCGTCGGGCTTGATGATCGAAAAGGTGCGTTCAATCGCCATGATTTCGTCCTTGCAAAGCGCTGATGGGAGTTGCGGGGCTTATATCGGCGCCGTCGGCGCACGGCAAGCGATCAGGCGAAATGCGCGCGCGCCGACCGGCAATCGGGGCTGCGGAATTACAACAATTTCACGAAGATGAACCCTCTCTGAAACGAGCCGTCCCGGTTTCGTTCAGCTTCGCCGGAGCTAGGCTTCGATCGACCGAACGCCTCCGCTGGCTTCAAGGGGGCGTTACCGGGCAGACTCACCGATGGCGCCAGCGGCGCCGAACCTGAGGAGACGATCATGTTACGCAAACTCTCGCTTGTTGCAGTTGCCGCAGCTTCGCTTGGTGCGGCCGCGTTGGCGCCGACCTCCGCCTCCGCCTGGGGCGGTCACGGCTGGCACGGTGGCTGGCACGCGGCTGGGGCTGGGGCGGTCCCCGCTTCTTCGTCGGCGGCCCCGCCTATTACGGCTACGGCTATGGCGGCTGCTATGTGCGGCGACTGGTCCCGACGCCCTGGGGACCGCGCTGGCGGCTGGTTAACCGCTGCTATTGAGCGCGATTGCCCGATCCTGATGTCGAAAGCCCCGGCGCTGTCGCGCCGGGGCTTTTTTGCGCAGGTTCGATCGAACGGAACCGGCGATGTCTTCATGCAATTTTTACTAGAAAGGCATGCAATCCGTCGCTGTGGCGGAAACAATTCGCGCCTCCGATGACTTGGTACAGCATCAATCTCGATCGACAGCAGGCGGAACTCGTCATGAACGGCCGAATCAACGACAGCGGCGAACCGATCGATCGCAAGACCAGCCGATCGATCTGCGACGCCGTGGGCGAACGGCTGCAGCAGAGCCTGCGCCCGGAGGACTCGCGCCTGTCGTCCCGCCTGCAGCATCTGATGGACGAATTGCGCAGCCGGGACGGCGAGCCGCCGCGACGGTCGAACTAGGCACTGCGGCACCGACGGATCCGCGGATGTCATCGCGCATAAACGGGTTGCGTTTGGCGGCGGCTCCGGTGACAACGCCGCATGCTTTCAATCACCGACATCTCGGTCCGGATTGCCGGACGGCTTCTGATCGATCACAGCTCCGTGCAGATCGTGCCCGGCGCGCGCGTCGGCTTCGTCGGCCGCAACGGCGTCGGCAAATCGACGCTGTTCAGCGCGATCCGCGGCGAATTGCCGACCGAAACCGGCACCATCACGTCCCGCCGCGCTGGCGCGTCGGCAGTCTGGCGCAGGAAGCCCCGAACGGGCCGGAAAGCCTGATCGAGGTCGTGCTGAAGGCCGACCTCGAGCGCGACGCGCTGCTGCGCGGAAGCCGAAACCGCGCACGATCCGCACCGGATCGCCGAGATCCAGACCCGGCTGGTCGACATCGACGCCCATTCGGCGCCGGCCCGCGCCGCGGCGATCCTGAGCGGCCTCGGATTTTCGACCGCGGATCAGGCGCGGTCCTGTTCGGAATTTTCCGGCGGCTGGCGGATGCGCGTCGCGCTGGCCGCGACGCTGTTTGCGGCGCCCGATCTGCTGCTGCTGGACGAGCCGACCAACTATCTCGATCTCGAAGGCACGCTGTGGCTGGAAGATCATCTGGCGAACTATCCGCGCACCGTGATCGTCATCAGCCATGACCGCGACCTGCTCGACACCTCGGTCGACCAGATCCTGCACCTCGATCGCGGCAAGCTGACGCTCTACAAGGGCACCTACTCGTCGTTCGAGGAACAGCGCGCCACCCGCGAAATGCTCGACGCCAAGCACGCCAAGCGCCAGGCCGACGAGCGCAAGCGGCTGCAGGCCTTCGTCGACCGCTTCAAGGCCAAGGCCTCGAAGGCCCGTCAGGCCCAGTCCCGCGTCAAGATGCTGGAACGGATGAAGCCGGTCACCGCGCTGGTGACGCAGGATGTGCGCGAGATTTCGTTTCCGGCGCCGGAGAAGATGCTGTCGCCGCCGATCATCGCGGTCGACAACGTCTCGGTCGGCTACGATCCGAAAAAGCCGGTGCTCAATCGCGTCACGCTGCGCATCGACACCGACGACCGCATCGCCCTGCTCGGCTCCAACGGCAACGGCAAGTCGACGCTGGTCAAGCTGCTGGCCAACAAGCTGCCGCCGTTCTCCGGTCACGTCACCCGCGCGGAGAAACTCTCGGTCGGCTATTTCGCGCAGCATCAGGTCGACGAACTCAACCTCGACGGCTCGCCCTACGATCACGTCCGCAAGCTGATGCCGGATGCGCCGGAAACCAAGGTGCGCGGCCGCACCGGCGCGATCGGCTTTTCCGGCAAGGCCGGCGACACCCTGGTCAAGAGCCTGTCGGGCGGCGAGAAGGCGCGGCTGCTGCTCGGACTCGCGACCTTCTTCGGCCCCAACATGATCATTCTCGACGAGCCGACCAACCATCTGGACATCGACAGCCGCGCCGCGCTTGCCGAGGCGATCAACGAATTTCCCGGCGCCGTCATCATGGTCTCGCATGACCGCTATCTGATCGAGGCCTGCGCCGATCAATTGTGGGTGGTCGCCGATCATGCCGTGACGAACTACGACGGCGACCTCGACGATTACCGGCGCATGGTGCTGTCGGCGCGCGGCATGCGCACCAGTTCGCGCGACCGCGGCGGCAATGAGCGCGACGACGGCCGCGACAAGCCTGCGCGCAACAGAAGCGAAAAGCGCGTGCCGCTGAAGCAGAAGATTTCGGACGCCGAGGCCGAGATCGCGCGCATCAACGGCATCATCGCCAAGATCGATACCGCGCTGGCGCTGCCGGATCTGTTCAAGCGCGACCCGAAGCAGGCCGCGCAGCTCAGCAAGGCGCGCGCCGGCGCCGAGAGCGCGCTGCAGCGGGCCGAGGAAGCATGGCTGGCGGCGAGTTCGCAATATGACGAGGCCGCCGGCTGAGCCGGTTCAGGCTCGAACCGGGTCGGACGCAACGATCACGTCGCCGCCGGTTTCTTCTTCGCCTTCGGCTTTGCCGTCTTCGGCGGCGCCACCGGCTCCGGCCCGCGCTCGATCGAGGTCAGGCGTCCGGCGGTGAAGGTGTAGATGCCGGCGCGCTGGCCCTGCGAATAGGTGATGACCGCCACGCGGTCGCCGCGCGCATTGTTGGAGAGATTGACATTGGCGGGCGCGCCGATGCCGCGCACGACGTCGCATTCGGTATGACCAAGCGCCACCGTTCCCGATGTCGAGGGGCCGGCGCGGCAGCGGCGGCGCCGTCGGTCGCGGCATTGGCGTCGGCAGGACCGCCGGGAGGCGCCATTCCCGGGCAACATCCGTCGGCGCTGACCAGATCCTCGGCCGTCACCGGCTTGTTGGGCGTGAGCGGCGGCGTTTCGATCGAAATGCTTCGGATGAACAGCCTGCCGGGGCGCGAGAACCATTCCGCATCTCGCGACATAAGATCGGACGCGCCCGAGCAGCCCGCCATGACGGGCGCAAGCAACAGCAACGCCAGCAGTCGTTTTCGATTGAGTGCTGTTGTTTCGCACGATGAACTGAATTCCCACCCCGGCCCTAAGCGCTTGTCCCAACATCACTTTGCGGCACGACCGTGGCTGTATGCAAGCACGCGCGCCGAAACCGCAGATTATCATTAATTGCCCGGATATCGCTATTCCCGCCGCTGCCAGCGGCCCCGCTCGTCGGCCTGCCAATAGGTCACCTCGAACCCGCGCGCCTTGCAATCGGTCCAGGCGCCCCGCGCGGCAGCGAGCGCATCGTCGTCGTCGCCGTTGAAGACCAGCACCATCCGCTCATAGGCATCGGAGTCCGCCGGCAGCGCGGCGTTGTCGATCAGAAACCTGACATTGGCCCGGTTCGGATTGCCTTCCTCGACCGCCAGCACGATCGGCTGGTCCTGCGCATCGCCGGCGCGCCAGGTGGCGTGCGGCAGGAACGAATCGTCGCGATAGGTCCACAAATGCGCGTCGAGCGCCTCGGCGCGCTCCTGCGATGTCGACTGCACGACCACGCGCCAGCCGCGCTCCAGCGATTTCTCGAGCAACGGCGGCAACACGCTTTCGAGCGACATGTTCTGCAGGTGGTAGAACAGAACTTCCGTCATCGCTTTGCTTCGTAATACTCCGCGACCAGCCGCTCGAGCAGGCGAACGCCATAGCCCGAACCCCAGCTCTGATTGATCTCGGATTTCGGCGCGCCCATCGCGGTTCCCGCGATATCGAGATGCGCCCACGGCGTGTCGTCGACGAAGCGCTGCAGGAACTGCGCGGCGGTGATCGAACCGCCGTGGCGGGCGCCGGTGTTCTTCATGTCGGCGAACTGCGAGTCGATCTGCTTGTCGTATTCGGGGCCGAGCGGCATGCGCCAGACCCGTTCGCCGGTCGCCAGCCCGACCTTGGTCAGCCGTTCGGCCAATTCGTCGTTGTTGGAGAACAGGCCGGCATATTCGGTGCCGAGCGCCACCATGATCGCGCCGGTCAGCGTCGCCAGATCGACCATGAATTTCGGCTTGAACTTCTTCGCCACGTACCAGAGCACGTCGGCCAGCACCAGCCGGCCTTCGGCGTCGGTGTTGATGATCTCGATGGTCTGGCCGGACATCGAGGTGACGATGTCGCCGGGGCGCTGGGCGTTGCCGTCGGGCATGTTCTCGACCAGGCCGATGGCGCCGACCACGTTGACCTTCGCCTTGCGCGCCGCCAGCGCATGCATCAGGCCGACCACGCAGGCCGCGCCGCCCATGTCGCCCTTCATGTCCTCCATGCTGCCCGCCGGCTTGATGGAAATGCCGCCGGTATCGAAGCAAACGCCCTTGCCGACGAAAGCAACCGGCTGATCGCCGTGCTTGCCGCCGTTCCAGCGCATGATCACGGTGCGGCCGGGCTGCGTCGAGCCCTGGGCGACGCCGAGCAGCGCGCCCATTCCGAGTTTCGTCATCGCCTTGACGTCGAGAACCTCGACGTCGACGCCGAGCTTGCGCAGCTGGCTCGCGCGGCGCGCGAACTCCACGGGGAACAGCACGTTCGGCGGCTCGTTGACGAGTTCGCGCGCCATGATGACGCCGTCGACGATATGGGCGCTCGGCGCAAACGCCTTTCGCGCCGCGCCCACATCGCCGACCGCGAGCGAAATATCGGCGCGCAATGCGGCGTCCTCGCCATCCTTCTTCTTGGTCTTGTAGCGGTCGAATTTATAGGCGCGCAGCCGGACGCCCGATGCGACCGCGGCCGCCTGATCGGGCTTCATCGCCCCATCAGGCAATTCGGCGATCATCGTCACCGCGTCGCTGACCGGCGTGAGTTTGCCGGCGGCCACGCCGCCAAGCTTGAGAAAATCCTTCTCCTTGATGGCCGACAGCTTGCCGGCGCCGACCACGATCAGGCGCGAGGCCTTGAGACCCTCCGGCGCCAGAATATCGAGCGTCGACCCGCTCTTGCCCTTGAACTGGTTGGTGTCGGCGGCGCGCGTGACCAGATTGGCCGCCGCGCCCAGCGCCTTGCGGGTCGCCGCGCCGAATTTCAGCGCTATCGTCGCAGAAAATCACCAGAATGCCGCGCGGGGCGGTGGAAAACGGGACGAAGCCGACCTTGACGGCGTCGGACATAGGTAAATCCTCCAAAATCGGGGCTGTCGCTGGTCGGGAACCCGCCGGGCGGTGCACGGAATGTTCGCTTCGGCTGCAATTCGCGTCCGTCAAGAGCATGGTCCCGGCCACTATGGCCTGTCAGCGGTTGCGCTGCCAAGCATCACAGTGGCTGCAGGGCCACATAGCACGAATTATTAACCATATCTTCAGGGTGCCATGGCGCAGCCATTTTGTTGACGGATCAAAGGGATGGTAGTGAGAATGTGAGCCGGTTGGGACAAATGGCGGCGCGACCAGGGGGATCCCGATTTCGGGATTGGTCGTGAGCCGCAGTTCCAGCTCGCAAGGTGGGATCGTGCGGTGGCGATGGGGTCGATCGACAGGTATATTTTTCGCACGACGCTCGCGTCGTTTGCGCTGGTCCTGGTCAGCCTGACCGGGGTGATCTGGATTACGCAGGCGTTGCGCGGCATCGACCTGATGACCAGCCAGGGCCAGACCATCATCACCTTTCTCGGCATCACCAGCCTGGTGATTCCGGCGCTGGTGCTGATCATCTCGCCGATCGCGCTGATGATCGCGATCTCGCACACGCTGAACAAGCTCGCGACCGATTCAGAGATCATCGTGATGAATGCCGCCGGCTTCTCGCCGTTCCGGCTGTTCCGTCCGTTCTTCTATGCCACCTGCGTGGTGGCGATCATGGTTGCCTTTATCGCCGCCTATCTCGCCCCCGACGGCATGCGCCGGATCAAGCAATGGGACGCCGAGATCACGGCCGACGTGCTCACCAACATCCTGCAGCCCGGACGCTTCGCCCAGCTCGACCAGAACCTGACCATCCGCATTCGCGAACGGCAGCCGGGCGGCGTGCTGGTCGGCATCTTCGTCGACGACCGCCGCGATCCGAAGGAGCGTGTCACCATCATCGCCGACCATGGCACGGTGCTGAAGAACGAGAGCGGCTCGTTTCTGATTCTGGAGGACGGAAATCTCGAACGCTTCGAAGCCGGCAAGCGCGATCCGGCGCTGGTGGCGTTCGGCCGCTACGCATTCGACATGTCGAAATTCTCCAATCGGGGCCGCGACGTCGCACTGGGTATTCGCGAACGCTATCTCTGGGAACTGCTCTCGCCGTCTGGCGACGATCCGGTTTACAAGCAGTTGCCCGGACAGTTCCGCGCCGAATTGCATGACCGCTTCATGTCGCCGATCTATCCGTTTGCGTTCGCGGCGCTGACCTTTGCCTTTCTCGGCGCGCCGCGCACCACGCGTCAGAGCCGCAATTTTTCGATCGGCGGCTCGATCCTTGCCGTGTTCGGGCTGCGCATGGCGGGATTCGCCTGCTCCGTGATGGCGGTGAAATCGCCGCTCGCTCCGGTCGTTCAATATCTGATGCTGTTGGTAGCGATCGGCGCGAGCCTCTGGATCATCATCGGCGGCATCGTGCTGGAGCCGCCGGCGGCGCTGATCGAAGCCATCAACAACTCGAACGCGCGTCTGTTGCGGCTGTTTGGGCGGCCCGTCACAGCATGAGCATGATGACCAACACGCTCGGGCGATATTTTGCCGGCCGCTTCGTGATCTCGGCGCTGGGCGTGTTTGCCAGCATCTTCGTGCTGCTCGTGCTGGTCGATTACATCGAAATGGTCAGCAAGACCTCGGGGCTGGTTTCGGCATCCGCCATCACGGTCGCCGAGACCTCGCTGTTCCGCGTGCCGCAACTGCTCGAAAAGATGATGCCGTTCTGCATCCTGATCGGCGCGATGACCTGCTATCTCGCGCTATCGCGGCGGCTGGAACTCGTGGTCGCGCGCGCGGCCGGCGTCTCCGCCTGGCAGTTCATCGCGCCGGCGCTGGCAAGTGCGATCGTGCTCGGCATCCTGGCGACCGTCGCCTACAACCCGATGTCCGCCAACCTGCGCGAACTCTCCAAGCGGATGGAGGCGGAGCTGTTCGGTTCGGCCCCCGGCGGCGGCATCCAGGACGCCTCCGGCTTCTGGCTCAACCAGATCAACAGCGACGGCCAGGTGATCATCAACGCCGCGCGCAGCGAGCAGCAGGGCGTGCGGCTGACCGGGCTGACCGTGTTCCGATTCGATACCGACATCCAGTTCAAGGAGCGAATCGAGGCCCGCGAAGCCACCCTCGAGGAGGGCCGCTGGCTGTTCAAATCCGTACGCCGATACTCCCTCGACGGACCTCCGGTCGATCAGGACAGCTTTTTCCTCACGACCAGCCTGACACCGGCCCAGGTCCGCAACAGTTTCTCCACCCCCGAAACTGTGTCTTTTTGGCAACTCCCGACCTATATCCGGTCCTCGGAAAGCTCGGGATTTGCGACCGCCGGCTACCGGCTGCAGTACCACAAGCTCATCGCACAGCCGTTTTTGCTGGCTGCAATGGTGATGCTGGCGGCGTCCGTCTCCTTGCGCTTCTTCCGGTTGGGCGGCGTGCAAAAGATGGTTTTAAGTGGCGTGGGAGCAGGCTTTCTGCTCTACGTTTTGTCGAAAGTAACTGAAGATTTGAGCAAGGCTGAGTTGATGCATCCGATCGCTGCGGCGTGGTTGCCCGTGTTCGTGGGTGGCCTCACCGGCTTTTTGGCCTTGCTGTACCAGGAGGACGGGTAGTGGCCGTTGTCGCCGCCCGCCAGTGAAGGTCGCCTGCGTTCAGGCGGCGCACTGCCGTGCGCCGCTATCGAACCCGCTTGGCCGCCGTCAGCGGATCCGTTCTTGCCCTGGTTTTCGGGTTCGTTCTGGCGGGCGCGCTCGGCTTGGCGACGACGCCCGCCTCGGCGCAAGGCTTCACCTACAATCCAGGCCCGCCCGGACCGTCCCGCCCGTCCCGCCAACGACGGACAGATGCTCGTGCAGGCGGTCGAGGTCGACTACGACTACAACAACCACGCGTGTCGGCGGTCGGCAACGTGCAGATGTTCTACAACGGCACCAGCGTCGAGGCCGACAAGGTCATCTACGACCAGAAGACCAAGCGGCTGCATGCCGAAGGCAACATCCGCATGACCGACGCGGAAGGCAAAATCACCTACGCCAACATCATGGATCTGAGCGACGACTACCGCGACGGGTTCGTCGATTCGCTGCGCGTCGACACCGCGGACGCGACGCGGATGGCGGCGACGCGCGCCGACCGTTCCAGCGGCAACTACACCGTGTTCGAAAACGGCGTCTATACCGCCTGCGCGCCCTGCAAGGACGATCCGAAGAAGCCGCCGCTGTGGCAGGTCAAGGGTGCGCGCATCATTCACGACCAGACCGACAAGATGCTGTACTTCGAGAACGCGCAGCTCGAGTTCTTCGGCGTTCCGATGGCGTATCTGCCGTATTTCTCGACGCCCGATCCGACCGTCAAGCGCAAGACCGGCTTCCTGATGCCGGCCTTCTCGACGGTCTCGAGCTACGGCTACGGCGTCGAAACCCCGTTCTACTGGGCGATCGCGCCGGACTATGACGCGACCTTCAACCCGCGCTTCACCACCAGGCAGGGCGTGCTGTTCCAGGGCGAATTCCGCCAGCGCCTGATGAACGGCTCGTATCAGATCCGCGCCTACGGCATCGACCAGCTCGATCCCGGCGCCTTCGCCGGTCAGCCCGGCGACCGCCAGTTCCGCGGCGGCGTCGACACCAAGGGCCAGTTCGCGCTGAACGACAAATGGGTATGGGGCTGGGACGGCGTTCTGCTCTCGGACTACTACTTCTTCTCGGACTACCGGCTGGCCCAGTACAAGGATCCGCTGGGCTCGTTCCTGAGCCTGCCGACGGAAGCCATCTCGCAGCTTTATCTGACCGGCGTCGGCAATCGCAGCTACTTCGACGCGCGCACGATCTATTATCTGAGCTTCTCCGGCAGCCAGGACAAGGTGCCGGTGATTCATCCGGTCATCGACTATTCCAACGTCATCAACCAGCCCGATCCTCGGCGGCGAATTCAGCTACAAGACGAATTTCACCAGCCTGTCGCGCGACACCGCCGCCTTCGACCCGATCACGACGGTGGCCAACACCAACAGCCTGTGCACGACGGCGTCGGCCGATCCGCTGGCGCGGCTGCCGTCGCAATGCCTGCTGCGCGGCATGCCCGGCACCTACACGCGGCTGACGGCTGAAGCGCAGTGGCGGCGGTCGTTCACCGATTCCGCGGGCCAAATCTGGACGCCGTTTGCGATCCTCCGCGCCGACGCGATCAATGCCTCGATCTCGAACCAGCCGGGCGTTTCGAACTTCCTTCCGGTCGGCGACACCCAGGCGCTGCGCCTGATGCCGACGGTCGGCCTCGAATATCGCTATCCCTTCATCAACGTTCAGCCCTGGGGCACCACCACGATCGAGCCGATCGCGCAGGTCATCATTCGTCCCAACGAAACCTACGCCGGCAAGCTTCCCAACGAAGACGCCCAGAGCATGGTGTTCGACGCCAGCAACCTGTTCAGCGTCGACAAGTTCTCCGGCTACGACCGCGTCGAAGGCGGCGGCCGCGCCAATGTCGGCGTCCAGGCGACCACGCAATTCGACCGCGGCGGCTCCGTCAATGTGCTGTTCGGACAATCCTACCAGCTGTTCGGCCTGAACTCGTTCGCGGTGGCGGACGCGACCAATACCGGGCTCGATTCCGGCCTGCAGAATGCGCGCTCCGACTATGTCGCCCGCGTCAATTATTCGCCGAACAGAACCTATACGTTCAGCGTGCGCACGCGCATGGACGAGGCGACGCTGAACGTCAATCGCTTCGAGGCCGAAGGCCGCGCCAGCTTCGACCGCTGGTCGGTCAGCATGATGTACGGCAATTATGCCGCGCAGCCGGAACTCGGATATCTGACCCGCCGCGAAGGCCTTGCTCGGCAGCGCCTCGGTCAAGGTGGCGGCGAACTGGGTGGTGTCGGGATCCGCCCGATGGGATCTTGAAGCCAACAAGCTCAACCAGTACATCGTCGGCGCCGGCTATGTGGACGACTGCTTCGTGCTGGCGGCCAACTATGTCACGTCCTACAGCTACTCCGCCGGCACCACGCCGCCGGTGCTCAGCCACGCCTTCATGCTGCAGATCGGCCTGCGGACCCTTGCGAATTCGGCGACGTCGGCTGGCGGCGGGGTTGTCCAGTAGAGCCGGCGCCGGCACGCTGCCGGAGAACGGATTCCCGCGCGTCGCGGCTCCAATTCGAATCGGTTGATACGGCGAATATGATCATGACGACCACATTCTCTCATCGCCTTTCGCCTCTCATCCTGGGCTGTGCCGTGGCGCTGGTCTTGCTGGGTTGCGCTTCGCCGCTGCGGGCGCAAACCGTCGCCGTCATGGTCAACGGCGAACCCATCACCAATTACGACATCGAGCAGCGCAGCAAGCTGAACTTCCTGACCACGCACAAGCCTGCCGACCGGCAGGAGGTGATCGACGAATTGATCGATGAAAAGGTGAAGATCAAGGAAGCCAAGAAATTCGGCGTCGATCCTACCGCCTCCGATATCGATCAGTCCTACGCGGGGATGAGCTCGCGGATGCGGATGACGCCGGAGCAACTGACCAAATCGCTGGAGAGCCAGGGCATTCGGCCGGAAACGCTGAAGTCCCGCATCAAGGCCGACATGGTCTGGGGCAGCCTGGTGCGCGGCCGCTACAAGGAGAGCCTGCAGGTCGGCGAGAAGGACGTCGCCGCCGCCGTCCAGGTCAGCAGCGGCGACGAGAAGCAGCAGACCGAGGCCTTCGAATACAAGATGCAGCCGATCGTCCTGATCGTGCCGCGCGGCTCGGCACCCGCCGCCGTCGAAGCGGCGGAAGGAGGCCGAAGCCCTGCGCGACCGCGTGCAGACCTGCGACGAGGCCAACGCCTTCTTCAAGTCGATGCAGAATGCCGCGATCCGCGAGATCGTGACCAAGACCTCGGCCGACATTCCGCCGGTTCTTCGTGAGCTGCTCGACAAGACGCCGATCGGTCATCTGACCCCGCCCGAGATCACCAAACAGGGCGTCGAGATGGTTGCGCTGTGCGCGCGGAATCCGACCACGATCGACACGCCGAAGAAGCGGGAAATCCGGGACAAGATGTATGCCGAGAAATACGAGGCGAAGTCGAAAGCCTACCTGCAGGAAGTCCGCAAAGCCGCGATGATCGAATATCGTTGACGCATGGCAAAGCCCCTCGCGCTGACCTCCGGCGAACCCGCGGGCATCGGGCCCGACATCACCATCCAGGCGTGGCTGCGCCGCAATGAGCTGGAGCTTCCGCCATTCTATCTGCTCGGCGATCGCGACTTCCTCGCTCGCCGCGCGAAGGCTCTCGGGCTCGACGTCAGGCTCGCCGACGTTCGCGCCGAGGATGCAAGCGCTACGTTCGCGGATGCATTGCCGGTGGTGGCGACCGGGCATGCCGCGACCGCGCAGCCCGGACGGCCCGACGATACCAGCGCGACGCGGCGCTGGCCTCCATTCGTCAGGCGGTCGACGACGTCGTCGCCGGGCGGGCCGGCGCGGTCGTCACCAATCCGATCGCCAAGAGCGTGCTCTATCGCGCCGGCTTCCGGCATCCCGGCCACACCGAGTTTCTCGCCGAGCTGGCGGCGACCGGGGGCCGTGCGCCGCAGCCGGTGATGATGCTGTGGTCGCCGGCCCTCGCCGTCGTTCCCGTGACCATCCATCTTTCGCTGCGCGAGGCGATCGCCAGCTGTCGAGCGAGCTGATCGTCACGACCGCCCGCATCGTGGTCGCGGATCTGAAAGCCCGCTTCGGCCTCGCCCATCCGCGGCTTGCGGTATCCGGCCTCAATCCGCATGCCGGCGAAGACGGCTCGCTCGGCACCGAGGACCGGACCATCGTGGCGCCCGCCGTCGAAATCCTGCGCGGCGAAGGCATCGAGGTCCGGGGACCGCTGCCGGCGGACACCATGTTCCACGACGCCGCGCGCAAGACCTATGACTGCGCGATCTGCATGTATCACGACCAGGCGCTGATCCCGATCAAGACGCTGGCGTTCGAGGACGCCGTCAACGTCACGCTGGGATTGCCGTTCATCCGCACCTCGCCGGACCACGGCACGGCCTTCGACATTGCCGGCACCGGCAAGGCCAATCCGTCGAGCCTGATCGCGGCATTGCGGCTCGCCGCCCGCATGGCGGCGACGCAGCCGGCATGAGCGCGATCGACGACCTGCCGCCGCTTCGCGACGTCATTCGCCAGCATGCCCTGTCGGCACGCAAATCGCTCGGCCAGAATTTTCTGCTCGACCTCAACCTCACCGCGCGGATCGCGCGCGCCGCGGGTCCGCTCGAAGATGCCACCATCATCGAGATCGGCCCCGGTCCCGGCGGACTGACGCGCGCGCTGCTGGCGCTGGGCGCCCGACGCGTCATCGCGGTCGAGCGCGACGAGCGCGCGCTGCCGGCGCTCGACGAGATTTCGAGGCGATATCCCGGCCGGCTCGAGATCGTCTGCGCCGACGCGCAGCATTTCGATCCGCGCCCGCTGCTCGGGGCGACCCGGCCAAAATCGTCGCCAACCTGCCCTACAACATCGCGACCGCGCTGCTGGTCGACTGGCTCTCGATCGAGCCGTGGCCGCCCTGGTACGACATGATGGTGCTGATGTTTCAGCGCGAGGTGGCCGAGCGCATCGTCGCGCGCGAGAATGACGAAGCCTATGGACGGCTCGCCGTGCTCGCCAACTGGCGCGCCGAGACCAAAATCCTGTTCGACATTTCTCCGGCCGCCTTCGTGCCGCAGCCCAAGGTCACCTCGTCCGTGGTGCGACTGGTGCCGCGCAGCACGCCGGAGGCGTGCGACCGCCGGGCGCTCGAACAGGTGGCGGCGGCGGCCTTCGGCCAGCGGCGAAAAATGCTGCGGCAGAGCCTCAAATCGCTGGCGGTCGATCCGGCCCGGCTGGCTGGGGCAGCGCATGTCGACGCGACCCGGCGCGCCGAGACCATTCCGGTCTGCGGCTTTGTTGCCATGGCCCGCGAATTGACCGATATACGAAACACAAAACTGAACGTGCCTTAAGGAGAGAAACGCCATGGCGCTGATGCGTCGCCAGTCACTGGTCAAATTCGATGCGCCGCTGTGCGAAACCATCGTCGAGACGCCGAAGCCGGTGGCCAGGGAAGTCCTGGTCCGCATCGAGCGCTGCGGGCTGTGCCATTCCGACCTGCATATCCAGGACGGCTACGCCGATCTCGGCGGCGGCAAGCGGCTCGATACCACGCGCGGCATGACGCTGCCGTTCACGCTCGGACACGAGATCGCCGGCGTCGTCGAGGAAGTCGGGCCCGATGTTTCGAAGGACCTGATCGGCAGCAAGAAGGCGGTATTCCCCTGGATCGGCTGCGGCCAGTGCCGCGACTGCGCCAATGGCGACGAGAATCTCTGCGTCAAGCAGCGCTTTCTCGGCGTCTCCATCGACGGCGGCTTCGCCAGCCACGTGCTGGTGCCGGACGCAAAATACCTGCTGGATTACGATCCGCTGCCGGTCAACCAGGCGGCGACCCTGATGTGCTCGGGCGTCACCGCCTATGGCGCGCTGAAGCGGCTGGTCGACCGGCCGCGGCAGCGCAATCTGCTGCTGATCGGTCTCGGCGGCGTCGGCATGATGGGGCTTGCCTTCGCGCAAGCCATGTTCAAGCAGAAAATCTCGGTCGCGGATCTGAGCCTGGCCGCGCGCGAGACGGCGCTGAAGAACGGCGCCGACGTCGCCTACGATCCCTCCGAAGCCGACGTCGTCAAGCGCATCGTCAAGGAAACCGAGGGCGGCTTCGACGAGATCGTCGATTTTGCCGGCAACGAGAAATCGATGGCCTTTGCGGTCGGCGTGGTCGCGCGCGGCGGCAAGATCGTGGTCTCCGGACTGATGGGCGGCAATTTCAGCCTGCCGATGGTGCAATGGATCTACAAGCGCATGACGATCGAGGGCTTCATGGTCGGAACGCTCGCCGAGGGGCATGAGTTGATGGCGCTGGCGCGCGCCGGCAAGATCAAGCCGACGCCGATGAAAGAAGAGCCGATGGGCGACGTCCAGAAATGGATCGACGAGTTGCGGGCCGGAAAGGTCGTCGGGCGCATCGTGCTGAAGAACTGAGGCAGAGCACCTCCAAGCCTCGCCAAAAGAGGCGGAGTGCCAGGCAAGCCTCGCTTGAACAGGGAGAATACTGATGGCTTGGTGGAATCGTCCTATGGTTGCGGCTCTGGCGGCGGCAGCACTTGGCGTGGCTGCGACCCCGGCTCTGGCGCAGAAGCAATACAGTCCCGGCGCCACCGACAGCGAAATCAAGATCGGAACTACCACGCCCTATAGCGGGCCCGCATCGGCCTATTCGGCCGGCGCCATCTCCGCCACCGCCTATTTCGCGATGATCAACGACCAGGGCGGCGTGAACGGCCGCAAGATCAATTTCATCAGCCTTGACGACGCCTACAGCCCGCCCAAGACGGTGGAGCAGATCAGGCGCCTGATCGAAAGCGACGAGGTGCTGTTTCTGGTCAATCCCGTGGGTACCGCCACCAACATGGCCGTGGTCAAGTACATCAATCAGAAGCAGGTGCCGCATCTATTTATCGGCACCGGCGCGACGGTCTTCAACGACCCCGAGCATTTTCCGTGGACCATGAGCTGGACGCCGCACTATGCGTCGGAGGGCGAGATCTACGCCAAATATATTCTGTCGGTGAAACCCGACGCCAAGATCGGCATTCTGGCGCAGAACGACGATCTCGGTCGCGATTATCTCCTGGGCTTCAAGCGCGGACTTGGCGACAAGGCGTCGACGATGATCGTGTCAACGCAGGCCTACAACACCACCGATCCGACCGTCGATTCCCAGGTGGTTTCGCTGAAGGCTTCGGGCGCAGACGTATTTTTCATCGTCACGATCCCCAAATTCTCCGCGCAAGCCATTCGCAAGGCCTATGACATCGACTGGCACCCGCAGGAAATCGTGGTCAGCATCGGCTCGTCGATTGCCGGCGCGATCAAGCCGGCCGGATTTGACGCGGCGAAGGGCATCATCTCCGCGGCCTATCAAAAGGACCCGGCCGACCCGCAATGGAAAGACGATCCGGCGATGCAAGCCTGGAACGTATGGATGGACAAGTACAACCCGCGCATCAGCAAGAGCGACTACTACGCGCCCTACGGCTACAACATCGGCTACGCGGTGGTGCAGTTGCTCAAGCAGTGCGGCGACAACCTTACCCGCGAAAATATCATGAAGCAGGCGTCCCATCTGGACATGGAACTGCCATTGTTGCTGCCCGGGATCCGTTTGAAGACCACCCCGGCCGATCTGCGCCCGATCAAGCAGATGCGGCTGGTGCGCTTCGACGGATCGCGCTACGTGCTGTTCAGCGACGTGCTCGCGAGCGACTAGGATACGGCCATTTTTCGGCCCGGTCGAACCCGGTTTTGCCGTAACAGAATGCGGCTTTAGAATTGCACGTAAACCGCGCTGGAAACACGGGCGCCGCGTCTTCGCGGCGCCCCGGCCTTCATTTTTCTGGTTGTGCCGGCCCCGCTGATGTGAAAGCGAGCCCGAATTAAGCCCCATGCTGTCCGGAATTGCGGCTCATTGCGACCCAAGTTTTTGTGGAGATTTGGAGCGTGAAGTGTCGCGTATCACCACCGGAGGTGCAGATGGCAAACCGAACCGCGAAATTCGTGTCAGCAATCTTCGCCAGTGTTCTCGCCGGCGCTCCTCTCGCAACGCTGTCGCACAACGCCGCACGCGCGGCGGACGATTGCCTTGCCGCTCCGAAGGACGAAACGCCCGAGGGCGGCCATTGGTACTACCGCATCGACCATGCCAGCAAACGCCAATGCTGGTATCTGCGAGAGGAAGGCGAGAAGCTGTCCGCAAGGCGCCGCGCCGAATTCCTCGCGCTCCGCGAAGCCAATCCCGCCGAAAGCAGCGAGCCCGATCGCAGCGTTCGATCGCCGACGCTCACGCCGAACTGCCCGCGCAGACCAATATCGAACAGCCGAGGCGCAATGATGCGCTGATTCCGGCGATGCCTGCGGGCGCGGCAGTCACGGAAAACAACGTAGGTACGCAGGCGCCGGGCGCGGCAACACTGCAATCCGTCATCGCCTGGCGCTGGCCCGATCCCTCCAGCGCCTGGCGCTCGCCGACCCCTCCAGCGCAGACGTCCCGGTCGCTGCGACGCCGAACAGCGGCAATCCGGTGACAAGCGTCAGCCCACCCTCGCGCTCCCAGCCACTGCTTGCGGCCAGTCAGTTGGCGGCAGCCGATTTGTCATCGAGACCCCGACCTATTCCGTGCGAATGGAGCTGGCCATGCTGCTGGGAGCGCTGGCGCTCGCAGGCTTTGCCGGAAGCGCCATTTTCAAATTAGGGAGCCGGCGGCGCCCACGACGAGCCAAGGTTCGTCGCGGCGCGATCTGGGAACGCACGGCGGCGATAGCATCCCGCTGTCGGCTGACCCGAGAGCGAACGTGGTTCCGCGCCGGCCCGTATTCGCCCGCGATCTTGATCAATCCAGTGACGCGACGACAGGATCGAGGAATTCCTCTTGCAATTATCCAAACGAGCCGATTCTGACGGCTCGCTATTTCTCGAGCTGCCGCTGCAGCTCACGCACGAACGTCGTCAAACCTGTGCGGCGCTCGCGCTTCAGCCGTTCGGCCTTCAGGATCGACTGCACTTCGGCAAACGCTTCATCGATGTCGTGATTGATCACGATATAATCGTATTCCGCCCAATGGCTCATTTCGTGGCTGGCGCGGCTCATCCGTCCCCGGATCACGTCATCGGAATCCTGGGCGCGGGAGTGCAGGCGCTTTTCCAGATCGGCGGCGGACGGCGGCAGGATGAACACACTGACGACATCGGCCCGCGCCTTTTCCCGCAATTGCTGGGTGCCCTGCCAGTCGATGTCGAACAGCACGTCCTGTCCCGCCGACAGCGCGGCCTCGACCGGCGCCCGCGGCGTGCCATAGCGATTTTCGAACACGATGGCCCATTCCAGCAAGTCGCCTCGCTTCGCCATCTGTTCGAATTTGGTCTTGTCGATGAAGTGATAGTCGCGGCCGTCAACCTCGCCGGGCCGCATCGGCCGCGTGGTCGCCGACACCGACATCTTCAGGCCGGGCGTCCGCTCGATCAGGAGCCGCGACAGCGTGGTCTTTCCCGCGCCCGACGGCGACGACAGCACGAACATCAGTCCGCGCCGCTCAACGCCGTCGAAGCCGTGGCCGATTCCGCCGTCATGCATCACTCCAAATTCTGAACCTGTTCGCGGAACTGCTCGACCACGTTCTTCATCTCCAGCCCGGTGTTGGTCAGTTCGAGATCGTTCGACTTGGAGCAGCAGGTATTGACCTCGCGGTTGAATTCCTGCGCCAGGAAATCGAGCCGCCGTCCGATCGGTCCGCCCTTGCCGATCATCTCGCGCGCCTGCGAGATATGCGAGGCGATGCGATCGAGTTCTTCGCGAATGTCGGCCTTTGCCGCGATCATGATCGGCTTCCTGATTGAGCCGGTCGGGGTCGAAGCGATCGGAGGACTCGAGCAATGCCGCGACCTGCTCGGCGAGCCGGGCCTTGATCGCCTCGGGCTTGCGGCCAGGAGCGGCCTCGGCCTTCTTCGCCAGCCGCTCGATCTCATCCATTCGCTGGGTGAGGATTTGCCCGAGCGTCACGCCCTCGCGCCGGCGCATCTCGACGAGGTCCAGTAGCGCCAGCTCGAACGCTGCCGCGGCGGCGGCCTTCGCGGCCTTGTCCTCGGCCTCGTTGCTCTCCGGTTCGACGACCTCGATGACGCCCTTGATCGCCAGCAGACCGTCGATGCTCGGCGCCACCGCATCGATCTTGCCGGCGAGCACGACCGGCCACCTTTACGATCGACGCCAGCACCTCTTCGTTGATCCGGATCGTCGACACCGCGCCGGTGCGCTTGACGTTCAAATTGGCGTACACCGTGCCCCGCGACAGCACCTCGCCGGCGCGCTTCTTGGCGAAGGCTTCGAGGTCGTCCCATCCGGGCGGCAGCCGCATCCGCAGGTCGAAGCCCTTGGCGTTGACCGACTTCAGTTCCCATTCGAACGCGTATGGTCCGCTGGCGCCGTGGCTTCGGGCAAAGCCGGTCATGCTCGACAACGCCATCGCGTGAATTTCTCCGACAGTTACGGGTGTGAGATTCGCAAGCAAAGTACCGCGTGACCTTAGCGCGTATTCCGCAAAAGTGGATACCGGTTTTGCGATGGAATACCCGCAAGTTACCGGTCAGGAGCGCTAAGGCAAAGCGGAGTTCGGCGTACCCGGCGCGACTCAAGCGCTACGCTGAACCACCGGACGGCGTCGCCGTCGATTGCGCCGCGCCCTGCCGGGCCGGGGCGCCGCGCGAGCGGGCTTTTTCGCCGGGGCGGGCTTGGTCGTCGTGGCCGTCGGGGTGGTGTCGGCCGGCGCGCTCGCCGCGGCCGGCGGCGGATCGTCAGCCGGTTCCACCGTGTCGTTCTGAATCTGCTTTTCCATCGTCCGCAGTTTGGCGACGTTCTTCTGGTGCTGGTCGTAAGTGTCGCTAAAGGCGTGACCGCCGGTGCCGTCAGCGACGAAGAACAGATCGCGGGTGCGCGCCGGATTGGCGGCGGCTTCCAGCGAGGCGCGGCCGGGATTGGCGATCGGCCCGGGCGGAAGGCCGTCGACCACATAGGTGTTGTAAGGCGACGGCTGCTGGATTTCGCTGCGCTTGATCGGCCGCCCCAGCGTTCCCTTGCCGCCGACCAGCCCGTAGATGATGGTCGGATCGGACTGCAGCTTCATTTTCTGCCGCAGCCGATTGACGAACACCGCGGCAACACGGCTGCGTTCGTCCGGCTTGCCGGTTTCCTTCTCGACGATCGAGGCCAGCGTCACCAGTTGCTCCGGCGTCTTGATCGGAAGGTCCGGACTGCGGCGCTCCCAGATTTCCGCAAGCGCGCGCTTCTGCGCCTGCTGCATGCGCGCAATCACCTGGTCGCGGGTGGTGCCGCGCGGGAATTTGTAGGTTTCCGGCAGCAACGTGCCCTCGCGCGGCATTTCGCGAACCGAGCCGACAAAGATGTCATTGTCCGAAAGCCGGGCCACGATCTGTTCGGACGTCAGGCCTTCGGGAATCGTGACGGCGTGCTGAACCACCTTGCCTTCGACCATGGTGCCGATGACATCGCGCAGACTGGCGTTCTTCTGAAACGGGTATTCGCCGGGCTTGAGCTCCGAGCGCGCCTTCAGCGCGAACACGCTGCCGATGAACGCCCAGCGATTGTTGTCGATCACGCCTTCACGCTGCAGGATATCGGCAATGTCGGTCATTCCCGCGCGCGCCGGAATGTTGACGATCTTGTCCTCCTGCAACGGGCCTGGAGCCTCTATCTTCTGCTTGCCGTAAATGTACGCACCGCCGACGCCGATCATCAGGACCAGCACGAAGGTGATGATGGCATTGCCGACCACGACGAACGGATTGCGGGCGCGCTCGGATCGTTTTGGCGGCGGCGGAACCTGCTCGGGCTCCAGCGCGGCGCGCGGGCTTCGTGGCGAAATGGGCGGCCTCTCACTCATCGATGCAACCTGAATCCTGTCGGTTCAATCGTGGCCCGCGAAATTGCCGCAAGCGGCCGGTAGTCTACGCCCAAATCTAGGATTTATCATCGAATACGGCGAAACGGTGGACTCTTCCTAAACGACGCGTCAGTTGGCCACGCGCTGCACGATCACGGAAGCATTGGTGCCTCCGAAACCGAACGAATTCGACAGCGCGACATTGATCTCGCGTTTGCGCGGCGCCTGCGGCACGAGATCGATCGCCGTTTCCACCGACGGATTCTCAAGATTGATCGTCGGCGGGGCGATGTTATCGCGAATCGCCAGGATGCTGAAAATCGTCTCGACCGCTCCCGCGGCGCCCAGCAGATGCCCGGTCGACGATTTGGTCGACGACATCGACACCCTGGAAGCCGCGTTGCCCAGCAGCCGCTCGACCGCACCGAGCTCGATTTCGTCGCCGACCTGCGTCGAGGTTCCGTGGGCATTGATGTAGTCGATATCGGAAGCGCTGATCCCGGCACGTTTCATGGCGGCGCTCATGCTGCGGAATGCGCCATCGCCATCCGGCGACGGCGAGGTGATGTGATAGGCATCGCCGGATAAGCCGTAGCCGATCACCTCCGCATAGATCCTCGCGCCGCGCGTTTTCGCGTGCTCAAATTCCTCAAGCACCACGATGCCGGCGCCTTCTCCCATCACGAAACCGTCGCGATCGCGGTCGTAGGGACGCGAGGCTTTTTCCGGAGTTTCATTGAAGCCGGTAGACAACGCGCGCGACGCACAAAATCCCGCCATTGACAGCCGGCAAATTGGCGATTCCGTTCCGCCCGCCACCATGACATCGGCGTCGCCGAGCGCGATCAGTCGGCTGGCATCGCCGATCGCGTGCGCGCCGGTCGAACAGGCCGTCACCACGGCGTGGTTGGGGCCCTTGAGCCCGTGCTCGATCGAGACATAGCCCGACGCAAGATTGATCAGGCGCCCGGGAATGAAGAATGGCGATACCTTGCGCGGTCCGCGCTCCTTGAGAAGCAGCGCGGTATCGGCGATGCCGGACAGGCCGCCGATCCCCGAGCCGATCATCGTGCCGGTGGCACAACGGTCCTGTTCGGTGGCAGGATGCCAATTGGCGTCGTCGAGCGCCTGGCGCGCCGCACACATCGCGAAAATGATGAAATCGTCGACCTTGCGTTGATCCTTCGGCTCCATCCACTGGTCGGGATTGAAGGTGCCGTTGCTGCCGTCGCCGCGCGGAACCACGCAGGCGATCCGGCTGGTCAGATCGGAGACATCGAAGGTATCGATCTTTCTGGCGCCGCTCTCGCTGTTAAGGATGCGCTTCCAGGTCGGTTCGACGCCACAGCCGAGGGGCGACACCATGCCGAGGCCCGTGACGACAACCCGCCTCATATCCAGCACTCCAGCCCAGAATTCGCGGCCCACAACAAGAAACCGGTGGACCGCGCGACCACGGCCCGTCCGGCTTCGTCAGCACCGCGCGGGGCGTCAGCTTTTTGCGTTCTTTTCGAGAAATTTTGTGGCGTCGCCAACGGTCAAAATCGTCTCCGCGGCATCGTCGGGAATCTCACAACCGAATTCTTCTTCAAACGCCATCACGAGCTCGACGGTATCGAGGCTGTCGGCGCCGAGGTCGTCAATGAAGCTCGCGTTGTCGACCACTTTTTCGGGTTCAACACCAAGGTGTTCGACCACGATCTTCTTAACTCGCTCGCCAATCTCACTCATCGTTCAACCCCGTGCTTGTTCCCACTAGACCCGTCCCCAAGACGATACGAGCCATCCTGGTCGTTAAACTTCCTTCGCAATCGCGCATAGTCTTGATTTGGCCTTGTCATCACCGACAAAGGCCCGGCGAACGACGCAGGCTCCGCACCGCCAATATACAGGGTTTCAAAATCCTGCAAGGCGTTCTTTGCCCGTCCGTTGGTGGTTCGGTTATCATACTTCCCAAGCCTTGACTATAAGCCTCGATCGGCCCTCGGAAACGACCTTTCGCCCCCGCCGTGACGACGGGTAACCGGCTCAAATCATGACCATTCCACCATTGACGTGAATCGTCTGCCCGGTGACATAGGCCGCTTCATTCGAGGTGAGATACACCGCCGCCGCGGCGATTTCTTCGGGCGTTCCGAGTCGCGCCGCAGGAACCTTCGAAAGGATGGTTTCGCGCTGCTTGTCGTTCAGCGCGTCCGTCATCGGCGTCTTGATGAATCCGGGGGCGATGCAGTTGGCGGTGACGTTGCGCTTGGCGTATTCCGCGCCCAGCGTCTTGATCATGCCGATCAGTCCAGCCTTCGAGGCGGTGTAATTGCCCTGGCCGGGATTGCCGGTGACGCCGACGATCGAGGTGATCGCGATGATGCGGCCGAAACGCTTGCGCATCATCAGCTTCGTCGCGGCCCGGGCGAGACGGAAGGTCGCGGTCAGGTTGACCTTGATGACCTCGTCCCAGTCTTCATCGCGCAACTGCACGAACAAATTGTCCCGGGTGATACCGGCATTGGCGACGAGAATATCGACCTGACCCATGGCCTGCTCTGCCGCCGGTACCAGCGCCTCGACCTCGGCGGCGTCGGAAAGATTGCAGGGCAGCGCGTGAACCCGCTCGCCGAGCTTGCCGGCGAGCGTGTCCAGCACCTCGCGCCGCGTCCCGGATATTGCCACTGTCGCGCCCTGGGCATGCAGTGCTTGCGCGATTGCGCTGCCGATGCCGCCGGTCGCGCCGGTGACAGAGCGCCGTTCTGCCAGTCAGATCGAACATCATGTCCCCCTCGCTCAAGCCGATCGCGCGGCGGCGAGCGCGTCTTGCGCCGATGCGATGTCATTCGGGCCGCTGACCGAAATACCGACGGCGCCCTCGGCGATGCGCTTGACCAGTCCGCTCAGCACCTTGCCGGCGCCGATTTCGAAAAACCTGACGACACCGTGGCTTGCCATGTAAGCCACCGATTCGCGCCAGCGCACGGTTCCCGTGACTTGCTCGATCAGCCGGCGCCGGATCTCGTCCGGATCGGTGATCGGCGCGGCCAGCACGTTCGACACCAAGGGCGAAACTGGCGCTCTGATGGTGACACCGGCAAGCGCTTTCGCCATCACGTCGGCCGCAGGCTGCATCAGCCGGCAATGGAACGGCGCCGACACCGGCAGCAGCATGGCGCGCCGGGCACCCCTGGCCTTGGCGATCTCGAGCGCGCGCTCGACGGCGGCCTTGTCGCCGGAGACCACAACCTGCCCGCCGCCATTGTCATTGGCGGCCTGGCAGACCTGACCCTGCGCGGCCTCATCCGCCACAGCCACCGCGGCCTCATAGTCGAGACCGAGCAAGGCGGCCATTGCGCCGACGCCCACCGGCACCGCTTTCTGCATGGCAAGGCCACGGGTGCGCAGCAGGCGCGCGGTGTCAGGGATGCTGAGACTGCCAGCGGCGGCGAGCGCGGAATATTCGCCGAGCGAATGTCCCGCAACGAACGCGGCGTCCCGGGCTACCGAGAAACCGGCCGCGGTCTCCAGCACGCGCAGGGTCGCCAGCGAGACGGCCATCAACGCCGGCTGGGCATTCTCGGTGAGTTGCAGGGTCTCGGCCGGGCCGTCCCAGATAATGCTGGTGAGCTTCTCTCCGAGCGCCGCATCGACCTCGTCGAAAACCGCGCGCGCGGCCGGAAAAGCCTCCGCGAGCGCCTTACCCATGCCGACCGCCTGGGAGCCCTGCCCCGGAAAAGTAAATGCTGCCGTCATCAATACCCCTAAAATGCCCCTGGAATGCCTTTGGCCTCCGGAATTGTCTAAAGTCGGGCCGAAAGACACTGCGGAAGACCGTTGTGTCAAGCTGTCCTGCGGTTCCCGGACCTGCGGCGCGGTGCGTCAATTGCGTCGCTTCTCCTTGCCATTCCAATCAAAATCCGTATAAACCGCGCCATCCGTGGATCCCGGCCGGGAGCTGAACGGACGGTCTCAGCAATCTCACCTTTCAGGCGATGTTGATGTGGCAGGGCCAGTCGGTCCGTCGTCCCGTGCTTCCGCCTTCTGAGCTGATCCGAGTCCTTTCCAAAGGTCTCGAAGGGCTTGCCGCCGGGAACCGCGCCAACACTAGGAAAGGACACCCATGCCTCTTTATGAGCATGTTTTTCTCGCTCGTCAGGATGCGAGTACCCAGCAGGTCGAAGAACTGACCACCCAGATGACCGGCATCGTCGAAGGTCTCGGCGGCAAGGTCGTCAAGATGGAAAACTGGGGCGTACGTTCCCTCACCTACCGGATGAACAAGAAAATCGCAAGGCCCATTTCGTGCTGCTCAACATCGACGGCCCCTCGACGGCCGTCGCCGAGGTCGAGCGGCAGGAGCGGATCAGCGAAGACGTGATCCGCTATCTCACCGTTCGCGTCGAAGAGCACGAGGAAGGTCCCTCGGCGATGATGCGGAAAGCGGATCGCGACCGCGACCGCGACGACCGTGGCGGCGGTTTCCGTGGCGACCGGGATGGCGGTTTCCGTGGCGATCGCGACGGCGGTTTCCGTGGCGATCGCGACGGCGGTGGTTACCGCGGCGACCGTGGTCCGCGCCGTCCGCGCGACGACGACGCAGCGATCGAGGAGTAGAAATCATGGCTGAAGCTGGTGCACGCCGTCCGTTTTTCCGCCGCCGCAAGACCTGCCCGTTCACGGGTCCGAATGCGCCGAAAATCGACTATAAGGATTCCAAGCTGTTGATGCGTTACGTCTCCGAGCGCGGCAAGATCGTGCCGAGCCGCATCACCGCCGTTTCCGCCAAGAAGCAGCGTGAGCTCGCGCGCGCCATCAAGCGCTCGCGTTTCCTCGGCCTGCTGCCTTACGTTATTCGCTAAGGACATCCTCGGGCCGCGGCGTTCTCGCCGCGGTTCGAAACATCTTCATAAGGCTTCTGGGTCGTCCGGTCGCCGATGGTTGGGGTTCCAACAGGACCTCTAACCGCTCGAAAGGAGCGGGACAGCTGATGATCGCTACTCTGCTCATTGCGCTTGCGGCCGGCTGTGCGTCGGCCCTGATGTTCGCCTCGATCGTCTCGGGCGCGCTGATCTCGCTATTGCTGTTCTATCTGGCGCCGCTCCCCCTGATGGTGGCCGCGCTCGGCTGGGGCCCGCTCAGCGCCACCATCGGCGGCATCGCGGCTGCCAGCGGTCTCGGCGCGATCTTCGGCCTTCCCTATTGCATCGCCTTTGCCCTCACGGTCGCACTGCCGGCCTGGTGGCTCGGGCATCTGGCCCTTCTCGGGCGGCCGATGATCAACGGCGTCTCGTCTGGCAATGGTGCCTCGGCGGTTGCGCCTGGCCTGGAATGGTATCCGGTCGGCCGCATCCTGCTCTGGATATCAGGCTTTGCCGCACTGACCACGATGGCCGCCCTGCTCACGCTTGGCGCTGACGCCGCCACCATTCTCGGCGCGCTGCGGCGGGGCTTGGTGCGGATCATCGGCGCGCGCGACGCGGCGTCGGCCAGCGGGACCGAACAATGGGTCGATGCGCTCGTGACGATCGCGCCGGCCGCCGCCGCGCTCGTCGCCATGATGACGCTGACGCTCAACCTCTGGCTCGCCGCAAAAATTACGGCGACCTCGGGACGGCTGCACCGCCCCTGGCCCGACCTCAAGAGCGCGGCGCTGCCGGCGATGACGCTGGCGGCATTGTGCGCGGCGATCGCGTTCTGCTTTACCGGCGGCTTGCTTGCGATCCTGGCGCAGATCGCCACCGCGGCCCTGATGATGGCTTACGCGCTGATCGGCTTCGCGGTGCTGCACACGTTGACGCTGGCGCTGAGAAGCCGGGCGCTCTGGCTCGGCTGCACCTACCTCATCGTGACGGTGTTCGGCTGGCCTGCTCTGGCGATGGTGGCTCTCGGGCTTGCCGACGCCGTTTTCGGCCTTCGCCAGCGCTACCTGCAGGGGAGGCCGCCGCCGCTGCCCGCGTCCTGAGCTCTCATCGTCAACCCATCCCTCAAACCTCATTACCGCCAAAGGAGAACGAATATGGAAGTCATTTTGCTGGAGCGAGTCGCCAAACTCGGCCACATGGGCGAGGTAGTCCGCGTCAAGGACGGATTTGCCCGCAATTTTCTGTTGAAGCGCGGCAAGGCGCTGCGCGCCACCGCAGACAATCGCGCGAAGTTCGAAGGCATGAAGGCCGACCTCGAAGCCCGCAACCTCAAGGCCAAGGGCGAAGCAACCAAGGTTGCGGAGAAAATCGACGGCCGCAACGTCGTTGTGCTGCGTCAGGCCTCCGAATCCGGTCAGTTGTTTGGGTCGGTGACGGTTCGCGACATCATCGCCTCGTTTGAGGCCGATAAGGTCACCATTAGCCGCAGCCAAGTCATGTTGGACGCACCGATCAAGACCATCGGCAAGCACGCCATTGCCATCGCCGTGCATCCGGAAGTCGAGGTCGGCGTCACCGTCACGGTCGCGCGCAGCGCGGATGAGGCCGAACGTATCAATCGCGGCGAGGACATCTCGACCCGTCAGGAAGATCAGGACGCGGCCGCCGAAGCGCTTGCCGCCGCCGGCGAATTCTTCGATCCCGAAGCCCGCCCCGACGTAGTGGAGCCGCAGGTGGAAGCGGCTTCCGAAAAGTACGGGTTTTCATCTGGATCAAGGCGAACCCGCTCAAGCCCCGCCCATCAGGCCGGCTTGGATTCTTGCCGGCACCGTCTTCCAGCATGGCTATCGAGGCCCGGGCGGACCGGCGGGCAGAAATGAGGTCTGCTCGAAGCGCTATTGCGAGATCGGCGGCACCGGCGGTCCCGCGGGAGCTACCGGGGGCGGCACAGAGGCCGTTACGGCCGGGGGCGCGGGCTGCGCCGGCGACGCCGCGGACAGCCCGGAAGCCGCAAACTCTGGAGTCCCGCCGGAGGCGGTCGCGGAGACCGGCGGCGCTGGGGTGACGGGGGGAACCGGGTCGGCCCGCAGCGCGGGGGGCTTGCTGTCGCCGGCCTCTTTCGGCGCCTCGATCTTGGCGGATTCGGAATTGCCCTCGCCCGACGGCTTTGCGCCCTCGGGTTTGGCATCCTCGACCTTGGCGGATTCGCTCTTGGGTGTATCCTCTTTCACGGCCTCACTTTTTGCTGGCTCTTCGTTGCCAGCGTCGGGCTTGACAACCTCGGTCTTGGCAGCCTCGGCCTTGGGCGGCTCTTCGCTACCCGGCTTGCCCTGCTTCTGCCTGGCGGACAATTTGCGGCCATCGGGGCCGCGCTCGCTCGCCGCCTGAGCTGGACCCTGACCTTCCATGGGGAGCGCCTCTCCCGGCCGTGGCAAGTGTCTGGCGTTGCGGCCGTGAAGTCCATTGACATCCGGCTTTCCGGCCTCCCGCGGCTCCGCCTCGGGCCTGGCAACGTCCTGCGGCGGCGCGGGACGCAGCCTGCGGCCAAACCGATCGAGTTGCTCGGGCGCACCGCCGGGCCTGGCTTCCGATTTTTCATCCCTGGCCGGCTTGGGCTGGCCCCCGACAAAGCGGGTATCGGCGGCCCCGTTGGAGACCAGGAAGCCAGCCAGTAACGAGGCCATCTCGGGACTGGTGGTGTAATGCTGTCGCAGAAAGCCCTGGAGGGAGCCGGCCGGCACGGTCTTCAGCAGACCCCGCGGGCCTTTATGGCAGGCGGTGCAAGTACCGGCGAAAATCTGGGAGGGGCTCTTGCCGGCCTCAAGATTTTGCGCCCGCGCCGGGTCGACAGCGAAACAGCCGATCAGAAGCGTCACCGTCGCTAAACTGAGCGCTCGGCCCAACATTCCAGACTCTCCCGATGCGGATATCGCTTCTGGCTCCCCCAAAACGGGCGCTGGAAGCGGTCACCTTTTAGCCGATTATCCCGCGAATGGAAGCGCACTTATGACGCAACGGCGTGATCGCAACATTCCGGAATATCCGCTTTGTCTACAATGTACTAGCGCGCAGGTTCCATCACCCTTATGATCAGACCGGGGCAGATGGAACTAATCTGTCCCCGTCTGCGTCGGGTGTTACAGTTGGTAAGTTAGCTTCTACGGATCGCCCAGTTCGGTGGTTTCGATGGACCTTTTGTTGCGCTATTTCCTGCAGCAGTTCATTCGCCGCGGCTCGATGACATTTACGACCGCGAGCGGGGCAAGATTTAGCTGCGGCGACGGTACCGGCGAGCCGGTAGCCGTCCGATTCCTCACCGCCGATGCCGAACGTAGGGTTCTGCTCAACCCCGAACTTGCGCTCGGCGAAGTTTACATGGAAGGCACGTTCGTCGTCGAGAATGGCTCGATTGCGGATGCGCTGGCGATCCTGATGGATCAGCCGGAAATATTGCCGCGCAATGCCAAGCTGCAGTGGTGGCTGCGCTATCTGGTCAGGCATATCAGGCAGTTCAATCCGCGCGACCGTTCGAAAGACAATGTCGCGCGCCATTACGATCTCGACGGGCGGTTATATTCGCTCTTCCTCGATGCCGACAAGCAATACAGCTGTGCCTATTTCGACACTCCGGAGACAACGCTGGACGATGCCCAACTCGCCAAGAAGCGTCATCTCGCCGCGAAGCTGTTGATCGGCCGCGGCGATCGGGTGCTCGACATCGGCTCCGGCTGGGGAGGGCTTGGCCTGTATCTGGCCGGGATGGCCGGCGCCAACGTCACCGGCATCACGCTGTCGACCGAACAGTTTCAGGTGTCGCAATACCCTCGCCGCCGAGAAAAATCTGGCGCGGTCGGCAAGATTTTTCCTGGAGGACTATCGCGACATTACCGGGCAGTTCGACCGTATCGTGTCGGTCGGCATGTTCGAACATGTCGGTGTCGACTTCTACGAGACCTATTTCAGGCGCTGCGCCGAACTTCTCACCGACGACGGCGTGATGATGCTGCACTCGATCGGCCGCTCGGAAGGACCCGGACGCCACCAATCCCTGGATTGCGAAATACATATTCCCGGGCGGCTACATTCCGGCGCTTTCCGAAGTGATCCCCGCGATCGAGCGCGCGGGGCTTCTGGTGTGCGACATCGAAATTCTGCGGCTGCATTACGCGGAAACCCTCAAGGCCTGGCGCGAGCGATTCATGGCGCGGCGGGAGGACGCGGTGCAGCTCTATGACGAACGCTTCGCGCGGATGTGGGAATTTTACCTGGCCTGCTCGGAGATGTCGTTCCGCAAGCAGAACATGATGAATTTCCAGATCCAGCTCGCCAAACGCCAGGGCGTAGTGCCGATGACGCGCGATTACATCGGACGCGAGGAAGCGAAATTGCGCGGGATCGAGCGCGGCCGGCGGCCGCGGCTCCGCAGATTGCCGGCGAATAGGCCCATCGCGTTTTCGACTGAATCGGAACCGAAAAGGCGCTAGACCTGGATGACATTTCTTCGAATCGTCATCCCGCTCTATCTTTTTGTTTGAGCATGATCTCCGCGCAAACGCTTCGCGTTTGTCGCGAGGGAAAACCGGTTCCCACTTTTCCGGATCATGCTCAGTTTCGCAGGCTGAAATCCGAGCCGCAATAAGCATATGGCGATACCGGGCGCGCAAGCTGGGCGCGCAGCGCAGCCAAAATGGATGGCTCGCAGGGCAGGCTGCGGATTTCCGGACGAGAGACGTTTTCCATGGTGTCGACCAGCATCGACAGCCACATTCTTTCGCCGTCTGCCGATCGCCATGCGTGAAGCTGTTGGCCCATCGCCTGTCCTTGCCTAACCGGCATCCGCCAAACCCTGCCGTTTACCAATCCCGATGTATTCAATCCGTTCCCGATGACCCCATGACCGTAAAGAAAATGCGTCAGATGTGATCTACTTCACTAAGGATCTGCCCGGCCCGGCCTAAACTTGCAAAATGGCCCAGAAAACCTACCAGCCATCGCTCGATCCGAAGGCCGACATCGGCACCGACTACGCCCTGATCGCGGCCGGCGTCGGAGCTGCCCTGATCGCGCTGATCTATCTCATTCTGATCTGAGATTCAGCCCTGAGATTGCGGTCCGGGAGGCTCCCCTGCTCCTGGGATGAGTATGCCCAGCCGGGATAAGGTTCAGGCCGCGCTCCCGACTTTTGCAGTCTTTGACCGGGACGGCGGCGGCCGGACGGCCTTCAGAAAACCCGTCAAGCGCCAATCGGCGGCATCGACAGGAATCCCAACCGTGCATTGTGTGAATCGGGCATAAGGCGCGATGGCGCTTCCGCTGTACCCGGGACAGGCGCTTTATCGCCGCCCAGCCCGAAAAACCCAATATCGACTAAATTCGAAGCATATTCCAAATCATGAGCCCCACCTGATCCGAATGTCCTGAAGCTCGCCCCCGACGTGGGAACTCCGACCTATCGGAGCGCACCGCATAATATCGAGGCGGAACAGGCCCTCCTCGGCGCCATTCTGGTCAACAACGACGCGTTCTACCGGGTGTCGGACTTTCTGGAGCCGAGGCACTTCTTCGAGCCTATCCATCAGACGATCTACGAGACCGCGGGCAGCCTGATCAGAATGGGCAAGATCGCAACCCCGGTCACGCTGAAGACCTTTGTCCCGGCGGAAACCGATATCGGCGGCATGACGGTTGGCCAATACCTCGCCCGCCTCGCCGCCGAGGCGACCACCATCATCAACGCCCAGGATTACGGGCGCACGATCTACGAACTGGCGCTGCGCCGCGATCTGATCCGGATCGGCGAGGACATGGTCAATGTCGCCTTCGACGCGCCGGTGGATTTTGCGCCGCGGGCGCAGATCGAGGATGCCGAGCGCCGGCTGTACGAACTGGCGGAGTCCGGCCGCTACGACGGCGGATTCCAGCGTTTCGCGCAGGCGCTTACCGTCGCCGTCGATATGGCGGCCAAAGCGTTTCAGCGCGACGGGCAAGCTGTCGGGCATTGCGACCGGCCTGCGCGACCTCGACATCAAGATGGGCGGCCTGCAGCCCTCCGATCTCGTCATCGTCGCCGGACGCCCGGGCATGGGCAAGACCGCGCTCGCCACCAACATCGCCTACAACGTCGGCCAAAGCCCATCGCGCCGAGGTTCAGGCCGACGGCACCATGAAATCCGTCAATGGCGGTATCGTCGGCTTCTTCTCCTGCGAAATGTCCGCCGAGCAGCTCGCCACGCGTATTCTCGCCGAGCAGACCAGCATCGCGTCGAGCACGATCCGCCGCGGCGGAATCAGCGAAACCGACTTCGAGAAGATCCGCGACTACTCCATCGAATTGCAATCGCTGCCGCTCTACGTCGACGAAACCGGCGGTCTTTCGATTGCGCAGCTCACCGCGCGCGCGCGCCGCCTGAAGCGTCAAAAGGGTCTCGACCTCCTCGTGGTCGACTACATCCAGCTGCTGCAGGGCTCGGGCAGGCGAGGTAACGACAACCGCGTACAGGAAGTCACGGAAATCACCACCAGCCTGAAGGCGCTTGCCAAGGAACTGAACGTCCCCATCCTCGCGCTGTCGCAATTGTCGCGCCAGGTGGAAAGCCGCGACGACAAGCGCCCGCAACTGTCGGACTTGCGCGAATCCGGCTCGATCGAGCAGGACGCCGACGTGGTGATCTTCGTGTTCCGCGAGGAATATTACCTCGCCAACAAGGAACCGCGGGTGGGAACGCCGGAATACGAAAAATGGCAACTCGACATGTCGCTGGTGCATGGCAAGGCCGAAATCATCATCGGCAAGCAGCGTCACGGCCCTACCGGCACCGGTCGAATTGCAGTTTGAGGGACAGTTCACGCGGTTCAGCGATCTGACCGTCGAGAGCCACCTGCCGGAGCGAACCTACTGACACGGCCTGTACGGTTGAACCGCCGCAAGGCTCCGCGTAAACTGCGGCATGAACATCGTCTCCGGTCCCAAGTCGATTGATCCCAAGTCGATTGATCCCAAAGTCGATTGCCGGCGGCAGCGTGCTCTCGCCTGAAGCGAACCGGGCGGCCGCGCTGGCGCCGGCCGCCGGTGTGCTCACCGTCGACCTCGACGCCATCGTCGCGAACTGGCGCAAGCTGGAGAAGACCGCCGTGCCGGCGGAGTGCGCCGGCGTGATCAAGGCCAACGCCTATGGCTGCGGGGTCGATCCGGTCGCCCGCGCGCTGGCCGGCGCCGGCTGCAAGACGTTTTTCGTCGCCACGCTGGATGAGGCGCGCGCCGCGCGCGCCGCGGCGCCGCAGGCTGCGATCTATGTGCTCGACGGCTTCTTCCAGAATACCGGCGAGGCCTTCGCCAAGATCGACGCCAGGCCCGTGATCGGCGACCTCTACGAGCTCGCCGAATGGGACGTGTTCTGCCGCCGCTCGGGCTGGGCGGGCGGCGCCGCCATCCATATCGACACCGGCATGAACCGGCTCGGCCTCACGCTCACCGAGGCGCAAGGCATCATCCCCAGGATCACCGCCGGCGATCACGGCATCACGCTGGTGATGAGCCACCTCGCCTGCGCCGAGACGCTCAATCATCCGCTCAATGCCAGGCAGCTCGCGACTTTCCGCGAGATCGCCAGCCTGTTTTCCGGCGTGCCGGCATCGCTGTCGAATTCCTCCGGCATTTTCCTCGGTCCCCACTTCCAGTTCGAGCTGGTGCGGCCGGGGGCTGCGCTCTACGGCGTCAATCCGACGCCGGAGGCCGACAATCCGATGCAGCCGGTCGTCGACCTGAAGGCCCGCATCGTGCAGATCCGCAATGTCGAGAAGGGCGAAAGCGTCGGCTATGGCGGGACCTGGACCGCGCGGCGGCCGACCAAACTGGCGATCGTCTCCGCCGGCTATGCCGACGGCTATTTCCGCGCCGGCGGCAGCAACGACGGCACCCGCGGGGCCGACGTGGTGGTCGCGGGCAAGCGCTGCCCGGTGGCGGGCCGCGTTTCGATGGACCTGATGGCCGTCGACATCACCGACCTGCCGCCCAACGCGGCGCGGCGCGGCCACATGGTAACGCTGATCGGCGAGGGCATCACGGTGGACGAACTCGCGCACCATTTCGGCACCATCGGCTATGAAGTGCTGACCAGCCTCGGGCCGCGCTATGCGCGGATCTACAAGGGCGGCGCGGTCATGGTTGAGCCCGCCGCCACGGCATCGACCTGACGTCCTTAGTCGGACATGAAAATCGCAACCTTCAACATCAACAATATCAACCGCCGGCTGCCGCAACCTGCTGCGATGGCTGCAGCAGGCCAGGCCCGACATCGTTTGCCTGCAGGAGCTGAAGTCGGCCGACGATGAATTTCCGGCCGCGCGATCGGCAAGGCCGGCTATGGCGCGGTCTGGCGCGGGCAAAAGACCTGGAACGGCGTCGCCATCCTGGCGCGCGACGCCGATCCGGTGTTGATCACGGACACGCCCTGCCCGGCGATCCGCGACGACCGCGAGGCGCGCTACATCGAAGCCGCGGTCAACGGCATCATCGTGTCCTGGATCTATCTGCCCAACGGCAATCCGCAGCCCGGACCGAAATTCGACTACAAGCTCGAATGGTTCAGGCGGCTGAAATCGCACGCCGCGAAATTCCTGAAGCAGGATGTTCCGGTGGTGCTGGCGGGCGACTACAACGTCGTGCCCACCGGGCTGGATATCTATCCGACCAAGTCGTGGGACAACGACGCGCTGATCCAGCCGAAGAGCCGCGCCGCGTTCAAATCGCTGGTGGCGCAAGGCTGGTGCGACGCGATCCGCACACTGCATCCCCAAAAGCCGATGTTCACCTTCTGGGACTACAAGCGAAACCGCTGGCCGCGCGACGCCGGCCTGCGGCTCGATCATCTCCTGCTGAGCCCCGCCCTTGCGCCGCGTCTGATCGAAGCCGGCGTCGACCGCAAGGTGCGAGGCGAGCGAAGGCGCCAGCGACCATGCGCCGGCGTGGGTGGTGCTGAAGTAGCAACTTGCCTCCTTCGTCATTCCGGGATGGTGCGTTAGCACCAGACCCGGAATCTCAAGTTCCGGGTTCGATGCTTCGCATCGCCCCGGAATGACGGATTCAAAATGATACGCGTCCGCGATCTCGCGGCATGATTTGCCCGAGGTTTGCCAGAAATTTCCTTACCCTCTCCAATCAGAGGGCGCAGGGAATGCCGGGCGCCCGATGCGCCCGATAGCCGCGTGTGCAATGATGGTGTAGAGCGCACACGCGTTAGTCAGGTCACACCGGAAATCACCCGGCATTCCCCGCGCAATGGTTTTAACGGTTTCCTCCGCGCTCTCCTCGGCGACCGGGCTTTCTTGCCACCGTCATCAGCGCTCCCTAGCGCGAACTTGACACCAGCGTCGGGGTGTCAGGACCACACGGCTTCGCCGTCCGCATCAGGCGCTGTCGTCTTTGGCGCCATCCGCGTCCACCGCATCCCGCCCCGCGGCCGTGACGATCGCGTGTCGCCCCTCCTAAGGGACGGGACGGCGGGGATATAGAGCTGATTTGGGTTTCGGAAAACAGAAATATTTTTGCGAACAGGGCTGGACAGGCAAGAACACGAGCCGTTGCTGATTTGCCCGACGAGGCTGGGCAAGAACTCGGCTTTTTCGAGAATTGATGTACGATTCTGTTCATGACGAATTCGTCATTCAAGACCGGCGAGAGCCGGGATCAAGCGAACCTGCTTCCTCCACGGATTGAGGATTATGTTGGGCCGGACAATCCGGTGCGGGCGATCGAGAGCTTCGTTTGTGCCCTCGACCTTGCCAAGCTGGGCTTCCGTCATGCAGACCCGAGGCGCGGAAGCATCGGGCAGCCGCCCTATGATCCAGCCGACCTGCTGAAGCTCTATCTTTACGGTTACATCAACCAGGTCAGGTCGTCGCGGCGGCTGGAGCGGGAAGCGTGCCGCAATCTGGAACTGATCTGGCTGTTGAAGAACCTGCGGCCGGGTTATCGGACGATCGCCAACTTCCGCAAGGAGAACTGGAAGGCGCTGAAGGCGACGAACCGCGGCTTTGTGCTGCTGGCACGTGAGCTTGGGCTTGTCGGCGGAGCCGTTGTCGCGATCGACGGCTCGTTCTTCCATGGCGATGCCAGCAAGGCGAGCATCTTCACGCGCAAGAGGCTCGGCGCACAGATCGCAAAGCTGGACCAGGAGATCGAGGCTTACGGCAAGTCGCTTGAAGACAATGATGCGGCGGAAGCCAGGTGCGCCGAGGAACGACGGCCAGGATGATGGCGCCGATATTGGCGCCAAAGTAGCGGCGCTGATGGCCAGGCGCTCGCGCGCTCAAGCCGACCTCGATCGGCTGGAGGCGAGCGGTGAGACGCAGTTGTCCCTGACCGATCCTGACGCCCGGCTTCTGGTCAAGGGCGGGCAAGGTGTTGCGGGCTACAATGTGCAGGCTGTCGTCGACGACAAGCACAAACTCATTATTGCGAGCGAAGTGGTGAACGACAGCAGCGACGTCAACCAGCTCTATGCGATGGCAAAAGCTGCCAAAGAGACCCTTGATGCGGAGGCACTGCAGGTACTGGCCGACGAAGGTTATTACAGCGGCACCGAACTGAAGGCGTGCGAGGACGACGGCATCAAGGCCTATGTGCCGCCGTCGGAGGGCAACGGGCTGCTCGAAAAGGCAGGCCGCTTCGGCCTCAAGAACTTCAGCTATGACGGCGCCGCCGATACGTACACTTGTCCGGCCGGCCAACTGCTGCGTCCGATGGAGGGGCGCTGGACGAACACAAGTGGCCGCGTCGAGATCCGCTATGCGAGCCGTACGAGGATCTGCATGTATTTCGGTTTTCAACTCGGCGCCGCTTATGCCGCTAAATATTATTTCTTCTCGAGCGGAAGCCAGTCGAGCGGTCGATCAGTTCTTTTCTTGGGCAAATGACATTACGCCGGCCCTCCGACATCTTCACGCGCTTTATCAACGCCCAGTCGACGGTGTGGAGTTTTCGCAAGTATTTGCCGTCTACGTCCTGCTACTTGCATTCCTGTTTTTGTATTTCTCAGCTCTCTTTGTAGCCTATGCGCTGGCTTTTTCAATAACGTTCGATGGCGCAATTGGATGCTACGCGACTATGGGCTTTTTATGCTCACGATAGGGCTTGGGTTGTGGACCTTTCAGTTCTTTATTTTGGGCCCAGCGTCTTTTGACTATAGAAGCTTTTATTTTCAGCAAGAGTTTGTTGGAGCGGTATGCTCTTTTGTGCCGATAGGACAGTTCGTAATTTTCGTGGCGTTGGTGCTGTATTTTACGATGGGGGCCTTCTCTGGAAGAAAGCCTAATGCTTGTGGCGCTTCGTGAGCATTAGGCGCCGCTATGCAGGAGGCCTGGTGGCTCTGGACGGCTTGACGGAGGTCGGCTGCCATCATATTCTAGCTAGAAATTCTAGCTAGAAGGAACAGGCCGGATGGCCCAGCGCAGTTGGTCGGTACAGGACGCAAAGAACCGGTTCAGCGAAGTCGTCGAGGCCGCGCGGCGCACGCCGCAGACGGTCACCAAGCACGGCAAGCCCGCCGTAGTCGTGGTCGATGTGGTGGAGTACGACCGCCTGCGGCGCCTCGAACGCGCAAGCGCGCCTTCCTTTGCCGATGTCATACTCGCCATGCCGCAGGATGATGGCGAATTCCCGCGCCGCAAGGTGCGGGTGCGGGATCTCGACCTCTGATGTTCCTGATCGATACCGTCACGCTATCCGAGCTGCGCAGGCGGGAGCGCGATCCGATGGTCGTTAAATGGTTCGAACGGCAGCGAACGAGCGATCTTTTCCTCAGCGTCATCAGCATTGGCGAGATAGAGCGCGGCATCGCGCGACAGCGCGCGGCCGATCCGGGCTTTGCGGGCGCGCTTGCGGCCTGGCTAGACCAGGTATTGACCCTCTACGGCGAGCGGGTCGTGCCATTCGATCTGCGACGGCGCGGCGTTGGGGCGCCCTGAGCGCCGCTCTCGGCAATGACAGTGCCGATCTGATGATCGCGGCCACGGCGCTGGAACACGGGCTCACCGTCGTAACGCGCAACGTATCGGATTTCGCGCCCACCGGGGTCGCCGTCCTCGATCCGTTCGGTCGACGGCCCAAGAGGAAGCCGTAACCTCCGCCCTTCCTTCCGTACCGACCATGAGCGAGTTTCGTGTCGCGAACCGATTATTAATGAGCTATAGAACAAAATAAGAACAATCGAATCCGGTGCATCCCCCATGGCCAAATCCGCCCTCTCCTTCGTCTGCCAGAACTGCGGCGCGGCGTATAACCGCTGGCAGGGCAAGTGCGAATCCTGCGGCGAGTGGAACACGCTGGTCGAGGAGGACCGGCGCGACCACGATGCCGGTCTCGATCCGCTCAAAACGCAAGGGCCGGCTGTTCGCGCTGGAGACGCTGACCGGCAAGAGCCATGAGGCCCCTCGCCTGCCTTCCGGCATGGCCGAGCTCGATCGCGTCACCGGCGGCGGTTTTGTGCGCGGCTCGGTGCTGCTGGTCGGCGGCGATCCCGGCATCGGCAAGTCGACGCTGCTGACGCAGGCGACCTGCCTGATGGCGCGGGCCGGCCACCGCGCGGTCTACATTTCAGGCGAAGAGGCGGTGGCGCAGGTGCGGCTGCGCGCCGAGCGCCTCGGCCTGGCCGACGCGCCGGTGCAGCTCGCCGCCGAAACCTCGGTCGAGGACATCGTCTCGACGCTGTCCGAAGGCCCGGTGCCGCGCCTGATCGTGATCGATTCGATCCAGACCATGTGGACCGACACGGTGGAATCCGCGCCGGGCACGGTGACGCAGGTGCGCGCCTCGGCGCAGGCGCTGATCAGGTTCGCGAAGAAATCCGGCGCCGCCATCATCCTGGTCGGCCATGTGACAAAGGACGGCCAGATCGCGGGACCGCGCGTGGTCGAGCACATGGTCGACGCGGTGCTGTCGTTCGAGGGCGAAGGCTCGCAGCAATTCCGCATCCTGCGCGCGGTGAAGAACCGCTTCGGGCCGACCGACGAGATCGGCGTGTTCGAGATGACGGGCCTCGGCCTGCGCGAGGTCTCCAATCCCTCCGAGCTGTTCCTGTCCGAGCGCGATCTGGGCAGTCCGGGCACCGCGGTTTTCGCCGGCATCGAGGGCACCCGCCCGGTGCTGGTGGAACTGCAGGCGCTGGTGGCGCCGACCTCGCTCGGCACGCCGCGCCGCGCGGTGGTGGGCTGGGACCCGAGCCGGCTGTCGATGGTGCTGGCGGTGCTGGAGGCCCATTGCGGGGTCAAGCTGTCCGGCCATGACGTCTATCTGAACGTCGCGGGAGGCCTGCGCATCCAGGAACCCGCGGCCGACCTTGCGGCGGCCGCCGCCCTGGTGTCGTCGCTGGTCAATGCGCCGTTGCCGACGGATGCGGTCTATTTCGGCGAGATTTCGCTGTCCGGCGCGGTGCGGCCGGTGGCGCAGACCTCGGCGCGGCTGAAGGAAGCGGCGAAACTCGGCTTCGGCCGCGCCGTGCTGCCGGAATCGGCCCGCGGCGAGGTCGGCGGCGACGCCGGGCTGGTGCTCAATACCGTGGGCGGATTGACCAGCCTGGTCGCCGATATCGCCGCGCGCGGCGCGCCCAAGGGAAATCGAGAGGGAAACCGGGAGGGCGCGGAAGTGGAGAAAAATGCCACACCTGCGAGATTCCGGCGTCAGGAGGGCTAGCCGGGCGTGACCTTGCCGGTCCCCGCCGCTATACAACCCGCGCGTAAGGCCGGCGTGGCGGATTTCCGGCCTTGCGGGAGGGGCGTTATGCCCCTCACCTAGGACGGCACCGACACGCCGATTCGCGGTTTTGAACTTTGATGCGGACCTGACTAGCCGATGCCGATAACGATACTCGATCTCGTCCTGCTCGCCGTGATGCTGATTTCCGGCCTGCTCGCGATGGTGCGCGGCTTCATGCGCGAGATCCTGTCGATCGCGGCCTGGGGCGCGGCGGCGCTGGTCACGCTCTATGCCTTCGGAAAGCTGCTGCCGACCGCCAAGACCTATTTCAACAACGACACCGTCGCGGCCGTGGTCGTGGTGGCCGGCGTGTTCGTCGGCACCCTGATCGTGGTCTCCATCATCACGGTGCGGATTTCCGACATGATCCTGGATTCCCGGATCGGCGCGCTGGATCGCACCCTCGGCTTCCTGTTCGGGCTGGCGCGGGGCCTGCTGATCGTGGTCGTCGCCTTCCTGTTCTTCAGCTGGCTGGTTCCGGACAAGCAGCGGCCCGATTGGGTGACCGGGGCGAAGTCCCGGGTGGTGCTGCAGGGAACCGGCGATTGGTTAATGTCGCTCTTGCCCGACGACCCCGAGAACACCATCTTGAAGAAATTCAAGAAGAATAAACCAGACGATGAGCAGACTGACACCGAGCCGGCGGCGCCGGGCACCGGTGATGGCTACAGCAAGCCGGCCCGCGACGGCCTGAAAAAGCTGATCGAGAAACCCGCGGCACGTTGAGATCAGGCCAAAAGAGAGGCGCGATGGACTGCAAACAGAGCCCTTCCGATGACGCCGTCCAATACGAACTAGACCTCGGCCCGATCGATCTGGAAGATTCCGACCTCGAAGGCGATACGCTGCGCGAGGAATGCGGCGTGTTCGGCATCTTCGGCCACCCCGAAGCCGCCGCCATCACCGCGCTCGGACTTGCACGCCCTGCAGCATCGCGGCCAGGAGGCCGCCGGCATCGTCTCCTTCGACGGGGCCCGGTTTCACAGCGAGCGGCGGCTCGGTCTCGTCGGCGACACCTTCTCCCGCCGCGAGGTGATCGAGCGGCTGCCGGGCACCGCGGCGGTCGGCCACGTCCGCTATTCCACCACCGGCGAGACCATCCTGCGCAACGTGCAGCCCTTGTTCGCCGAACTCAATGCCGGCGGCTTTGCGGTCGGCCACAACGGCAATCTCACCAACGGGCTGACGCTGCGCCGCGAGCTCGTGCGCAACGGCGCCATGATGCAGTCCACCACCGACACCGAAGTCATCCTGCACCTGGTGGCGCAGTCGAGGCGCAACCGCTTCATCGACCGCTTCATCGAGGCGCTGCGCGCGATCGAAGGCGCCTATTCGCTGGTGTCGCTGACCAACAAGAAGCTGATCGGCGCCCGCGATCCGCTCGGCATCCGTCCGCTGGTGCTGGGCGAACTCGACGGCTGCCCGATTCTGGCGTCGGAGACCTGCGCGCTCGACATCATCGGCGCGAAATACGTCCGCGACGTCAACCCGGGCGAGGTCATCGTGTTCGACGAGCGCGGGGCGCAAAGCCACAAGCCGTTTCCGCCGATGCCGCCGCGGCCCTGCATCTTCGAATATATCTACTTCTCGCGGCCGGATTCGATCGTCGGCGGCCGCTCGGTCTACGACGTGCGCAAGGCCATGGGCGCCGAACTCGCCCGCGAGAGCCATGTCGAGGCCGACGTCGTGGTGCCGGTGCCGGATTCCGGCGTGCCGGCGGCGATCGGCTATTCCAGGGAATCCGGCCTGCCGTTCGAACTCGGCATCATCCGCAATCACTATGTCGGCCGCACCTTCATTCAGCCGACCCAAAGCGTGCGCGAACTCGGCGTGCGCATGAAGCATTCCGCCAACCGCGCGGCGATCGAGGGCAAGCGGATCGTGCTGATCGACGATTCACTGGTGCGCGGCACCACCTCGAAGAAGATCGTGAAGATGATGCGCGACGCCGGCGCGCGCGAGGTGCACTTCCGCATCGCCTCGCCCCCGATCACCCATCCCGATTATTACGGCATCGATACGCCCGATCGCGCCGGCCTGCTGGCGGCGACCCATAACCTCGAGGAGATGCGCCAGTTGATCGGCGCGGACACGCTGGCGTTCCTGTCGGTCGACGGCATCTACCGCGCCATGGGCGAGCCCGGCCGCGATCCCGCCCATCCCCAATTCACCGATCACTGCTTTACCGGCGACTATCCCACCCCGCTCACCGACATGGCGCAGGCCGAGCCGCAGCCGCGGCAATTGTCGCTGCTGGCGGAAGCGAGCTGACGCGAGGCGCGATGATGCAGCGCAATCATCGCCATCCTCTGCGGAACCTTGTCTCGGTCGGAATTCATCGTCTTCGCCTTCAGGCAGGGCATGAAGGTGACGCCCGACGGCCGGGGAACGGGACCAATAGCGACAACATCCAGCAGGGCGGCGGCTATAGCTAAAAGAGCAGAAATTCCGTCATAGCCGGGCTTCTCCCGGCCATCCACGTCTGTAAAAAATCCGGCGCAAAGAACGTGGATGCTATTTGATACGAATACCTTCCGCCTGCATAATCGCTTCGCCGGGACGACGATGAGCTACTTCAATGTCCCAACCCCTCGCCTCCCGCATCGCTCTCGTCACCGGCGCTTCGCGCGGCATCGGCTACGCCACCGCGCGCGCGCTGGCGAAAGCCGGCGCCCATGTCGTGGCGGTGGCGCGGACGCAAGCCGGCCTCGAGGAACTCGACGACGAGATCCGCAAGGCGGGCGGCGCCGCGACGCTGGTGCCGCTCAATCTCAGCGATTTCGACGGCATTGCCCGGCTCGGCGCGGCGCTGCATGAACGCCACGGCAAGCTCGACATTCTCGTCGGCAATGCCGGGATCGCCGGCCCCTCCTCGCCGCTCGGGCATATCGAATTGAAGCCGTGGAACGATGTGATGGCCGTCAACGTCACCGCCAACTTCCAGCTGATCCGCTGCATGGAGCCGCTCCTGAAGAAGTCCGACGCCGGGCGCGCGGTGTTCGTCACCTCGGCGGCCGCGAGCAGGGCCAGCGCCTATCTCGGCTCCCTACGCGGCCTCGAAAGCCGCACTGGAGACGCTGGCGCGGGCCTGGGCGCAGGAAACAGCGAGCACGCCGATCCGCGTCAATCTGTTCGATCCCGGCCCGATCCGGACCCGGATGCGCGCCACCGTGTTTCCCGGCGAAGACCCGCTGACGCTGGATACGCCGGATCAGGCCGCCGAATTCATCGTGCCGATGTGCGCGCCGGACTGGACCGAGACCGGCAAGCTGTTCGAGTACAAGACGCGCCGCTCCCTGCTCAGCTTCAGAGCGCCGGCGGCCGATTGTCGCAGCTTCCGCGAGACCTTTCGCGCCTATTCACTGCGCGCCAAGCGGGAAAACCCGCACGCAAAAAAGCAAGGGAGGCTGCCATGACGCCGATGCCAAATCGCGGTCATCAGACACGCGCCGCCGCGCGGTTTTCCAGAACCGTTGCGATCCTCATCGCATCCGCCATATTGACCGCAGCGTCAGCGCTCCCGCGCGCCGCCCATGCCGGCGAGATTCCGACTTTCGAAGTCGAGGCATCCTGGCCGAAGCCGCTGCCGAACAACTGGATCCTCGGCCAGGTCGGCGGCATCACCGTCGACTGGCAGGGGCACATCTGGGTCATCCACCGACCGCGCTCGCTGACCGACGACGAGAAGGGCGCATCGCTGACGCCGCCGCGTTCGAAATGCTGCATCTCGGCGCCGCCGGTGCTGGAATTCGATACCGACGGCAATCTGTTGCGCTCCTGGGGCGGACCGGGCGAAGGCTATGAATGGGTCGGGCGCGAGCACGGCATCGAGGTCGACGAAAGAGGATTTGTCTGGATCGGCGGCAACGCCGACAACGACAACGCGCTGCTGAAATTCACCCTCGACGGCAAGTTCGTCATGCAGATCGGCAAGATCGCACCGAGCAAGGGAAGCAACGACACCACGCAGCTCGGCAAGCCCGCGGAAACCGCGATCGACAAGGACGCGGACGACCTCTACGTCGCCGACGGCTATGGCAACCGCCGCGTCATCGTGTTCGACGCCACCTCAGGCGCCTACAAGCGGCACTGGGGCGCCTATGGTCATCCGCCTGATGACGCCAAGCTGCCGCCTTACGATCCGAAGGCGCCGGCGTCGCAGCAGTTCGGCAATCCCGTGCATTGCGTCAAGATCGCCAATGACGGCCTCGTCTACGTGTGCGACCGCACCCAAAACCGCATCCAGGTGTTCAAGAAGGACGGCACGTTTGTAAAAGAGTGGTTCTTCGAGAAGAACACGCTCGGCAACGGCGCGGTGTGGGATATCGCGATCTGGCCGGATCCGAAGCAGACCTGGCTGTTGAGCGCCGATGGCGAGAACAATGAAATCCGGGTGCTGAAGCGCGAGGACGGAACCGTGGTCGGCAGCTTCGGGCGCAGCGGCCGCAACGCCGGGCAATTTCACTGGATACACGCCATGGCGGTGGATGCGAAGGGCAACGTCTACACCGCCGAGGTCGATAACGGAAAGCGGATCCAGAAATTCAGGCTGACCTCGGATGCGCTGCGCTGATCCCATCAGGTGAATCAGACCCCGGCGTTCTCGTTTTGTTTGCGCATTGATCTGACGCATTGCCGGACGACGCCAGAAGGACTATCGGGGAAGGCAGATCGTCCGTTCGATCAAGGCCCTGGGTGAGCTCCGAAGAAGTCACCACGGCATTCAACATTTGGAGGATTTCCATGAAGACCACACGCGCGCGTCGCTATGCCGCGCTTATCGCATGCGCCGGACTGGGACTCGCAACGCCGGCGCTCGCGCAGGACAAGACCGCCAAGATCGCCGTGCTCAACGACATGTCGAGCCTGTATGCCGACATCGGCGGTCCCAATTCGGTGGTCGCGGTGAAGATGGCGGTGCAGGATTCCGGCCTCATTGCCAAGGGCTGGAAGATCGACGTCTTGAGCGGCGATCACCAGAACAAGCCGGATGTCGGCGTCAACATGGCGCGGCAATGGATCGATGTCGACAAGGTCGATGCGGTTGTCGATACGCCAACTTCCAGCGTCGCGCTGGCGGTCTCCAACCTGGTGAAGGACAAGAATTCGATCCTGATCAATTCGGGCGGCGCCAGCGCCGACATTACCGGCAAGGCCTGCACGCCGAACACGCTGTCAGTGACCTACGATACCTACATGCTCGCCAATGGCACCGGCAAGGCGCTGACCAAGGCCGGTGGCGACAGCTGGTTCTTCCTGACCGCCGATTACGCCTTCGGTTACGCGCTGGAGCGCGACACCTCCGCGGTCGTCACCGCCAATGGCGGCAAGGTGCTGGGTGGGGTAAGGCACCCGCTCAATACCTCGGACTTCTCCTCGTTCCTGCTGCAGGCGCAGGCCTCGAAAGCCAAAGTAGTCGGGCTCGCCAATGCCGGCGGCGACACCACCAACGCCATCAAGCAGGCGGCCGAGTTCGGCATCGTCGCAGGCGGCCAGAAGCTCGCTGCGCTCCTGCTCTTCATCAACGACGTGCACTCGCTGGGCCTGAAGACCGCGCAGGGCCTCACCTTCACCGAATCCTTCTACTGGGACATGAACGACCAGACCCGCGCCTGGTCGAAGAAGTTTGCGGCGCAGACCAAGGCCGGCTCGATGCCGTCGATGACGCAGGCCGGACTCTATTCCGGCGTGCTGCATTACCTCAAGACGCTGGAGGCGATGGGCGGCAATCCGCATGACGGCGCCAAGGTCGTCGCCAAGATGAAGGAACTGCCGACCGACGACACCCTGTTCGGCAAGGGCACCATCCGCGCCGACGGCCGCAAGATGCTTCCGGCCTATTTGTTCGAGGTCAAGAAGCCCGAGGAATTGAAGTATCCCTGGGATTACTACAAGCTGGTCGCGACCATCCCGGCGGAGGAAGCCGCACGGCCGCTCAGCGAAAGCGAGTGTCCGCTGGTCAAGAAATAGCTCTGCAACGCGCGACCGGCCGGACTTGCAAGCGCAAGCTCCGGCCGGGAGCAGCCTGAGTTCCGACAGCGGACGCTGTGCGCAATCCTCCGGCCAAAGCTTCCGTTGCTGTCCGGCAACGAAATTGCTGGTGACGTTACCCTCGACTTCGCGGACACCGTCTGCGTGGATCCGGACATTGCATCTGGCGTGAAGGCCGCCGCTTATGCTCTGATGGGCAGCTAGACGGATTTTGGCGCTCCGGAGGCCATGTTGCCCAGCGAACGCGTGCAGCGACGATTGGCGGCCGTGCTGGCGGCGGATGTCGCCGGCTATAGCCGATTGATGGGCCGTGACGAGGAACGCACGCTTGCGCAGCTCAAGACGCTTCGAAAGACAGTTGTGGATCCGGCGATCGCCATCCACCGCGGCCGCATCGTCAAGACCACCGGCGATGGCGTGCTCGTGGAGTTTGCCAGCGCGGTCGACGCTGCGCGATGCGCGGTCCAAATCCAGCAGGAGATGATCGATCGCAGCGCCGGGGAAGAGCCGGAGCAAAGATTGGAGTTTCGCATCGGCATTCACCTCGGCGACATCATCATCGATGAAGACGATATTTTCGGCGATGGCGTCAACATAGCGGCGCGTCTCGAAGGGATTGCCGAGCCAGGCGGCATCTGCATATCCGACGACGCCTACCGGCAGATTCGCGGCAAGATCGATCTCGCCTTCGAGGACATCGGAAAGCAAGCCTTGAAGAATATCGCCGAACCGATGCCGGCCTGGAAGGCACGGGTGTCCGGGAAGGCCCCTGCTCCCGTTCGATCTGATTCGTCGCCGGCAAGGACTCAGGTTCTAACGTTACCCGACAAACCGTCGATCGTTGTGCTGCCGTTTGACAACATGTCGGCTGAGCCGGGCCAGGACTACCTCGCCGACGGGATCGTCGAGGCCATCACCGCGGCGCTTTCATGTATCCGCTCCTTTTTCGTCATCGCACGCAGTTCGGCATTCACCTACAAGGGCCGCGCGACGAACGCGCGCGACGTCGGCAAGGAACTGGGCGTCGCCTATCTGCTCGAGGGTAGCGTACAGAAGGTCGGCAATCGCCTGCGCATTATCGTTCAGCTCATCGAGACCGAGGGGGGCGCACATGTCTGGAGTTCTCGCTTTGACGGCGCAATCGACGACTTTTTTGATCTCGAAGATCGAATCACCGAACAAGTAGCAGGTGCCCTGCAACCTTCCATCCGCATCGCCGAGATTGAGCGGTCGCGGCGCAAGCGGCCGCAGGACCTGGGCAGCTACGATTTTACGATGAGGGCCATGCCTCATGTCTGGGCGCTTGAGAAGGACGAAAGCGCCAAGGCACTCGAGCTTCTGGAAAGAGCGCTTGCGATTGATCCGGAATACCCCCTCGCCTTGTCTCTTGCCGGTTGGTGCCACGCCCAGCGGTCGGTCTATAACTGGGCGGATGATATCGCTGCGAGTCAGGCAATGGCGCGATCGCTGGCCGAGCGCGCAGCCGAGATGAGCGGCGACGACCCCGTCATTCTGGCGGTACTCGGCGCAGTCCATACCTTCGTACGCAACTATGGAGCCGCGCGTGTGCTGCTAGAGCGCGCCGTCACGCTCGACCCCAACGCCGCGTGGGCCTGGAGCAGGCTGGGATGGCTCGAGAACTATACCGATCAACCGCAAAAGGCGATCGCTGATTTCGAGCGCGCGCTGCGTCTGAGCCCGATCGATCCGATGAATTTCAACAACTATGTCGGCATTGGCTCGGCGCATGAGGTTGCACAAGAATACGAAGAAGCTGCTGCGTTCTACCGGCGCGCCCTCGAGGAGCGGCCAAACGCAACCTGGATCTATCGCAATCTGGCGTCGGTTCTGTCGGGAGCCGGCCGGGTTGAAGAGGCCAGACAAGTCTTTGCGGAGTTAATGCGTTACTATCCCGATCTGACGATTTCAAAGTTTAAACAAGCAATGGTCTTTTCCCCCGCCGTCCTGAACCGTATGGGAGAAAATCTCCGAAAGCTCGGGTTGCCCGACTGATTGGCGATCCGGTGTCCGCTTTCGCTGATCGATACCGCCAAAAAATGGGCCATGTGCCGCCACGATCTTGCCCACAAGCCCATCGATCTATGGCCGGCATGGATGCCCGCATTTTCCTCATGCTCCCGGCGCTGCTGTTCGCGACATGCCTGTGCGCCCGCGCCGAAACATTCGATGACCGCTGGCTGACGCGGATCAAGCCGCCGCCATATGGCGGCGTCGCCACGGAGTTTGATGACACCATCGCGGCTGACGGCAAACGGCTGCATCCCCATCGCGACCTCGTCTGTGCGCACATGCTTGAGCAGCTTGGGCAGCGGCTTCGCGTGACCAACGTCGCGAACGGAAAATCCGTGGTCTGCACGGTGGCGGATAAGGGACCGAACCGCAGGTTTTGGCCGCGCCGCGAAGTCGATCTGACGCCGCCTGCATCCAAGGCGATCGGCTGCGACGGCATGTGCAGCGTCAGTCTGGAGCGCGTGGCGGAATAAAAAGGCCGCTAGAGCAGTTTCCACTTAACTTGCAGCATACCCGGAGTTGCGGAAGTAGTTAGCGCATTCATCTGGCTGGAATGCATCGAGAAGGCATGCGATGCGGTTCCAGAGGCTCTCCAAGGAGCGCTCGGCGGCCTTTCGTAGCAAGGCTTTGAGTTTTGCGAAGAGCTGCTCGATCGGATTGAAGTCCGGCGAATAGGGCGGCAGATAAAGTAGCGTTGCGCCTGCGGCTTCGATCGCTTCACGTATCCCGGGCACCTTGTGGGCGCTGAGATTGTCCAGCACGACGACGTCGCCTGGCTTGAGGGTCGGCGCCAGGACTTGTTCGACATAGGCGAGGAAGCCATTGCCGTTCATCGGGCCGTCGATGACGCATGGTGCGGTAAGAGCTGTGGAGCGCAGGCCCGCAACAAAGGTGGTGGTTTTCCAGTGACCGTGCGGGATTTTGCCGACCAGCCGTTCGCCGCGTGGAGCCCGGCCGCGTAGCCGCGCCATCTTGGTTGAGGTGCCGGTCTCGTCGATGAAGACCAGTCGGTCGGGATCGAGCTTGGGTTGATTGTCCGCCCATGCCGTCCGTGCCGCGGCAACATCAGGCCGGTCCTGCTCGGCCGCCCGAACGCTTTTTTTTGAAGCTGACGCCGTTGCGGTCGAAGAACCGCCAAACCGAACCGAGCCCCGCCTTTTGTTGACGCTCATCAAGCAGGCGGCGCTGGATCTCTTCCAGTGTCAGGTCGGGCTCCTGCCGAACCAACGCAAGCAACCATTCCGCATGCTTCTCCAACGGCGACCGGCTCTGGCCCTTGTTGGATTTGGCTTCAAAGCTGCCGGTCTCCCGCCAGCGCTTTGCCCAGCGGATCGCCGTCGAATCCCCAATCACAAACTGTCTTGCCGCCGCCCGCGCCGCCGCGCCACCCTCAACAACCTGGATCACTCGAACTCGCAGATCGTTCGAATACCCCATTGCCAGCCTCCTCAGATCGAGAAGGCCACAGAATTTTATTCGCGGCTCCTTGTGAATCCCCTCGATTTACAGAAAATGGAAAATGCTCTAGCGAATGCGCGCGGTCGCCAGCGTGCGGGCCGCGATCACCATCGCCAGCACCAGCAACGCTGCCGCCAGCAGGAACGGCGCGCCCGGCAACGTCACGGGCGCCTGCGCCCCGATGAAGTGGGCGAATGTCAGCGTGAACAGAAACGGCCCCACCAGCTGGGACACGCTTTGCACGCTGGACGTCGCGCCCTGCAACTGGCCCTGCTGGTCGGGTGCCACCAGCTGCGTCATCAGTGCCTGGGTCGCCGCACCCGCTACGCCCCACAGGGCCATCACGGGGATGCCGATCCAGAACAGAGGGCCGCTTGGCGCCGCGCCGTAAATCAGAAAGCCGGCGGCGCCGCAGCCAAGTCCCAGCAACAGAGCGCGGCGCTCGCCGAGGCGCCTGACGATCGGTCCGATCGCAGCGCCCTGCACCGCCATCGAGCAAACACCGACCATGGCGAGCGTCAGACCGACCGTCGCCGCGTTCCAGCCGTAACGATAGCTGGCGTAGAGCACGAACGTGCTCGGCAGCACCACATGCGCGAGCTGGGCCAGGAAATTCGCCACCGACAATCCCGCGAGAACCCGGTCGGAGCGCAGCAGGCGCAGCGCGCCAATCGGATTGGCGCTTTTCCAGCGGAACGGCGAGCGGCGATCGAGCGGCAGCGACTCCGGCAGGATCATCAGACCGTAAAGCGCGTTGGCGAAGCTCAGGGCGGCCGCGACCCAGAACGGCAGCCGCGGATCCATGCCGCCGAGCAGCCCGCCGATCGCCGGTCCGAGAATGAATCCGGCGCCGAAGGCCACGCCGATCTTGCCGAACATCGCCGCGCGCCGTTCCGGAGGCGTCACATCCGCGATGTAGGCATAGGCGGTGGAGACACTCGCCGAGGTGATGCCCGAGATCACCCGGCCGACGAACAGCCAGATCAGCGACGGCGCCAGCGCCATCAGCACGTAGTCCAGCGCGAGGCCGAAATTCGACAACAGCACCACCGGCCGCCGGCCGAACCTGTCGGACAAGCCGCCGAGGATCGGAGAAAAGACAAACTGCATCAGCGCCCAGGCGGTGCCGAACAGCCCGAAAATCCGCGCCGCGCTGGCGGTGTCGTTATCGACAAAGCTCTCCACCAGCTTGGGCAGGATCGGCAGCACCAGGCCGAGCGCGAGCATGTCCAGCAGGATGGTGACGAAGATGAAGGCCACCGCCGCGCCGCGCACCGGGGAGGTTCGTTGCGATGTTTCTTGCGGGCGTTTCGACAACGCTCTCGGAAGCCCCTTCGCTCACGATGGCCGCCTGCGCTTGTGTGCGAACGGGTTGGCCTTTTCGCGCAAGCTGATCCGCACCGGCGTGCCCGGCAGCTCGAAGAATTCACGCAAGGAGTTGACGAGATAGCGCAGGTAGGATTGCGGCACGGCGTCGGCGCGCGAGCAGAACAGGATGAAACTCGGCGGCCGCGCCTTGGCCTGGGTGATATAATTCAGCTTCAGCCGCCGGCCCGATACCGCGGGCGGCGGGTTGGCGTCGACCGCCTGCTCGAACCAGCGATTGAGCGAAGCGGTCGGCACCCGCCGGTTCCACACCGCGTAGGCCTGTTCGATCGCGCTCATCAGCCGGTCGATGCCCTCGCCCATCAGGCCGGATACCGCGACGATCGGCATGCCCTTGACCTGCGGCAACAGATGATCGGCGTCGGTGCGCAGCGCCGAAATCAGATTGGACTGCCGCCCCATCAAATCCCACTTGTTGACCGCGATCACCAGCGCCCGGCCCTCGCGCTCGATCAGGTCGGCGATGCGCAGGTCCTGTTCCTCGAACTTGTTCTGGGCGTCCATGACAAGCACCACGACTTCGGCGAAGCGGATGGCGCGCAGCGCGTCCGCCACCGAGAGTTTTTCCAGCTTTTCCTCGATCCGCGAACGTCGCCGCAGGCCCGCGGTATCGAACACCCGGAATTCCCGGCCCTGCCAGTTGACCTCGACGGAAATGGAATCGCGGGTGGTGCCGGCCTCGGCGCTGGTCAGCAGGCGCTCCTCGCCGAGCAGATGATTGATCAGCGTGGATTTGCCGGCATTGGGGCGGCCGACAATGGCCACGCGGATCGGACGTTTCGCGATCTCCTCATCGGATTCGATGACATCGTCATCGTCGAATTCTTCGCCCGCGTCGACGGGCTCGGGCATCAACGCGCGCAGGGCGTCGTAGAGATCGCTGAGGCCTTCGCCATGCTCGGCCGAGATCTGGATCGGTTCGCCCAGGCCCAGCGCATAGGCTTCCATCGCGCCGGCATCGCCCTGCTTGCCTTCGCTCTTGTTGGCGACCAGCACCACCGGCTTGTTGGCCCGGCGCGCGAAATCGGCAAAGGCGCGATCGTTCGGCGTGAGACCGGCGCGTGCGTCGACGACGAACATCAGGGCGTCGGCAAGCCCGATCGCAACCTCGGTCTGTTCCTGCATCCGCGCGGTCAGCGAACCCCTGGCGCCCTCGTCGAGGCCGGCGGTATCGATCAGGGTGAATTCGAGATCGCCCAGACGCCCCTCGCCTTCCCTGCGGTCGCGGGTGACGCCGGGCTCGTCGTCAACCAGCGCCAGCTTCTGTCCGACCAGCCGGTTGAACAGCGTCGATTTTCCGACATTGGGCCGGCCGATGATGGCAATCGTGAACGACATAAGCGATCCCGTGCGCTGTTTTTCGAGCGCGTGTCAATCAGAGGAAAAACGCGAAAATCAGCGCGTGAAGGTGCCGCTCGGCAACGGCGCCGGGAATGGCGCGGCGGATTGCTGCGGCGGTTGTGACGCCGGCGCCGGTTGCGCGGCCGTTTGATCGGGTGGCGGCGCGGTGGTGCGCTTGCGGACGATTTTCTTGGGCTTCGGAGCCGGCGGCGCCGCTGCGGTGCTGCCTTCTTCCTCCTGCGCGGCATCGGGGTCAGGTGCCGCGGCAGGCTCGGTGCTGGCGGTTGCCGGCGGCTTGCTCTTGCCCTTGGTTTTGGCAGCGTGCTTTGACTTCGACTCCTCAGGCGGCGGCGCCGCGGCGGCCTGGGCGGCCTGCTGGTCGATCTGCTCCTGCCGGGAGCCCTTGTACAATTCCTTCGGTACGCCCTGCTCGAGGCCCGGCACGCCGTCGGGGAAAACCGGCTTGCGTTCGCCCGGCAGCTTTTTCTTGGTGTCGAGGAAATCGAGCAAATCGGTCGGATCCCAGTTGTACAGGCTGGAGCAGCCGGCCAGCGCGCTCGACAGCGCGATGAGGACGGTAGCTGCGATCAGACGTTGCGAGCGGCGCATGGTCGATTTCTCACTCAACTCGTTTTCTGCCGTCAGCTCTTGGCGACCGGCGGAAGCAACGCCTGCAGCGCCTCGGCACGCGAGCGCAGGCTTGGCGGGGTCTCGCCGTCACTGGCAATCAGATCCAGCCACTTCCGCGCCGCCACCGTGTCGCCACCGCGCCAGGCCGACAATGCTAGCAGTTCGCGCGCGGTATGGCGAAAGGTCGCCTCCGGTCCGGTGGAAGACTCAAGCCGCGCAAGCATGCCCGGGTAACTCGATGTTGCCAGCAGCAATCCGGCGGCGCGGACCTTGGCAAGGTCCTGCTGCTCCGCACCGACGCTGCGATCGGCCGATATATCGTCGTACATTTTCGCCGCACCTTGCGGATCGCGGAGTGCGACCTCGGCCGCCGCGCGCATCCGCGCCAGCATGCGATAGCCCGATGGCGCTTTCGCCGCCAGATCGTTAAAGGCCGCCTCCGCCTCGGCATGCTTGTTCGCCTCCGAGAGCTCGACGGCCTTGTCGAAGGCGCTACCCGCCTCGGCCGCCTTCTTGGCCTCCAGATACTGGTAGCCGCGCCAGCCACCCACGGCGGCGATGATCAATAGCGCCCCGGCGACGATGTAGATCGAATACTGGTCCCATAGCTTTTTAAGCTGGTCGCGACGGACGTCCTCGTCGACTTCGTCAAATAATTCAGACACTTAAAGCTATCCCATCCCCGATGAACCGGGCCGAATCCGTCGCCCTGCCACCCGTCCGGCCCCACGTGGTGGCGGCGATACCCTAGCGATATGGCGGTGGCAAGGCAAAGCCAGCAGGATCAAAGCGTTACCACGGTCAGGTCAAGAACAGCCTCTGCGGCGAGCTACGCAGGCGCTGATGGGCCGCAAGGCGGCATCAGGAGACTATCGGCGCTATTAAGCAATTATTAACGATGTCGGGTCTCTGATTGGCCAAATACCTTGCTGGTCCGTTCGCAACGCAACTCGGTCATGCGCAGCTATCCGGTCAGTGGCGACATCGCCTCAGACGACGTGCAGTACCTGGCAGCCGCCACGGTCCCCGCGCTGCGAGTGCTCATGCTGCCATCGTCAACCATGGCCGCAACGACTCGCCCTTGAGGAAGATGGCCATGACTGCGGTCCTGTCGACGCTTCAGCACTTACGAAGCCCCGCTCACGGTGAAACAACGCCCCTCATGGGTGGTGCACGACCCGCCGAGCGTTCCGTGGATTTTGACCTTGAACGATCCCGCCAGTCGCGGCGGCGCCATCGCATCCTCGCAAGCGCCCAGCATTTGGCTGCCTTCTTCGCTGATCACGGCGATTGCAGCCGAAGCCTTCACTGAGGCGGCGCCACGGGCGGCCTGGTCCACCGAACCACTTCAACGCGGTTTGACTAGCCGCGACCGATGTCCGTTTTGTGCTGCCGGCTCAAAGCGGACGTCGATTTCTGCGCACCCTATGCAGGAGTGATCAGGGATCATTCCGCGGGCGCGGCGACCGCCGATGACGGAAGGCGATTGGGAATGTGCAGAAACAGCGCGCAAACGAGCGCAGCAGAGCAGACAGAGCAAAGCGAGTCCATAAAGTCCGCCCGCGTAGCTGCCGGTCAGGTCCTTCATGACGCCGACATACCAGGGTCCGAAGAAACCGCCGAGATTGCCGAGCGAGTTGATCCAGGCAATGCCTGCAGCCAGTCCGGCGCCACTGAGAAACATCGGCGGCATGGCGAAGAACGGACCCTTGGAGCCGTAAAAACCCATCGTGGCCATCGACATTCCGACCAGCGCCCACCAGGTCCCCATCGTCATGCCGGCGATGGTCAGGCCGACCGCAGAGAACGCGCAAGCAATGAACAGATTCCAGCGCCGCTCGTTCATGCGATCGGAAATGCGCCCCCACGCCACCATGGCGATGGCGCCGCAAATATAGGGGATCATCGTGAGCCAGCCGACCGTCATGTTGCTGTAGTTGCCCAGCGACTTGATCATTTGCGGAACGAAAATCAGCATGCCCAGGCTGGCGCTGACGATGCCGACATAGTTCAACGCCAGCAGCAGCACCTTGGGATTATAGAGTGCCTCCCACAGCGTGAATTTGCGCACCGCCTCGGTGGCGCGGCGTTCGGCGGCGATCGTGTTGACGAGCCAGTTGCGTTCTTCCTCGGTCAGGAATTTTGCCTGAGCAGGTCGGTCCGTGAGCACGAAAAACGTGAGCACCCCGATCACAACGGTCGGGATCGCCTCGGCGATGTACATGACCTGCCAGCCCTTGAGGCCGAACAGGCCATCGAGGCCGAGAAGCGCCGTCGATATCGGCGCGCCGAGCGCGACTGCGACCGGCAGGCCGACCAGAAAGCCTGACACGATCCGGGCATGATGACGGCTCGGGAACCAGTAGGTGAAGTAAAGGATGATGCCGGGAAAGAATCCGGCCTCGGCGACGCCCAGCAGGAAGCGCACGATCCCGAAGCTTGTCGGGCTCGTCACCATCGCCGTGACGCCCGCCAGTATCCCCCAGGTGATCATGATCCGGGCGATCCATATTCTGGCGCCGATCTTTTCCAGGATCACATTGCTGGGCACCTCGAAGATGAAATAACCCCAGTAGAACATGCCGACGGCAAACCCGAAGGTGCCGGCCGACATGCCGATGTCGCCGCGCATCGTGAGGCCCGCGAAGCTCACATTGATCCGATCGATATAGGCGAGCACATAAGACAAGACCGCAAACGGCAGCAGCCGCAGATACACTTTGCGCATGGTCGATCGTTCGAGCGTACGGTCCATTGTTTCCTCCCCCGGGGAATTTTATGGCCTGCCGAGCTTATGCGGTTTTTGAAATTGGGGAGTCAGAAAGGCGCTCCTCAACTCAATTATTATCGGGACCGTGCGGTGCAAAACATAGGACAGCTTCACTGTCGCATCGGCCAAACCCGACGCGGCTGCTTAGCATTTTTTCACTTCGCCAGCGGCTTCGCGACTTCGCGGGCGCGTTCGATGAAAAGTTGCGCGACGGGGCTGAGTGTACGATTCTTCAGGGTGACGATCTGCACGATGGCGAACCGGTGGCCTCTTGATCAGACGGCGGCGATCGTCTGCACTTCGACCAGGAAAGCTTCCTTGACCAACCGGTCGACCATGAGAAGCGTGTTCGGCGGATATTTGCCGTCCGGAAACATCCTGGGGAATTCGCGCAACCGAAACTCCATGAACTTGGGGATGTCCTGAGAATGGACGAGGTATGTCGTGAATTGAACGACGTTGGCCCAGGTTGCTCCGGCTGATGTCAGTGCCGCCTCGATATTGCGAAAGACCTGCGCGGTCTGAACGTCGAATTCGCCCTCGCCGATAACATTGCCGGCGGCGTCGCCCGACAGCATTCCCGCGACAAACAGCAATTCGTTCGCCCTTACACGCGTCACATGGGAGTACTGCCCCATCGGAGGGCCAAGTCCCCCGGGATTGTAGATGTTGATTTCCGCTGACATTGCCTTACCTCCCTGCGGGGGCCGCGTGCAAAGCGTCGTCTCAGCTCAAATGAGGATTTCGAGTGGGGCTAAACCGGTTTGCAGCATCGGACCGAGACGCCTCGGGGCGCTCGTCGGGGCTTACGATTGCGCCGCCGCCCAGGCCTCGCGGAGCTGCCGTTTCATGACCTTGCCATTGGCGTTGCGCGGCAGCGGCTCCGCCGTCAGATCGATCGTCTCCGGCACCTTGTAGTCCGAGAGCCGCTCGGCGCACCAGGCGCGCAACGCGCCCTCGCTGACGCCGCTGTCGCGAATCACGATCACGGCATGCACGCGCTCGCCCAGCACCGGGCAAGGCTTTGCAATGATGGCGCTCTCGACGACGCCGGGATGGCCCGCGAGCACGGATTCGACCTCGGCGGAATAGATCTTGAGGCCGCCGCGGTTGATCATGTCCTTCTGGCGGTCGAACACGCGCACGAAATTCCCGGCGTCGATCGAGCCGAGATCGCCCGAATGCCAGAAGCCTCCGGTAAAACCTTGCGCCGTCGCCTCCGGATTGTTCCAGTAACCCCTGATGACCGAACCCGAGCGAATCCAGATCTCGCCGATCTCGCCGCGCGGCAGCTCGCGGCCCGCCGCATCCACCACGACGATTTCAGCGCCCGGGCACGGCAAGCCGACGCTGTCGATATGCGCGGCGGTCAATTCCGGCGGCATGATGGTTGAAGGCGACGTTGTCTCGGTCGACCCGTAGGCGTTGATCAGCTTGAGACCGGGAACCTTGACGGCCAGTTTTTCGATTGTAGCGATCGGCATCGGCGCGCCGCCATAGCCTCCGATCCGCCACGCCCTGAGATCGTAACTGTCAAAATCCGCCTGCAGCAGGCAGAGATTATACATCGCCGGCACCATCACGGTCTGGGTCACGCGTTCGCGCGCGGCGATTTTCAGATATTCCGCCGCCTTGAATTCGGCGACGATGATCAGCGTTCCCGCGCAGCGCGCCATGCTCATGATGTTGGCGACCACGCCGGTCACATGCGCAAGCGGCACCGCCGCGATCGACCGATCGCTTGCGGTCAGCGCCATGCAGGCCTCATAGATCATCGCCGAGTGAATGACATTGCAATGCGCGAGCATCGCCCCTTTGGGCCGGCCGGTGGTGCCGGAGGTGTAGAGGATCATCGCCGTGTCTTGCTCGCCGACATCGGCCGGCGCCGGCAAGGAACCGAACTCGATCAGGGCGGAAAATTGCGACGCGCCGGCATCGTCGTCGACGGCGATGCGATGCAACAGGTCGGGAACGTCGCGCGCATCGGGCAGCCGGTCGGCAAGCCCGGCCTCGTGGATCAGGAGCCTGGCGCCGCAGTCGGCGAGCACATAGGCGATCTCCGGCTTTTGCTGCCGGGTGCCAAGCAGCACCGTCACCAGGCCGAGATGGGCCGCGCCAAACATCGCCAGCACGAATTCGATGCGGTTGCCGAGCATCAGCGCGATGCGATCGCCGCTTTGCAGGCCCATCTTCCGCAAACCCGCCGCGATCACAGCGGATTGTTGCGCGACTTCACGCCATGTCATCCGCCTGGCGCCGCAGACCAGCGCCTCGCCGTCCGGGTTTCTCGCCGCCGCAGACGATACCATCGCCCAGATGCTGTTGGGCCGCTCGCAAAACGCCGGCACCACGCGATCGCCGAAGCGCGCCTCAAGCCGCATGGCCGGAATGGAATAATGCGACCAGTCCATCGTCGCCTCGCCTGCCCGGTTCTAAACTCCGACGACGGGGACGCCGATCACGACGGGATGAAACGCGAAGGCCAGCGCCAGATAGGCGACGATCCCGACCGCCACCGCGATCAGGTCGTTGCCCGATGCCGCCGACCGGGATCGGCGGCGCCGCCGGCATCGGCGCGACGTTTGAGCGAGATGCGGTCGAACACCGCCCAGCCCAGGAACGAGCCGAACAGGATGATACCGCCGAGATCGCCGTTGGCGAGGAGATGCGCCGCCGCCCACAGCTTCACGCCCGACAGCATCGGATGCTTGAGCGCGGTGTAGATGCGGCCGCGGATATAGGCCGCCACCACCAGGATGACGGCCGGCAGCATCAAGGCCACGGTGATGTGCTTCAGCGCGGTCGGCGGATGCCAGACCTCGATTCGCCCCGTGGCGCGATAATGGGCAAAGCCCCAGACGATCAGCGCCAGGCCCGCGAGTGAGACCAGCGCATAGCCGATCTTGTAGCCGCCCTCGCCCGATGTCGCGATCAGGCGCGCGCGCATCTCGCGCTGCGTGGTCAGGGTATGGACGCCGAAGAAACAGCACAAGGCCCAGAATCATCACCAGCAGTCCCATGATGTTCTCCTCTGCAGCCCGTCATTTGCGAGCTTCGCGTATCACCTTAAGGGCTCGGACCGCAATGCGCTAGAATGCAAGGACACTTCCGGGGCGGTCCGACTACAATCGCCCATCGGGGAATGACCGACATGTGTCACGGCGTCCCCGCGGCTTGTCCAATTCGCGATTGTCGACGTAGCGGATCGCGATCGGCCGTCCGGCCAGCGCGCCGCCCAGACCGCCGGTGAATTTCAGGGGCATGCAGGCGTCAAGCGAGGTGCTGATCGCCCTGAAATAGGTGTCGCGGACCTCGGCGGGCGCACCCACGGTGGCAAAGGTCACGCGCGGCGCCGCGATGATCTCGCCGGAACGCTTGAAACTGAAGCGCACCGACATCTGCATGCCCTCGCGCGCGGAGTCGGCCGGTGGCGGCGACCAGCAGGAGCGCAGGGCCGCAAACAGGTCGCCGATGGTGTCGAGATCGTGGTCGGGCTTCTGGTATTTCGCGGCGTCATCGCGCGGCGGCACGGTTTCGATCGTGAGCTGCAGATTTTCGCCGTGGGATAGTCGATCTCGGGAATGCACGGCCCGCGATTGAACACGCTGCAGAACGACGGCGTGCACGGCCGCTCTGCTGAGCACGCTGCAGGGCGCGTGCGAAAACGGCGTGGCATCGATCGGGTGCCGGCGGCGGGCGTCGGCCGCCGTCGCGGCCGCAACAATAGCGATGAGACAGATCATGATGCGCTGAAGCATCTGACAACGCGCCTTTACGCCTTCTTCTTCACGTCCTTGATGCTGGAAAACACGATGCCCTCGGCGCGTTCCTGGGTGTAGCCGAGATAGAATTCATTCTTGGCCAGAAACACCGGATCGCCGTCGACATCGTCGGCAACGCCGGAGCCGTTGGCGGATACGAACGCCTCGAGCTTCTTGCGGTCGTCGGACGAGATCCAGCGCGCCAGCTGAAACTCCGAAACCTCGAATTCGACCGGCAGCGCATATTCGGCGTCGAGCCGCGCCTTGAGCACGTCGAGCTGCAGCGGACCGACCACGCCGACCAGCGCCGGCGCGCCGTCGCGCGGGCGAAACACCTGCACCACGCCCTCCTCCGACATCTGCTGCAGGGCCTCCTTCAGCTTCTTCGCCTTCATCGCATCGGTCAGCCGCACGCGGCGGACGATTTCCGGCGCGAAGCTCGGCACGCCGACGAAGGTGATATCCTCGCCCTCGGTCAGCGTATCGCCGATCCGCAGCGTTCCGTGATTGGGAATGCCGACGACATCGCCGGCAAAGGCCTCGTCCGCCAGCGCGCGATCCTGCGCGAAGAAGAACTGCGGGCTGGACAGCGACATGTTCTTGCCGGTGCGCACCAGCTTCGCCTTCATGCCGCGCGTCAGCTTGCCCGAGCACAGCCGCGCGAAGGCGATGCGGTCGCGATGGTTCGGATCCATGTTGGCCTGGATCTTGAACACGAAGGCGCTCATGCGCGGCTCCGCCGCCTCGACCTTGCGCAGATTGGATTCCTGCGCGCGCGGCGGCGGCGCAAAATGTCCCAGACCCTCCAGCAGATCGCCGACACCGAAATTGCGCAGCGCGCTGCCGAAATAGACCGGCGTCAGATGGCCCTCGCGAAACGCCTCGAGGTCGAACGGCTTGCAGGCTTCCGACACCAGCGCCAGTTCGTCCTTGATCGCGCCGACGTCGAGATTGGGGTTGCGGCCGGCGAGATCGGCGATGTCGATCTTGAGCGCCGCGCCGGTCTTGGCGCCGCCGCCTTCGAGCAGGCGTACCCCGCCGGTTGCGACATCGTAGGTGCCGAGGAAATCGCGGCCGCGGCCGACCGGCCAGGTCATCGGCGTGGTGTCGAGCGCCAGCGTCTTTTCGATTTCATCCAGGAGATCGAAGGTGTCGCGGCTCTCGCGGTCCATCTTGTTGATGAAGGTGATGATCGGAATGTCGCGGAGGCGGCAGACCTCGAACAGCTTTCGGGTCCGCGCCTCGATGCCCTTGGCGGCGTCGATCACCATGACCGCGGAATCGACCGCGGTCAGCGTGCGGTAGGTGTCTTCGGAAAAATCCTCGTGGCCCGGCGTGTCCAGCAGGTTGAACACCAGGCCCTTCGAACTCGAACGTCATCACCGAGGTGACGACGGAGATGCCGCGCTCGCGCTCGATCTTCATCCAGTCGGAACGGGTGTTGCGCCGCTCGCCCTTGGCCTTGACCTGGCCTGCGAGATTGATCGCGCCGCCGAACAGCAGCAGTTTCTCGGTCAGCGTGGTCTTGCCGGCGTCGGGATGCGAGATGATCGCAAAGGTCCGCCGCCGCGCCACCTCGGCGGCGAGCGGCGATGCGGGGCGGCGATTCGGCTGAAATCGCGAGGTCGGACATGAGGCTGAGCGTTTGGCAGGGAAACCGGGCCGGATCAAGCAGGTTCGGCACCATCCATATAGGGATCACGCCGCGAAACTCCAATCGGCGGGTATTCGGCTATCGCAGCAGCAACACCGCCCAGTACGCCAGCGCCGCGACGCCGGCCGAGGCGGGAATCGTGATCACCCAGGCATAGACGATCGAACTCGCCACGTTCCAGCGCACCGCCGAGACCCGCCGCGCCGCGCCGACGCCGACGATGGCGCCGGTAATGGTGTGCGTGGTCGAGACGGGAACCCCGAGCCAGGTCGCGATGAACAGCGTCGCGGCGCCGCCGGTCTCCGCGCAAAATCCCTGCATCGGCGTCAGCCTGCGTGATCCGCAAGCCCATGGTGCGGACGATCCGCCAGCCGCCCATCAGCGTGCCCAACGCCATCGCCGCCTGGCACGCCAGCACCACCCAGAACGGCACCGAGAATTCGCTTGCCGAGGTGTCCCTGCGAATAAAGCAGCACCGCAATGATGCCCATGGTCTTTTGCGCATCGTTGCCGCCATGGCCGAGCGAGTACAGCGACGCCGAGACGAATTGCAGGATGCGGAAGGCGCGATCGACCGCGAATGGCGTCGAGCGCACCGACGCCCAGGACACGATCGCGACCAGCACCAGCGCCAGCAGGAATCCGACCAGCGGCGACAGCACGATGGCAAGCAAGCGTCTTCGACAGCCCGCTCCAGACCGCGGCCGAAAGTCCGGCCTTGGCCATGCCGCCGCCGACCAGTCCGCCGATCAAGGCGTGCGAACTGGAGGACGGAATGCCCAGTCCCCAGGTGATCAGGTTCCAGACGATGGCGCCGATCAGGGCGGCGAATATCACCTGCGCATCGATGACGCTGGGTTCGATGATGCCGGTGCCGATGGTGTGCGCGACGTTGAGCCCGAACACCAGGAAGGCGACGAAATTGAAGAACGCCGCCCACAGCACCGCATATTGCGGCCGCAGCACCCGGGTCGAGACGATGGTCGCGATCGAGTTGGCGGCGTCGTGCAATCCGTTGAGGAAGTCGAACAGCAGCGCGACTGCGATCAATCCGACCAGAATCGGAAGACCAAGCGTGGCGTCCACTGCGCGGCCCTGCCCTATACCTGTTCGATCACGATGCTGTTGATCTCGTTCGCAACGTCGTCGAAGCGATCGGCGACTTTCTCGAGATGGTCGTAGATCTCCGCGCCGACGATGAAATCCATCGTGTTGGCGTTGCGATGCTTGAGGAAGAGCTCCTTCAGGCCGATGTCGTGGAGATCGTCGACCCGGCCCTCGAGCTTGGTCAGTTCTTCGGTGATCGCCGTCAGCATCGCGACATTGTCGCCGATCGATTGCATCAGCGGCAGCGCGCGGCCGACCAGATTGGCGCACTCGACCAGCAGCGTTCCCATCTCGCGCATCGGCGGCTCGAAGGTGCGGACCTCGAACAGAATGACCGCCTTGGCGGTCTGCTGCATCTGGTCGATGGCGTCGTCCATCGAGGTGATCAGGTTCTTGATGTCGCCGCGGTCGAACGGGGTGATGAAGGTCCGGCGCACCGCGGTCAGCACCTCGCGGGTAATATTGTCGGCGTCATTCTCGAACTGGTTGACGCGCTGGCAGAATACCGGCGTTTCCTCGCCGCCGCGCAGCATGCCCTGCAACGCCAGCGCGCCCTGCACTACCGTCTGGGAGTGCCGGGCGAACAGCTCGAAAAACCGCTCCTCCTTCGGGAGAAAGACGCGAAACCAGCGCACGCATTTGACATGTCCATATCGCGAAATGGCCGGCCAGAGCGGCCCGTCACAAAACTGTCATAAACCATTTTCCGGGGAAAGCGCGCGCGGCGGTCGGCGGAACCGGGTCATCCACCGCTTTGTAGGGGCCGGAAAGGTTCCGGAAATCGGCCCCGTTTCAAAGCGAGCGCCGGAAATAATGCGCGATCTCGCCGATCACGCCGCGGCGGAACGTCAGCACGCAGACCACGAAGATCACGCCCTGGATCACCGTCACCCATTGCCCGAAGCCGGCCAGATATTGCTGCATGGCGATGATCACAAAGGCGCCGACCACCGGGCCGAACACGGTGCCGAGACCGCCGACCAGCGTCATCAGCACGATCTCGCCCGACATGGCCAGTGCACGTCGGTGAGCGAGGCATTCTGCGCGACAAACACCTTCAGCGAGCCGGCAAAACCCGCCAGCGTGCCGGACAGGATATAGGCGAGCAGCTTGTACTGGTCGGTCTTGTAGCCGAGCGAGATCGCGCGCGGCTCGTTTTCCCGGATCGCTTTCAGCACCTCGCCGAACGGCGAATTGATGGTGCGGAAGATCAGCAGAAACCCGAACAGGAAGCCGGCGAGGATGACGTAATAAAGCATCGTCGGGTTGGCGAGATTGAAAATCCCGAACAGATGTCCCTGCGGAATGCCCTGGATGCCGTCCTCGCCGTGGGTGAACGGCGTCTGCAGATAGATGAAATACAGCAGTTGCGACAGCGCCAGCGTGATCATCGCGAAATAGATGCCCTGGCGCCGGATGGCGACGACGCCGGTGATGACGCCAAGCCCGGCGGCGCCGGCGGTGCCGGCCAGAATACCGAGTTCGGGCGTACAAGCCCCACACCTTCAGCGCATGCGCGCTGACAGTAGCCCGCCGTGCCCAGGAACATCGCGTGGCCGAACGACAACAATCCGCCGTAGCCGATCAGCAGGTTGAAGGCGCAGGCCAGCAGCGCAAAGCACAGCGCCTGCATCACGAAGAACGGATAGACGCCGGTCAACGGCACGATCAGCAGCAGCGCCGTCATGATGCCGAACGCGATCATCTCGTCGCGGATCGTGCGCGGGGTCACCGGCAGGGTATCGTCGGTCATCGCCGTCATGTCAGGTCGCCCGTCCCGTCAGTCCCGAAGGCTTCACCAGCAGCACCAGCACCATCAGCACGAATACCACGGTGTTGGAGGCTTCGGGATAAAAGTATTTGGTCAGTCCCTCGATCACCCCAAGCGCAAAGCCGGTGATGATCGAACCCATGATCGAACCCATGCCGCCGATCACCACCACCGCGAACACCACGATGATCAGATCCGCGCCCATCAGCGGCCGCACCTGATTGATCGGCGCCGACAGCACGCCGGCCAGCGCGGCAAGGCCGACGCCGAGCCCGTAGGTCAGCGTGATCATCCGCGGCACGTTGATGCCGAAGGCACGCACCAGCGTCGGATTTTCGGTGGCGGCGCGCAAATAGGCGCCGAGCCGCGTCCGCTCGATCAGATACCAGGTCAGCAGGCAGACGATCAGCGAGAACACCACCACCCAGCCGCGATAGATCGGCAGGAACATGAAGCCGAGATTCATGCCGCCCTTGCAGCTCGTCGGGGATCGAATAGGGCAGACCGGATGAGCCGAAGTAATTCTGAAACACGCCCTGGATGATCAGCGCCAGCCCGAAGGTCAGCAGCAAGCCGTAGAGATGATCGAGGCCGGAAAGCCATTGCAGCATGGTCCGCTCCAGGATCATGCCGAAGATGCCGACCGCGATCGGAGCGATGATCAGCGCCGGCCAATATCCGATGCCGGCCACGTTCAGCAGGAAATACGCGACGAACGCGCCCATCATGTAGAGCGCGCCATGGGCGAAATTGATGATGTTGAGCATGCCGAAGATCACGGCGAGCCCGAGGCTGAGCAGCGCGTAAAACGAGCCGTTGATCAGTCCCACCAGAAGCTGTGCGTAGAGAGCTTGCATCGATCGATCTTTCGCACCCGGTCTTGTTCTGAACACCGAAGGATGCCCGCCGGCGCGAGGCCGGCGGGCAACTATTGTTACTTCTTCACCAGCGGACAGACGCTTTCCGACAGCGGCCTGAAGGCCTGGTCGCCCGGGGTCGTTCCGATCAGCTTGTAGTAATCCCACGGCCCCTTGGATTCGGACGGCTTCTTGACCTCGAACAGATAGGCCGGATGAATCTTGCGGCCGTCGGCGCGGATCGAACCCTTGCCGAACAGCGGATCGTCCGTCGGCATCGACTTCATCTTCGTCGACAACCTTGATGCCGTCGTGCGGATTGCCGCCCATCGCTTCGAGCGCCTTGAAGTAGTGGATCAAGCCGGAATAGACGCCGGCCTGCACCATGGTTGGCTGCGCCTTGTTCTTCATGCGATCGGAGAAGCGCTTGGAGAACGCGCGGGTTCCGTCGTTCAGATCCCAATAGAAGGTTTCCGTGAAGTTCAGGCCCTGTGCGGTCTTCAGACCGAGCGAGTGAACGTCGGTTATGAACAGCAGCAGACCCGCAAGTTTCTGGCCGCCGGTGACGATGCCGAACTCCGACGCCTGCTTGATCGAGTTGGTGGTGTCGCCGCCGGCATTGGCAAGTCCGATGATCTTCGCCTTCGACGCCTGCGCCTGCAGCAGGAACGAGGAGAAATCCGCCGTGTTCAGCGGGTGCTTGACGCGCGCCGATGACCTTGCCGCCCGACTTCACCACGACCGCGGTGGTGTCGCGCTCCAGCGCGGCGCCGAAGGCGTAGTCGGCGGTGAGGAAGAACCAGGTGTCGCCGCCGGCCTTCACCAGCGCCTGGCCGGTGCTGTTGGCGAGCATGTAGGTGTCGTAAACCCAGTGAATCGTGTTCGGCGAACACTGGGCATTGGTGAGGTCCGACGTCGCCGCGCCGGTATTGATCATGATGGAGTTCTTCTCCTTCACGACGTTGTTGACCGCCAGCGCGACACCGGAATTCAGCACGTCCATGAAGATGTCGACCTTGTCGACGTCGATCCATTGCCGCGCGATATTGGTGCCGATGTCGGGCTTGTTCTGATGGTCGGCGGAGATGATGTCGATCTTCCAGCCCTTGGCGGCCATGCCGGAATCCTCGACCGCCATCTGGGCCGCCAAGGTGGAGCCGGCGCCGCCGAGGTCGGAGTAGAGTCCCGAATTGATCGGTCAGCACGCCGATCTTCACGGTCTTGTCCTGCGCAACGGCGGCGCCGCTTGCGGCAAACGCCAGCGCGGTGCCGAGCAAAACAGCCGAGATCCTGTTGTTCATGTTTCCTCCGTGGATCGTGTGTTGAGGACGTCGTTCAGACGCCGAGATAGGTGTGAAGCTTGTCCATGTTGGCCTGCAGATCCGCGTTTGCGAAACCGTCGATGACCTTGCCGTGTTCGACAATGTAGTAGCGGTCGGCGACGGTGGCTGCGAACCGGAAGTTCTGCTCGACCAGAAGAATGGTGAAACCTTCCTTCTTGAGCCGCGCGATGGTGTGGCCGATCTGCTGAATGATGACGGGCGCAAGCCCTTCCGTCGGCTCGTCGAGCATCAGAAACCGCGCGCCGGTACGCAGGATTCGGGCGATCGCCAGCATCTGCTGCTCGCCGCCCGACAGTTTGGTGCCCTGGCTGTCAAGCCGACCACGCGCAGGCTTTCGATGTACAGCGCATCATTGGCGGCGATGTGCTTGAGCGCCTGGAAACGGCCAATCTCCTGGCCGAACTGCTTGCGTACCTTCATGTAGTCCACCGCAAGATCAAGGCTGGTCATCGCAGCGCCAAGCATCTCTGCACAGGCAAGCAAGATTCGCAGGCGGGGCCATCGCGCATCGGCCGGCCCGATCAGATCTGCCGGCATGATCGCCACGTGATCCAGCACGACCCGAGCCGTCGGACATAAAGGGTCGATGCCCTTGCGTGGCTGGTGCGTAACATCAGCGCGGCCCATATCGATCAGGACGAATTGGGCGCTTCCCTCCAGCACCGTCTCGACGATCAGGGCACCGGTCTCGGTCGCCCCAGGCACGGCGTCGAACCGTGCCGAGAGCTGCCAGCCTTCGCCATCGCGAATGGCCTCGACCTGCTCCGCGGGGGCAAAGGCGACGACCGCAGTAGCGCGCATCACTTCGCCGGCGAGCGCCGGGTGACGCTGCGCCAGCAACGCCGCGCCGACGATGCTGTCGGCCACCAGGCCAGGGTGCCGCGTGGCGTCCGGCTTCGATGAGTATGGCAAGTGCATCCAACGCCCCCAAGTCGGCGCCGCCTATGCTCGCGGGAGCACAGAGACCGAGCAGGCCACTCTCGTCCAGCGCTGCGCGCGCGCTGTCCGGCAGGCTCCGGTCGGCGATGAAGGCGCGCAGCGCCGAAGAGGGAAAGAGATCGGCGAACAGGCGGACAGCGCTGTCCGCGATCATTCTTTGCTCGTCATTCAATCCGTATTGAAGAGCCATGCTTATCTCGGCAGGCCGAGCACGCGCTCGGCGATCACGTTGCGCTGGATCTGCGCGGTACCGGCGAAGATGGTGTCGGCGCGCGACATCAGGTAGATATCCTGGAAGCGCGATTCGCCGACGCTCTCCAGGTCATCCACCCACAGGTCCGTACCCAGCACTTCAAGGCCAAGGTGGCCAATGCGCTGGCGCATCTCGCTCCAGAACAGGCGCAGGATGCTGGATTCCGCGCCTATAGTCTCGCCGGCTTCGAGACGCGCGATCAGCTTGAGGTTGTGATAGCGGTGAATGCGCAACAGCGACCAGACCTCCGCGAGCTGCTGGCGGAAGTGGCTGTCCTCGGTAAGCTGTCGGCCCTGCGGCTTTGCAATGGCGACATGCAGCATGTGCTCGAACTCGTTCTGGAAGCGCGCCTGGCGATAGAGTCGGATCATCGCGCGTTCCTTGGCCACAGCCTCGTTGGCAACCCGCCAGCCCTCGTTAACCGGACCGATGTGGCTGTCGAGCGGGATGCGCACACTCTCGAACAGCATCTCGTTGAACTCGGCACGGCCATTGATCTGGGCGAGCGGCCGCAAGGTGATGCCCGGTGCGTTCATGGGCACTGCGAAGATGGTCATGCCCTTGTACTTCGCAGGCGGATCGGTGCGCGTCAGCAGGCAGCACCAGTCCGCGGCGTGGCCGGGCCGGTGACGTAGGCGGTGACCCCGGGTGGTGGCCGGTTTCGGTTCGGATCATCACCTTGCGGACGGCATCGACGGAGTCGTTGGCGAGCGTCGTGCCTTGGTTGCCGGCAGGTTCAACATCACGAACGCGCGCACTTGGCGTCGGCGCTCTGCGCCCCCGCCGCGGTGAGCCGGTCTCCCCAGAGTCCTGGACCGTGCTGGATGTGCTTGGGATCCTCGCGCAGTTCGGCGGATCAGGCCGTCGTAGTAGCGGTGCGCCTCGTCGTCCAGGGGGTGCTGACCTTCGAGGACGATCATGACCGTGCGTCGTTGGAATTCGAATTCGTGAAATCGTGACCCAGCCGCATCATCGCCTTCATCGACGCGCGTCCAGCGGCGTCATGGGGGCCGAGTGCTCTTCGCTGACCTCTTCCAATGTCGGCACGATGACGTTCACCAGGACGGTGACGAACGCCAGGCCAGGATGATCGGCACCGCGAACCAGCGGATCATGTGCCGGATGAACGCCGGTGGCCGCGGTCGGCGCGCCGGGGCTTCTCGGTGGCGCGGCCCGGTGTCCGCGGTGTCGTCGCGGCTGACGTGGGTGTTCAGGTCGCTCATGCGGACTTCACCAGGCAGAAGGTCTGGGCATTATGTCCGTCGGCCTGTTTCTCTTCCCGGACGACACCGTCCACGGTGATGCGGCACTTGATCTGACTGCTATCGCTTTGCGCCATGATGTTGGCGCTCACCGAGGGCAGCGTCGTCGAGATCGTGAACGTCCACGGCAGCGGGGCCGCGTTGATCTGATGCGTGTCGGCGTTCTCGTCCCAGTAGTTGATGTTCGCGGTGCTCCCCGGCGGGCCGTCGACGTCGTACCTGACGAACTTCGGGTTGAACTGCACGATCTCGATCCCGCCGCCGGAATTCGCGTTGAGGTCCTGGGAGCCGAAGATTTTGTGCAGCCGCGACACCACCAGAACCGAGACGGCGAGCACAACCACCAGCACGATGGGCATCCAGGCTCGTTTGATCCCGCGGGTAATGGGAATCGATCTCATCTCACCGCCTTCGAACCCTTTCGACACCGAGCTGCAGGTACTAACGCCTTATTGGAGAGCCTGCTTCCCTCGTACATCGATGTCGACGAAATCTTTGCTCGGCTAAGTATCGTAAATGATAGTGCACGTCAGCGTTCCTCGGGGTCCTTGTGATGTGGCCAACGACATGGTGGGCCCGGGTCTACCCGCCACCCGGCCGGTGACCCGTGGCAGATCGGCGAGCGTCACGATCCCGGGCTGGCGACGACCACCGCGGGCACCGCATTGGTGACCGGCATCGCGGTATAGATCATGCCGAGGCCCATGAACCGGGCTCGATCCAATCTTCGGGGGCAGGCAGTGCAGCACCGTGGCCACGTCGGGCAGACCGAAGACCTGCATGACGTGGCCATGTTCGAGCGGCTTCGGCGGAACCACGTGCTTGTCCATGTCCAGTTGAATCCGACGCTACCACGTCGCGGTCGCCGACCCAGCCGCGGTGGTAGCCGTAGACGCTGCCGACGTTCCGCGGGGATTTCATGAAGCCCGATCGGTGTCGGCGTGGCCGCGGTGAAGGTGACGTCGAACGTCATCCGGTCCAGTTTCGCCCCGATCGCGTCGGCCATCATTGCCGCCGACTCCGCGAAGACCTCACTTTCCCGCCTGACGTTCTCGGCCAGGCCCGGGGTGTCGGGTCTCGTGAGAACCCATCGCCGTCTGGGTTTCCGTGATCCATAGGTCGAGCAGTCCGACCGATCGGTGACGCCATCTCGTCGACGCGCCGCAGGAGGCGGTGAGCACGATGCCGATCATGTTCGTCATTCCCGGGTGTGCGCCGCTGCCGAAGATCGTCGACCGCCCCGCTGCAGGCGGCGACGATGTGGTCCGATCCTCAGGCGTTCTGTCGCCGTCGGTGATCCAGGCCGCGCTGGAGCAGACATTGACCCCCGATTCCAGCAGGCGCACCAGTTCGTCGATGTTGGGCCACAACGGGTTATAGCAACACGCGTCGGCGCCCAGCGCCAGCAGCGCGTCGATGTCGTTGGTGGCCTGCACGCCGGTCGGCTCCGGCCAGCCCGACAGCTCGGCGGCGTCGACACCGACCTTGTCCGACCCGTGCGCGAACACGCCGACCAGTTCCATGTCGGGTCTGCCGATGATGGCGTGCAGCGATCGCCTGCCGATGTTTCCGGTGGTCCACTGGATGACTCGCAGCGGACGGTCTGCGCTGGTCGTGCTCATCGGGGCTCCTTTGCCCTATTTCTTGGGCGACGTCGAGTTGTTGGGCCGAAAACCGGTGTGCCGGAACGACGACCCGACGTTCGGCCGACGAGTGTCCGGAGC
>CAVTNA010000074.1:0-21355 GCA_963735835.1 uncultured Alphaproteobacteria bacterium | reverse complement strand
TTCGCCAACGGACGGGCTCCCGGCGCCGGCGTCACCGCGGTGCTCGGTCCGACCAACACCGGCAAGACCCATCTTGCGATCGAGCGGATGCTCGCGCATTCCTCGGGCGTGATCGGCTTGCCGCTGCGTCTGCTGGCGCGCGAGGTCTACAACAAGATCGTCGATCGCGCCGGCGTCAATTCCGTGGCGCTCGATCACCGGCGAAGAGAAGATCAAACCGCCGAAGCCGCGGTTCTGGGTCTCCACCGTCGAAGCCATGCCGCGCGATCTCGACGTGTCGTTTCTCGCGGTCGATGAAATCCAGATCGCGGCCGATCTCGAGCGCGGCCACGTCTTCACCGACCGCATCCTGCACCGGCGCGGCCGCGACGAGACGCTGCTGCTGGGCGCGGCCACCATGCGCCCGATCATCGAGCGGCTATTGCCCGGCGCGTCCATCGTCACGCGGCCGCGGCTGTCGCAGCTCGAATTCGCCGGCGACCGCAAGATCACCCGGCAGCCGCGGCGCACCGCGATCGTGGCGTTTTCGGCCGACGAGGTCTACGCGATCGCCGAACTGATCCGCCGCCAGCATGGCGGCGCCGCCGTGGTGCTGGGCTCGCTCTCGCCCCGCACCAGAAACGCGCAAGTCGCGATGTTCCAGTCCGGCGACGTCGATTATCTCGTCGCCACCGACGCGGTCGGCATGGGGCTCAATCTCGACGTCGATCACGTCGCCTTTGCCTCCGACCGCAAATATGACGGCTATCAGTTCCGCCGGCTCAATCCGGCCGAATTCGCCCAGATCGCCGGACGTGCCGGGCGCGCCACCCGCGACGGCACCTTTGGGACGACGGGGCGCTGCGCGCCGTTCGAGCCGGAACTGGTCAATGCGCTGCAGAATCACAGTTTCGACAGCGTGAAAGTGCTGCAATGGCGCAATTCGAAGCTGGATTTTTCCTCGCTCGGCGCGCTCCAGGTGTCGCTGGCGCTGTCGCCCTCGCCACGACGCGCTGACCCGCGCGCCCGATCGCCGAAGACCTGCGCGTGCTCGATCACGCCGCGCGCGATGGCGACGTGCGGGAGATGGCGCATGGCGCGGAAGCCGTGGAACGGCTGTGGGACGCCTGCCAGATTCCGGATTACCGCAAGATCGCGCCGGCCGCGCATGCCGAGCTGGTGACGACTTTGTTCGGTTTTCTGATGCAAAAGGGCCGGATTCCCGATGCCTGGTTCGCAGCCCAGGTCGATCAGGCCGATCGCATCGACGGCGATATCGACACCCTGTCGGGCCGGATCGCGCAAATCCGCACCTGGACCTTTGTCGCCAATCGTCCGGACTGGCTGGCCGATCCCGAACATTGGCAGGGGATCACGCGCGAAGTCGAAAATAAATTGTCCGATGCGCTGCATCAACGGCTCACGGAGCGTTTCGTTGATCGCCGTACCAGTGTATTGATGCGCCGCCTGCGGGAGAACACTGTTTTGAGTACTGAGATCGGCAAGACCGGCGAAGTCACCGTCGAAGGCCATGTGATCGGCCGGCTCGACGGATTCACCTTCGCGCCCGACGCGGCCGAGGCCGGCTCCGATGCGAAGGCGTTGCAGGCGACCGCGCTGAAGGCGCTGGCCGGCGAGATCGACGCGCGCGCCGAGAAACTGGCCGCCGCCCCCGACGATCAGTTCGTGCTGACCTCCGACGGCACCATCCGCTGGACCGGCGATGCGGTGGCAAAACTGGTCGCGGCCGACGACGCGCTGCATCCGCGGCTGCGCATCATTTCCGACGAGCGGCTGTCGGGCGCGCCGCGCGAGGCGGTGCAGGCGCGGCTCGATCTGTGGCTGAAGACCCATATCGAGAAGCTGCTTGGGACCCTTGTTCGACCTCGCCAAGGCCGAGGACATCACCGGGATCGCGCGCGGCATCGCGTTTCAGCTGATCGAGGCGCTCGGCGTGCTGGAACGCGCGAAGATCGCGGCCGAGATGAAGGATCTCGATCAGCCGTCGCGCGCGAGCTTGCGCAAATACGGCGTCCGCTTCGGCGCCTATCACATCTATCTTCCGGCGCTGCTCAAGCCCGCGGCGCGGGCGCTGGCCTCGCTGCTGTGGGCCGAGAAGCAGGACCATGTCGACATGTCGGCGCTGTCGGGGGCGCAGCATCTGGCGGGAAGCGGCCGCACCTCGTTCCCGGTCGACAAGGAGCTTCACCGCGATGCCTACCGCGTGCTCGGTTACCGGCAATGCGGCGAACGCGCGGTGCGGGTCGATATTCTGGAGCGGCTCGCCGATCTGATCCGGCCGGCGCTGTCCTGGCGCGAAACCTCGCCGGGCGCAAAGCCCGCCGGCGCGTTCGACGGCCGCGGTTTTGTCGTGACGCAGGCGATGACCTCGCTGACGGGCTCGGCGGGAGAGGATTTCGCCTCGATCCTGCGCGCGCTCGGCTATCGCATGGAGCGGCGCGCGCCGCTGCCGCCGAAGCCGGCCCCGGTCGAAGCGCCCGCGGCGGAGACTATGCCCGCGCCGGAGGCGGCACCCGCCGAAGCCGTGACGGAAACGTCACCGCCAGCCGCTTCCGAAGCCGTGGCGGTGGCCGCCACGGCGGAAGCCGTTGCTGGAAGCGGTTGTGGCGGAGACCCCGGCTGCGGCCGCGAGCGGCGCCGCCGATACGGCCCCCGAAGTTTCAGCCGGTCTCCGAAGATGCCGCATCGGAGCCGTCGGCATCAAAGCTGCCCGACATCGCCTTTGCGACCAGCCACTGCAGCGGAGCCGCCGGCTGCCGTCGAAGCCGATCCCGCGCCGGCGGCCTCGATCGAAGCCGCGGCCGCCGAAGCGCCGCAGGATCAGGCCGCCGCTGACGACGGTCACCGGAAGCCTGCCGCTGCGATGCTGCACCGGAAGCCGCCACCGCGCGCGCGCCGGACGCCGTCGCCGCGCCCGAGATGGTCGAGGTCTGGCGGCCCGGTGGCCGGTCGGAAGAGCGCCGGCCGCGTCACGATCGCAACCGTCATCGCCATCAGGATCGACCCGCGGAAGGCGCGCAGCCTGTCACGGCCGCAGGCGAGGCCACCGAGCCCGCCAAAGGCGAGCGGCACCGGCGCGGGCGGCGCGAGCGTCACAGCGAGTTCCGCAAGCCGCGCCCCGATGCGCCGACACCGATGCCGTCACGGCGGGCCGCGCCGCCGACGGCGCGCCGGTTCGCGAACCGCGCGAGGAGCGGGTTCGTCAGCCGCGCGAGCGCTTTGCCGGCAAGGGCAGGGACAACGACAAGGGCAGGGACAAGGGCAAATTCGGTGGCGGGCGCGACAAGGCGGCGCGACAAAAGCGGACGCGATCGCGACAAGGGCGGCCGGGAGAGCGGGCCGTCGCACCGGCCCTATGCGACCAGCGCAGCCCCGCGCGAGCGCGAGCGCCCGGTCGATCCCAATTCGCCGTTCGCCAAGCTGGCGGCGCTGAAAGAGCAACTCACCGCCGGCCGCAAGGAACTAGGCTTTACATTTCGACGCGTTTTCTTCGCGCGAACCGGGTCCCACTTCGCTTGAAAACGCTTTGGATCATTTCGACGCGTTTTCTTCACGCCGTTTGAAAACGCTTTGGGTGTCGCTTGGAGCGCCAGCGTCTCGATAAATGGTTGTGGCACGCGCGCGTGGTGAAAGCGCGCACCAGCGCGGCCGCTCTGGTCGAGGCCGGCCATGTCCGCGTCAACGGCGTGCGCGAGACGGCGCCCGGTCACGCGGTGAAGGCCGGCGACGTGCTGACGATCGGGCTCGATCGCAGCGTGCGCGTGCTCAAGGTCGTCGGATTCGCAGAGCGCCGGGGCGATGCGTCGGCCGCGCGCGGGCTGTATGACGATTTGCAGAACCGCCGGGAATAACTATCTCTGGCAAGGCACAAGGCCGGCCGCAGGACCGCTCAAAAACGCCGCGCGGGAGCATTGCGCTTCCCTTGCGGCTCGGGGGTTCCTGGGCTACGCAACCCACTCAAAATTGACCCGTTTCGGAGCCTTGGATGACTTACGTCGTCACTGAAGCCTGCATCAAATGCAAATATACCGACTGCGTCGAGGTCTGTCCGGTGGACTGCTTCTACGAGGGCGAGAACATGCTGGTCATCCATCCGGACGAATGCATCGATTGTGGCGTATGCGAGCCTGAATGCCCCGCCGACGCCATCAAGCCGGACACCGAGCCCGGGCTGGAGAAGTGGCTCGAGGTCAATACCGAATATGCCAAGAGCTGGCCGAACATCACCCAGAAGAAGGAATCGCCGCCCGACGCCAAGGATTACGAGGGCCAGGAAGGCAAATTCGACAAATATTTTTCGTCCAAACCCGGCAGCGGCGACTGACCGAAAGCTAGTTTCAGCTTAACCCTAATCCCGGTCAGGTCGCCAAAACCGCCCCATATCACCCCGCACGGGGCGTAAATCATTGATTTTTGCGGAAAATGTGCTATATTGGGCACATTATTAGCCGAACCCGTCAGCCCCGCTTATGGCCCCTATGGGTTCCCGTGCCAATCATCCAACAGGGGCGTGGCAGTTCCGCGCGCAGGCTGTGTCACAGAAAACGCGTAAAAAGAGTGCTTCGAAGGTCTCGAAAAAAGCCGCTGCGGCCAGCCGTAGTGCAACCAAGAGCCGTGCCCGGACTTCCCCCAGGGGTAGCCGGTCAGCCAGCAAGGCCTCGGCTGCAAAATCCTCAAAAAACAAAAGAAGCGCAATGCCAAACAAGACTGCCAAAACCGCCGCGAAAGCGACGGGTTCGAAGGCCACTGCCTCAAAAGCCGCCAAGACTGCCGCGAAAACCAGGGCTGCCGCCCACAAGCCTGCCGCCAAGCCGGTTGCGCACAAGCCCGCCGCCGCCAAGCCGGCGGCGAAGTCCGCTGCTGCCGCGCCGCGGGTCGAGGAGCCGAAGAAGGTTTTGACCCAGCGTCAGGGCTTCAAGACCAACGAATTCGTGGTCTATCCCGCGCACGGCGTGGGCCAGATTCTGGCCATCGAGGACCAGGAGATCGCCGGCGCCAAGCTCGAGCTGTTCGTGATCAATTTCATGAAGGACAAGATGACGCTGCGGGTGCCGACCGCGAAGGTCGCCAATGTCGGCATGCGCAAGCTGTCGGAGCCGGCGCTGGTCAAGCGCGCGCTGGAAACCCTGAAGGGCCGCGCCCGCGTCAAGCGCACGATGTGGTCGCGCCGGGCCCAGGAATATGAAGCCAAGATCAACTCCGGAGATATCGTCGCGATCGCCGAAGTGGTCCGCGATCTCTATCGCTCGGAATCGCAGCCCGAACAGTCCTACAGCGAACGTCAGCTCTATGAAGCCGCCCTCGACCGCCTGTCGCGGGAAATCGCGGTGGTGCAGCATGTGACGGAAACCGAGGCGGTCAAGGAAATCGAAGGCCAGCTCGCCAAGAGCCCGCGCCGCGGCGCCAAGGCGGAAGCCGAGGTCGAGGCCGATGTCGACGCCGAAGGCGACGACGCCACGGTGGCGGATGAGGCGGCGTAAGCAGCTATCGGATCCAGCATTCAAAAGCCCGGTCGAGAGACCGGGCTTTTTTCTGTTCATGATTTTGCGAAACTTTTTCCGCGAGTTGTCCCGGCGAACGCCGGGACCCATACGCCGTGTACTATCGTTTAGACCAGAAGGCCGACGGCTTTCGTAGCAATGAACGGCGGTCGTTATGGGTCCCGGCGTTCGCCGGGTTGACGATGGGTTTGCGCTTCGCCTAGCCGGGACGACGGTCGTTGGGTTTACGCCGCGTCAATCCGCCACGACCTTGACGAGGTCGCGCACCTTGACCTGGGCATGGACGTCGAGCCCGTTCAGGATGCGAAAGCGCTCCGCCGGGCGGTCGAGGCCGGCCATGCGGTGGGACAGCGATTCCACGGTATCGCCGGGCTGCACGGTGATGACCTTGATCCGCAGCGGACGCGCGGCCTGGATCTCCTCAAGCGTCAGGCGGCGGAAGGAGTTGACGGTCTCGCGCGCGTTGCGCTCGCTCTCGGTGCTCTTCTGCCTGGTGGCGAAAATGAAGCGGTAGACGTCGCTGCCGAAACGCAGCGCATAGATCTTGAATTGCCATTGATCGCCGTGCGCGCTCGCCGCTGCCGCCGGGAAGCCGTTGATCATCAAATCCTCGGTCGAGGCCTTGTCGACATTCTCCATCCAGCCGGAATTGAGATAGTCGCCGAGCGACTGTTCCGCCGGCACGCGCACCACGTCGAAGCGCATCGCCTGCGTGCCGCCCTCGCGCACCCCGATCACGGCCTGCGCGGTATTGTCCAGCGTGAAGTTATCGGGCGCGGCGAAGGTGAAGCCGAGCTTGGGATGCAGGAAGCGGCGGCCGCGAACGAATCCCTCGCTCGGATCCTCGCCATAGACGATGTTGTCGATCGCGGAGAGATAGGTCTCGTGATCGCGTTCGCCGCCCTCCGGCGACACGTATTGCCGCGCGATCTTTTGTGCATTCTGGATGCGCTCCGGCGTTGCCGGGTGCGACGACAGAAAGTCCTGCGCGCGCGGATCGATCGAGGGCTTGCCCGCCTTCATCTCGGCATTGCGCTCCATCGAGGTCAGGAAACGCGCCGCGCCGTAGGGGTCGAAATGGGCGCGCGCCGAAATGCCGACGCCGATGCCGTCGGCCTCGAACTCCTGGGCGCGCGAGAAGCTCGCCATCGTCAGCTTGGTTTTCGCCAGCGCCAGCGCGGTGAGATCGGGGTCGTTGCCCATGTCGGTGACGACGCGGGTGACGACCGCGGCCTGGCGCGCCTGGTCCTCGCGGATCGATGCATGTTTGGCCAGCACATGCGCCATCTCGTGGCTCAGCACCGAGGACAGTTCCGAAGTGTCGCTCGCCAGCGCGATCAGGCCGCGGGTGACGTAGAGCTGGCCGGTCGGCAGCGCGAATGCGTTCACCGCGCCCGAATTGAGGATCGTCACCTTGTAGGCCTGATCGGGACGATCGGAGGCGGCCACCAGCCGGTCGACCGTCTTGGTAATCAGGCCTTCCAGCTTCGGATCGTCATAGGCGCCGCCATAGGAGGCGAGAATGCGTTCATGCTCGCGCTCGGTGGCGGGCGTCTGGGTGACCGATCGATTGGGCTTGACGACGCTCGCCGCGGGGGACGCCGTCTGAAACCGGTTCATGTCGCCGCAGGCCGCGAGCGCCAGGGCTGCGGACAAGAGCACAGGCGCAACCCAAAGGCTGCGGCTCATCCTTCCCTCGCGCCGTCCCGCCAACTCCGCCACTTCAGCTACTCGTTTTGTCCGGCGAGCTAGTTCCCGCCAAGTACTTCAATCTGCCCGACATGGAGCACTTCAATTCGCGGCCCGCCGCCCCGCGCCTCGACCCAGCCGCGGACGCGAATCCGTCGATTTTCGAGGGACTTAACAACAATTCCAGCCGCCTCGAAAGTGGGTAGAATGCGCCTTGAAATAGTCGCGGCAAAGCCCCGTGTCCAGTTCCGTCCGAAGTTCAGATAAGTCGTTGCCCCGGCTTGCCGGACCGACAAGACCTTGCCCTCGACCACCGTAAAACGCCCGATCCCGGCCAAAATATCGCCCGAACTTTCCGCGTTTTTTATGGCCGTGGGATCGGCCCAGGTTCCCTGCCGGGCCTGACGGGCCGTTTCTTCCGCCGCCGTCAGGACCGCGGCGCAGTCCCTGTTGGCCACGTCAGCCGAGACCAGCGCCTCGCCCTGCGCCACGAGCTGCGCCTGCACCGGGGTTTCGGAGGAAACCAGATACACGAAGGCGGGCTGGCGGCCGTAACGGTCGGGCGTATCGTCTTCTCCGCGCAAGGTCACCTCGCGCCCGGCGATGATCGCCGATAGCGCCGAGGTCGCGCTCTTCTCGGCGACCGGCTCAATCCCGGCGAGGCGGACCTCGCGGCCGTCCTCGAAGGCGAAAGCTGCGCGCATCGATGACCGCGGCGACGCGGCCCTCGCCCTGCGGCTCGAACAAGCACCCCGCCGCGATTGCCGGGCTGGCGGCAACCAGCGCCAGGGTGCACGGCCATACCATCGCTGCAAGCCGGCGGCGACGCCTTGCCGTTTTTCGCAGCGGTTTCATGACGCGGCCCTCGGTCCGACCCAATTGCTGTATGCTGCGGCGCTTTATTGTTATCCGAAAATTGCCATGGCGACGAAGGGGAAGTCGATGGAAGTCAACGGCATCGCGCATATTTTTCTGACCGCGTCGAATTTCGAACGCTCGCGCGAATTCTACCGCAAGCTGCTGCCGTTCCTCGGCCTGAAGCCGGTGATCGATACCGACACGACCTATCTACTGCGTCGGCGGACGCACCGCGGTCGGGATCGCCGCGCCGTCGCCCGAGCACGCGGGCGCTGCGTTCGAGCAAAAGCGCGTCGGCCTGCACCATCTGTGTTTCCGCGCCCGCGAGCGCGCCGACGTCGACGAACTGCACGGCTTTCTGTGTTCGCTCGGCGTGAACATCATTCGCGCGCCGCGCGAGGATCAGTGGGCGCCCGGCTATTATTCGCTGCTGTTCGAGGATCCCGACGGCATCAGGCTGGAGCTCAACCACGTTCCCGGAAAGGGACTGCTGGCGTGACTGCGAATGCGAATTCGCGCGCGTCCGCGCGGAGGAACCAGTCATTCCGCTTTGCGGAAAATGCGCTAATTGCAACGCGAGCGCATGACTGCCGCCTTCGGCCCGCGGCTTGCCGCAGTGCACCGCATGCGGCATGATCGCTGCAACTGAAATATAGGCCGCGGAAGCAATGCGGCATGTCGACAGGGAGGTTTTCAATGAAACGGGTTCTTTCCGGCGTATTCGCGTCGGTGCTGGCGCTTTCTGCCACCGCCGTCTTCGCGCAGACAAAACCTCCCCTGAAACTCGGCGGCATCCTCGATATGTCCGGCCTCTCCGCCGACATCACCGGCGCCGGCAGCGAGACCGCCGCGAAGATGGCGGCGGAAGATTTCGGCGGCGAGGTATTGGGCCGCAAGATCGAGATCATCGCGGCGGACCATCTCAACAAGGCCGATCTTGCCGCCAGCATCGCCCGCGACATGCTGCGAGGAGCGCAAGCGACGAAGCAATCCATCTTTCCTGCGACGGCAATGGATTGCTTCGCTTCGCTCGCAATGACGGTTGTTAGACACAACGAAAGCACCGCCTCATGAACAACGAAATTGTCCTGCAAAAACTCGACCAAGGCCTGCTCACGATCACCATGAACCGTCCCGACCGGCGCAACGCGCTCAATCCGGACATGACGCGGGGTCTGGTCGAGGCGGCGCGGCGCGCGACTGAGGACCATGAGGTCCGCGCCGTGCTGCTGAAGGGCGCGGGCGGCACCTTCTGCGTCGGCGGCGACGTCAAATCGATGGCGGAGGGGCGGGCGCCATTGCCGTTCGAAGCCAAGATGGCCAATCTGCGTCGCGGCATGGAAGTCTCCCGCATTCTCCACGAAATGCCGAAGCCGGTGGTGGCGCAGGTCGACGGCGCGGCGGCCGGCGCCGGTCTTTCGATCGCGCTCGCCTGCGATCTCCGCGTCGCCTCGGCGTCGGCCAAGATCACCACCGCCTTCGCCAAGGTCGGTCTGTCCGGCGATTACGGCGGCACCTATTTCCTGACCCATCTGCTCGGCAGCGCCAAGGCGCGCGAACTCTATCTGATGTCGCCGGTATTGACGGCGCAGGAGGCGCTGGCGCTCGGCATGGTGACCAAGGTCGTGCCCGACGCCGAGGTGGAAGCGGCGGCGCATGAGCTCGCGATGTCGCTGGCGCAGGGCCCGTCGGTGACGCTCGGCTACATCAAGCGCAACATCAACAACGCCGAGCATTTGTCGCTGGAAGCCTGCTTCGACGCCGAGGCGATCCATCACTCCCGCTCAGGTGAGACCGCCGACCACAAGGAAGCCGCGAAGGCGTTCGTCGAGAAGCGCAAGCCCGTGTTTCAGGGACATTGAGATGGCTAGCTACCTGCGGCTGCGGCAAATCTGCCTGGTGGCGCCGCGTCTCGAGCCCGTCATTTCAGACATCGCGGGGATCATGGGGTTGAGCGTCTGCTACCGCGACGGCAACGTTGCCAAATACGGCCTGGAGAACGCGCTGCTGCCGGTCGATACCATCCTGCTGGAGGTGGTGGCGCCGACAAAACCCGGCACCGCGGCGGGACGCTTTCTCGACAAGACCGGTGGCCGCGGCGGCTACATGGCGATCTTCTGCTGCGACGATCCCGACCGGCGCGGAAAGCACGCCGGGAAGATCGGCGTGCGCGTCGCCAACGTCATCGATCATGCGCCCTATCATGGCGTGCAGCTGCATCCGCGCGATTGCCGCGCCGCCTTCATCGAATTCAACCACACCGACGGCAGCGACGATATTCTCGGCCCCTATCCGCCGGCAGGTCCCGACTGGCAAAAATCGATCCGCAAGAACGTGACGCAGGCCTTGACCGGCGTGGAGATGCAAAGTCCCGATCCCCGGGGACTGGCCGAGCACTGGGGCAGCATCATCGAGATTCCCGTCGGCAAAAATCAAGCCGGTGAACCCGAACTGAAGCTGCCCAATGCCAGCTTCCGCTTCGTCAAAGGCGCGAGCGACGTCATGAGCGGTTTGACCTTCAAGGTTGGCAACGTCGCATCCGTGCTCGATGCCGCCCGGGCGAAAGGGCGCGCGGTGACCGGCGATTCGTTCGATCTCGGCGGGGTGACCTTCCGGCTTGTGGCGTGATTGGCGCGATCGTTCTTGCCGTCATTGCGAGGAGCGAAGCGACGAAGCAATCCATTCTTGTTTCGTGCAAAGATGAATTGCTTCGCGGAGCCCGTCATCGAGCGCGCATTCGCGCGACCCGTTGGCTCGCAATGACGGTCTCAAACCCTCGGCGCTAAACAACAATAAAGGGATCGTCCCGCATGCCGCATCCGCTCGACACGTTCTTCGCGCCCGACAGTATCGCGCTGATCGGCGCGTCGCGCGATCTGGAGAAAATTCCGGGCCGGCTGTTGTCGATGCTGCGCAAGAACGAATTTCCGGGCAAGATCTATCCGATCAATCCCAATTACGGCGATATCGACGGGCTGAAATGCTTTCCCTCGATATCAGATGTCGGGCAGCCGATCGACCTTGCCATCGTCATCATTCCGGCCCGCGCCGTGCTCGGCGCGCTCGAGCAATGCGTCGCCGCCGGCGTGAAGAACGCGGTGATCATCTCGTCGGGATTTGCCGAGGAAGGCGGCGACAGCGCCGCGATGCAGGTGCAGATTGCGGGCCTCGCCAGGCGTAGCGGCATGCGGATTTCCGGCCCCAACGCCGAAGGCTTCTTGAGCGAGGTGCAGAAGGTCGCAGCGACGTTCAGTCCGACCGTCGACGTCAAGCCGGGCCATGTTCCGCTGGTCGCGACCAGGCGGCGGATCGGCATCGTCGCGCAGTCCGGCGGCATCGGCTTTGCCATCAAGCATCGCGCGAAAGCGCTCGGGGTTGCGATCAGCTATGTCGTCAGCGCCGGCAACGAGAGCGATATCGGTGCCGGCGAGTTCTTCGACTACATGGTGCAGGATGCCTCGACCGACGTGATCCTGCTGTTCATCGAGGGCATCCGCGACGTCGACAAATTCCTCGCCGCAGCCAGACGTGCCGCGGAAATCGGCAAGCCCGTCATCGTCGACCAAAGTCGGCCGCTCCGGCGCCGGCGAGCGCGCCGCCGCCTCCCACACCGCGAGCATGGCCGGCTGGTCGGGCGCATATGACGCGGTGTTCGCGAAATACGGTTTCATCGTCTCGAACGATCTCGACGAGGCCGTCACCATTGCCGCGGTGCTTGCGAGCAATCCGCTGCCGAAGGGCGACCGCGTCGCGGTGCTGACGGTGTCCGGCGGCGCCGGCATCTGGGGCGCCGACACGGTTTCGATGCAGGGCTTGCAGGTGCCGGCCTTGTCCGACGGCGTGCAGGCGCAGATCAAGCAATGGATGCCGTCCTATGGCGCGGCCGGCAATCCGATCGACGTCACTGCGCAAGGCGCCACCAGCGGCGGCCTGCAGAAAACCATCGAGCTGCTCGATGCGTCCAACGAGATCGACGCGACGCTGGTGGTGCTGTCGCTTTCCAGCGAAGTTCGGATGCCGTTCAAGGAAGCCGAGCTGAAGCCGGTGATATCGGCGCAGCACAAGCCGGTCGTGTTCTATTCCTATACGCTGCCGTCAGACTTCGCGCGGCGGGAGCTGGCGAAATCCGGCGTGGTCGTGCTGTCGGGATTGACCCATGTCGGCGTCGCGATGCGGCGGCTGCTCGACTATTCGAAATTCAGGCTGGCGCCGGAGGCGGACGCGGCCTTGTTGCCCGCGCGCGATCTTTCCGCGCATCTCACGTCGCGGGCGTTCTCGGAAGCCGACAGCAAGGCCCTGTTGCGCGAGGCCGGCATCGCGCTGCCGGACGAAGTGCTGGTCGCCGACCGCGACGGGCTCGATCCGGCGATCGCGACGCGTGGGTTTTCCGCTGGCCATGAAGATCCAGTCGCCTGATATCGGACACAAGAGCGAGATCGGCGGCGTCCGCGTCAACATCGCCACCAAGGGCGAGGCGTTCTCGGCCTGGCGCGATCTGATGGAGAATGCGCAGCGCTTGCGGCCGGAGGCGAAGATCCAGGGCGTGCTGGTCAGCCCGATGGCGAATAAGGGCGTCGAGATCATCATCGGCGCGGTGGTGGACGAGACGTTCGGCCCGCTGGTGATGGTGGGGCTTGGCGGCATCGCCACCGAATTGTTCCGCGACGTGATCTACCGCCCGGCGCCGGTCGGCGCCGAGGAGGCTGCGGCGATGCTGGACCAGTTGAAGGCCGCGGCGCTGCTGAAGGGATTTCGCGGTGCGCCCAAGGCCGATATTGCCGCGTGCGCGCGATTGATCGCACAGGTGTCGCTGCTTGCAGCTCGCCTGCGCGATTCCGTGGCCGACATCGAGCTCAATCCGGTGCTGGTGCATCCGGAGGGGCAGGGCGTCACGATTGTCGATGCGCTGGTGGTGCCGAAGAAGTAGCGGAAATCTCTCCACATGTCGTCCCCGCGAAAGCGGGGACCCATACGCCGCGGCGGTGGTTGTACAGGCAGGGTCTCTAACGCCAGCGCTCTCACCGATAGGTCGCGGCGTATGGGTCCGGCTCAGCGCTCGCTTCGCTCGCTTGGCCGGGACGACGAATTGAAAATCTTGAGGCGCTTACTTTCACTCTCCCCTTGTGGGAGAGGGTGGATGCGATGCGAAGCATCGCAGACGGGTGAGGGGTCTGTCTCCGCGGATGCAAACCCCTCATCCGGCGGTTCGCGCCACCTTCTCCCAAGGGGGAGAAGGGTAGGGAGTTCACCGCCCCTTGAAATTCGCGACGCGGCGCTCGGCGGTGGCCTTGACGCCTTCCTTGAAATCCTCGGTCGCGCGCAGCTTGTTCTGTTCGACCAGTTCGTGGTTGGTGGCGGCCAGCACGCGGTCGGCGAGGCCGGCGCGCATGGTGGCGCGGGTCGAGAGCAGGCCGAGCGGCGAGCACTCGGCGATTTCATTGGCGAGCTTCATGGCCTCGCTGCGCACCTGGTTCTGCGGCACGCAGACATTGGCAAGGCCCATCCTGAAGGCTTCCTCGCCGGTGACGCGGCGGCTGGTGTAGAAAATCAGTTCCGCATTGTTCTTGCCGACCAGTTCGGGAAGCGTCGCCGTCAGCCCGAAGCCGGGATGAAAGCCGAGTTTTGTAAAGTTGGCGGCGAAGCGCGCCTCCGGGCAGGTGACGCGGAAATCCGCCGATACCGCCAACCCCAACCCGCCGCCGATCGCGGCGCCGTGGACGGCGGCGACGATCGGCTTCTTGTTGCGGAAAATCCGCACCGCCTGGACATAGAGATGGTTGATCGGCAGGTTCGACGCCGGATCGGTCCTGGCGCGTTCCTCGGCTTGCTGCCGCGCCGGATCGCCGAAATTGGCGCCGGCGCAGAACGCCTTGCCTTCCGCGGCCAGCACCGAGGCGCGGATCTCGATATCGCGATCGAATTCTTCCAGCGCGTCCGCGATCTGGTTGATCAGCGAGACGTCGAAGAAGTTCAGAGGCGGTTTGCGAATTTCGATGAGGCCGACATGGCCGTGCTTCTCGACGCCGATATCCGTGTAATTGCTCATGGTCGTCCTCGATTGATTTTGAATTAGCGCAGGCCGAGCCCGCGCGCGATGATTCCGCGCAGCACCTCGGTGGTGCCGCCCTGAATCGTGAGCTTGGGCGCGACCTTCATGGCGTAGGGCAATACCGTGTCGAGGATTTCGTGGTTGCTGGCGTCCGGTTCGACGAAGGCGGCGAGATCGCGCACCCGCTGCGGCAACGCCTGTTCCCAGATGGTGCCGATGTCCTTGACGATGGAGGCCTCGACCACCGGCTCCTTGCCGGCGTGCAGCATGCCGGCGACCGACACCGACATCCGGCGCATGGTGTGCAGCTGCGCCACCAGCCGCCCGATGCCCTCGGCGCCGCGGGTGTCGGGCTTGTCGCCGAGCGCGCGCACCAGTTCGGTCAGCACGTAATAGGTCTCCAGAAAGCGCTCCGGCCCGCTGCGCTCATAGGCGAGCTCCGAGGTCGCCTGTTTCCAGGCGCCGTCGATCTCGCCGAGCGCATGATCGGCAGGGACGAAGGCGTCCTGGAACACCACCTCGTTGAATTCGGCTTTGCCGGTCAATTGCCCGATCGGGTTGACCTTGATGCCCGGCGTCTTCATGTCGACGAGGAATTGCGTCAGCCCGTGCCGGCGGTTTTCCTTGGTCGACGGCGAGGTGCGGAAGATCGCCAGCATGTAATTGGCGACCTGCGCCGACGAGGTCCAGATCTTGGTGCCGTTGATCAGAAAGCCGCCGTCGGTCCTGGTCGCCTTGGTCTTGGCGGCGAACAGGTCCGAGCCGGAATTGGGCTCGCTCATGCCGATCGAGAAGCACACCTCGCCGCGGCAGATGCGCGGCAGAATGTCCATCTTGATATGCTCGGGGGCGTATTTCAGCAGTACCGGACCGCTCTGCCGGTCGGCCACGAAGAAACGCCGGGTCGGCGCATTGGCGACGCGCATTTCCTCGGTCACCACATAGCGCTCGAGAAATGAGCGCTCATGGCCGCCATATTTCTTCGGCCAGGTCATGCCGATCCAGCCGCGCTCGCCGACCCGCTTGGAAAAGCCGGGAACGTCGCTGTCGCCGCCGTGCGGGCTGTGCGGATCGAAGGTGCCGTTTGCGACCTCTTCGGCGAGAAAGGCGCGGACTTCCTTGCGCAGCTTTTCGCACTCTTCGGGCAGGCGGATCGGATCGAAACGGAGGGCTGCGGTCATGTCAGATCTCGTCTTTCCTTGATATGTCAGCGCGAGGCGACCAGCGGCCACAATTCGTCGGCGCCGCGCGTGGCGACGCGCTTGCCGAGTTCCACCGCCCAGTGACTTTCGTGGCCGAAATCGTCGCGCCAGGCCAGCGCGCGCATGGTGTAGCGATGCAGGATGTGCTCGAGCGTATAGCCGATCGCGCCATGAACCTGATGGGCGATCGCCGCGCCCTTTTCGGCGGCCTCCGCGCAGCGGATTTTTGCCGAGGTCGCTTCCAGGAAAACCGCGTCGTCGAAGCCGGCCGCATTGGCGATGGTGTCCGCCGCCGAACTCGCCGCCGTCATGGCGGCGGCGGTCTCGCCGGCGAGACGCGCCAGATTGTGCTGCACCGCCTGGAATTTCGAGATCTTCTTCTCGAACGCGACACGCTCATTGGAGTAGCGCACGCTGATGTCGAGCATCGATTCCAGCGTGCCCGCGATCTGCAGGCTGCGCACCACCGCGCCCATCAGCATCAGCGAGGTCTGATCGAAGTTTTTCGGCGCAGGCTTGATGGCGATCGGTGCGACGTTGTTGAACGTCACGCTATCACTGCCGTCGCTGGCAAGATTGAGCCCGGCCTCGATCCGGCACTTGGCCGCTTCCACCAGCGCGATCGAGGGACCGCCTCCGCCGTGCGCCAGCACCGCGATATGCTTTGCGTCCTTTGCGAAGGGAACGCCGCGCGCGCGCCCGGACAAGGTGCCGTCGGCATTGAACGCGATGCGGTCTTTCGGGCTTGCGGGCGCGACCGTCATTGCGCCTTCGGGCGAGGCGATCCTGGCCTGCGCCAGCAGCCATCCGGCCAGCATGGTTTCCGCAAGCGGCACCGCGATGGCAAAACGCCCGGCCGCGCTCAGCACGCCAAAACCTTCGGCCAGGCTGGCGCCGGAGCCGCCGCAGTCCTCGGGCACCCAGGCCAGCGGCAAGCCGGCTTCCGTCAGCGCCTGCCACAGCGGCGCTTTCCAGCCGCCCTTCTTGTCGCGGTTGATGGTTTGCGCGTCGGCGAGATCGGCGAATATCCTTTCCGCGGTCTCGGCGACGATGTTCTCACTCTCCGCCACGGCGTTCCTCGTTTTTCGACCGGCACACAGCCCGCTTGCGCGATCTTGCCCAAGCTTCGGGTGCGGTCTTTTCTTGCACCTCATGATGAGGAAAAGCCACTGCCATGACAAGCGCTGATGTCCGCGAGGTGCCCTGCACCGGCGACATGAAGCGATCGCCGCCGCCAGAAGCATTAATTCCGCGCAACGGAGTTTTGCCGATTTGCAGGCGTTTCGCCGCGCGATATGGTAGATCGCCGCCAGCGGCGGGTTAGCCAAAAAATCAAGAAGAGGAAATGCGGATGTCCGGGGATGGTTTGTGCGCGATTGTAACGGGCTCGGCGTCCGGCCTGGGGGCTGCGACCGCGGCCATTCTGGCGAAAGGCGGGGCGCGCATCGTCGTCAACTATTCCTCCAGCCACAAGGAAGCCGAGCAGACCGCCGATCTCTGCCGCGCGGCGGGCGGCGAAGTGGTGGTGGTCCAGGGCGATGTATCGCGCGACGAGGACTGCAGGAAAATCGTCGCGGCCGCGGCCCCCTGGGGGCGTCTCGACGCGCTGATCAACAATGCCGGCACCACCAAGCACATGGCGCACGGCAATCTCGACGGATTGTCGGCGGAGGATTTTCAGCGGCTGTACGGCGTCAACACCATCGGCCCGTTCCAGATGGTACGGGCCGCGCGAAGCCTGCTCGAAGCCGGCGCGAAGGCGGCGGACCGCGCCTCGGCGGTCGTCAACGTATCATCGGTCGCGGGCATCAGCGGCATCGGTTCCTCGATCGCCTATGCCGCAAGCAAGGGCGCGCTGAACACCATCACTTTTTCGCTGGCGCGGGCGCTGGCGCCGTTGATCCGCGTCAACACCGTTTGCCCCGGCTACATGGACACACCCTGGTTCACCAAAGGCCGCGGTGAGGACGCCGCCAGGCAGGTGCGCGACAATGTGATCGCGAAAGTGCCGCTCAAACGCGCCTCGACCGCGCAGGACGTCGCCGAACTGGTGTGCTTCCTTGCGACCCCACGGTCGAGCAACGTGACCGGCGAAGTGATCCGGATGGATGCCGGCGCGCATTTGGTGACGTGAGATCTTGAGCCGTCACTTCGCGCCGGGATCGGAAATCACGCGGCTCGCCACCAGCCGGTTCCAGATGAACAGCACCACCAGCGCGCCGATCGTCGAGGTGATATAGCCGGCGCCCTGGTCGGGATCGTAGTGGCCGATGGCCTGGCCGATCGCGGTCGCCAGAAAAGCACCGGCGATGCCGAGCACGGTGGTCAGGATGAATCCACTGGGATTGTTCGGGCCCGGTGAAAGCAGCCGGGCGAGAATCCCCGCGATGAAGCCGACGATGAATTATGTGTATCATCGCTGTCGTCCTTCTCTCCAGAGAGCAGAGTTCGAAAAAGCCGCGGCCGGCCGGAATCAAAGCCGGCCCGATATTTCGCTTTCGGTCGGCAGCCGCCCGTCCGGCGTCAGATGGTTGATGACATCGGGCAAATGCTGGCTGAGGCCGGCGAGCAGCGCTTCGCGCGACAGGCCGCTTTGCGCCGAAAGCGCATTGAGCTGATCGGCGCCGAGCGCGCGGCCGAGATCATCAGGCGAAATCTGCTTGTTCGGGCCCGTGCTCACCCATGAATTGGCGGCCTCGCCCTGGCCGTTCTGCTGTAATTGCTTGAGCAGGTCGCCGAGCCCGCCGCTGATCACGCTGCCCGCCGCGCCGCCGGCGAGCAGGCCGCCCAATCCGCCCTTGAGGACGTCGCCAAGGCCGCCGCCGGTTCCGCCGCCTGCGACATTGCCGGGCGCCGGCGCCGCCGGGCTCGACTGGCTGCCGCTTAAATGCTTGACCGCCTTCCAGGCCAGCAGTCCGAGGATCGCCATGGTCAACGGCGACATTCCTCCGCCGGCTTGCGCGCCGGGATTGCTCGGGCCGCGTGGGCCATTCTGCATCCCGTTGAGTACATCGAGTAAACCCATTGTCCTCGTCTCCCGAATGCCAGCCCGGGCAAAACATAACCACGCGCCATGACCGTTACAAGGCGCGGCCGCGGCCAGCGCCGGAGCAGGTCCGGTCGCATAATCGGTGCTTGCGCGCCACCGCTGCCTTGAAAAGGCAATGTTCAGGGATGAGATGGGGTGAAGCGGCAACGCGCATCGACCGCGCCCGCGCCGGGAGGAAAGATATGAAGCGAATTTACGCAGCCTCTGCCATTGCCGCTTTCGCTTTGGGCGGCGCGGCCGGGTTGGCGCCGGCAAGCGCCGCGCCGCCGACGGTGACGCCATCGCCGGGATATGACGCGAGGTTGCAGGAGCAGCGAGCTGCGCAGGCATATCATGTGCCGGTTTACGAGCCGGGCGTGCGTTATCACAGGCCGGCGCACCGGGACCACGTCAGGCGGATCCACGACGGCGCGCGCTAAAACGCCGTTGATGCCGGGGCGATCCCGTATGAAACTTTTACTCCTCGCGCTCTGCTTCAGCCTGGGCTTCGCCGCCACGGCTACCGCCGACGATTATGCGAGCGCGATCAGCGCTTATCGCCGCGCGCACGGGCTATCGGCGGTGCGGTCGGACGGCCGCCTCGGCGCGGTGGCGCTGAAGCAGGCGCAGGCGATGGCCTCCACCGGCACGGTCAGCCACTCAGCCGGCGGCAATTTCGCGATGCGGGTGTCCGCCCTGCACAAATCCAGGGCGGCGGAAAATATCGGCGCGGGTTTTCTGACTTTCGCCGAGATGCTGAAGCAGTGGGAAGATTCGACCGGTCACCGCGCGAATTTGCTGATGGCCGGCGCCCGCCGCGTCGGCGTCGCCTCGGTGCACAATCCGAAATCGCCTTACCGGAAGTTCTGGGCGATGGTGATCACCGACTGACGATCAACCGCGCTTCGCCTTGGCCGAAGAAGAGCTGAACAGCTTCTTCAGGTCCTTGAGGCTTTCGGACAGCCGCGGCCATTCGCAGGAGAATGAATGTTGCGCGCAAGCCTTGGCGCGCGACCTCAAATCGCTCGCCGCCTGCGCCTTGTTGGGTGCCTCTACCGGCAGCGGCACCTTTTCACTCCTCAAGGAGGCCTGCTGCAGCAATTGCTGTTTCGCCGTGAACGCGGCTGCGATGCGGCTTTGCCGCTCGCGGTCGAGAAAGGCGGTATATTGCTCGTCGATCTTCTTCTGCTCTTCGGGCGTCGGGTTCGGGCCCGCGATATCGAAGCTCCGGTTCTGCATGAAATCGAAATAGGTGTAACCGCCGCCGGGCTTGCGGCGGCCGGCGAATTTCGCGTTGCATTCGGTGAGCTGAAACGATCTCTCTTCCCGGGTCGCCGCCTTCTCGGCCTTGTCGGCGCATTCCTCGAAATCGGCCGGCGCGCGGCTCCACCACTGCGCCTGCACGCGCAAAGGCGTCAGCATGATGCAGCCGGCGATGGCGGCAATCAGCAGACAGGATGGGCGTGTTGCGATCACGGACGTGTATTTCCAGCGACAGGTTTTCAGGTAAGTTCTCATGACATGATTTGCGCCGATTGTCGCCATTTTGTGCCGGCTTGTCACCCCCTCAGGGGAACCCGGGTTCGCGCGTTGGTTGTAATTTTATTTCTGGCCTGTGACGGGCGGAACACATCCGCGCCGCATTATGGCTTGCTCTGACGATCGGGCGCGGCTTGGTGTTTTTTCGCGGGTCACCTGCAATCGACACTCGCAGGCCTCTGTACTTTCATGGGTCTTGTCAGAGCCCTCCGGCCAAGCAACTATTGGCGTCAATTGTCACCGTGAGGTGCCGCCGAACATTGGGGGGATTTACAGTGCTCTTCATCCATTCGTTTGCTCCGGCTTGCCGTCGCGGCGATGCTATTCGTCGCCATGCCCGACGCGTTTGCCGAAGGGCCCATTATCGCCAAGCCCGAGGAGGCAGGTTTTGCGAGCGCAGGGCTTGCTCGCATCGATGCCTATATCAAGAACGAGATCGCGGGAAACAAGATTCCGGGCGCCATCATGATGATCCAGCGCAACGGCAAGACAGTATATTACAGCAGCTTCGGCGTTCGCGATCCCGGCACGAAAGAGCCGATGACGCCTGACACCATCTTCCGCATCTACTCGATGTCGAAGCCGATCACCACGGTGGCCGCGATGATGCTGGTCGAAGAGGGGAAACTGCAGCTGGAAGAACCGCTGTCAAAATACATCCCTGCGTCCTTACCGACAAACGGTGACAGGGCTCTAACGCTTGCGAGAACCGCGATACCGACCAAGCAACAAAGCGAAAACCAAATCGTTCTTCGCATCTATAACGTCCGATGCGGACCAAGGGTAAAAATTGCGTCTCCGTCGGGACCGACTTTAGGTCACAAGGGAGGCCGACACTAGTTTGTTGCGGAGCATTCATTAAGGTTAATGCCCCTGAAGTAAGCTTAAGAAGGCAAGCACTATTGGGCACTGCTGCTCGGAGCGGATGTCGGCGTGCACCGTCCAGGCTATGGTCGAGGGCTCTTTGGCTGGACTGTACCAATGCCAGATCCACCATCGACCTGGCTCAGTTACGTCCACCAGCTTCGCTTCGATCGAGTCAGCCGAATGGAGCGCTGCCCGCGAGCGACCCAGCGTAAGCAGCCAGAACAATCACAATGACGAATTGAACGATAGACATTTGACCCGTCCCCTTTTTGATCTTGTTGATGGGAAACTGGCACGCGTCCATTACGGCGAGCTTAGCAAGCTTGGTATTCATTTCCTTCAGCGAGTTGGTAAACGGCTTGATCATGCGGTCAGTTAACCCAACCTACTCACCCTCACTTCGTTCGGGTGAGTGCCCTTCGGGCGACCTCAGGATCTTCCAACCTCGGATCGGTTTTCGGTCGGCAATTTACCAACTCGACTGCCAACGTGTGCGGAAACGGTTGAGCGATACATTTCGCCCTTTGCAGGCGAAGCGATCCGGAAATCGTGCGTCTAACGGCTTCGGATACATCGGATTAGAGGAACCACCGGATGGTGGTCGGGACCGGCTAGACTAGCT
>CAVTNA010000073.1:0-135030 GCA_963735835.1 uncultured Alphaproteobacteria bacterium | reverse complement strand
AATCCGAAGCGATTCCCTTATTCTCCCAGTCGCCAAAACGGGTCGGCTCCGGGCCCTTCGGTCCCTGGAACTCCTTCCCGCGGCGGCCTCGCGTTTGCCTCGGCGGCCTTCCTGCGCGCCTCAGCCTCAGCGAGCGCGCGTCTGGCCGCTGGCGTCAACAGCTTGCGTTCCGGCGCGGTTAGGAGGCAGCGCGGGATCGTCCGACGTCTCGGGTTTTCCAGCCATGGAATAGCTCGCGCGATTCGGGACTTCGGCATACAGATGATGCCGAGATCGGAAATCGCTAGGGCGATTCTTATATTTGGCATATTCCCGTGCCAAAGGTCTCTCCTTCCCTCCGACAGCGTAAATTGCTGTCCGACTCCCCGAGATGTTCCCGCTCCATGCCTCCTCAAAGATTCGCACTGCCATCCGAGGTGCCCGGTCTCGCGGCGCGGCGGATCGCGGCGGATATTCTCGACGGTGTGCTGCATAAGCAGCGCACCCTCGACGAGCAGCTCGACGGCGCCGCCGCCCATCCCGGATTGAAGGCGCTGTCCGATCGCGACCGCGCCTTGATGCGGCGACTGGTGGCGACGATCCTGCGCCGGCTGGGCACGCTGGGCCATGTGCTGTCGCGACTGCTCGATCGCGGCGTCCCGACCGACGCGCCGCGCGCGCAAAGCGCGCTTCTGATCGGCGCCGCGCAGATTCTCTGGATGGACGTGCCCGATCATGCCGCGGTCGATCTGTCGGTGCGGCTGGTGCAGTCGGACCGGCGCGCCGCGAAATATGCCGGGCTGGTCAACGCGGTGCTGCGCCGCTGCGCGCGCGAGGGGCAGCCGCTGATCGACGAGGTCAAGTCGCAGACGCTCGATATTCCCGCGTGGCTGTTGGCGCGCTGGACCGCCCATTACGGCGCCACCGTTGCCCGCGCCATCGCCGACGCGATCGGCCACGAGCCGTCGCTCGATATCACCGTGAAGTCCGATCCCGCGCAGTGGGCGACGCGCCTGCACGGCGAGACGCTGCCGACGGGAACCGTTCGCACGCTGCTGCAGGGTTCGGTGACCATGCTGCCGGGCTTCACCGAGGGCCAATGGTGGGTACAGGATGCCGCCGCCGCTCTGCCGGCGCGCTTGCTTGGCGACGTCGCCGGAAAATCCGTCGCCGATCTCTGCGCCGCGCCGGGGGGCAAGACAGCGCAGCTCGCAAACGCCGGGGCGCGCGTCACCGCGGTCGACCGCTCGCCGGGCCGCATGGCGCGGCTGCGCGACAATCTCGCGCGGCTGGCGCTCGAGGCCGAGATCGTGGTCGCCGACGCCGCGGAATGGCAGGGGGCGAAAAGCGGCGAAGGCTTCGACGGCGTCCTGATCGACGCGCCCTGCACCTCGACCGGCACCATCCGCCGCCACCCCGACGTCGCCTGGCTGCGCCAGGAAACCGACATCGGCGCGCTGACGGCGCTGCAGAAGCGCCTGCTGCAAAAGGCGGTCGCGCTGCTCAAGCCGGGCGGGACGCTGGTCTATTGTACCTGCTCGCTGGAACCGGAAGAGGGCGAGCAGGCGATCGCGGCCCTTCTCGCCACCGAACCCGCGATGCGCCGCGCGCCGATCGCGGCCGGCGAGGTCGCGGGCCTTGCGGAAATCCTGACCGCCGAAGGCGATCTGCGCACCCTGCCCTGCCACCTGCCGCATCCCGACCCCCGGTTGAGCGGGCTCGACGGCTTTTACGCCGCGCGGCTGGTTAAATCCTGATTTTGCACCGTGTTTTCCGCCCCATCCGCTGATTCGCCCGGTTTCAAGATGGTGTCTTGGCCGCGTTTCCGGATTAAAAGGATTCGCAAGCAGAATCCTCTCATCAAGGGCAGGCGTGTCGGTCGCTCAACGCAGACGCATCTCGACGCTGATCATGGCCCGCTTCGCGCGGAACATAATGGCGCGCGCCAGTGGTGGCTCGGTGGCGCTGTCCGGGCTGTGGCCGGGCCGCACCGATCGCCTGATCATCGCGCCGCATGACCTGCGCACCGCCGACGCCACCCGCGCGGCCGAAATCTATGCCGGCCGCTTCGTGTTCGCCGGCAAGATCGTCACCTGCCACGGGCGCTCGATCTTCGATCTCGAGCCGCCGTCGGAGGACTGGGAGGTGGCGCTGCTCGGCTTCGGATGGCTGCGGCATCTGCGCGCGGCCGATACCGCGCTGACCCGCGCCAACGCCCGCTCGCTGGTCGACGACTGGATTTCGAATACGGCGCGCAAACGCCCGATCGGCCGCCGCCCCGACGTGCTGGCGCGCCGCGTCATCTCGTTGCTGTCGCAGGCGCCCCTGGTGCTCGGCGATACCGACGGCAAATTCTATCGCCGCTATCTGCGCGGGCTGACGCGCGAAATCCGCTATCTGCGCTACACGATACTGGACGTCGACGGCATGTCGCGGCTGCAGGTGCTGATTGCACTGTGCTACGCCTCGCTCTGCCTCGCCAATCAGGGCCGGCATATCCGCACCGCCACGCGCAAGTTGTCCGACGAATTGCAGCGGCAAATCCTCCCCGATGGCGGCCACATCTCGCGCAACCCCGGCGCGCTGATCGAATTATTGATCGACCTGCTGCCACTGCGGCAGACCTTCGCCGCCCGCAACATCGCGCCGCCGCCGGCGCTGTTGAACGCGATCGACCGCATGATGCCGATGCTGCGCTTCTTCCGCCACGGCGACGGCAGCTTCGCGCTGTTCAACGGCATGAGCAGCGCGCCATCCGATCTGCTGGCGACGCTGCTCGCCTATGACGATACCCACGGCGTGCCGATGGCGAGCATGCCGCACACCGGTTTTCAGCGGCTCGACGCCGGCGCGATGACTGTCATCATGGACACCGGCCCGCCGCCGCCGCCGAGCGTCAGCCACGACGCCCACGCCGGCTGCCTGTCGTTTGAATTGTCGTCGGGGCTGAGCCGGATCGTCATCAACTGCGGCACGCCCTCGACCAGCCGCGACAACTGGCGCGCCTTCGCGCGCAGCACCGCGGCGCATTCGACGCTGACCTATCACGATACGTCGTCCTGCCAGTTCGTCGAGCTATCGGCGATGAAGCGGCTGTTGCAGGGCGCCCCTGTCGTCAGCGGTCCGGTCAACGTGGAAAGCTATCGCGAGGTGGTCGCCAACGGCGTGCTGCTGACCACATCGCATGACGGCTACCTGGCGCAGTTCGGCGTGGTGCATCGCCGGGTCCTGATGATCGCGCATGACGGCGCCCGGCTCGACGGCGAGGATAGCGTGTCGCCGGCGCCGGGCGCACGGATCAGGGGCAACGAGACCGACTACGCGGTGCGTTTTCATCTGCATCCGGCGGTAAAGGCGAGCCGGCTCAGCGACGCCCGCGGCGTGATGCTGGTGCTGCCGAACCGCGACGTCTGGACCTTCGAGGCGCTCGACGACAAGGTCGAGCTCGAAGACAGCGTGTTCCTGGCCGGAAACGACGGCCCCCGCCGTACCGCCCAGATCGTGATCCGTCAGGACTTCGCGCCACGCCCCCTCGATCCGCTGGAGCTTTGTGCGCTCGACGACGTCGGCCTCCGCCACGTCAGCGAGACGCAACGCCCGCCGCGAGCCGGAATTGCCGCTGTAAAATTGTGGCCAACGCGTCAGGTAGCCGCCAGCGCCGGTTTCGTGGCTGACAAAACCGTGCTACCCGGCGGCCTCATGCTGCTAGGACAAGAACCAATGACCGACCATCCGCGCCGCGTAACCCGCGCCCTGTTGTCCGTTTCCGACAAAACCGGACTGATCGAATTTGCCCGCGCGTTGGCCGGCCACGGCATCGAACTCGTCTCCACCGGCGGCACCGCCAAGGCGATCGCAGACGCCGGATTGAAGGTCAGGGATGTTTCGGAGCTGACCGGTTTTCCCGGAAATGATGGACGGCCGGGTCAAGACGCTGCATCCCAAGGTGCATGGCGGCCTGCTCGCGATCCGCGACAATGCCGAACATGCGCAGGCGATGAAGAGCCACGGCATCGCGCCGATCGATCTTCTGGTGGTCAATCTCTATCCGTTCGAGGCCACCGTCGACAAAGGCGCCGGTTTCGAGGAGTGCATCGAGAACATCGACATCGGCGGCCCCGCGATGATCCGCGCCGCGGCGAAGAACCATGACGATGTCGCCGTCGTCGTCGAGGCGCAGGACTATCAGGCCGTGCTCGACGAACTCGCCGCCAACGCGGGCGCGACCACGCTCGTCCTGCGCCGGCGTCTCGCCGCCAAGGCCTATGCCCGCACCGCCGCCTATGATGCCGCGATCTCGAACTGGTTCGCCGCCCAGCTCAAGACCGACGCGCCGGACTATCGCGCCTTCGGCGGGAGGCTGATCCAGGCGCTGCGCTACGGCGAGAACCCGCACCAGACGGCGGCGTTCTATCGCACGCCCGATCAGCGCCCGGGCGTCGCCACCGCGCGGCAACTGCAGGGCAAGGAACTGTCCTACAACAACATCAACGACACCGACGCGGCCTATGAATGCATCGCCGAGTTCGATCCGGCGCGCACCGCGGCCTGCGTCATCGTCAAGCACGCCAATCCCTGCGGCGTCGCCGAGGGCGCCGACCTCGTCAGCGCCTACCGCAAGGCGTTCGCCTGCGACACCCAATCGCCGTATGGCGGCATCATCGCCGTCAATCGCACGCTCGATGCCGAGGCCGCGCGCGTCATCACCGAAATCCTGACCGAGGTCATCATCGCGCCAGACGCGACCGAAGAGGCCATTGCCATCGTCGCCAAGCGGCGCAACTTGCGTCTTCTGCTGGCGGGCAGCCTGCCCGATCCGCGCGCGTCAGGCCTGACCGCCAAAACCGTGGCCGGCGGCTTGCTGGTGCAGAGCCGCGACAACGCCGTCGTCGATGACATCACGCTGAAGACGGTGACCAAGCGCGCGCCGACCGAAGCGGAGCTGCGCGATCTCAAATTCGCGTTCCGCGTCGCCAAGCACGTCAAGTCGAACACCATCGTCTACGCCAAGGATCTCGCCACCGTCGGCATCGGCGCCGGGCAGATGAGCCGGGTGGATTCCGCGCGCATCGCCGCGCGCAAGGCGCAGGACGCCGCCGATGAAGCGAAGCTGCCGAGTCCGATGACCAAGGGCTCGGTGGTGGCGTCGGACGCGTTCTTCCCGTTCGCCGACGGACTGTTGGTCGCAATCGAGGCCGGCGCCACCGCCGTGATCCAGCCCGGCGGCTCGATCCGCGACGATGAAGTGATCAAGGCCGCCGACGACGCCGGGATCGCCATGGTGTTCACCGGCGTGCGGCATTTCCGGCATTGACCTTCGGTCCGGCGGCGCGCGGGCAGGCGCCCAGATCGGCAACTCGTGCGTCCGAGCGATCACCGTCATGCCCGGATATCCCTGACCATCACGAGGAGGCGTTTTGCCTTCAGCGGCGGAACCCATATAGCATTCGTCGCCATGACCACCTCGTGTACTTAGCCGGTCCCCGGCGAAAATCTGATGACCGTTTTTGGGCGAGCGGCGCCGGATATTTGCGGCCATCGTGCTTGTCGTCGCCTGTTGCGTGCCGGCCGCCGCGCAGGACCGGAGCCGCGGCGTCTACATGCCGCCGGCCGCCGAGGCCGTTCATGCGGTCATCGCCGAACACGGCATGGTGGTCGCGCAGGAGAAGATCGCGGCGCGCATCGGCGCCGATGTGCTGCGGCGTGGCGGCAACGCGGTCGATGCGGCGGTCGCGACCGGCTTCGCGATGGCCGTGACCTATCCGCGCGCCGGAAATATCGGCGGCGGCGGCTTCATGGTGATCCACTCAGCGGATCGCGACGAGGACATCGCCATCGACTATCGCGAGACCGCGCCGGCTGCGACCACGCCGCGATATTTTCCTCGGTGCCGACGGCAAGCCCGATACCGCAAAGTCGCGCGATTCCGCGCTCGGCATCGGCGTCCCCGGCACCGTCGCGGGGTTGGCGCTGGCGCTGGAGAAATACGGCTCGGGCAAGTTCACGCTGGCTGATTTGCTGAAGCCGGCGATCGATCTGGCGCGCGACGGCCTCGTCATCGCCGACGACATGCGCCGACACCTTGCCCGAAATGCATCGGCGGCTGGCGCGCTGGCCGTCATCGGCAAGAATCTTCTCCCGCGCCGACGGCACCTCGCTGCGCGACGGCGACCGGCTGGATCCAGAGCGATCTTGCGGCGACGCTTTCGGCGATTGCCGAACAGGGCCCGCGCGGATTTTACGAGGGGCCGGTCGCGGAAAAGCTCGTCAGGCGGAATTCGCGACGCCGGCGGCATCATGACGACGGACGACCTGAAATCCTATCCGGCCGTGATCCGCGCGCCGGTGCGCGGCAGCTATCGCGGCTATGACATCGTCTCGATGCCGCAGCCCTCCTCCGGCGGCGTCGTGCTGCTGGAGACGCTGAACATCCTCGAAGGTTTTCCGATGCGCGACATGAAGCAGGGCTCCGCGCCATCGCTGCACGTCATGATCGAGGCGATGAAGCGCGCCTATGCCGACCGCGCGCGCTATCTCGGCGATCCCGCCTTCGTCAGCGCGCCGGTTGCGACCCTGATCTCGAAGGATTACGCGGCCAAGCAGCGCGCCGGCATCGATCTCGAGCGCGCGACGCCATGGACCGATGCGCTGTCGGCGACGCCGCCGCGCGAAGGCAGCAACACCACGCATTTTTCGGTGGTCGACAGCCGCGGCAATGCGGTCAGCAACACCTATACGCTGAATTTCCCCTATGGCGTCGGCCTGGTCGCCGAGGGCACCGGCGTGCTGCTCAACAACGAGCTCGACGATTTCACCGCCGCGCCCGGCGCATCCAATGCCTTTGGCCTGGTCGGATTCGAGGCCAATCTGCCCGGCCCCGGCAAGCGGCCGCTGTCGTCGATGTCGCCGACCATCGTGCTGAAGGACGGCAAGCCGGTGCTGGTGACCGGCTCGCCCGGCGGCAGCCGCATCATCTCCACGGTGCTGCAGGTGATCGTCAACGTGCTCGACTACGGGATGGATGTCGCGGCCGCGGTGGCCGCGCCGCGCCTGCACCATCAATGGCTGCCCGACGAAGTGCGGATCGAGCGCGGTTTCGCCGAGGACACGCTGGCTGCGCTGCGGGCCAAGGGCCATAGCGTGATCGAGCCGATGGGCCAGACCTCGGCGAATTCGATCGCCGTAACCGCAAACGGATTGCTCGGCGCTCCCGATCCGCGTACCCGTGGCGCGGAGGCGGCGGGACAATAGGCCAAACAGGCACAATCGGCGCGAAAACGCCGCAGGGAGGGACGATGACATCGCTCAAGGGCAAGACGCTGTTCGTATCCGGCGCCAGCCGCGGCATCGGGCTCGCGATCGCGTTGCGCGCGGCACGCGACGGCGCCAATGTCGCGATCGCAGCGAAGACCGCGGAGCCGCATCCGAAACTCAAGGGCACCATCTACACCGCCGCCGACGAGATCCGCGCCGCCGGCGGCAAGGCGTTGCCGATTCTCTGCGACATCCGCGAGGAAGCGCAGGTGATCGCGGCGATCGACAAGACCGTCGCCGAATTCGGCGGCATCGACATCTGCGTCAACAACGCCAGCGCCATCAGCCTGACCAATTCGCAGGCAACCGACATGAAGCGGTTCGACCTGATGATGGGTATCAACACGCGCGGCACCTTCATGGTGTCGAAATATTGCATCCCGCATCTGAAGAAGGCCGAAAATCCGCATATCCTGATGCTGTCGCCGCCGCTCGACATGAAGGCGAAATGGTTCGAGCATTCCACCGCCTACACCATGGCGAAGTTCGGCATGAGCATGTGCGTGCTGGGGCTGTCGGCCGAACTGAAAACCGCAGGCGTCGCGGTCAACGCGCTGTGGCCGCGCACCACCATCGCCACCGCCGCGGTCGGCAATCTCCTGGGCGGCGACGCCATGATGCGCGCCAGCCGCACGCCCGAGATCATGGGCGACGCGGCCCATGTCATCTTCACAAAACCGTCGCGCGAGTTCACCGGGCAGTTCTGCATCGACGACAAGGTGCTCTATGCCAGCGGCGTGCGCGATTTCGAGCATTACCGCGTCGATCCGAAGGTCGCCCTGATGTCGGATTTCTTCGTGCCCGACGACGACGTGCCGCCGCCCGGCGTCACCGTGCAGGCGCTGCCTTCGGTTGGCGGGGCCCAGAAGTCGCGCTAAGAATACCTTGCACGGCTGCTGACCGGGGCGCGGGGAGGAATTGGTGGTTTCGCCAAAGCTTGTCGCAGGCGCGCTGATCTCGACTGCGATTCTGGTTGCCATGGTCGCGGCGGCCGCCATCTTCAGGCCCGATCGCGCCATTCGCGTCGCGACCGGGTATGTCGCTCACAACGTCTGCTCGAAGAGCTTCGTCTCGGGGCTCGATCCGCAAACCGTATTCGCCGAGGCCACCGATCGTGCCGGCATCCGCCGGCTGAGCTGGGGTCTGAGGTATCGTCTCGATCGCACCGCGCAAACCGTCGATGCGTCACTGGCAGGATGATTCGGCCGCATGCCGTTTTTCACGAGGGGTTCGGCTGTGTGCTGCTGCACGGATCCAAGCAGCCTTATCTGCTCAGAAGCGACGTCGCCGCGTTGAAGACGCCGAAGAGCCCGCCGCTGCTGCCCGAGAATCGCCGGCCCCGGCGTTGTCGAACCGTCCGATCCCGCGCTGAAGGCCGCGCTCGATCACGCCTTCGAGGAGCCGGCGGCGCCGCCGTTCCGCAGAACCAAGGCGGTCGTTGTGGTGCACGACGGCCAGGTCATCGCCGAACGCTATGCCGACGGCATCGGCGTCGATACCCAGCTACTCGGGTTCTCCATGACCAAGTCGGTGATCAACGCGCTGATCGGAATTCTGACCCAGCAAGGCGTGGTAACCCCGTCGTTTCCGGCGCCGATTCCGGAATGGCGGGCGGCTTCCGACCCGCGCCACGAGATCGAGGTCGAGCACCTGATGCGGATGACCACGGGTCTTGCGCTCGATGAAACCAACAGCGGCTTCGATCCCTCGAGCCAGATGGTGTACCTGCACAACGACATGGCCGGATTTGCCGTGAAGGCCGCGATGATCGCCCCGCCGGGCAAGCGATGGGCCTATTCCAGTCCGACCACCGAGCTGCTGGCGCGGATCATCCGCGACGCTGTCGGCGGTCCCGAGCAGACGCTGGCGTTCGCGTGGCGCGAACTGTTCAACCCGCTCGGGATGCGCAACGTGACGCTGGAATTCGACGGTGTCGGCACCCTGCAGGGATCAACCTACATGCTGGCGAGCGCCAGGGATTGGGCGCGATTTGGATTACTCTATCTGAATGACGGGGTGGTCGGCGGCCGGCGCATCCTGCAGGATGACTGGGTCAATTTCTCCGCGAGCGCCACGCTCGATACCGACTACGGCGCCGGCTTCTGGACCAATCGCAGCGAGCACGAAAATGCGAGACGGCCGCGTCAGCCTCGGGATTCCGCGCGACGCCTTTTTTGCCTCCGGCGATCTCGGCCAGCGCATCGTGATCCTGCCGTCGCAGCATCTCGTCATCGTTCGTCTCGGCGATTTCGTCGATCCCACCGGCGATATCCGCGGGCTGGGACGTCTGGTCAGCGAAGTCATCGCAGCGATACAGCCGTGACCCGTCATTCCGGGGCGATGCGAAGCATCGAACTACGATGTGCAATTGCGCATCGAGAATCTCAGAATTCCTGATCGCAATCGCGACGAGGTCTGGCTAACGCACCTCCCGGAATGACGAACGACCGCTACCGTCCCACCTGATACGGTCCGCCCTTCTCGAGCGCGCGCTGATAGGCCGGGCGGGCGTGAATGCGCTCCAGAAATGCCATCGCCCTGGGGTGACCCTGTTCAAGCCCGCCGCGCGCAGCGGCCGCTTCGAGCGGAAAACTCATCTGGATGTCGGCCGCGGTGAATCGCATCGCCGGCGAACCATTGGCTTTTTCCCAAGCTCGCTCTCCCAGAAAGCCATGTGCTGCTTGAGCTGCGGATTGACCAGCGTGGTCAGCGCCTGGTTGGAGACCTTGCGCACCAGCGGGCGCAGCAACGCCGGCGCGCGCTTCGGCATCAGCGTGAACAACAGTTTCAGCAGCAGCGGCGGCATCGCCGAGCCTTCGGCGTAATGCAGCCAATAGGTGTAGCGCAGCCGCTCCGGCGTCTGGGCGGCGGGATCAGGCGGCCCTCGCCGTAGGTATCGATGATGTATTCGGCGATCGCGCCGGACTCCGCGATGGTGTTGCCGTTGTCGGTGATGACGGGCGATTTTCCGAGCGGATGGATCGCGCGCAGCTCGGCGCGGCGCGTGCATGTCCGGCTGACGCTGATAGCGGACGATCTCGTAGGGCACGCCCAGCTCTTCCAGCAGCCACAGCACGCGCTGGGAGCGCGAGTTATTGAGATGATGGACGGTGAGCATAGCGGTTCCCCCGGCGACATGTCGCTTCTGTTCGGCGCTAGGTGGTGCCAGCAGGGGCCCAGAAAGTCGAGATGGCTTACGGCGTCCGATATTACCCGGATATTATTGACAATGTGAATTTACCCGGGTAATATCTCCTCACCAATTGGGGCACATTTCATGATTCCAGGATCAGCCTACTTCGCCTTCGATGGCGACCGCTGCATCGCCTCGGGCAATCTCGCTGACGTCGTCCGTGCGGCGAAGGCGACGCTTGAACGGCGCAAGGATGCCGCGATCCTTGTCTTCGACGAGCGAAGCGGTCCGATCGACATCGACTTTCGCGGCTCGGTCGATGACGTTCTGGCGCGGCTGCCGGAGACCGCCGGCGCGTCCGTCACGCCCCAGGACACTGCAGCCGCCGCACCCCGCGGTCCCGGCCGTCCGAAGCTCGGCGTGGTCGCGCGCGAGGTCACGCTGTTGCCGCGGCACTGGGAATGGCTGGCGCAGCAATCGGGCGGCGCTTCGGTCGCGCTGCGCAGGCTGGTTGACGAGGCAAGGCGCGCCAACAAGGACAAGGACCGGATCAGGCACGCGCAGGAAGCGGCCTATCGCTTCATCGCGGCGATGGGGGAGAACAAGCCGCATTACGAAGAAGTGGCGCGCGCGCTGTTCGCAGGCGATGCCGGGCGTTTCGAGGCATGGACGGCCTTCTGGCCGGCCGACGTGCGCGATCACGCCCGCCGGCTCGCCGCAGCGGCGTTCGAACGCGCCCGCCCGGCGCCGGGTTGATCCCGCACAGATGAACCGCTAGGCTGGTTGGAATGATAAGGATCATATAAGACCCACCACGTCAGGGAGACCGCCGTGAGCCCAACCGCCCCGCAATTCATGTTCGATTTCGGCAGCCCCAACGCGTTCCTCAGTCACGAGGCGATCCCGGCGATCGAAAAGCGCACCGGCGTCAAGTTCGAATATGTGCCGATCCTGCTCGGCGGCATCTTCAAGGCCACCAACAACAAGTCGCCGGCCGAATCGCTTGCCGGCATCAAGAACAAGCGCGAGTTTCACGCGCTGGAGACCGAGCGATTCATCAAGCGCTTTCACGTCAAGCCCTACACCTGGAATCCGTTCTTTCCGGTCAACACCCTCAATCTGATGCGCGCCGCGGTCGCGGCGCAGCTCGAGGGCGTGTTCGAAAAATATGTCGACGCCGCGTTTCATCACATGTGGGTCGAGCCGAAGAAGATGGACGACCCCGAGGTGGCGGTGAAGGCATTGACCGCGTCCGGCCTCGACGCCGCAAAACTGTTCGCGCGCGCGCAGGCTCCCGACGTCAAGGCAAAACTGATCGAGAACACGCAAAGTGCGGTCGAACGCGGCGCGTTCGGATCGCCGACCTTCTTTGTCGGCAACGAAATGTTTTTCGGCAAGGAGCAGCTGCGCGAGGTCGAGGAACTGGTCTCGGGGAAGTAGACCGACCGTCATTGGAGCGAGCGAAGCGAAGCAATCCAGCCTCCGTCATTCCGGGATGGTGCGATTGCTTCGACCTCAGCTGTGCGACTGCACATCGCAGTTTGACGCTTCGCATCGCCGCGGAATGACGCGGCAACGCAGATCCGGTGGAGACACCCAAAATGCAAAAACGCAACGCAACCTGCGCCGTGATCGGCGCCGGCGACTATATCGGCGCCGAGATCGCGAAGAAATTCGCCGCCGAGGGGTTCACCGTCTTCGCCGGCCGGCGCGACGGCGCCAAGCTCGAGCCGCTGGTCAAGGAGATCGAGGCATCGGGCGGATCGATCGTGGCGCGCACGCTGGACGCGCGAAAGGAGGACGAGGTCGCGGCCTTCCTCAATGACGCCGACAAGCACGCCCCGCTCGAAGTCTGCATCTTCAATGTCGGCGCCAACGTCAACTTCCCGATCCTGGAGACCACCGACCGCGTGTTCCGGAAAGTGTGGGAAATGGCGTGCTGGGCGGGCTTCCTTGCCGGACGCGAATCGGCGCGGCTGATGCTGCCCCGCGGCAAGGGCAACATCTTCTTTACCGGCGCGACCGCGAGCCTGCGCGGCGGCAGCGGCTTTGCCGCCTTCGCCAGCGCCAAATTCGGCCTTCGCGCGGTGGCGCAGGCGATGGCGCGCGAGTTGGGACCGAAGAACATCCACGTCGCGCATCTGATCATCGATTCCGGCGTCGACACCGCGTGGGTCCGCCAGCGCCGGGAGCAGCTCTGGGGCAAGGAAGCGCTTGATAATCCCGACTTGCTGATGCCGCCGGCGTCGGTTGCGGCCTCCTACTGGCAGCTTTACCAGCAGCCGCGCAGCGCCTGGACCTTTGAGCTGGAAATTCGCCCGTTCGGGGAAAAGTGGTAGCACTGCTCGTTCGTTCGTCATGGCCGGGCATGACAGTGAAATAAACCGGAGTCGAAGCAATGCGCATTCTCGTGGTCGGGGCCGGCGCCATCGGCGGATATTTCGGCGGCAGGCTGCTCGAAGCTGGCCGTGACGTGACCTTTCTGGTCCGTCCGCGGCGCGCCGCCGAGTTGGCTTCCGCCGGCCTCGTCATCAAGAGCCCGAACGGCGACGTGACGCTGAAAAATCCGCCGGCGGTGCAGGCCGACAAGCTGACCGAGAAATTCGACGTCGTGCTGCTGAGCTGCAAGGCGTTCGACCTCGAGGATGCGATCAAATCCTTCGCGCCGGCGGTCGGGCAAGAGACCGCGATCATCCCGATGCTCAACGGCATGCTGCATCTCGATATCCTCGACGCCAAATTCGGCCGCGAGCGCGTGCTCGGCGGCCTCTGCGCGATCGTGGTGACGCTCAACGACAAGCGCGAGGTGATCCAGCTGCAGCCGACGCAGTCGCTCACTTTCGGCGAACGCGACGGCAAGCTGTCGGAGCGGGTACGCGCCATCGCGGAGGTGTTCGCGAGCGGTAAATTCGGCGCGGTCGCCAGCGAACACATCATTCAGGACATGTGGGAGAAGTGGGTGTTCCTGGCTTCGGTCGCGGGCTCGACCTGCCTGATGCGCGGTCCGATCGGGACTATCCTGGCAGCCCCAGGCGGCAAGGATTTCCTGCTCGGCATGCTCGACGAATGCAGCGCGATTGCTACCGCCGAGGGCCATCCGCCCCGCGCGCCATCGCTGGAGCGCACCCGCGGCATGCTGACCGCCGAAGGCTCGCCGATTACCGCCTCGATGTTCCGCGACATCAAGGCCGGCGCTGCCGTCGAGGCCGATCATGTGATCGGCGACCTGGTCGCGCGCGCCGACGCCGCGAAGATCCCGGTGCCGAAGCTGCGCACCGCCTACACGCATCTCAAGGTGTATGAGAAGCAGCGGGGGTAAAGCTTGGATCTACCCTCCGCCCGGAGCGCAGGGGAGCGAGAGTCTGTACAGATGCGCGAGATAATGCGCGAGCGCGTCGATTTCCTCCTCGCTCAGGGGATAGGCGACATCGGCCATCGCCGCCACGGCGCCGCCGGAGCGCACGCCCGATTTGTAGTCGTGCAGCGCCTTGACCAGATATTCCTCGCGCTGGCCGGCGATGCGCGCAACCGCCTTTGTTCCGGCGTAGCTATCGGTGTGGCATGACGCGCAGCGCCGGCCCGCGGCCGCCTGCGCGCCCTTCTTTGACAGATCGGGATTGTCGTCGGTGCGGCGCCTTGGGCGGCGTCAGCGAGGCGAAGTAGGCGCCGAGATTGCGGATATCCTCGTTGTTGATCTGCTCGACGATCGGCTGCATCTGCTCGTTCTTGCGCGTGCCGGCGCGAAAGAACACCAGCTGCCACTGAATGAACTGATCGGGCTGGCCCGCGAGCGAGGGAATGTTCTCCGTCTGCGAAATGCCGCCCTCGCCGTGACAGCCGACGCACAGCTCGGCCTTTTCCTTGCCGGCGGCGGTGTCGGCGGCGTGGGCCGGCGAACGCCGCACCGAAAGTCCCGCCGCAACGACCAGCAAAGCAAGTACATTGAGAACCGTCGCATCATCCGTATTCCTATTCCAGCTCGTCATTCCGGGGCGCGCGTTAGCGCGAAGCCGAATCTCGCCTGATTCTCATTCCTGGCTCATCGTTCACGCGCCTCCCAAAAACGCAAAGCTGCGGCCACTCGTTCCCGAGCAACCGCAGCCTGCTGATTTCTCAGCCTTACTTCTTGTTAGCTGATGCGATAGATCGCGCCGGCCCAGTCGTCGGCGACGAGGATCGAACCGTCCTTGGCCAGGATGATATCGGCCGGACGGCCGAGATAGCCCTGGTCGCCTTCGAGCCAGCCGGAGGCGAACACTTCCTGCTTGGCGTTCTTGCCGTCCGGATCGACGATCACGCGCTTGATGCGGGCGCCCTGGTACTTATGCCGGTTCCAGGAGCCGTGCTCGGCGATCAGGATGTTGTTCTTGTACTCGGCGGGGAACTGGTCGCCGGTATAGAACTTCATGCCGAGCGGAGCCACATGGGCGCCGAGATTGAGCACCGGCGGGGTGAATTCCGAACATTTGTGACCCATCGCGAACTTCGGATCCGGCAGGTCGCCCTGGTGGCAATAGGGATAGCCGAAATGCTCGCCGATCTTCGAGATCATGTTGAGCTTGTCGCTCGGCATGTCGTCGCTCATCCAGTCGCGCGCGTTCTCGGTGAACCAGTATCGGCCGCTGCGCGGATCGACGTCGCCGCCGACGCTGTTGCGGACGCCGAGCGCCACCAGTTCGGCATTGCCGGTCTTGGGATCGACGCGGCGGATCTGCGAGACGCTGGTCGGCGGAATGCCGATGTTGAAGGGAGGTCCGAACGGCAGGTAGAACCAGCCATCCTTGTCGACGGCGAGATATTTCCAGCCATGCGCGACGTAGGACGGCATGTCGTCATAGACCACCTTGCCGGCGCCGAGATTGTCGAGATTGGCTTCGGCGTTCTCGTATTTGATCAGCTTGTCGATCGCGACGACGTAGAGCGCACCGTCGAGAAAGGCGAGGCCGGTCGGCATGTTGAGGCCCTTGAGGACGGTCTTGACCTCTTTCTTGCCGCCATTGTCCGTGATCGCATAGACGTTGCCGAGGCCGAAGGAGCCGACGAACAGCGTGCCCTTGTCGCCCCAGGCCATCTGCCGCGCCGCCAGCACGCCGGAGGCGTAGACTTCGATCTTGAAGCCCGCCGGCAGCTTGATCTTCTTCATCATCGCCGCGAGTTCGGCTTCCGAGGCGCCGGTCGGCGGACCCGACGGCGGCGCGAGGCCCTTCTGGGCTTCGGTCTCGTCGCCGAGGAACCAGTCCGGCGGCGGATGGGTCCAGAAGTCCTTGGTGCCGGACTGGTATCTCTTGAGCGGCTTCTGCTGCGCGCTGGCCTGGCTGGCCCCCGCGACAACGAGGATTGCTGCGAGCGCAAGAATAGATCGATTGAAAGCCGATTTCATCGCGTCACTCCCTATGCAGCCTGGCGGCTGCGTCTGTTTTATTTATTTTGAACGTTCGAGAGACGTACTTGGTCTGGTGAGGTGGAACAGACCGGCAAATGGTAGCACATCCGCTGCCGGAGTGAGAAGCGTGCGCCGCGCGCCGCTGCTGATCGAAGAAATGTGAGACGGATTGCTTCGCGATCGCTTTTCGTCGAGCGATTTCTGCACTCAGCAACGTTGCCTCACGGCATGTGCGAGATTGCGCAAGTTCTCGTCATCAGTGGGCAAGCGTCACGCAGGGAGCACGCGCATTTTCCTGACCTGGCGGGACTGCGCATCATGCGATGCTCGCCGCGATGTTGACGTTCGAGCGCGTCAGCCACAAACGACAAGGCCGCCAAAAGGCGGCCTGTCGTCGATCCGGTAGTTTGCCATGGAAGAAAATCTGGAGCGGGCGAAGGGGCTCGAACCCTCGACCCCGACCTTGGCAAGGTCGTGCTCTACCACTGAGCTACACCCGCATCCGAGATGGCGGCGATCGCTCGCCGTCAACGGCAGACCTATGCCAAATGCGGACCGCGAATGCAACAGTCCGCTGCGGTCTAATGCCGCGGGTCACGAAACAATGGCGGCTCGGCCAAATCCGGTCGGGAACCTTGAACTGCACCGGCGCTAAGCATCGGCCTGATCTCGGCCAGGTGCGCCAGGCAATCGAGGCCCCAACCGGACCCTGCCGGGCGCCTGCGGCGTTCGCCGGCCGATCTGCAAATTCGCGAGCTGTTGCCAAGCGCCATCTAGGGCAGCTTGGCAAGACGTGCTAGAACCGACCAACCAGACATCTTCTCAAGACATCAGGCGAGGATTCCGTGACGATAGTTGAGCAGGGCGGCGGCCCGGCGCCGCAGGCAGACCCGATCTGATCAAGGAGACGACCACCCAGACCTTCGTCAAGGACGTCATCGAGGAATTGAAGCGCCAGCCGGTGCTGATCGACTTCTGGGCGCCGTGGTGCGGCCCCTGCCGGCAGCTCACGCCCGTCCTCGAAAAGGCGGTCCGCGCCGCCAAGGGCAAGGTCAAGCTGGTCAAGATGAACATCGACGAGCATCCGGCCATCCCCGGCCAGATGGGCATTCAGTCGATCCCGGCCGTGATCGCGTTCGTGGGCGGCCAGCCCGCCGACGGTTTCATGGGCGCGGTGCCGGAGAGCCAGGTCAACGCCTTCATCGACAAGCTCACCAAGGGCATGACGGCGCCGGGCGAGCCGAATATCGCCGAAATCCTGCAGGAGGCCGAAGCCGTGCTGGCGGAAGGCGACCCTGCCGCCGCCGCCCAGATCTATGCCGAGGTGCTGGCGGCTTCGATGCCACCAATATCGCCGCGCTGGCCGGGCTGGCGAAATGCTACGTGGCGACGGGCGCGATCGAACAGGCCAAGCAGACGCTGGCGATGGTGCCGGAATCGAAGCGCAACGACGCCGCCGTCAAGGCGGTGCAGGCCTCGATCGATCTCGCCGAGCAGGCCCAGGCGGTCGGTCCGGTCGCCGAGCTGGAACAGAAAGTCGCCGCAAACCCGCTCGACCATCAGGCGCGATTCGATCTGGCGACCGCGCTCAACGCCCAGGGCAACCGCGCCGAGGCGACCAACCAGCTGCTCGAAATCGTCAAGCGCGATCGCAAGTGGAACGATGACGGCGCGCGCAAGCAGCTGGTGCAGTTCTTCGAGGCGTGGGGCGGCGCCGACGAGGCCACCGTCGACGGACGAAAGCGGCTGTCGACGATTCTGTTCTCGTAGGCGCGTTTCCACCGAGCGGGCATGGTCTTGTGAAGAGAGCACGCACCTGAACCCACGAACTGACCGGGACTGCCGATGCCGATCAATGCCGAATACCGCGGACCCGGCGAGCTTCCCGAAATCATTCCGGTGTTTCCGCTGCCGGGCGCGCTGTTGCTGCCGCGCGGCCAGATGCCGCTCAATATCTTCGAGCCGCGCTATCTGGCGATGGTGGACGACGCGCTGCGCGACGGTCACCGGCTGATCGGGATGATCCAGCCGGACATTTCGCCACTCGCACGGACGAGGCCAGGCCGGCGCTGTTTCGCGTCGGCTGCGTCGGCCGCATCACCCAGCTCGCCGAATCCGGCGACGGCCGCTACATCCTCGAACTGACCGGCGTCGCGCGCTTCAAGGTGGTCGAGGAAATCGACGGGCCTGACCGCGTACCGGCAATGCAAGGTGGATTTCTTTCCCTATGTCGACGATTTCGTCGCGCGCAAGGGCGAAGAGGCCGTCGACCGCGCGGCCCTGCTCGACGTGCTGACCGATTTTCTCGAGGCCAACAATCTGAAGGTGGACTGGGAAGGCATCGAGAGCGCGCCGAACGAGGCGCTGGTCAACGCGCTGGCGATGATGTCGCCCTACGGCCCGGCGGAAAAGCAGGCGATGCTGGAAGCGCCCGATCTGAAAACCCGCGCCGAAATCCTGATCGCGGTGACCGAAATGGACCTCGCCAAGAAGCGCACCAGCGGCGACGCCGCTGCAGTAGGCAATGCGCGGCTCATTCAATCACCTCGTCGGCGCGGGCGAGCATTGTCGGTGGCACCAAGCGCCTTTGCGGTCTTCAAATTGATCACCAGCTCGAACTTGGTCGGTTGTTCGACCGGCAGGTCGGCAGGCTTCGCACCTTTGAAAATCTTGTCGACGAAGGCGGCGGACCGACGATGTAAATCCAGAAAATTAACCCCGTAGGTCAGAAGGAAGCCCGCATCCGCATACTCTTTCTGGTAAGAGGCGGCCGGCAGCCGATTTCTGAGAGCCATGGCCGCAATCTGGCCGCGATAGTTGAACAGCACAGCGTCCCCCAGCACGACGAACGCCTGCGCGCGCTCCCTCACCATTATCGCAAACGCTTGTTCAAGTGCGTCCAACCCGCGCGCTTCAACCGGAATAGTCGTCAACCCTAGTGCGTGGGCGGCCTCTCCCATCGACGTCTGCCGGCTCCGCAACGCAACGTCCTTGAGCAGCTCCAGCCATTTCCCGCTGGTGCCGAATTCGGCGGTGGTAAATCCAGTGGCATTGCCGCCAGGCCGCGCCAGGCTTGCAACGAACCCGGCGGCGACCGGATCAGGGGTTTGCGTAAACACGATTGGCACGGTGCGGGTCGCCTGCAGCAACGGTCCCACCACCGTGCCGCCAGAGGCCAGGATGACGTCCGGCGCAAGCGCGACCAATTCATTTGCATATCTCCGCGTAAGGTCGGTGTCTCCCGCACTCCGGCGATAGTCGATCTGCAGGTTGCTGCCGTCAGTCCACCCCAATTGCTGCAGACCCTGCTCGAACGCGGCAATTCGATCCTGCCCTTCCGTATCATCCGCGGCCAGGCCCATGAGAACTCCGACCCGCCGCTTCTGCTCAGTCTGCTGCGCGCGCGCCACGAACGGCCATACCACCGCTGTAGCGCCGATAAGCGCAACAAGCTCGCGCCGTTGCATGGATCCTCCCTGAGAACACGCCTCGTACAATGTCTAAAGTCTACCACTTTGCGACCGAGCGGCGAGTGAGAAATGCCACGCGCTTGGCCTTGGATCCATACTGATCTGGCCCGAAGTTCGAATCGGGTCGGGCCGGCGGACGGAAATCGCCGGGCAAGGAAGCCGTGTACGCGCGACGGTTATCGCAAACGGGGAAATCGTCAGCCGACGGCGATGGCACGGTCGGTATGTTGCGAGCCGGTCAGCTGCATCAGCACGATCGTCCCCACCAGCACGGCGAGATAGATCACAAGCTGCATTTCAGTCGGCTGATCGGTGTAGCCGATCAAGGTGTGCATGGTCCGGCCGGCGATGCTCGTCTCCGACAGCAGCCATCCGCTATCCCACACCACGGTGTCGAGCAAGTTGAGCCAGTTGGCGCGTTCGAGGAACGCCACCGCCTGCGCCGCCATGCCGGCCGCGAGCAGAGTGATCAGAACAGTGGTGGTGGCGAACAGCGCCTTCGGCGGGATCCGCATCAGGCCGAAATAGGTCAGGAGGCAGACGGCGGCTCCGAGCGCCAGACCGATGACGCCGCCGATCGCGAGGCTGATCGGCCGATCCGCCGTCGGACGCGACGACGCCGTACAAGAACAGCGCGACCTCGCTGCCTTCGCGCAGGACGGCGACGCCGACCACCACGGCCAGCGCCAGCAGCGACTTGGTGCCGTCCGCAACGGCCTGGCCGACCGCGCGCATTTCCCCGGCGATTTCCCGGCCGTGATGCGCCATCCAGACATTGTGCCAGGTCAGCATGATCACGGCGATGCAGAGGATTGCCGCGTTGAACAGCTCCTGTCCCATGCCCGCGAACAGCTGCGACAAGGCACCGGCGAACGCCGCGACGAGGCAGGCCGCAAGCGCGCCCGCCAGCACCCCGCCGCCGATCCAGCGATTGCGATGCGGCACCGCGCCGGTCACCGCGAGCACGATGCCGATGATCAGTCCGGCTTCGAATACTTCGCGGAACACGATGATGAGGGCGGCCAGCACGGATATCGCCTATTGCACGGTCAGAGCGCCGCGCGCCTTTTCGTTGAAGTCGTCATAAAATTCGTAGCGTCCGGGTTTCAGCGCCCGCACATTGATGATGCCCTCGCTGTTGGCGGCGACCACCTTCTCGACCCGCAGCGACGTGCTCTCGAACTCCATCGCCTTGGCGTCGAGATTCTTACCCGGAACGAGATGGGTTTATCGGCCGGTGCGCTCACCTGGCTCGGCTGAAACTGGCCCTTGGAATAGGTCAGGTGAATCTCGGTCGCCTGCTGCGCCCGCGACGGAGACGCCTGGAGCATCGCGACGGCGCAGAGCGCGGCAGAACCAGTCTTGTCATCATCGGCACAGCAGACACCCGTCATCCTTTCCGGTGTTGAGAAACATCAAAATTCCCAGGCGAATTTCAGTCTGGCGCGATGGCGCTGGAACTCCGCCAGATTGAGCGAGACGGGATTGCCGATCTCGCGGCCCCAGACCTGGGTGTTCCAGGCCGCGGTCATGAACATTTTCGGCGTGAACTGGATATAGAGCGTCGGTCCCAGCATCACGGCGTCGCCGGTGAAAGCCGTCGAGCGTCGGGCTGTCGTAGTGACGCAGATACCAGATCTCGCCGCCGAACACCACGTTGGACATCAGCCGAAGCGAAAGCGCCGCCGAGCCGCCGAGCGTCGCTTCGCGCACCGTTTCACCCGTCGCAGTCCACGTGACCTCCGGCTCGTAGAGCAGGTTGAAGCCCGCATAGAGCCGGTTCCTCAGAAGCTCGACATCGGCATTGACGGTCGTTTCAAATTCGTAATTGTGCACCCGCTCGCCGCTGGTCTCGTCGATCAGCCGCACGTTCGGCTCGAATGCGACGCGTGACCGAAAGCGGATTGCTCGAGGTGCGCTCGATGGCGAGATAGCGGAATTCGGCAAAGCCCCCGGCGAAGGCGGCCTGGTTGCGGTCATCGAGATCGGTCACCCCACCGATATTATGGGTCGATCCGAGCGCGCCGAACTCGATCTGGATGAATTGCGACGGCGTGAACTCGAACTCGTACTTGGTCTCCGTCGCGGCGTAGTGGCCGTCGCGCTTGCCGAACCGGCCGATGGTGTCGACGGTGAATTCCTTCTCGCCCTCGAGCCCGATGCCGGAGCCGGTAGTAAATCCGAAAATGTACTTGGTTTCGAGCTCGCGCCATGAGCTGGCGTCCTCGGCGCGCGCAGCGCCGCACCCCAAAAGAGAGACAGGCGGTCGCGCAGAGCGCAATGGTGTGACATCGTCCAGACATTATCGCCACTCGCTTCTCTTTACCCTGCCAGCCGCCGTCGGGAATCACGCCCTCAGCTAACGTCCTGCCGCCGCATACGCAAAAAAGACTCCCTCTAAACTAGAGGCATTCTAGCTGTTGCGATAGGTCAATAGCGGACAAATCTTTGCCGCGAGCGAGACAGCAGGCGGTGCTCGACGAACGCCCGGATCCGCGATAAAGCCGATCTGCAGGTTTCGGTCGAATATGCTAAGGGAGCGAATGCCTAGCCGGAGACCAAAGCATGAATGCCACGCCCGAACGCCTCGACGGCACCGTCGATCCAAAGTTGCTGGAAATCCTGGTCTGTCCGGTGACCAAGGGTCCGCTCGAATTCGATTCGACGCGGCAGGAACTGATCTCGCGCTCCGCCAAGCTCGCCTATCCGATCCGCGACGGCATCCCGATCATGCTGCCGGAAGAGGCGCGGAAGATCGAGTGAGGCCATCTTCGTAGGATGGGTAGAGCGCAGCGAAACCCATCATCCTCGCGCGGGACATGATGGGTTTCGCTTCGCTCTACCCATCCGACGTCCGCCTACAGCGCCTCGCCCTTCAGCAGCCGCGGCACTTCGCCGGCAAGTCCCGCGGCCTGGCGGATGAACAGGTTCTTCAGCGGCGGCGCGCGATCGACGAGGCCGAGCCCGATATCGCGCACGGTGCGCAGCAGCGTCGATTCGTTCGAGAACAGCAAGTTCAGCGAATTGGTGGCAAGCCCCATCGCCATGGTGTCGAAGCGCCGCCAGCGCTGGTAGCGATCGAGCACGTCGGCCTGCCCGAGATCGATGCCGAGCCGCGCCGCATCGACGACCACTTCGGCCAGCGCTGCGACATCCTTCAGGCCCATGTTGAGCCCCTGCCCCGCGATCGGATGAATCACATGCGCGGCGTCGCCGACCAGCGCCAGCCGCTCGCCGATGAACGAGCGCGCGACGAAATAGCCGAGCGGAAACGCGCGCGGCTTGTCGAGCGCCTTGATCTCGCCGAGATGCAGGCCGAAGCGCTGCTCGAGTTCGCCGTGGAATTCGTCCTCGCTCAAGCGCCGAGATGCGCGCGGCCTCGGCGCGCTTCTCGGTCCACACCAGCGACGAGCGCTTTCCGGTCAGCGGCAGGATCGCGAACGGACCGGCCGGGCAGAAAATGCTCTTCGGCGCGGCCGTGATGATCGCGCTCGTGGCCGACGGTGACGACGATGCCGGACTGATCGTAGTCCCAGCCATGGGTGGCGATGCCGGCGCGCTCGCGCAGCTTCGAGCGCGCGCCGTCGGCGGCGACCAGCAGGCTCGCCTCGATGACGTTGCCGTCGGCCAGCGTCACATCGACGCCATCGGCGCGCGAGGCGAAGTCGGTCACCGCGGTGGCGCGCAGATCGATGCCCTCGGCCTCGGCGCGCGCGACCAGCGCATCGATCAGATGGCGGTTCTCGACCATGTGCGCGAACGGTTCGCCGGGCTCGACCTCGCCGGCAAAGGTCAGGAACACCGGACGGGTCGCGTCCTCCAGCCTGGAATCGGTGACGACCATGTCGAGGATCGGCTGCGCATCGGCGGCGACCTGATCCCAGACGCCGAGCGCCTCGAACAGCCGGCGGCAGGCGGCCACGATGGCGGTCGCGCGCGGATCGCGGCTCGGCCGCGCCGCGAGCGCCGGATCGGCCACGATGACGGGAATATCGGCGCCAAGGCCCTGGCGCAGCGCCAGCGCCAGCGCCAGCCCGGCAAACGCGCCGCCGCAGATGACAATGCTTCGCTGTGCCGTCATGCGATCCTTACCCGGTTAGCTCATCAGACTACACTTGCTACCTGATTATAGCTGGGCGAAACAGGGCCGCGAAACAAGGCTTGACCCTCATCATCGTCATTCCGGGGCACGCGCTAGCAGCGAACCTCAGATGTGCTATCGCACATCGGGAAATCTGCGAGATTCCGGGTTCGTCGCTTCGCGCGCGCCCCGGAATGACGCAAGGTACAACCGAAAGCGCTTCCATGTCCAAAGGCCTGATTGACCTGATTTCCATCCTCGATCTCGAACCGCTCGAGGTGAACCTGTTCCGCGGCAACAGCCCGAAGACGAGCTGGCAGCGGGTGTTCGGCGGCCAGGTGATCGGGCAGGCGATGGTGGCGGCGTGCCGCACCGTCGAGGGCCGCCTGCCGCATTCGCTGCATTGCTATTTCATCCTGCCCGGCGATCCGCAGATTCCGATCATCTACGAGGTCGAGCGGCTGCGCGACGGCAAGAGCTATTCGACCCGCCGCGTCACCGCGATCCAGCACGGCAACGCGATCTTCTCGATCATGGTGTCGTTCCATGCCGAGGAGGAAGGCGCGTTCGACCATCAGGACAAGATGCCGGACGTGCCGCCGCCGGAAAAACTCACGGCCGAAGAAGTGGCGAAGCAGCCGATGTTCAAGGAGATGCCGGAATTCATCCGCCGCTATTATGAATCCGACCGGCCGATCGAACTGCGCCCGGTCGAGCTCGGCCGCTATTTCGGCCAGAAGATCGACGACGGCCGCATCCATGTCTGGATTCGCACCGCCGCCAAACTGCCCGACGATCCGGCGCTGCATATGTGCGCGCTGGCCTATGCGTCGGATTTCTCGCTGCTCGATGCGATCGATGGCGCGCTACGGCCGCACGCTGTTCGACAAGCGCATGATGCCGGCGAGCCTCGATCACGCGATGTGGTTTCACCGGCCGTTCCGCGCCGACGAATGGCTGCTCTACGCGCAGGACTCGCCGAGCGCGCAGGGCGGCCGCGGCTTGACCCGCGGCCTGATCTTCAAGCCCGACGGCACGCTGGTGGCGTCGGTCGCCCAGGAAGGCTCGGTGCGCCAGCGCAAGTGACCGCGTCTACGCGCATGCGCGTGCGAGGCGCCTCGCTCGGCCAGCGCGAGTCTGCGACGCCAGCCACTGGTGACACCAGCGATACACCCACGGAATCGGGATGATGAAGATGCAGGCGATCGCGAGCCACGATCGCTCGCCACAGAAACTCCAGGCCGCTGCCGATGAAGAGAACTTCGCGCCGCGTGCCCTGGATGTTGCGGCAAATCCAGCGCATCCAGGCGACGTAGACCCAGGCCCAGCCGATGATGGTGATGATGGAGATAACCGCAAGAATGTGCCAGCCGAGGTAAGCCCAGAACGCGCCCGAGAAGCTGAGCCCGAGCGGCTGCCCGTTGGACGCTGAGATTCGCGATGAACCATCTGAGAATCATCCAGTACAAGACGCGTCTGAACGAGGATCATCAGAGTTGCAGAGCAACTGGCTGCCGATCATGCCGACGCCAGATCATGCAGAACGACGAAGCGCAAAGAACCACGTACCAGATCGTCAGCGCCTGGCCGGTGAAGCCGAGGTTCGGCCGTCCCGGCACGTGCACGCACGGGAACGATCCAGCGGTAGTACCAGATCAGCAGCCCAGGGCGCCGGGATCACGAGCAGATCAGACCGATCACGAGCACCAGGGTGCGCCACGAGAACTCCAGAATCCGAAATCGATCGACAGCGGACCGCCGCTATAGCCGTCGCCGGCCATCGGCGGCGGGCCGCCGGGATGCGGAACGACGGTGGAGCCGATCCGCCGGGGACCAGGCCGGGAATGTCCCCGGCCCGCTGCCAGCCCGACATCCCCTCGGTCCAGACCAGCGTGTCCGCGCCGACCGTGCCCCGGGTGATGAGGTCGCGAAGCTGCGCCTCCGGATAGGGGCCCTGCTGCTGGCCGTTGGATGCATAAAACCACGATCGGTTCGACATTTCTATTCCCTTGGGCCGTGGGGACGGGCGGAGCCAGCCGGACGGCTGGCGATGAAACCGTATTTTGGCGGACGATCCGCGCCGCCTGTACAGTGATCGACAAGTCACCAGCCGGAAATGTTTTCCGCTTCTTCCTGCAACTTTTTTGTGCCATTTGCCCAGAAAGATGCCAGATTTGCGTCGGCAGCGAACGCCGGGCGGTCGCGCTGCCGATGCTCAAGAAATATCCAGGGAAATGAAGGCCTGACCATGAAACTCGTCGTCGCGATCATCAAACCCTTCAAGCTTGACGAGGTGCGCCAGGCGCTGACGGCCATCGGCGTCCACGGCATGACCGTGACCGAGGTCAAGGGCTACGGCCGCCAGAAGGGCCACACCGAAATCTATCGCGGCGCCGAATATGTCGTGAACTTCCTGCCCAAGCTGCGGATCGAAATCGCGGTCGCCTCCGATCGTCGCCGACAAGGCGGTCGAGGTCATCACCGCGAGCGCGCGCACCGGCCAGATCGGCGACGGCAAGATCTTCGTCACGCCGATCGATCACGCCGTGCGCATCCGCACCGGCGAGACCGACAGCGACGCGCTCTGAGACATCGCGATTCCGAGCGCGTGCGGCAACGACGCCGGACGCATGACGATCGCACGAACGACAACGCGCCGGGGGAATTCCATGGGGGCACCATCGTATCGTGCAGCGAGCATGCTGCGCCGATCGCGCTTGCGGCGAGCTGCGCTCGCGACGCCGGCCTTCGCCGAGACGTCCAAGATCAACGCCGCCGACACCGCCTGGATGATCGTCGCCACCGCGCTCGTGCTGATGATGACGATACCGGGCCTGGCGCTGTTCTATTCCGGCATGGTGCGCAAGAAGAACGTGCTCGCGACGATGGCGCAGAGCCTCGCCGCGCGTGGCGCTGATCTCGATCCTCTGGGTGGCGTTCGGCTACTCGCTGGCCTTCGTCGGCGACGGTCCCTGGATCGGCACGCTCGATCGCTGGTTCCTGCGCGGCATGACGATGGACAGCGTCAACCCGGCGGCCAAGACGATTCCGGAAGCGCTGTTCATGCTCTACCAGATGACGTTTGCGATCATCACGGTGGCGCTGGTGGCGGGCGCGGTCGCCGACCGCATGCGGTTCTCGGCCTATCTGCTGTTTTCGCGTCGGCTGGTTCATCGTTCGTCTATGTGCCGCTCGCGCACTGGGTGTGGGGCGGCGGCTTCCTCGGCACGCATGGGCGTGCTCGATTTCGCCGGCGGCACTCGTCGTGCATCTCAATGCCGGCATCGGCGGGCTGGTCGCGGCCTAGGTGCTGGGCCGGCGTCACGGCTATGGCAGCGAGAATCTCGCGCCGTTCGATCTGTCGCTGGCCGTGATCGGCACCGGACTGCTGTGGGTCGGCTGGTTCGGCTTCAATGGCGGCTCGGCGCTGGGCGCCGAACTCGCGCGCGGTCATGGCGATCGCCGCGACGCATCTTGCCGCCTGCGCCGGCGCGCTGACCTGGATGCGCGATCGAATGGTGCGACGCGCGGCAAGCCGTCGGTGCTCGGCATGATCTCCGGCGCCGTCGCGGGGCTCGGCACCATCACGCCGGCCTCCGGCTTCGTGCTGCCGTGGCACGGCGTCGTCATCGGCGTCATCGCCGGCGCGATCTGCTTCTGGGCCTGCACCTGGCTCAAGCAGCGCTTCGACTATGACGATTCGCTCGACGTGTTCGGCGTCCACGGCATCGGCGGCATGACCGGCACGCTGCTCGCCGGCGTGTTCGCGGTCGCGCGCGATCGGCGGCACCGCCGGGCCTGATCGAGGGCAATCCGCAGCAGGTGCTGATCCAGCTCTACGGCATCGCGCGTCACGCTGGTCTGGTCCGGCGGCGTCGACCTTCGTGCTGCTGAAGCTGGTCGGCGTCGTTCGTGCCGCTGCGGGTCTCGCTGCAGCAGGAGCTGGAGGGCCTCGACGTCTCGCAGCACGGCGAAGCGCTGCAGTAGGCTGCCGCACCCACGATTACCGGCTTCCTTGCCCGCGCCGCTGGGCAGCGATTGTGTCGCCGAGTCTAGTGCCTGCCTCACGATTTGAGCAGGCCTGATCTAGACTTTGGGCGCGACGGAATGGCGCAGGAACGTGCCAATTGCCCGCAACAGCGCGAAAAGGTCCGCATTCATAATCCGTTAGGGCAACGCCGCCGATCTGGCACGGCATTTGATTCTACGGGTCCTGGCTGTGCCCGCGTAGTGAACATCTCCGCGTGGTGAACCTCAGTCGAGAACGCCCGGTCGCGTCTGGACCGGGCCCAAGCGGGGATAGGACCCATGAAAATCGTCATGGCCATCATCAAGCCATTCAAGCTCGACGAGGTCCGTGACGCCCTGACCGCGATTGGCGTGCACGGTCTGACCGTCACGGAAGTCAAGGGATACGGCCGTCAGAAGGGCCACACGGAAATCTATCGCGGCGCCGAATACGCCGTGAGCTTCCTGCCCAAGATCAAGATCGAGGTCGCGGTCGCCTCCGATCAGGTCGACAAGACCATCGAAGCCATCACCGCGGCCGCCAAGACCGGCCAGATCGGCGACGGCAAGATCTTCGTCATCAACCTCGACCACGCGGTGCGCATCCGCACCGGCGAGACCGATGCCGCGGCCCTCTGATTTCGCGCTCAAACCTTACCAATCAGGAGTAAAACCAAATGACGTTCAAGACGTCCCTATCGCGCGGGACTTGGCGCGCCCTCGCAGTCGGCCTGTTCGCCGCGACCGCCGGCCTGCGCCGCGAGCCGACCGTCAACAAGGGCGACAACGCCTGGATGCTGACGTCGACCGTGCTCGTGCTGCTGATGACGATCCCGGGCCTCGCGCTGTTCTATGGCGGCCTCGTGCGCTCCAAGAACATGCTCTCGGTGCTGATGCAGGTGTTCTACACCGTCTGCATCGTCATCGCTGATCTGGGTGCTCTACGGCTACAGCCTCGCCTTCACCGGCGGCTCCGACTTCATCGGCGGCTTCTCCAAGGCCTTCCTGATGGGCGTCACGCCGGATTCGAAGGCGGCGACCTTCTCGGTCGGCGTCAACATCTCCGAGCTGATCTACATCTGCTTCCAGATGACGTTCGCGGCGATCACGCCGGCCCTGATCGTCGGCGCCTTCGCCGAGCGCATGAAGTTCTCGGCGGTCGCGCTGTTCATCCCGCTCTGGGTGACGCTCGATCTACTTCCCGATCGCGCACATGGTCTGGTACTGGGCCGGCCCGGACGCGATCGACGCCGCCGCCAAGGCGCTTGCCGCTGCGGCTGACGATGCGGCCAAGACCGCGGCGCAGGCCAAGCTCGACGAGGTCAATGCCGACGCCGGCTAGATCTTCAAGTGGGGCGCGATCGACTTCGCCGGCGGCACCGTGGTGCACATCAACGCCGGCATCGCCGGTCTGGTCGGCGCGCTGCTGGTCGGCAAGCGCATCGGCTACGGCAAGGAGCTGATGGCTCCGCACTCGCTGACCATGACCATGATCGGCGCCTCGCTGCTGTGGGTCGGCTGGTTCGGCTTCAACGCCGGCTCGAACCTCGAAGCCACCGGCGGCGCCGCGCTCGCCATGATCAACTCCTTCGTCGCCACCGCAGCGGCGGCGCTGTCCTGGATGTTCGCGGAATGGATCGTCAAGGGCAAGCCCTCGCTGCTCGGCGCGTTGTCGGGCGCGGTGGCGGGCCTCGTCGCGGTCACGCCGGCGGCCGGCTTCGCCGGTCCGATGGGCGCGATCGTGCTCGGCCTCGTCGTCGGCGTCGTCTGCCTGTTCTTCTGCACCGCGGTGAAGAACGCGCTCGGCTACGACGACTCGCTCGACGTGTTCGGCGTCCACTGCGTCGGCGGCATCGTCGGCGCGCTCGGCACCGGCATCCTGGTCAACCCGGCGCTCGGCGGCACCGGCATCATGGACTACGCCACCGGCAAGATCGCCGACTACGACTTCGTCGACGCAGATGATCGCGCAGATGCAAGGCGCGTCGGCACCACGCTGGTGTGGTCGGGCGTCGGCTCGGCGATCCTCTACAAGGTGGTCGACGTCATCGTCGGCCTGCGCGTCACCGTCGAGACGGAGCGCGAAGGCCTCGACGTCACCGAGCACGGCGAGCGCGCCTACAACATGTAAGTTCTCCCGGGGCGCGATCTCACGGGATCGCGCCCAGAACTCCGGTTCGGGCACATACCCGGCAATGCCCTGACCGTTGAGGGGCTCCAGCGCAAGCTGGGGCCCCTTTCTTTTGTCGCGTTATCGGCAACGGCTGGCGCGGCGGGAACGCCTGCTGAAAACCCGATGGTTAATCGCGTCTTAACCTCGCCGTATCTATGGTGGTTTGATCCGTTTCCGGCCGGTCTCGAGGTGGGATCGGCTGCCCAACCGTGCTGGCGTTTTAACGTATGGCAATGACCGCTTCATCCCGCGCGCCGCAGGGCGCCGGCAGTCGGAGAGCGAGCGCTCGCCCTTCGCGCGGCTGACCGAGCTGCTGGCCCCGTATCAGCCGGGCAAGCCGTTGATTACGCTGTCGTTCGGCGAACCGCAGCATCCGGTGCCGGCCTTTGTCGGCCCGGTGCTGGCCAAGCACATCGCCGATTTCGGCCGCTATCCCGATCGCCAAGGGCATCGAGCCGTTCCGGCGGGCGGCGGCGAACTGGCTGTCGACCCGGTTCGAGCTGCCGCGGCCGATCGATCCCGAAAGCGAAATTCTGGTGCTGAACGGCAGCCGCGAGGGGCTGTTTTTCGCGGCGCTCACCGCCGCGCGCTATGTCGGCGCGCGCAAGGGCAAGCCCGCGATCCTGATGCCCAATCCGTTCTATCCCGCCTATGCCGCCGGCGCGCGCGCCGCCGGCTGCGAACCGATCTATCTGCCGACCACGCTCGCCAACGGATTCCTGCCCGATCTCGATGCGCTCGACGACGCGACGCTGGCGCGCACGGTCGCGATCTACATCGCCTCGCCCGCCAATCCGCAAGGCGCGGTCGCCTCGCGCGACTATTTCGGCCGCCTGAAGCAGCTCGCCGACCGCTTCGGCTTCATGATCCTCAGCGACGAATGCTATTCGGAAATCTACACCAGGCAAGCGCCGGGCAGCATGCTGGAATGCGCCGGGCCCGACTTCACCAATGTCGTCGCGTTCCAGTCGCTGTCGAAGCGCTCGAACCTGCCGGGCATGCGCGTCGGCTTCGCCGCCGGCGACAGGAAGTTTCTCGGCACGTTTCACGAACTGCGCAATGTCGCGGCGCCGCAGGTGCCGGTGCCGCTGCAGCATGTCGCGGTCGCCGCCTACAGCGACGAGGCGCATGTCGAGGAGAACCGCAGGCTCTATCGCATGAAGTTCGATCTCGCCGACCAGATCCTCGGCAACCGCTACGGCTATGTCAGGCCCGCCGGCGGCTTCTGCGTCTGGCTCGACGTCTCCGACGCGCGGCGGCGACGAGGCGGCGACGGTGAAACTCTACCGGGATGGCGGCGTGCGCGTGGTGCCCGGAAGCTATCTGGCGCGCCAGCAGACCGACGGCTTCAATCCCGGCGCCGGCTACATCCGCCTGGCGCTGGTGCAGGACAGTGAAACAACGGCCGAGGCGCTGCACCGGCTGGTCGAAATTCTGGATTAGTCGCGAAGGCCCCATGAGCATGCCGGCGATCGAACGTGTCATTCCCCTGGTCGGCCATTTGCCGGCGTCGATCCGCGACGCGCTGGCGCGGCGCCTGCGCGAACTCGCCGGACTCGGCCTGATCGCGCTGTCCGGCGTGGCGGCGGCGGCGCTGATGACATGGTCGGTGCAGGATCCGAGCCTCAGCCACGCGACATCGCGCGCGATCCGCAACATCCTCGGCTATCCCGGCGCGATCGGCGCCGATCTCCTGATGCAGATCCTCGGCCTCGGCGCGATCATGCTGATCCTGCCCGTCGCGGTGTGGGGCTGGCGCATGCTGACCCATCGCACCTTCGACCGCGAGGCGCTGCGGCTCGGCTGCTGGATCCTCTGCACGGTGATCGCGGCGGGCTTTGCCAGCTGCTGGCCGCATGGCGGCGCCTGGCCGCTGCCGACCGGGCTTGGCGGCGTCGTCGGCGACGCGCTGGTGCGCGCGCCCGCCGTCGTGTTCGGTCCGCCCGGCATCGGTCTATCGCCTCGTGCTCGGGCTCATCCTGTTCGCCGCCGATGCTGCGCGACCTTCCTGATCGCCAGCGGCCTGGGTTCGCGCCCGCAGGAAGAGGAATTGACCCCGATCGAGGACGACGACGCGCCGTTCGAGGAAGAAGACGACGCAGCTCGATCTCGCTCGGATGGGCGTTCCATGCCGCGATGAGCGCGAAGGCGCGGCTCTGGCGGTTGTTGATCCTGGCCTATCGGCTCGCTGGTGGCGAGCGCGCCGCCGCCGCGCACGGCCTCGTTCGAACGCCAGGAGCCCAGTCTCGGCGGCCGCGCCGCGCCGTCGCTGGCCCCAGCGGGACGAACGAGGATTTCGAAGAAGAGGAAGAAGAGGAAGAGGAAGCGCCCGCGCCCGCGCCCCGCGCAAGAAGGCCGCGCCGCGTGCGCCGTCGCGCAAATCATCCGACAAGTTCGAACTGCCGCCGATCTCCGTGCTGACCGCGCCGAAGGCGTCCGATCGCCAGCCGCTCAGCAAGTCGGAACTCGATGCCAATTCGCGCGCGCTGGAAGGCGTGCTCGGCGATTTCGGCGTCCGCGGCGAAATCGTCAAGGCCCATCCCGGTCCGGTGGTGACGCTGTACGAACTCGAGCCCGCGCCCGGCATCAAATCGTCGCGCGTCATCGGGCTTGCCGACGACATCGCGCGCTCGATGAGCGCGCTCTCGGCGCGCGTCGCCGTGGTCCCCGGCCGCAACGCCATCGGCATCGAACTGCCGAACGCGCATCGCGAAAAGGTCTATCTGCGCGAATTGCTGGCGGTCAAGGACTACAACGAATCGGTCGCAAAACTTCCGCTCTGTCTCGGCAAGAACATCGGCGGCGAATCCATCATCGTCGATCTCGCGCGCATGCCGCATCTGCTGATCGCCGGCACCACCGGCTCCGGCAAATCGGTCGCCATCAACACCATGATCCTCAGCCTGCTCTACCGGCTGCGGCCGGATCAATGCCGCCTGATCATGGTCGATCCGAAGATGCTCGAACTCTCCGTCTATGACGGCATTCCGCATCTGCTGACGCCGGTCGTGACCGATCCGAAGAAGGCCGTGGTCGCGCTGAAATGGGCGGTGCGCGAGATGGAAGAGCGCTACAAGAAAATGTCCAAGCTCGGCGTGCGCAACATCGACGGCTACAATGCGCGCCTGCTGGAAGCCAAGATCCAAGGGCGAGGAACTGACGCGCACGGTGCATACCGGCTTCGACAAGGAAACCGGCAAGGCGATCTACGAGGAGGAGAAGCTCGATCTCGAGCCGCTGCCCTATATCGTCATCATCGTCGACGAAATGGCCGACCTGATGATGGTCGCCGGCAAGGACATCGAAGGCGCGGTGCAGCGCCTGGCGCAGATGGCGCGCGCCGCCGGCCTGCACGTGATTCTCGCCACGCAGCGGCCGTCGGTCGACGTCATCACCGGCACCATCAAGGCGAACTTCCCGACCCGCATCTCGTTTCAGGTCACCTCGAAGATCGACAGCCGCACCATCCTCGGCGAAATGGGCGCCGAGCAACTGCTCGGCCAGGGCGACATGCTCTATATGGCCGGCGGCGGCCGCATCAGCCGCGTGCACGGACCGTTCGTCTCCGACGAAGAGGTCGAGAAGGTGGTGCGCCATCTCAAGACGCAGGGTCAGCCGGAATATCTCGAAGCGGTCACCGCGGAAGAGCCGGCCGACGAAGACGGCGCGGTGTTCGATTCCACCGGCATGGGCGGCGACGGCGGCGGCGACCTGTTCTCGCAGGCGGTGGCGATCGTCAAGCGCGACCGCAAGGCCTCCACCAGCTACATCCAGCGCCGGCTGCAGATCGGCTATAATCGCGCCGCCTCGCTGATGGAGCGGATGGAACTCGAAGGCATCGTCGGCCAGGCCAATCACGCCGGAAAACGCGAAATTCTGGTCGAGGAAGAAGAAAGCGGCTTTTGAAAAGGCCTGATCGGGCCAAAAGATGCCGGAGTTGGCGCTATATTCTCACGGAAAAACGATATCTCCTTTGGCCGAAACCACGATAAAATGGCCGAAAGCCTGACAGGACGACGCGTTGAATAGAAATCCCAGACTTGGAATGGCCGAACATTTCGCCGGCGCCGGCATGCGCACCGGATTGGCGTTGCTGATCGCCGTATCCATCGTCGGCATCGCAGCGCCGTCTCGCGCGCAGACCGTTCCGGTTCCAAAACCGGCGCCAAAAGCCCGCGGCGGCGTCCAGATGAGTGCGTCGGACCCGCAGAAGGGCCCGACGACGACGGGCGCCACTTCGGCCATCCCGCCGGATCCGGTGATTCCCGATCCGCGCCGCAATGTTCCCGCCAATATCTTTTCGACCTTCGATGCCAACCAAAAGGCGCAAGCCGCCAAGGTCAGCTCCTATCTGTCGTCGCTGCAGACGCTGGTCGGAAATTTCGTCCAGGTCGGGCCCGACGGCAGCAAGACCAAGGGCGATTTCTACATCCAGAAGCCCGGCAAGGTGCGCTTCGAATATGACGCGCCGAGCCCGATCGATATCATCGCCGACGGATCGTCGGTCGCGGTGCGCGACCGCAAGCTCGCGACCCAGGACATCTATCCGCTGTCGCAGACGCCGCTGCGCTACCTGCTGTCGGACCGCATCGATCTGCTGAAGGACACCAACGTCGTGAACGTGACGGCCGACGATGTCTTCGTCAGCGTCACCATCGAGGAGAAGCAGGCGCTGATCGGCACCAGCCGCCTGATGCTGATGGTCGGCGCCAAGGACGGCCAGCTCAAGCAGTGGACGGTGACCGACCCGCAGGGCTATGACACCACGGTTGCGGTCTACAATCTGGATTCGTCCAAGAAGGTCGATCCCGGCCTGTTCAAGATCGACTTTACCAACTACCAGACACCGCCGGGCTAGAAGCTCGATCTCTGGCCGAGCAGCGCCATGCGCCGGGCATGACGGCATTCGCCATGAGGCGTTATCTCACCGGCTGGTTCATGCAGTCAGACTGTCGGGATGAGGCGTGTCTTTCTGGCCTTGCCCTGATACATCCACCCGATGCGCTTTTCCCTGACAACATGGAATATCAATTCGGTGCGCCTGCGCATCGATCTCGTCGCCAAATTCCTCAAGATCGGTGAGGCCGGACGTACTGTGCCTGCAGGAAACCAAATGCGTCGATGACGCATTTCCGCTGAAGCGCTTCAAGCGCCTCGGCTATGAGCACGTCGCGCTGAACGGGCAGAAGGGCTATCACGGCGTCGCCGTGGTCTCGAAACTGCCGTTCGAGACCACCGATATCCGCACCTTCTGCGACAAGATCGATTCGCGTCACATCTCGGTTTCGTTCGGCGAGAAGGCGCAGCTGTCAAAGCCGCTGGTGGTGCATAATTTCTACGTTCCGGCCGGCGGCGATATTCCCGATCCCGCGCTCAATCCGAAATTCGAGCACAAGCTTCAGTTCCTCGACGAGATGAAGGCGTGCGAACCGCTGCATCCGCGCGGCGACGACCGCCATATTCTGGTCGGCGATCTCAATGTCGCGCCGCATGAGAACGACGTGTGGTCGCACAAGCAATTATTGAAAGTCGTGTCGCACACCCCGATCGAATGCGAGAAGCTGCTGGCCGCGCAGGCGCATGGCGAATGGTTCGACGTCGCGCGCGAACGCATCCCGCTGTCGGAAAAAGTCTATACGTGGTGGAGCTATCGCGCCGCCGACTGGACGCTGGCCGATCGCGGCCGCAGGCTCGACCACATCTGGGTCTCGCGCGCGCTGAAAGACGCCGTCAGCGAATTCCGGATCACCCGCGATGCGCGCGGCTGGGAGCGGCCGTCCGACCACGTGCCGGTGACGGTGACGCTGGAAGTGTGAGCCCGGTTACGTCATTCCCGGGCGCGCGTCAGCGCGAACCTGGGAATCTGGAGCCGACGATCTCTGGATTCAGCGGTCTGCGCCGTTAGCGGCACATGCCGGAAATGACGAGTGATCGCACTCAAATACTCAGCTTCGCGCCCGCCATCAGAATATCGCTGGCGATCTGGCTGGTGCGGTTGGCGAATTCATCGCGCAGCCGGCGCGCCGCGGCGGGATCGCTTTCCAGCACGCGCTGAAACAGGCTGCGCGCCACCCGGATCACCGAGGAATGTTCCAGCGCGGTCGCGGTGGACGGCCGCTGCATCGCGACCACCAGCGCGAGTTCGCCGATCAGTGCGCCCGGGCCCGCGATGATTTCGGCGCCGCCGCCATCCTCGATCCGGAACGCGCCGCGTTGAACGATAAATCCAGCATCGGCGTCATCGCCCGCGCTGAACAGGAGATCGCCGCGCGCGACATCGCGCTGCTCGGAGCCGATCGCCAGCATGCGCAGCGCGGTCGTTCCCAACAGGCGCAGTGTCGGGACGCGCTCGAGCAGGGCAACATCATCTTCGATCGACATGCAGGACCAGTGATCGGGGCGCGCTAATGAAGCCAATTAATACGAATCGCTCGCCCGAATCGTATCACGGCACCAGCTTGTAGCCACCGGCTTCCGTCACCAGTATCTCGGGATTGGCCGCATCTTTCTCGATCTTCTGACGCAGCCGATAGATGTGGGTTTCCAGGGTGTGCGTGGTGACGCCCGAATTATAGCCCCAGACCTCCTGCAGCAGCGTCTCGCGCGACACCGGCAGCTGGCCGGCGCGATACAGGAACCGCAGGATCGCGGTCTCCTTTTCGGTCAGCCGCACTTTCCTGGCGTTGGCGCCGGTCAGCATCTTGGAGCCGGGCCGGAAACTGTAGGGACCGACGGAGAACACCGCGTCCTCGCTGGCTTCATGCTGGCGGAGCTGCGCCCGGATCCGCGCCAGCAGCACCGCGAAACGGAACGGCTTTGCCACGTAGTCGTTGGCGCCGGATTCGAGCCCCAGAATGGTGTCCGAATCGGTATCGTGTCCGGTGAGCATGATGATCGGCGCCTTGAAGCCGCCCTTGCGCAGGGAGCGCACGACTTCGCGCCCGTCGGTGTCCGGCAACCCGACATCCATCAGCACCAGATCGGGGGAATTGGCCTTGGCGGCGCTGGCGCCCTTGGCGCCGGTATCGACGGCGGAGGCTTCGAACTCGTCGTGCAGCGACAATTGCTCCACCAGCGTATCGCGCAGATCGGTATCGTCATCCACGATCAGGATCTTGCGGGCATTGGCCATGGGTACAATCCTCTGGGGGCGGCGGGTGCGAGCGAGAGAGCGCCTTCCGCCGAGTCTCGGTTGATAAAGTCAGGTACGTCAGGTCTTAGTTCGTCTTGAGGTAAGGGACTGTTACCGATTCACAAGCCGAAGCGCAGTCTATCTCAGAATTCGCGGGCATTTGGATGAATGTCCTGTAATGGGGGAAATAGCTTTTTTGCAGGCGGCCAGACCGTCGCGGGGCTTGCGAATTTCATGGAAAGAAACGCTATTTCAAAGACTTATAAGGCAACGTCTCGCGCGATCGGCCGTTGGCCAGGATCCGGATTCGCGCCGCCGCCGGCAATCCGCGCCGGGGCTGGCTGACGGCCGGCGGGCAGACCGTGCCGGTCGCGCTGGGGCGCGGCGGCATCAGGGCCAACAAGCGCGAGGGCGACGGCGGCACCCCGAAAGGCACGTTCCGGCCGCGGCAATTGTGGTGGCGCGCCGACCGCCACCCGCGCCCGCGGACATTCCTGCCGGTTCGCGCCATCGGACCCGACGACGCCTGGTGCGAAGACCCCGCAAGCCGCCACTACAACCAGCCGGTTCGGCTGGATCGGATGCGCGGCGGCGACCGGCTGAGGCGCGACGATCACCTCTATGATTTCATTGTCGAGATCGATCACAACAGCTCGCCGCGAATCGGGGGCCGCGGCAGCGCCGTGTTCCTGCATCTGGCGCGCGACAATTTCGGGCCGACCGCGGGATGCGTTTCGATGACGAAATCGGCGATGCTGCGGTTGCTGCAGCGGCTGGGGCCGGAGACGAAGATCGTGATCGGCTGAGTGCCGTTTAGGGAAAGCAAGAAATGCTCGACAAGAATCAGATCGCGGCGGCGTCACGGACCCTGCACGATCATTGGCGCGCCGGCACCAAGCTCGCAAACCTCGAAGCGCCGCTGCGCCCGCGCGACCGCGCCGAGGCTTACGCGATCCAGGCGAAGAATCGAAAGCTATTCGAACGGAAAGCTGTTCGGCTGGAAGATCGCGGCCACCAGCGACGCCGGGCAGAAGCACATCAATGTCGATGGCCCGATGGCCGGACGCATCCTGCCCGAGACCGTCATTCCGGATGGCGGCACCGCTTCGATGGCCGGAAATGAAATGCGCGTCGCCGAGCCCGAATTCGCCTTTCGCATGGGCGCCGATTTGCCGCCGCGCCCCTCCCCCTACACCGTGCGCGAGGTTCTCGATGCGGTCGACACGCTTCATCCGGCGATCGAGATTCCGGATTCGCGGTTTACGGATTTCGTCAGCGCCGGCGCGGAGCAAATCATCGCGGACAATGCCTGCGCGCATCTGTTCGTGCTCGGCGCACCCGCAACGGCGAACTGGCGCGCGCTCGATCTCGTCGAGGAGAAGCCGGTCATCACGCTGCGCGGCAAACAATACACCGGTCACGGCAAGAACGTGCTCGGCGATCCCCGGATCGCCCTGGCGTGGCTCGCCAACGAACTGCGCCAGCTTGGCGTGACCCTGAAAGCGGGCGAGGTCGTGACCACGGGCACCTGCCATCCGCCGCTGCCGATTCAGTCCGGCGATTTGTTCGCGGCCGATTTCGGTTCGATCGGCAGGGTCTCGGTCAGGTTCAAGTAGCGGGCGTCGAATCTATCGTGTCCCGAAAATCGCCGAGCCGACGCGCACATGGGTGGCGCCGAACTGGATCGCGATCGCGAAGTCGGCGCTCATGCCCATCGACAGATTCTTCAGCCCGTTGCGCGCGGCGATCTTCGCGGTCAGCGCGAAATGCGGCGCCGGCGCATCGTTGACCGGCGGAATGCACATCAGGCCGGAAATCTGCAGCCGGTATTTGTCGCGGCAGCCGGCGATGAAGGCGTCGGCCTCGCCGGGCGCGACGCCGGCCTTCTGCGGCTCCTCGCCGGTATTGAGCTGGACGAACAATTGCGGTCGCCGTTTCTGAGAATCGATTTCCTTGGCTAACGCTTCGCAAATGCTCGGGCGGTCGACCGAATGAATCGCGTCGAACAGCGCCACGGCTTCCTTCGCCTTGTTGGATTGCAGCGGTCCGATCAGATGCAGGGCGATTCCGGGGTAAGCCGACATTAACCCTGGCCACTTCGCCTTGGCTTCCTGCACGCGATTCTCGCCGAAAACGCGCTGTCCGGCCTTGATCACCGGCGCAATTGCATCGGCATCGAAGGTCTTGGACACCGCGATCAGCGTCACCGACGCGCGATCCCGGCGCGCTTCCTTGCACGCGCGCGCGATCTCCTGCTCCACCGATGGCAAGCCCGTTTGGTAAATGCGCGGTTATCGGCGATGAATCTTGCGGCGTCATGTCATCTGTCGGTCACGGGTTTACGGGGGGTCGTTCCAATTTTACCGAGTTCCGGAAAGGCTTCTTGAACCCTTCCCTCTACCTTGCATGTGGGGGCCGGGGACAAGGATGTCACGCGTTAGTTTCAACCGCAAAAGAGTGAAACTCAAGCAGGCTTCTCGGAATCCGCGCGCGGCTCGCCTTGCTGGCGCTGATCCTGGTGGCCCCTCTGATGCTGGAGCGCGCCCGTTCGCTCGAGGACGCCCGCGGCAAACAGATCGCGGTTGCCTCCGCCGAATTCTCCAGTCTCGCAAAGCACAGCGCCGAGGCCCAGCGTGAAGTCATCTCATCGGTCGAGACGATGTTGAAATCGGCGGCCTACATCCGCGCCTCGGTCGGGGGCGTCGGCCGCAGTTGCGACATCCTGCGCGCCAGCCTGCCGGTCAATCTGCCGTGGATTCGCAGCCTGCTGATTGTCGGCAAAGACGGGCGCGTTCAATGCTCGACAAGCAACAGCTTTGTCGGCCTCGACCTCAGCGACCGGGCCTATCTCAAGAAGGCGCGAGAGATCCGCGACTTTGTCTTCAGCGACTTTCTGTTCGCCAAACTTACCAACGAGCCACTCATGATGGCGGCCTATCCGGTATCGGCCATCAACGACGATGCGGATTCAGTCATTCTCGCCGCCGTCAATCTCGACTGGATGTCGAAGATCATGAGCAATCTCGGCGGTCGGCCCGGGGTTTCGGCCGTGCTGATCGATAGCGCCGGGACCGTGCTGGCGGCGCCGCCCGATCAGGCCAGCATGATCGGCCGTCCGCTGGATACGCTGCCGCTGTTGTCGGCCATCGCCGAAAAGGCGATGGGCTCCGACCAGCTGGATGGATCGCTTTCGTTTTTCGCGGCAGACGGATCGAAGCGCGCGGTGAACTTTGCTCGCATTGCCGATACCGGATCGCGCCTGATCGTCAGCATCGATGAGGCCAAGGTGTCCGCCGTGATCAATCGCGAGATCCGCACCGCCTATCTTCAACTCGGCTTCGTCTGCCTGTTCGTGCTGCTCGGCGCCTTGATCGCCGCGGAGAAACTCATCATCCACCCGATCGAGATGATCGCGACCATGGCGAAACGCTTTGGCCAGGGCGACTGGTCGGTGCGCGCGGCGCGCAAGGCGCTGCCGGCGGAATTTGTCCCGCTGGCTCGAGCCTTCAACGCCATGGCGGCGCAGCTCGGCCAGCGCGAGCGCGAACTGGTCGCCACCAACGATCGGCTGACCGTAATCGCTTCGATCGACATGCTGTCGGGCCTTGCCAACCGGCGCGGCTTCCAGAGCCGGCTCGACTTCGAATGGATGAAGATCCAGCAAAATGACGGCGAGTTGTCGCTGCTGATGATCGACGTCGATCACTTCAAGCTGTTCAACGACACCTACGGCCATCCCGAAGGCGACGCCTGCCTCACCAGTCTCGGCGAAATCCTGGCCGGCATTGCCGCCGAGACCATGGGCTTTGCCGGACGCTATGGCGGCGAGGAATTTTGTCTGCTGCTCCCGAACACCGCCGCGGCTCGGGCGATTGAGATCGGCGAGATGGTCCGCGTGGCGGTGCAGAATCTCGCGATGCCGCACACGACCTCCCTCTATCAGACCGTCACCGTCAGCGTCGGCGTCGCCTGCACGAGGCCGAACCACACCCAGCGGCCCGGCGACCTGATCGAAGCCGCCGACGCGGCGCTGTATGCCGCCAAGCACCGCGGCCGCAACGCCGTGGTCGAACACGGCTTTGTGCGGGAGACCGATGGCGGAACGGCGCTGGCGGGCTAGCCCGCGGCCATTTTGCGTTCGAGATCGTTCTCGGTCACGACCCTGTTGCGGCCGCTTTTCTTGGCGAGATAGAGCGCGCGATCGCATCGATCGATCAAATCCGCCATCGACTCGCCCAGCTGAAACTGTCCAACGCCGATCGAAACCGTGATGTTGGGAAGAACCTCCCCCGTCGAGCGGCGGGTGATACTGCACTCCGAGATGGTGCGGCGAATACGCTCGGCAACACTGTAGCAGGTTGCGAGTTCAGCCCCGGGAAGCACGGCGATCAGTTCTTCCCCGCCGTATCGAGCCGGGAGATCAACTTCCCGAACGCGTTCGCGCAAGACCTTGGCCATCAATCGAAGCACCTGGTCGCCGACGCCGTGCCCGAAATCGTCGTTGAACAGCTTGAAATGATCGATGTCGATCAGGAGGACGCTGAGCGGCTCACCTTTTTCCATCGCCGCGATCTGGGCGGTACGAAAGAACTCCTCGAGCGCGCGACGGTTTGGCAAACCCGTGAGCGTGTCGGTCCTGGCGCGCTCCTCCGACTTGTTCAGGGAATCGCGGATCATATCCAGCTCACGCGTCTTCTCGACGAAGCTTGCCTCCAGCTTGGTTGCACGCGCGGCGGCTTTCGCAAGCTCGTTGATCAAACTCTCTACCAGCAATCTTGGATCGACGCCGGCTTCAGTGCGATCAGCGACATCGCTGATCGCCCGCATCTGTGAACGGTTATCCGAAATCGCGGTCGTCAGAAACTGCTTCGCGGAAGCCATAACCGAATACAGCTGTTCGGAAACGTTGTTCGCAGCATCGGTATCTGTCGAATGCGACCCAACATAGGTCGCGAACAGGTCACGATTCGTCGTGGCGTCAAACTTTCGTTTGTTGCCGATCAGGATGTCGACGGCCCGCTTGAGATCGGCCGGCTCGCCGAGGGAATATTTGAACCAGAGATGAAAGTTGTTCGGCGTCGGCGGAACGCGTTGTTGCGCCATGGAGCGCAGGGCTTTTTCCGCGACGGAGGTCGCGTATTCGAAATCAACCTCGTCAGGCGAGTCCGCTGTCACGACCTGTACCTATCTCTGGGTGGCGAGCTGATCCGGGTTCGGCAGAAATGTCTCACAAAATTGTTAATCAGGCCCCAATCCGGGGGGCGCCAGCCGCACAACCAGCCCTTGCTGGCCGTGCGCCGGAAAGGTCCCGCCCGACAGGCGAATTCGGACTTGCGGAATTTCCGCCGTTGCGAGGCGTTGACCCCAAAGCCGCTTTTGTGGCCTAGTCCGCCGTCCCCTGGACGGACGCGAATCCACGAAAAGCCCTTAAGATTCCATGACCTCTGAACGCTATAACGCACGCGAATCCGAGCCGCGCTGGCAACGCCAGTGGGACGAAAAGGCGATCTTCGCCTCCAGGAATGACGACCCGCGGCCGAAATATTACGTGCTCGAGATGTTCCCCTACCCCTCCGGGCGCATCCATATCGGGCATGTCCGCAACTACACGCTCGGCGACGTGCTGGCGCGCTTCATGCGGGCCAAGGGTTTCAACGTGCTGCACCCGATGGGCTGGGATGCGTTCGGGCTGCCGGCGGAGAACGCCGCGATCGAGCGCAAGGTGGCGCCGAAGGCGTGGACCTACGACAATATCGCCGCGATGAAGAAGCAGCTGCGGTCGATCGGGCTGTCGCTCGACTGGTCACGCGAATTCGCGACCTGCGACCCCAGCTACTACAAGCATCAGCAGAAGTTGTTCCTGGACTTCCTGCGCGCAGGATTGGCCGAGCGCGAGAAGCGCAAGATCAACTGGGATCCGGTCGACATGACCGTGCTCGCCAACGAGCAGGTGATCGACGGCCGGGGCTGGCGCTCCGGCGCAGTTGTCGAGCAGCGCGAGATGAACCAGTGGGTCTTCAAGATCACGAAGTACTCACAAGAGCTGTTGGACGCGCTCGATACGCTGGATCGCTGGCCCGACCGGGTGCAGGCTGATGCAGCGCAACTGGATCGGCCGCAGCGAAGGCTTGCTGATCCGTTTTGCGCTCGATGCCGCAACCACGCCGGCCGGCGAGACCGAACTGAAGATCTTCACTACCCGGCATGACACGCTGTTCGGCGCCAAATTCATGGCGATCGCGCCGGATCATCCGCTGGCGCAGGCCGCGGCTGCGAAAAATCCAAAACTCGCGGAATTCATCGCGGAGGCGAAGCGGCACGGCACCGCGCAGGAGATCATCGACACCCAGGAGAAGCAGGGTTTTGATACCGGCATCCGGGCGGTCCACCCGCTCGATGCGAACTGGAAACTGCCGGTCTATGTCGCCAATTTCGTGCTGATGGAATACGGCACCGGCGCGATCTTCGGCTGCCCCGCGCACGATCAGCGCGACCTCGATTTTGTCAACAAATATGGGCTCGGAAATACTCCCGTGGTCTGCCCCGAAGGCCAGGACCCCAAGACGTTCGTGATCACGGACACCGCCTATGACGGCGACGGCCGCATGATCAATTCGCGCTTCCTCGACGGCATGACCATCGAGCGGGCCAAGGAAGAGGTCGCCAAGCGGCTTGAATCGGAGGTTCGCGGCAATGCGCCGGTCGGCGAGCGGCAGGTGAATTTCCGACTGCGCGACTGGGGCATCTCGCGCCAGCGCTACTGGGGCTGCCCGATTCCGGTGATCCATTGCCCGAAATGCGATGTCGTGCCGGTGCCGGACAAGGACCTGCCGGTGCGTGCTTCCGGAGGACGTCGACCTTCGACAAGCCCGGCAACGCGCTGGACCATCATCCGACCTGGAAGCACGTCACCTGCCCGAAATGCGGCGGCAAGGCCCAGCGCGAAACCGACACCATGGACACGTTCGTCGATTCGTGCCTGGTACTTTGCGCGCTTCACCGATCCCTGGAACGAGACAGACGCCGACCACGCGGGCGGTCGTCGATCGGCTGATGCCGGTCGATCAGTATATCGGCGGCATCGAGCACGCGATCCTGCATCTGCTCTACGCGCGCTTCTTCACCCGCGCGATGAAGGCGACCGGCCACATCGCTTTCGACGAACCGTTCGCCGGCCAGTACGCGCAGGGCATGGTCGTCCACGAGACCTACCGCAAGGCCGACGGCAGCTACGTCACGCCGGCCGAGGTGAAGATCGAGACCGGCGCCAACGGCCGCCGCGCCATCCTGATCGACGACGGCGAAGACGTCACGATCGGCGCGATCGAGAAGATGTCGAAGTCGAAGCGCAACACCGTCGATCCCGACGACATCATCGCGACCTACGGCGCCGACGTGGCGCGCTGGTTCATGCTGTCGGATTCGCCGCCGGATCGCGACGTGATCTGGAGCGACGAGCGGGTGCAGGGCGCCTCGCGCTTCGTGCAGCGGCTGTGGCGGCTGGTGAATGAATTCGCCGACGTCGCCAAGGCTGCTCACGGCGGCGCGGCCGGCTTCGTTCGGCGCCGACGCGCTGGCGCTGCGCAAGGCGGCCCACGGAGCGCTCGACAAGGTTTCCACCGGCATCGAAAAGCTGCATTTCAACGTCTGCCTCGCCTATATCCGGGAATTTTCCAACGCGCTGGGCGAGGTGCTGGCGCGCGAGGGGACAGCCGTCGCCGGACCTGGCGTGGGCGGTTCGGCGAGGCCGCGGTCATCCTTGTTCAACTGTTCGCGCCGATGATGCCGCATCTGGCCGAGGAATGCTGGCAGGTGCTGGGGCAGATCCGGCCTGGTTTCGGAGGCCACTTGGCCCAAAATCGAACGCGATTTGCTGGTTGAAGACACGGTGACGCTGGTGGTTCAGGTCAACGGCAAGAAACGGGGTGAGGTCACAGTGGCCCGCAATGCCCAGAATCCGGAAATTGAGGCTGCCGTTTTGGCGCTCGATGCGGTAAAACAAGCCCTGGGCGGCAAGCCGTCCGCAAGGTGATCGTTGTTCCCATGAGGATCGTGAATGTCGTTGGCTAGGACCCGCATCGCCGCTCGGCTCTTGGCCGTGGCCGCCCTGGCGGCGCTGACGGCCGGCTGCTTTCAGCCGATGTATGCCGAACATACCGACGGCACGCCCGGCTTGCGGGAAAAGCTGATGGGCGTCGAACTGCCGCCCATCGACAAGCCCAACGCCTCGCGCGAGGCGCGGCTCGGGGTGGAAATCCGCAACGCGCTGGCGTTCAAGCTCTACGGCAGCGCCACCGGCATGCCGCCCACCCATCGGCTGGTGATCCGGTTCACGCACCAGCCGCTCGTCGCTGATCATCGATCCGACCACCGCGCTGCCCTCCAGCGAGAATTACGGCGTCGACGCGCAATATAATCTGATCGATATCGCTTCGAACAAATCGGTCATGACCGGCACCACCTTCTCCCGCGTGTCCTATGACATCCCGGGCCAGCTCCAGCGCTTCGCCCGCGCCCGCGCCTACCGCGACGCCGAGGATCGCGCCGCCCATGAAATCGCGGAAAATATCCAGACCCGGCTGGCCTCGTTCTTCACCGCCGGCACCTGACTTCGCCCGTCATTCCGGGGCGCGCGAAGGCGCGAACCCGGAATCTCGACAATCTCCGGATTCCGGGTCCACGCGGAGAAGCGTGTCCCGGAATGACAGCAATAAGGTTTGATCGTGGTCGCGCTTCGCGGAAAAGAAATCGACGCCTTTCTCGCCCGGCCCGATCCGGGCCGCCCGATCATCCTGCTCTACGGTCCCGATGCGGGCCTGGTGCGCGAACGCGCCGACGCGCTGCTGGCGTCCGCGGTCGACGATCCCAACGATCCGTTTTCGCTGGTAAAGCTCGATGGCGACCAACTTTCGGCCGAGCCGTCACGGCTGGTCGATGAAGCCATGACCATGCCGCTGTTCGGCGGCCGTCGCGCGATACGGGTTCGCGCCGGCTCCCGCAGTTTCGCCAGCGGCATCGATACGCTGGTCGATTCGCCGCTGAAGGATTGCCGCATCGTGATCGAGGCTGGCGAGTTGCGACCGGAATCGCCGCTGCGCAAGGTCTGCGAGCGCGCCAGGACCGCGGTCGCCATCGGCTGTTATCCCGATGACGAAGCCAAGCTTGCGAAATTGATCGACGATGAATTGCGGGTCTCGAATTTGCGCATCGCGCCGGACGCCCGCGCGTCACTGGTTGCACTGCTCGGCGGCGACCGTCAGGCTTCGCGCAACGAGCTGAAGAAGCTTGCCCTGTATGCTCATGGCGCAGACGAGGTCACGCTCGACGATGTGATGGCGGTGGTGGCTGATGCTTCGGAGCTGAAGATCGATCCGATCGTGGACGGCACCTTTGCAGGGAAACCGGACCTGGTCGAGACCGAATTCGCCAAGGCCGTCGTCGCCGGCACCTATCCCGGGATGATTATTTCCGCAGCCCAGCGCCAGGCGGCGTGGCTGCACAAATCGGCGCTCGCGGTCGCCGAGGGGACGCCGATCTCGGCTTTGCTCGACAGCGGATTTCCTCGCCTGCATTTCTCGCGAAGAACAAATGTCGAAGCCGCGCTGCGCAATTTCAGTGCGACACGGCTCGCCTCGATCATCGAGCAGCTCGCGACCGCGGCACTCGAAATGCGCAAACAGGCTTCGCTGGCGGCCGTGATCGCACAGCGCACGCTGCTGTCGATCGCGGTGAATGCAAGGCGGCGGGGCTAAATCTAATTGAATGCAGCCATCATTCCCCGCGCAAGCGCGTAGCGCCTGTCGCTAGGGGAGCCAGTGAAGCGAACGAACCCTGAAATGACAACTAATGATTCAACATGCTGACTGGGCAGGAGGCCAGCATGGATGGGACGAGCCTATTCGGACGACCTTCGTGAGCGGGTGGTGAGGGCTGTCATCAAAGGCGGGCTGTCGCGGCACCAGGCGGCGGCCCAATTCGGAGTGGGCATCAGCACGGCGATCAACTGGGTACAGCGCTTCCACCAGACCGGCAGCGTTAAACCGGATCGGATCGGCGGCTATAGGCCAAAGAAGATTACGGGGCCGCACCGCGAATGGCTGATGCAACGGTGCCGGAAGGATTTTACCGTGCGAGGGCTGGTGGCCGAACTCGCTGAGCGCGGCCTCAAGGTCGATTACCGCACGATGTGGGAGTTCGTCCACGCTGAGAAGCTCAGTTATAAAAAAAGACGCTGATTGCCGCCGAGCAGGACCGTCCCGATGTCGCGCGGCGGCGAGCGCAGTGGACCAAGTATCGGGATCGGATCGATCCCACTCGGCTGGTGTTCATCGATGAGACCTGGATCATCCCTCTACCCTTCTTGACCAGCCTTCGCACAACTTCGTCGAGCTGATCGAGGCTGCTGTAGCGGATGTGAACGGTGCCGCCGGGATCGCGGTGATCGACATTGACCGCCAGACCAAGCGCGTCGCTGACCCGCTTCTCCAGCGCAAGTGTATCGGGATCTTTCACCTTGCCGCCGCGCGCTTTCTGCGGTTTGCGAACCGGCACGCCCTCGACATGCGCCAGCGCCTCGGCCTGTCGCACATTGAGACCTTCCTCGACAATGCGCTTGGCGCTGGCTGTCGGATCGGGCACGCCGATCAGCGCCCGCGCATGGCCGGCCGACAGCTGGCCGAGCGCGATATAGGCCTGAACTTCGGCCGGTAATTTGGTCAGCCGCATCATGTTGGCGACGTGGCTGCGGCTCTTGCCGACGATCTTGGCGATCTCGTCCTGGCTGCGCTTGAATTCATTTGATAGCGCGTGATAGCCCTGCGCCTCTTCCATCGCGTTGAGATCTTCGCGCTGCACGTTTTCGATGATCGCAATCTCGAGCGCGTCGGAGTCGCTGACATCGACCGGCACGATCGGCACTTCGTGCAGGCCTGCGGTCTGTGCTGCCCGCCAGCGGCGCTCGCCGGCGATGATCTCATAGCGGTCCTGCACACCCTTGACCGGCCGCACCACGATCGGCTGGATCACGCCGTGCGCTTTGATGGAGTCGGCGAGTTCGCCGAGTTCGGCATCGGGAAACTCGCGGCGCGGATTGCGCGGATTGGGTTTGAGGAATTCGATCGGCACCTTGCGTTGCGCGCGCGGCCGATCCAGATGCGCGGCTTCGCCGCCGACATCTCCGATCAGACTTGCAAGACCTCGGCCCAGTCGCGAACGCGCTTCGTCGGCCATCGCCAGCTCCCTTGGATTCAACTTGAGCGCTCCTGTTTCACTTCGTCTTGCCGTCATTTCAATCGCGGATGTCCGAAGACGCGGATCAATGCGCGCGCAGCTCGCGCTCGCGCTGGATCACTTCGGTCGCAAGCTTGAGATAGGCTTCGCTGCCGACGCATTTGAGATCATAGACCAGCACCGGCTTGCCGTAGGACGGCGCCTCGGAGATCCGCACATTGCGCGGGATCATGGTGTTGTAGACCTTGGCACCCATGAACTGCCGGACATCGGCGACGACCTGGTTCGATAAATTGTTGCGCGAGTCGAACATGGTCAGCACGATGCCGTGGATCGACAGGTTGGGATTAAGCGTGGTGCGCACCTGCTCCACCGTCTGCAGCAATTGCGACAGGCCTTCCAGCGCGAAGAACTCGCACTGCAGCGGCACCAGGATCGCATCCGAAGCCGCCATCGCGTTGACGGTGAGAAGATTGAGCGACGGCGGACAGTCGATCAACACATAGGTGTAATCGGTGTCGGGCGTGGCGTTGGTATTCAGCGCCGCGATCGCATCGCGCAGGCGGAACGCGCGGTCGCGTGTCGATCCGAGTTCGAGTTCGAGGCCCGACAAATCCATGGTCGAGGGCGCGATATGCAGCCGCGGCACCGCGGTCGGCACCACCGACTCGCGCAGGCGCGCTTCGCCGATCAGCACGTCATAGGTCGAGCAGCTGCGGTTGCGGCGATCGATGCCGAGACCGGTGGAGGCGTTGCCCTGGGGATCGAGATCGACGATCAGCACGCGCTCGCCGATGGCCGCGAGCGCGGTGCCGAGATTGATCGCCGTGGTGGTCTTGCCGACGCCGCCCTTCTGGTTGGCGAGCGCCAGAATACGCGGATGGCCCACCGGGCTTGGTGCCTTATCCTCTTGATAAGTTTGATCAATTACGGTCATGCGCGGATGCCACGGGCTGCAGCGGACGGGTTGCGCCGCTCGATTTGATCGAGCTCGACGATCCAGCCGTGTCCGCCAGTACGGCTGGAATGCAGGTGCGGTTTGATATTCCAATATTTAGTAGCCTCGGTCAATTCGACCTCTACATCTTGACCCTTGAGAAACAGGGCTTTTGCACCCCGTCGCACCAACGGTTCCGCAAAGCCGATGAGCTGGTGTAGCGGAGCGACTGCGCGGGCGGTGACGCAATCGACCGGGCCTGCCATTCTATCCACACTATCCCCGATGTCAGCCAGATGAACCGTGCCGCGCGAGCCGGTCAGGCGTAGCGCTTCGCGCAGGAAGGCCGCCTTCTTGGCGTTGCGCTCGACCAGATGAACCATGGTACCGGGTATATCCGCCAGAGCGCAGGCCAGCACCACGCCGGGAAAACCACCCCCGCTGCCGAGATCGGCCCATATCTTGGCTGACGGAATCAGGGTCAAAAGCTGCAGTGAATCCGAGATATGCCGTGTCCACAGATTTGGAATCGTGGACGGCGCGACAAGGTTGGTTTTCGCCTGCCACTCCCTGAGCAAATCGACGTAGCGATCCAGCCGCGCCTCTGTTTCACGTGAAACGGGCGTCAGCGCAAGCGCCGCTGCTTTGTCGGAGGCTAGGATCGGTGCTGCGGTCTGTTTTGTTGCAGTAGCCATTTTGGGCTGGGCCCTTGTTTCACGTGAAACAGCTAGGCGGACGCGGCAACCGGCTTCTTTCGCGCTTCTCGCCGAAGATAGGCAGCCAGGATGCCGAGAGCCGCGGGCGTCAAACCATCGAGCCGACCCGCCTGCCCCACCGTTCGCGGCCGCGTAGCCTCCAGCTTCGAACGGGCTTCGTTGGAAAGTCCGGGCACCACGCTGTAATCGATGTCACCCAGGATCAGTCCCTCGTCTCGTCTGAACGCATCGACATCGGCGCTCTGGCGCTTGAGATAGACGTCGTATTTGGCATCGATCTCGAGATGAACAGCGATAGCTGGGTCAATGGCCGACAAGTCAGGCCAAATCACACCCACCTCAGCCCAGCCGATTTCCGGATAGGCCAATAGCTCAAAGGCGGAGCGGCGCTGTCCGTCCCTGTTGAGCGCCAGGCCATGCGTGGCAGCTTCGTTCGGCGTCAACTTCAGCGACTTTGTCAGTGACTTCGCAGCATTAAGCGCAGCCATCTTGACGCCATGACGCAGAGCGCGCGCGCTTCCCACGCAGTCCAGCGCGATACCCTTGTCCGTCAGCCGCTGATCGGCATTGTCAGCCCGCAATGTCAGACGGTACTCGGCCCGCGACGTGAACATCCGGTACGGCTCGGTGATACCGCGTGTGACGAGATCATCGATCATGACCCCGAGATAGCCGTCGGCGCGGTCGAACACGATCGCCTCGGTGCCACTGGCCGATAATGCGGCGTTGAGGCCCGCAACAAGTCCCTGGGCCGCAGCCTCCTCATAGCCGGTGGTGCCATTGATCTGCCCGGCGAGGAACAATCCCCGCAACCGTCTGGTCTGCAAGGTCGGATCGAGTTCGCGGGGATCGACGTGATCGTATTCGATGGCATAGCCCGGACGAACCATCCGCACGTGCTCAAGGCCGGGAATGGTGGCCAGGATAGCCAGCTGCACTTCTTCCGGCAGCGAGGTCGAAATGCCGTTCGGATAGACTGTCGAATCGTCGAGCCCTTCCGGCTCCAGAAAAACCTGATGGCCATCACGATCGCCGAAGCGGACGATCTTATCCTCGATCGACGGACAATAGCGCGGCCCGATGCTATGGATCTGGCCGGAATACATCGGCGAGCGATGCACGTTGGCCCGGATCACCTCATGGGTTGCCGGCGTGGTGCGGGTGATACCGCACTGGATCTGCGGAGTCGTGATGCGGTCCGGTCATGACCGAAAACGGCTCCGGCGGATCGTCGCCCGGCTGCATCTCTACCGCCGACCAGTCGATGGTGGCGCCATCGAGCCGCGGCGGCGTGCCGGTCTTGAGCCGCCCCAGCGTAAAGCCGGCACGCTCGAACGACCTTGAGAGGCCCAGCGCCGGCGCTTCGCCGACGCGCCCTGCCGGCCAGTTCTTCTCCCCGAGGTGGATCAGACCACGCAGGAAAGTCCCCGTCGTAATAACGACTGCACCAGCGGACAACTCACGACCGTCAACCAGGCGAACGCCAGCGACCCGATCGTTTGTGACGACCAGCTCGTCCGCCTCGCCTTCGATCACGCTGAGATTGGCGGTCTCGCCGATGGCGGTCTGCATCGCCGCTGCATAGAGCTTGCGGTCGGCCTGGGCGCGCGGTCCCCGCACCGCCGGACCCTTGCGGCGGTTGAGCACGCGAAACTGGATGCCGGCGGCATCGGCCACGCGGCCCATCAGCCCATCCAGCGCGTCGACCTCGCGAACCAGATGGCCCTTGCCGAGCCCCCCGATCGCAGGATTGCAGGACATCGCTCCGATGGTCGAAAACCGATGGGTGACCAGCGCTGTCCTGGCGCCCATGCGCGCGGACGCGCTCGCAGCCTCGCAGCCAGCGTGACCTCCGCCGATGACGATTACGTCGAATGATTCTTGCCGGGCGATCATGCCGGACTCTTATCGTGAGGCGGTAAAACCCGGAAGCGGTAAGTTCGTCGCGGGCCACGTTTCACGTGAAACACCTCGCCCAAACGCCAGGTAACCATTGTTTCACGTGAAACATGTCGGCTCATGAAATGAATCAAGAATTATTACTTCCCTATACAAAATTCCCGGAAGATTACGTCCAGGATATCCTCGACGTCGACCCGGCCAAGCAGCCGGCCCAGCGAATAGGCCGCCATCCGCAGATCCTCGGCGGCGAGTTCCTCACCCTCCCCCATCACTGCGATAGCCCGCTGCAGCGACGCCGTTGTTTGCTGCAGTAATTGCCGCTGCCGCTCGCGTCCGATCAGGCCACCGTCATCGGAGCCAAAATAATCCTGCGCGAACCCGACCAGGGCGGCGATCAGTTCCCCGATCCCCTCGCCACGGCGCGCCGAGATCCTGAAATCGGCGGCGTCCTGGCCTTGCGGCCAGCCAGCGGTTGCAGGCGTCCAGATCGATCTTGTTGCGTACCATCCATACCGGCGCGGCGCCTTGCTGCAGATTTTTCTCCTGCTGGGCGTCGACCAGCCACAACACCAGATCGGCTTCCGCCGCGCGCGCCCTCGCGCGGCGAACGCCTTCCTGCTCGACGGGATCGTCGGTCTCACGAATGCCGGCGGTGTCGATCACGGTCACGGGATAGCCGTCGAGATCGAGCTGCACCTCGATGACATCGCGCGTGGTGCCGGCATGCGGCGAGACGATCGCAACCTCGCGCCGCGCCAGCGCATTCATCAGCGTCGACTTGCCAACGTTCGGCGGACCCGCGATCGCAACCACCAACCCCTCGCGCAGGCGTTCACTCCGCCCCTGTGCCGCAAGCACTTCCTCGATCTCGCCGAGCAGTTTTTCGATCTTCGCCCGCGCCGGCGCGATCAGCTCCAGCGGTACATCCCCTTCGTCGGAGAAATCGATCCCGGCTTCAATCAGTGCCGAAGCCCCGATGATCTCCGCACGCCAGTCGCGTGCCTTATCGCCGAGTAAGCCCTGCAACTGGCGCAACGCCTGGCGCCGTTGCCGATCCGTATCGGCACGAACGAGGTCGTCGAGGCCCTCGGCCTCGGTGAGATCGAGCTTGCCATTCTCGAACGCGCGGCGGGTAAACTCGCCCGGCTCCGCCGCGCGCACATTCTCAAAGGCCGAGAGCGCCGCGAACAATGCTGCCAGCACCGCGCGCCCGCCATGGACGTGAAATTCCGCGACATCCTCGCCGGTCGCACTCGCCGGTCCCGGAAACCACAGCACCACCGCATCGTCGATCGGTGCTTGATTGGCGTCGTGTAACAGGACGCGCGTCGCCATCCGCGGCGTCGGCGTCTTGCCCGCCAACGACGCAAGCGCCGCCCGGGCCTGCGGTCCGGACACGCGCACGATGGAAATGGCGCTCGGTGGCCGGCCCGATGAAAGGGCAAAAATGGTTTGCTCGCGTGGATGCATCGCCTATCTGTCCCCGAGCCCTTTGAGAAGGCAACGCAGTTTCCATCGGCGGACGATCGCGCCGACCCCGGCAAAGCGGCGAATGATGCAGGCCAACCTTTGCATGCATGGGCGCAGAATTCATGCTGCGGGAACCGGCCGATTTGCCGGATCGGTTCGCGTCGTAAGATTAAAGACGAGGTATTTCAGATACTTGCCGGGAACGCGAGCAGCGTGGAAGGATTTGCCATGTTGCGGTCTGCCTGCAGCAAAGGCTGCAGCATCTTTTCAGGGACAGCAAAGAAAAGGGGGCCCTCACCTGCGCGAGGACGCCTCTTCCAGACCGGCCAAAGAACTCAGGTATTCATCGATTCGAAGAATTCCGCGTTGTTCTTGGTGTTGCGCAACTTGTCGAGCAGGAAGTCGATCGCATCCATCGTGCCCATCGGATTGAGGATCCGGCGCAGCACGTACATTTTCTTCAGCAGTTGCGGATCGGTGATCAACTCTTCCTTGCGGGTGCCGGAGCGCGAAATATCGATCGCCGGGAAGGTCCGCTTGTCCGAGACCTTGCGGTCCAGAATCAGTTCGGAATTGCCCGTCCCCTTGAATTCCTCGAAAATCACTTCGTCCATGCGACTGCCGGTATCGACCAGCGCGGTGGCGATGATGGTGAGCGAGCCGCCCTCCTCGATGTTGCGCGCGGCGCCGAAGAATCGCTTTGGCCGCTGCAGCGCGTTGGCATCGACGCCGCCGGTCAGCACCTTGCCGGACGACGGCACCACGGTGTTGTAGGCGCGCCCCAGCCGCGTGATCGAATCCAGCAGGATCACCACGTCGCGGCCGTGCTCGACCAGCCGCTTGGCCTTCTCGATGACCATCTCGGCGACCTGGACGTGACGCACCGCGGGCTCGTCGAAGGTCGAAGAAACAACCTCGCCTTTCACCGAGCGCTGCATGTCCGTGACTTCTTCCGGACGCTCATCGATCAGTAGCACGATCAGATAGCATTCGGGATGATTGGCCGTGATCGAGTGCGCGATGTTCTGCATCAGCACGGTCTTGCCGGTCCGCGGCGGCGCCACGATCAACGCGCGCTGGCCCTTGCCGATCGGAGCCACGATGTCGATAACCCTTGCGGAAAGGTCCTTTCTGGTGGGGTCCTCGAGCTCAAGCCGGAAGCGCTGGTCGGGAAACAGCGGCGTCAGATTGTCGAAATTGACCTTGTGCTTGGATTTTTCCGGGTCTTCGAAATTCAGCGTGTTGACCTTCAGCAGCGCGAAATAACGCTCGCCTTCTTTCGGGCTGCGAATATGGCCCTCGATGGTATCCCCGGTGCGAAGCCCGAAACGGCGGATCTGCGAGGGAGAAACATAGATATCATCCGGTCCGGGCAGATAGTTGGCGTCCGGCGAGCGTAAAAATCCAAAACCGTCGGAGAGAACCTCGACGACGCCTTCGCCGATAATGTCAGTTTCCTGAATTGCGAGTTGCTTGAGAATGGCGAACATCAGCTCCTGCTTGCGCATGGTGCTGGCGTTTTCGACCCCTTTTTCTTCCGCAAACGAGACGAGCTCGGCTGGCGTCTGGGCCTTGAGGTCTTGAAGTTTCATTTCCCGCATTGGGATGGTCCTGTGGAGTAACTGGGAGAAGGATTGCGAGGTGGCTTTTAAGAAAAGCGGACGCGAGATCAGGAAGGTCCGCAGGTCTGAGCAAGGAAAGCGCCGGAGAGGCTTCAAACCTGATGCGGCGGCCGGTTCAACGATAAAACCGGAACGCAACCACATCCGCCTGCGAAGGGTGGGATTTCCGCAATATAGAAAATCGGTCAGCCTTCCGCAAGCACGGCGGTTTTGAGGTCTCGAGGGCAGCCTCCCTCAAAACGGCTTTACCACCACGAGAATGACGATCCCGATCATCAAAAGAGTAGGTACCTCATTGATAATACGGTAGAATTTTTGGCTTCTGGTATTGCGATCGGCGGCGAAATCCTTGACGCATCTGGAAAAAAACCCGTGGATGCCAGACAGCAGCACGACCAGCAGAAGCTTGCCGTGGAACCAGCTTGCCGAAAAAAAATGCCCCGCCCAGGCGAGGTAAAGTCCCGCCAGCCAAGTCACGATCATCGCCGGGTTGATGATCGCTTTCAACAATCGCCATTCCATCACCTTGAACGTCTCGGACTGCTTCGATCCGACTTCCGCCTCGCAATGGTACACGAACAGCCGCGGCAAATAGAGCATGCCCGCCATCCATGCGATGACGGCGATCACATGCAGTGCCTTGATCCATTCGTACATCGACGAAGCCTCACTGGTTTGCGATTCGCGCTACGCAGCAATCCGTAACACCGGAACGTCCAAGCCAATCCAGATGTTGCTCGATGGACTCAGACCGCAGCATGGAACGAAGACATATCCGCAAGCAGCCCTTTTCTAAAACAATAATTTTAAAATCTTAGGTTTGAAGTCTAAGTAGCGGTGGATTGGGCCCACGCAAGATTGTCCCGCGGTTGGCCTGCGCTTGTTCATATCCATCAACAGTATCTGCCGTACCTCGGCCGATCCGAATAAGGTGACTTGCTTCAAGCGCTTGCCCAGACTTGTAACCAGTCTATGAAGAGACAAGTCCACATAATCTCACTATCATTGCGGCCGGCGAGTGGACTTATCCCTGATCAGGGGCCTGTGAAGAAAAAGCCGGGTTATCCCTGATCGGTCGACCGGGGCGCGATTCTCTCAGGTAAGGTCCACAGCGATTCACAGGTTACACAGGGGTCCACGTGCCCACGACCGGCAGCTATTTTCATCTTCACCTGGTTTCTGATTCGACGGGTGAAACCCTGATCACGGTGGCGCGCGCGGTGGCCGCGCAATACGCCAACGTGACCCCGGTCGAGCACGTCTATCCGCTGGTACGCAGCCAAAAGCAGCTCGACCGGGTGCTGGATGAAATCGAGGAAGCGCCCGGCATCGTGCTATTCACTTTGCTGGAGAAGGATCTGGTCGGCCGGCTGGAAGCCAAATGCCAGCAGATCAATATCCCGAGCCTTTCGATCATCGGCCCGGTCATGCAGCTGTTTCAGGCCTATCTCGGCGCCGCGACCACTGGACGGGTTGGTGCGCAGCACACCCTGAATGCGGAATACTTCAAGCGTATCGATGCGCTGAACTATACGATGATGCACGATGACGGCCAGCACGTCGAAGGACTGGAAGAGGCCGACGTGGTTCTGGTCGGCGTGTCCCGCACATCGAAGACGCCGACCTCGATCTATCTCGCCAACCGCGGCATCCGCACCGCGAATGTTCCGTTGGTGCCGGGCATCCCGATTCCGCTCCAGCTCGAGACGCTGACAAAACCGCTGGTGGTCAGCCTGCATGCCACCCCCGAACGTCTGATCCAGGTTCGGCAGAACCGGCTGTTGAGCATGGGCGCCGATCGGGGCAACGACGATTATATCGATCGCCAGGCCGTCACGGACGAAGTCGCGTTCGCGCGACGCCTGAGCGCCAGATTCAATTGGGCGCAGCTCGATGTGACGCGCCGATCGATCGAAGAAACCGCGGCCGCCGTGCTGAAATTGTTCACCGACAGGCAGCGGCAACGGCTTGCGGAATGACGCTCTGGCGCGGACAATTTCCGTTGATACTGGCGTCGCAAAGCCGCGCGCGGCAATCGCTGCTCGCCAATGCCGGCATCGACTTCGAGGCCGTTACCGCCGAAATCGATGAGCGGGCCGTGCAGCAGGCTTCCGGCCTTTCAGCCCCTGGCGATATCGCGGTACTGCTGGCGCGCGAGAAAGCACTGTGGGTGTCGTCGCGAAGGCCGGACCGCTTCGTGGTCGGTGCGGATCAGACGCTGGCGCTGGGAACGCGGCTTTTCTCCAAGCCTTCCGGCCGGGCGCAGGCTGCCGAGCAATTGCGCGCGCTTGCCGGTCGCAGCCATGAATTGCATTCCGGCGTTGCGGTCGCGCGCGATGGCAAGATACTGTTTTCGGATGTGTCGGTAGCCCGCATGACCGTCCGGCAGCTGACCGACGCCGAGATCCGGGTCTATCTCGATGAGGTGGGGCATGCCGTAACATCAAGCGTCGGCGCCTACCAGCTTGAAGGACTGGGTGTCCATTTGTTCGAGCACATTGAAGGCGACCATTTCACCATTCTCGGCCTGCCACTGTTACAGCTGTTTGCGTTTCTGCGCAGCGAGCGGCTGCTCGGTATTTGAAGTCATTCTGAAGAAATGGCGATTTGAATGATCATTCTTGGGTTGACCGGCTCGATCGGGATGGGGAAATCGACTACCGCAAAGCTGTTCGCGGAAGCCGGCGTCCCCGTTTACGATGCGGACGCCGCCGTTCACAGATTATACGAAGGCGAGGCGGCGCCCGCCATTGAGGCGGCATTTCCAGGCACGACCGTGGATGGCAAGGTTGATCGCACGCGCCTATCGGCGCAAGTGGTGCATGATCCGGCGGCCATGAGGCGGCTCGAGGGAATCGTTCATCCGATGCTGGGGGCCTCCCGGCAAAAATTCCTGGACGAAGCCGAGGGCTCCGGCGCACCCGTCGCGGTGGTCGATGTGCCGCTGTTGTTCGAGACCGGTGGCGAGAAACGCGTCGATGCGGTGGTGGTGGTCACGACCTCGCCGGAAAATCAGCGTGAGCGGATCCTGGCACGCGGCACGATGACAAACGAAGCGCTCGATTCCATTCTGGCGCGGCAGTTGCCTGACGCGGAAAAGCGCAATCGTGCGGATTTCGTGGTGGATACCTCGCACGGGCTCGACCCCGTGCGCGCGCAAATCCGCGACATCCTGGTTGAGGCTGCTAAGATGCCGCGACGGCGATCCTGATTCGTCATCCCAGCGGTTTTTGATTCATGCGCGAAATCGTCCTCGATACCGAAACCACGGGCCTCGACCCCTTGCGGGGCGACCGGCTGGTTGAAATCGGCTGTGTCGAGATCTTCAACCGCATGCCGACCGGGCAGACCTTTCACCGCCATCTCAATCCCGAGCGCGACATGCCGGCCGAAGCATTCGCCGTGCATGGTCTTTCCAGCGAATTTCTCGCCGGCAAGCCGCTGTTCGTGCATGTGGTCGACGAATTTCTTGAGTTCATCGCCGACGCGCCGCTGGTCATCCACAACGCGTCGTTCGATATCGGCTTCATCAATGCCGAGCTCGACCGCATCAAGCGGCCCCCGATCGCGCGCGACCGGTTGGTCGACACGCTGCTGCTGGCGCGGCGCAAGCACCCGGGCGTGTCGAACAAACTCGACGATCTCTGCTCGCGCTATGCGATCGACAATTCCCGCCGCACCAGGCACGGCGCGCTGCTGGACGCCGAGCTTCTGGCTGAAATTTACATTGATCTGATCGGGGCCCGGCAGTCGCAATTGATCCTGGCGACGGAGAACCGCGATACGCGCGCCGGCGGATACGGCGAGATGCCGCGCCGACAACGCGAGGTGCCGCTGGTGCCGCGGATCACCGAAGACGATCGCGCGGCGCACCGGGCTTTCATCGCCACGTTGGGCGACAGGCCGATCTGGAACGATTTTCTCGGCGTGTAGCGGTTAGCTGGGCTTGACCTGCGCGGCCTGAGCGGCAGCCTGCCGTTCCAGGTTCTGGCGGTACAGGCCGACAAAATCCACGGGGTCCAGCATCAGCGGCGGGAAACCGCCGTCGCGCACCGAGGTTGCGATGATTTCGCGCGCAAACGGGAACAGCAGCCGCGGACATTCGATCATGACCAGCGGATGCAGGTTTTCCTTCGGTATGTTCACAATGCGGAATACGCCGGCATAGGCCAGGTCGAAGCTGAACATCACCTTGCCGCCGTTTTCAGCCTTGCCCTCGACCGAAAGCGTCACTTCATATTCGTTTTCGGCGATATTATTCGCGCTGACGTTGATCTGGATGTTGATCGCCGGCTGCTGCGATTGTGGCGCCAGCGATGCCGGAGCGTTCGGATTCTCGAACGACAGGTCCTTGGTATACTGCGCCAGCACGTTCAGCTGGGGAGGAGGGGTCGCTTCGGGAGGCGCGCCGTTGCCGTTGGTCATGGAAAGTCTCTCCTGGAGCGGTTTCGAGCGAGCTGGGAGGCGGTTTTTCGCCTGATTTCGCCCGTGAGATGCTAAAATGCCGTGTCGGGGCGAGTGGCTATCATAGCCTCGCCTCGTTCCACAAGGACGACGCTTTGCGCTTGGCCCGCCACGATACGGCTGAGGGGATCGGCCGGGGCGGCTAATGCCGGATGATGGCGTTCGAGGGGCACCTAAATTGTTGAATATGCGCGATTTCCGGACATGATCGGGGTTTCCCCTTGCGGCGAAAACGCGCTACAATTTAATCCTTGGCAAACCGGCGAGAGCACCGGTTTGGCCTGTTTCCGCCGGCATGGCCATTGATGGCAAAACCTGCCATTGGCCAGGCCAGGTTTAGTGCCTACATGCTGCAGACCCATCCATGAACGCTCTACCGCCGGACCCGTTGCCGACGTGAGAACCAGAAAGCGAATGCGACGTGGATATTTACACCATCATCTTCCTGGCGCTGGCGGTCTTCATCTTCCTGCGCCTGCGTAATGTGCTCGGACAACGTACCGGAAACGAGCGTCCGCCCTACGATCGCGCTGCGCGCAACGTGGTGCAGGGGGCGCAGGACAATAATGTGGTCCCGATGCCGGGTGCGGTGATCGACCAGGCGCCGCTGGCGCCCACGGCGGACGTGGCGCCGCCAACCGACCGCTGGAAAGATCTGACTGAACCGGGCACTCCGCTCGCTCATGGACTAGACGCCATTGCCGCGCAGGATTCCTCGTTCGATCCGCGACACTTTCTCTCGGGTGCGCGCAGCGCCTATGAGATGATCGTGCTGGCGTTTGCGAATGGCGATCGCCGCGCGCTGAAGGATCTGTTGTCGTCCGAAGTCTATGACAGTTTCGAGGGCGTGATCAGGGATCGCGAGAAGCACGAGCAGAAGACCGAAACGCGCTTCGTGTCGATCGACAAGGCCGAGCTGGTGGGGGCGGAAACCCGGGACCGGGCAGCGCAGCTGACGGTTCGTTTTGTGTCGCAGATGATTTCGGTCACCCGCGACAAGGCCGGAACGATTGTCGACGGCAATCCGGATAAAGTCACCGATATTACCGATGTTTGGACATTCGCCCGCGACACGACCTCACGCGATCCGAACTGGAAGCTGGTTGGCACTGGAAGCGCTCACTGACGCGCGTTGCTTGCGGCGATACGCTGCCGCGGTTGGTGTGATAGCCGTCACGCTGTCGCTGGTTCCGGTTGCGGCGATTGCCGCGCGTCCTGCGTATATTGCGGCACACGGCACACGTGCGCATGCGCCAGGCGTTCGCCCCATCCCATATCCCCGTCTCGAGTGGCCGCTCGAGATCAGCGGCAGTCAATATGCCCCGGTGGCGTGGTCCGATATCGCGGGCTGGCGCGAGGACGACCATCTGCAGGCCTACAAGGCGTTCCGGTTGAGCTGCAAGCCGATATCGGTGCAGCAAAAGCCATCCACCGATTCCAAGGCCCTGGGCGTTTCGCTACGCGATCCCTGCCGCGCGGCCAGGGCGGCAGACCTTGCGGATGGCGCCAAGGCCAAGGGTTTTTTCGAAGAACATTTTCTGCCCTTGCGGATCTCGCGGCTGGGAGAAGACCAGGGTTTCGTCACCGGCTATTACGAGCCGGTGATCGACGGCTCCCGGACTCAGACCGAGGTCTACACCGTGCCGCTTTATCGCCGTCCCTCCAACCTTTTTGTCCGCGGCTTCCAACAGGACGCGCCCAGTCTGCCCAACAAGGGACAGGTGTTTCGCAAGATCGGACGCCGAAAGCTGGTGCCGTATTACGATCGCGCCGAGATCGAGGACGGCGCGATCGCCGGCCGGGGCCTCGAAATCTGCTGGCTCAAAAATCAGACCGATCTGCTGTTCGCGCAGATCCAGGGTTCGGCGCGGATCCGGCTCGAGGACGGCTCGACCATCCGCATCAATTACGACGCGCATAATGGTTATCCCTATACGGCGATCGGCCGCGTCCTGATTGATCGCGGCATCATCCCGAAAGACCAGATGTCGATGCAGAAGATCCGGGAATGGATGGAGCAGAACCCCGACGGCGCCAATGAATTGCGGCGGCAGAACCGTTCTTACGTGTTCTTCCGCGAGGTAGAGCTCACCGACAAGGACGAAGCGGTCGGCGCGCAGGGCGTTCCGCTGACGCCGGGCCGCTCGATCGCGGTCGACAGGGCGCTGCACGTCTACGGCACGCCGTTCTTTATCGAAGGCGAGCTGCCGATCGCATCGGAGCAATCGAAGACGCCGTTTCACCGCTTGATGATCGCGCAGGACACAGGATCCGCGATTGTGGGCCCCGCGCGCGCCGATCTCTATTTCGGTGCAGGCGCGGACGCGGGAAGGGTGTCCGGCCGCCTCCGGCACAATATGCATTTTGTCATTCTGGTGCCGAAGAGTCTCGACCCGGCGGCACGCGGCCGCAAGATGCCGCTGCCGGATCCACGGCCGTCGGCGAAAATCGCAAAGCTGTTTCCGCAGGTTGACCCGAAGAAGGATCAACAAAAGGATCAAAACAACGGCGTGAAGCCGGCCGCCAACCCCGCAATGCCTGACTTGAAAGATGCGGCCAAGGTCACCGAGGCCTCCAGGAGTGCGGTGGCGACGACCGCGCAACCGGCAACCTCCGTGGCGCAGGCTGCGACATCGCAAGCCGCCGCCAAAGCCGTTCCGCTGCCGGAAGCCCGGCCCTACATCAAACCTGTCCGCGAGACGCATCGCCAACCTCTATATCATCGTTATCGCCACGGCCTATGAAGCGTCCCGCGACCCCGATCCCGAAATTGCCGGCATCCCCGCGCCGTAAACGCAGCTTGAGCGACGAAGAGCGCACGCTGTGGGAAAGCGTTGCCAAACAGATCAAACCGCTGCGGAATAAGCCGCGCGCCGCAAAGGCTCACGAGGCCTCGCCGGATGCGGATACGCCGGTCGCCACGAAACCCGCTGCACCAACTAAGCCGCTGGCATCGGCCCAAATTCCGCGAAAGCCGGACCTTCCGCCGCCAGCCCCGCCGCTGGCGCCGATCGGACGCCGCGAGCGCTCGCAATTGTCGCGCGGGCGGAAGGAAATCGATGCCCGGCTCGACCTCCACGGCATGACGCAGACGCGCGCCTACGGCGCGCTGTCGGGCTTCCTGCGGCGCGCCCACCATGACGGCCTGACCTTCGTGCTGGTCATCACCGGCAAGGGCCGAATGGGAGCTGAATCCGAGCGTGGCGTGCTGCGCCGCCAGGTGCCGCAATGGCTGAGCTTGCCGGAATTCCGCGCGCTGGTGGTCGGGTTTGAGGAAGCCCATGCCGGCCATGGCGGCGAGGGCGCGCTTTACGTGCGGATCAGGCGGGCGAAACTCTGAGACATAATATCAAATCAGAACGGCCTCACGATCCCGACGCGCGGGACAAACGTAACGACCCAGCCGAGCATAGCGGTGGTTCGATCATCCCCTGATATCGGAGGCACGCTCCGCGCCGCGGGCAGGGTTTTGACCGCATGCAATATCAGGAACATGCAGACCGCCCAGTTCGAAACCCACCGCGAATAGTCGAACACAATCGCAAACATCATGAGGTAGGCCACGCTCACCATCACGATCGCGGCGACGACGACGCGACGATGCAGATCCTCTTTGAGCGACCGGATCGAACTGGCAAAATACTTCCAGAGCGGGGTATGCAGCCAGATCAGCAGCGCAAACACCGGAATGCCAAAAATGTTCGAGGGCATGCGATCCCAGGTGTCCCAGATCTCCTTGGAAAGCGGCTGGTACCAGATGTAACTGAAGCTCAGAAGATTGGTTCGGCCGGGGTCGACCATCCGGCTCTGCAGATAGTGGACAAACTCCACCTCGGGCACCGCCATCGATCCCCAGAATTGCGCGGCAAAGAACAACAGGCCGACACCCAGCGCCGCGGCGACGCCGATGGCTACATTTTGCCGGCTAAAACCCTGCACGAGATAATAGCGCAGCATCACGATGACAGCGATGGTCGGCACATACATCAGCAGATGAATGTGGTGGATCAGGATCAGGATCATCGATGCCAGCGCGGCCAGCATGACGAATGCGACGGAGCGCGCCGGCACCAGCAGCAGGCAAATCGCCAGCGTGCAGCCGTAAATGTCGAAGTGCCCGAGCGTGTGCATGAAGTTTTTCAGAAAGAACGGCGAGCCCGCCATGAACACGAACAGCGGCATCTGCTGATCGTCGAAACCGAAAGTTCGCCGGAACAGCGTTATGAAAAGACCTGTCGTGATGAGCCAGACGGCGCCGGAGAGCGCGAACACCAGCCACACCGGCACTTTTGTGAAAAACAGCGAGACAACCGCGCCGATCAGCGCGCGCTTGGTGAAGCCGAAATGATAATCGACCAACAGATGAATATAGGGGACGTAGGGCTCGCGCGTCAGCTTGTAGAGAAATACCCCGATCAGGACGGCGACATTGACGGCAAGCATCAGGCGCCAGGGGTTTTCCCGCACACGCAGACCTAAATTCATCGTCATCCCGGCCAAGCCATCGGGTCGCGGGAATGCGCGCCCGATGATAAATTCCGCGCGAGCCGGGACCCATAACCGCAGGCTTGCATGTTTGCGAAAGCTGGGCCGCTATCCGATCCGGTGACGGCCGACAGCGTTACGGGTCCCTGCTTTCGCAGGGACGATGATCTTAACCGCAAAACCTATAAAATAAACCGGCTCAAATCCGCGTTCTTGGCGAGATCGCCGACATGCTTCTGGACGTAGGCGGCATCGATCTGGATGGTCTCGCCATGGCGGTCGGGGGCGGCGAAGGAAATCTCGTCCAGCACCCGCTCCATCACGGTCTGCAACCGCCGGGCGCCGATATTCTCCACCGTCGAGTTGACGGCAACCGCCACATCGGCGAGCGCGTCGATGGCGCCGTCGGTAATATCCAGGGTCACGCCCTCGGTCTTCATCAGCGCTACATATTGCTTGATCAGGGATGCTTCCGGCTCGGTCAGGATGCGGCGCATGTCGTCGCGGCTCAGCGCATTCAGCTCGACCCGGATCGGCAGGCGGCCCTGCAACTCCGGCAGCAGGTCCGACGGCTTTGCAATGTGAAACGCGCCCGAGGCGATGAACAGGATATGGTCGGTCTTGACCGCGCCGTGCTTGGTCGAAACCGTGGTGCCTTCGATCAGGGGCAACAGGTCGCGCTGCACGCCTTCGCGCGAGACGTCGCCGCCGCCGCTGCGGCCTTCGCGCACGCAGATCTTGTCGATCTCGTCGAGGAACACGATGCCGTTATTCTCGACCGCGTTGATCGCTTCCTGCACCAGCTGATCGCTATCCAGAAGCTTGTCGGATTCCTCGTTGACGAGAAGCTCGTGGGAATCCTCGACCGTCAGGCGCCGGGTCTTGGTCCGGCCTCCCATCTTGCCGAAGATATCCCCGATCGAGATTGCGCCCATCTGCGCCCCCGGCATGCCCGGAATTTCGAACATCGGCATGCCGCTGGATGATTGCGTCTCGACCTCGATTTCCTTGTCGTTGAGTTCGCCGGCGCGCAGTTTCTTGCGGAACGAATCGCGCGTGGTGGCGCTGGAGTTGGGGCCGACCAGTGCATCGAGCACGCGATCCTCGGCGGCGAGCTGGGCGCGGGCCTGCACGTCCTTGCGCTTGCGCTCTCTTACTTGCGCGATCGCGATTTCAACCAGATCGCGGATGATCTGCTCGACGTCGCGGCCGACATAGCCGACCTCGGTGAATTTCGTGGCCTCGACCTTGATGAACGGCGCGCCGGCGAGCTTCGCCAGCCGCCGCGCGATCTCGGTCTTGCCGACGCCGGTCGGCCCGATCATCAGGATATTTTTCGGCAACACTTCCTCGCGCAAGCTGCCGGTGAGCTGCAGCCGCCGCCAGCGGTTGCGCAGCGCGATGGAGACCGCACGCTTGGCGTCGGTCTGGCCGACGATGAAGCGGTCGAGTTCGGAAACGATTTCACGGGGGGAGAAGTCGGTCATGAGTCCTAGGTAGGTTGGAATGCCGGTGACGCAAGCGGGATCAGATGATTGGCGGCCCCGCCTGCCATTGCCGGATCGCTTCGAAGGGGTGGATCAGCATGATGATGTTCAGGGTAAGATTATCGCGAATGTGAAGTCCGACCAAAATCTCGAACGCAAGCCCGAGCGCGACCGTCAGCGCCACCGGAAGCTTTCGCGCCAGCAGGAAGCCCGCGACCATGAATAGCGTATCAGACACCGAGTTGACGATGCTGTCGCCGAAATAATCCAGCGACATGGTGCCTGTGCGGTAGCGCTCGATGATCCAGTTCGAATTTTCCACGACTTCCCAGCCGCCTTCGATCAGCATGGCCACCATCAGGCGGCCGGGCCAGGGCAGGCGCGGCAGCAAGAGCCGGGTCGCGGCATAGAACAGGAAGCCGTGGATGATATGGGAGAAGGAATACCAGTCGCTGATGTGCTGCGAATTCTCCGAGCTCTGCACCACGCCGTGCCAGAGCTTGACGTAACCGCAGGCGCAGATTGGCAGCCGGCCCATGGCGAACAGGATCGACGCCTGCAGGGTGATGAGGCCAGCGGCGATCGCAACCCAATGCCACCAGGATAGCCGGGTAGCGGCTGAAGCGTTGCGTTCAAGCGTCATGGATTGCGAACCATCAGCAGGGCGGGGCCATCCGGAGCCATCGATCAGCTGCTCTGCAACGTCTCGATGGTCACGTTGCGGTTGGTATAGACGCAGATGTCGGCGGCGATATCGAGCGCGCGGCGCACGATGGTTTCGGCATCCTTGTCGGAATCGACCAAGGCGCGCGCGGCCGCCAGGGCATAGTTACCGCCGGAACCGATCGCCATCACGCCCGCTTCCGGCTCCAGCACGTCGCCGGTACCGGTCAGGACCAGCGACACATCCTTGTCGGCGACGATCATCATTGCCTCCAGCCGCCGCAGATAGCGGTCGGTGCGCCAGTCCTTCGCGAGCTCGACCGCGGCGCGGGTCAATTGCCCCGGATATTGCTCGAGCTTGCTTTCCAGGCGCTCAAACAGCGTGAAGGCGTCCGCGGTAGCGCCGGCAAAGCCGCCGATGACGTCGCCCTTGCCGAGTTTGCGGACCTTCTTGGCGTTGGATTTGATGACGGTCTGGCCGATCGAGACCTGGCCGTCGCCGCCAATCACCACCTTGGCTCCCTTGCGGACCGTCAAAATGGTGGTGCCGTGCCAGACCGGCGACGGGGGTTGTGATGCTTGCATGGTATACCTCGCGTTCGGCCAGATTTAGGGATTTGCGCGGTGGGTTACAATCGCTCGGTTTGGTGGACGGAATCCAGTCACCATACGCCGAAGTTCAGTCTTGAGACGGCTATCCCGCAGTAGCGAAGGCGGCTTGAGCCTGTTAAAAGGGCCGCGTTTTCGGCCACGGACAGGTCAAGGGAAAGCACTTTTCATGCGCGTCGCCACCATCAAGCGCAAGACCAGGGAGACCGACATCGAGGTGACGGTGAACCTCGACGGTACGGGCGTATCGAGCGTCGCGACCGGGATCGGCTTCTTCGATCATATGCTCGACCTCCTGGCCCGGCATTCGCGCATCGACATCACAGCGAAAGCGGTCGGCGACCTTCATATCGATCACCACCACACTACCGAGGATGTTGGCATCGCGCTCGGACAAGCGGTGAAGCAGGCGCTTGGCAACATGGCCGGCATCACCCGCTATGCCTCCACCCACATGCCGATGGACGAAACCCTGTCGCGGGTCGCGATCGACATTTCCGGTCGGCCGGTGCTGGTGTTCAAGGTGGAGTTTCCGCGCGACAAGGTCGGCACCTTCGACACCGAACTGGTGCGCGAATGGTTTAACGCCTTTGCGATCAATGCCGGGGTGACTTTGCACGTCGAGACCCTATATGGCGAGAATAGCCATCATATCGCCGAATCCTGCTTCAAGGGTCTGGCACGGGCGCTGCGCGTGGCGGTCGCGATCGATCCACGCGCCGCGGGCGAAGTGCCATCCACCAAGGGTCAGCTCGGCGGCTGATCTCTTGTTCGCGGCAGAGAGGTACGATGCCGGTTTATACAGTCCATGCGCCAGTAACCCACAGCGCGGATTATCGCGCGACCGACCGCTTCGCCTTCGTTCGCGACGGGTTTCATGTCTGGGCGGCCCTTCTGGGCGTGGTGTGGCTTGCCTGGCATCGCCTGTGGCTGGCGCTGCTCGGCTGGATCGTGGTGATGGCCGCCATCGACGTCGGAATGGTGAGGCTCGGCACCGGCAGCGGGACGATCTTTCTCGTCAATGTGTTGCTGGCGCTGCTTTTGGGATTCGAGGCGGCGAGCCTTAAGCGCTGGACCTTGTCGCGGCGCAACTGGCGTCAGCTCGACATCGTGGTGGCCGACGATGAGGAGACGGCCGAGCATCGCTTTTTCGATCGCTGGGCCGCCAAGCAGCGTGCGCTCAGCAACGATCAGGCGGCGGTCGACCGCGGCGCGCCGCCGCCGACGCGCGATATTCCCGGCCAGCCGTTCTCAAAGCCGCCGCCGCTGCCTCGAAGCGAGATCATCGGATTGTTTCCGGAACCGGGAGCGTCGCGTTGAGCGTAGCAATCATCGACTACGGCTCCGGCAACCTGCATTCGGCCGCCAAGGCGTTCGAGCGCGCGGCGCGGAGCATGGAAAACCCGCAAGAGATCGTGGTTACCCGCGATCCGGAAGTCGTGTTTCGCGCCGACCGCATCGTGCTGCCGGGCGTCGGTGCATTCGCCGATTGCCGCAGGGGGCTGGACGCGCTTGACGGCATGATCGAGGCGATGACGGAAGCCGTGCGTAACAAGGCGCGGCCGTTCTTCGGCATCTGCGTCGGCATGCAGCTGATGGCGACCCGCGGCAAGGAGCACCTCACCACCGATGGTTTCAACTGGATCGCCGGCGACGTCGAAAAGATTTCGCCGCGCCAGGAGAATTTGAAAATCCCGCATATGGGCTGGAATACGCTCGATGTGGTCCGCGAGCATGCGGTGCTTGAGCGCCTCACCCTGGGGCCCAAGGGCCGGCACGCCTATTTCGTGCACTCCTTTCACCTCAACGCGACCAACGAGGCGGATGTGCTGGCGCGCGCGGATTACGGCGGGCCGGTGACGGCCATCGTCGGCAAGGACACCGCGATCGGTACCCAGTTTCACCCTGAGAAGAGCCAGCGCTTCGGGCTGGCCCTGATTTCGAACTTTCTGAAATGGAAGCCGTGATTCTTTTTCCCGCTATCGACCTGAAAAATGGCCAATGCGTGCGCCTCGAACAGGGCGACATGGCGCGCGCAACCGTGTTCAATCTCGACCCTTCGGCGCAGGCGCGCAGCTTCGCCGCGCAGGGCTTCGAATATCTCCATGTAGTCGATCTCGATGGCGCTTTCGCCGGCAAGCCGATGAACGCGGTTGCTGTCGAGGCGATGCTGCAAGCGATCACCGTGCCGGTGCAGCTCGGCGGCGGCATTCGCGACCTGAAAACGGTTGAGGCCTGGTTGGCCAAAGGCATTGCGCGGGTGATCATCGGCACCGCGGCAGTGCGCGATCCCGGGCTGGTGAAAGGCGCGGCGAAAGAATTCCCTGGTCGCGTCGTGGTCGGTCTCGACGCGCGGGACGGCAAGGTCGCAGTCGAAGGCTGGGCGGAGACCTCGCAGGTGACCGCGCTCGAGATCGCGGAGCGTTTCGAGGATGCCGGCGTCGCTGCGATCATCTTCACCGATATCGCGCGCGACGGTCTGTTGAAGGGCCTCAATCTCGACGCCACCATCGAGCTTGCCGCGCGCATCTCGATCCCCGTCATCGCCTCCGGCGGATTTGCTTCCATCGACGATGTGAAGGCGCTTTTGGCGCCGCGCGCCAAGAAGCTCGCCGGAGCGATCGCGGGCCGCGCGCTTTATGACGGCCGCCTCGATCCCGCAGCCGCACTGGCACTGATCCGCAATGCGCGCGCCGCGGCCTAGGAGTATTTGCAATGTTCAAGGTGCGCGTGATCCCCTGTCTCGACGTCAAGGACGGCCGGGTGGTCAAGGGCGTCAACTTCGTCGATCTGCGCGACGCCGGCGATCCCGTCGAAGCGGCGATCGCCTATGACGCCGCGGGCGCCGATGAGCTGTGTTTTCTCGACATCACCGCCACCCATGAAAATCGCGGTATCATGCTCGACGTGGTTCGGCGCACCGCGGAAGCCTGCTTCATGCCGCTGACGGTGGGCGGCGGGGTGCGCACCGTCGACGACATCAAGACCTTGCTGCGATCCGGCGCCGACAAGGTGTCGATCAACAGCGCCGCCGTCAGCCGCCGCGAATTCGTCAAGGAAGCCGCTGAAAAATTCGGCGATCAATGCATCGTGGTGGCGATCGACGCCAAGCGCGTCAAGCGGGGCGGCAGCTCGGACCGTTGGGAGATCTTCACCCATGGCGGGCGCAATTCCACCGGAATCGACGCGGTCGAATATGCCCAGGAAGTGGTCTCGCTCGGTGCCGGTGAAATCCTGCTGACCTCGATGGACCGCGACGGCACGAGGCAGGGTTTTGACATCCCGCTCACGAGTGCGATCGCCGACAGTGTGCAGGTCCCGGTGATCGCCTCCGGCGGCGTCGGCAACCTCGATCATCTTGTGGACGGCATCCGCGAGGGCCATGCGACCGCGGTGCTGGCGGCGTCGATCTTCCACTTCGGGGAATTTACCATACGCCAAGCCAAGGACCATATGGTGCGCGCCGGGCTGCCGATGCGGCTCGATCCGTGACGACTCCCGGTCACAAAAGTGCTAAATGCCTTGAGTTGCGCCCCAACCTCGCGGGCGTGTGAGTTGAGTTGATGCCGCGTTTCACAATCCACGATCTTGCCGCCACTATCGATGCCCGCGCGGCGTCGGGGGGAGAGGCGTCCTACACGCGCAAGCTGCTGGACAAGGGTCCGGAGCATTGTGCCAAGAAGCTGGGCGAGGAGGCGGTGGAAACCGTTATCGCCGCGGTCGAGAATGATCGCAACCATTTGATCGCCGAAAGCGCGGATCTGCTGTTTCATTTGCTGGTGCTTTTGAAGTCGCGCGGGGTCACGCTGGGGGATGTCGAGGCAGCCCTGGCGCAGCGGACGAATATGTCCGGACTGGAAGAGAAGGCCGCGCGCAAGCGCGATTGAAGCGGGACGTTTAGTAAGGGACGGCTTGATGGACATTCGGGCACCGGAACAACAATACAATCCCTACCGGATATTCTCGCGCGAGCAGTGGGCGCGCCTGCGCGACGATACCCCGATGACGCTGGAGCCGGGCGAGTTCGAGCGGCTGCGTTCATTGCATGACCGCCTCGATATGAAAGAGGTCGAGGACATCTATCTGCCGCTGTCGCGGCTGCTGTCGATCTATGTCGATGCGACGCTGAGGCTGTATCAGGCGCAACGCCAGTTTCTCGGCATCCGGGATCGCAAGGTGCCCTATATCATCGGCGTTGCGGGTTCGGTGGCGGTGGGCAAATCGACCACCGCGCGCGTGCTGCAGGCGCTGCTGGCGCGCTGGTCGCCACGGCCGAAGGTCGACCTGGTGACGACCGACGGTTTCCTGTTTCCCAAAGCGGTGCTGGAGCGGCAGGGCCTGATGCAGAAGAAGGGCTTTCCCGAAAGCTACGACCTGCCGACGCTGCTGTCGTTCCTGAGCGATATCAAGGCCGGGCGACGGCCGGTGCGCGCCCCGGTCTATTCGCATTTGACCTACGACATCGTGCCGAACCAATGGACCGAGGTCGACCAGCCGGATATTTTGATCGTCGAGGGCGTCAACGTCCTGCAGACGGGCCGGCTGCCGCGCGACGGCAAGGCGGTCCCCGTGGTTTCCGACTTCTTCGATTTCTCGGTCTATATCGATGCCGACGAGCCGGTGCTGCGCGATTGGTTTGTGGAGCGCTTCCTCACCCTGCGCGACACCGCGTTCCAGGATCCCAAGTCGTATTTCCATCGTTATGCGCCGCTGTCCGACGAGGAAGCTACCGCCACGGCGCTCGCGATCTGGGAGCGAACCAACCTCGCCAATCTCGAGGAAAATATCCTGCCGACGCGGCCGCGCGCGACGCTGATCCTGAAGAAGGGTGCCGATCACGTGGTGGAAACGGTGGCGCTGCGACGGCTTTAGGGCATTTCGAGCGTGGTGGTTTGATCCTTGGTGCGCAGCCGCCTCAAGCGGCGACATGCCGCGAGGCGGCGAGGCCCGTCAGCGCGTCGGCGAGTTTTTCACGGTCGAGCGGCTTGATCAGGAAACCGTCCATCCCGGCCTCGAAACAGGCGTAGCGATCTTCCACCAGCGTATTGGCGGTGAGCGCGAGGATCGGCGTCCGGCGGCCGGGCTGACCGGCCTCGTGCTCGCGGATCCGCTTGGTGGTCTCGATGCCGTCGAGCTGCGGCATCTGGATGTCCATCAGCACCAGGTCGTAGGGGGTTCCCGCGGACCTGGCGGCCAGCCAGGATTCGAGCGCCTCTTCGCCATTGGTGGTGATGACGGCGTGATGTCCCAATCGGGTCAACAGCGACCGCATCAGCAGCGCATTGATCTCATTGTCTTCGGCGACCAGAACCGAGAGCCCGCGCGCAGCTACCGGTGCGCCGGGTCGGTCGGGCGCCTCGATCAGCGTCTCGACGGCAAGGTTCGGCGCGAGCACTTCCGGCGCCATCGACAGCCGCGCCGCGAGCGAGGCCGCGCGCAGCGGTTTTACCAGATAGCCGGTGAAAGCGGAGCAGGCGGCGGACGACAGTTGCAGCTCATGCCGCGCGGCCGGCGTGAACATGACGATCCGCTGCGTCGCGTAGGCGCGCGCCGCCTCACCCAGCAATCGGACCTCTTCGGCGCCGAAGGCGCGATCAATCAGCACGGCGTGCCAGGGACGCTCGGGCAGCAAGGCCCGCGCCACCGCGATATCGGAGACCATGCAGGTCTGGCCGCCCCAGCGTTGCAGCCGCCGCGCCACCAGCGTTGCCTCGATGCTCTGCGGCGCCACCAGCATGATCGACTGGCCGGTCAGATCCGGCGCCGCGAACGCCTTCTTGCCCGCTGCCCTTGTCGCCGGAGGCAGCGAGCGGAATCGACACCTCGAAGGTCGAGCCGACCCCTGGCTTGCTCTCCAGCGTGATGCGCCCGCCCATTCGCCTGACGATGCGCTCGGAGATGCTCAGGCCGAGGCCCGTGCCGCCATAGCTCCGCGCGATGCGTTCGTCGGCCTGCTCGAACTCGCGGAAAATCCGCATCTGCGCCTCGGGCGCGATGCCGATGCCGGTGTCGCGCACCAGAAAGCTGATCTCATCGGGCCGGATCCCGGGCTCGACGATCAGCGCCACCCCGCCGGTGGTGGTGAATTTGATGGCGTTGCCGGCGAGATTGAGCAGCACCTGACGCAGCCGCGCCGCGTCGCCGACCACTTCGGCCGGCAGCCGCTCGTCGACATAGGCGGCGATCTCGAGCTTTCGCGCCTGCGCGCGCGGCGCCAGCAGTTCGGTGATGTCCTCGATCAGCGCGGCCAGCTGGAACGGGCGCTGTTCGAGGTCGATCTTGCCGGCCTCGATCTTGGAGTAATCCAGCAATTCCTCGATCAGCGACAGCAGCGCGTCGCCCGAGGATTTCACCGCCCTGGCGTAGGTCATCTGTTCCGGCGTCAGCGGCGTATCCAGCAGCAGTCCGCTCATGCCGAGGATGCCGTTCAGCGGCGTGCGGATTTCGTGGCTGGCCATCGCGAGGAAGCGCGACTTGGCGCGGTTGGCGGCGTCGGCCTGGTCGCGGGCGTCGGCCAGCGCGCGCTCGGTCTCGGTGCGGTCGGTGACGTCGCGGCCGACGCATTGCATCTCCGCCGGCGAGCCGGCATCCGATCGAACCAGGCCTTCGCGCCAGGCAATCCATCGTGGTCCGAAGGGCGCCTGCGATCTTCTGGTCGTGCATCCGCGTGCCGTCGGATCCCAGCGCGGCGTCGCCTTGCTCAAGGACGGTGAACGCAAATCTGCTGCCGATCAGCGCGCGGCGCGGTTGCTCGGCCAGATCGCAATAGGCGTCGTTGGCGAAGGTGATGCGACCCTCGGCGTCGCGCAACACGATCAGGTCGCCCTGCGATTCGAACAGGCTGCGGGCGCGCTGCTCGGCTTCCTGCAATTCCCAATTGCGGTCGGCCAGCGCCTCGCTGTGGAGCGAGATCTTGCGAACCTTCCTGTGCATCCAGCGCAGCCGCATGCTCAGCGTGGCCAGCGCGACGCAGGCAACCGCAAACAGGAAGCTGGCGCCGATCGCAAAGGTGTTGGGGTCATAGCCGGAATTTTCCGACCGGCTTCCGGAGATGAACCCATACGCGCCGCCGAAGGTGGCGGAGAAGATCATGAACGAGCGGACCGCAAAGACCAGCCACGGATAGCGTCGGGTGAAGCGGCGTATGCGTAATTTGATCCGGAAAAACCGTCCCATGCCGATGACCCCGAAACTTGTCTTGCCGCGCCCTGTCCCGGCGACGACGATGGAGCTTTCGACCTTGCAAAGTGCTTGAGGCCGCGCAGCTTCAGGCACGGCGATGAGAACAGGGTTAATGCAAGGTTAAGCGCGGAGCGTTTTCAAAGCGAGGCAGCCACCAGCACCGCGGCGCCAGCGCCGAATAGGTTGCTCTCGACTAAGCCGTCCACGAATCCCCGACAAATTGGGTTCGTTTTGTAAGTGCCGGTCGAATGCCGGCAGAATTGGCTTCGTTTTGTAAACGCTGTGGGTCACCGCCGATCTCGACACTAAAACGCGCAGGGTGCCTTTCGGTAGATCCCGCCCAACTGAACAGGGATCCACCCTCACGGCTGCTCCACCCCGACCCGGTCAAGCGTTTTCGCGGCACGCCTTCGCCTGGACAAGGCAACCTGCTCGTAACGGTCAAATCCTAGAACGCAGCGCAAGCCCCTCGGGTCGAGCGTTGCCGAAAGCGCCGGCGTGACTGCAAGGCGGAGCGCCCGAATTCGCATCAAGTCACAATGGTCTGCGGCAAACTCGCGTGCCGCCATAAGCTCTTGCCCGGACGGATGCTCGCCCGCAATGACCAGCGCCAGCCGATCGATCTCGGTAGCAGCGGTGAGGTCCCGCGGCAGTGGTATCGACAGACCATGACGGAATGCGTTCCGGCTGGACTTTGCCCGGCCCGCGGGCGTACGCGGACCGGTGCTGCGCGCGGCGTTTGCACGGTTGGCTGCAACTTGCTTGGCGGTTGCCATGGTTTCTACCTCTGTTATGCGCCTCGCCGGTTGATCGCTGAGCGGCTCGCCGACAGATTTGTTCAATTTGTCGGCCGATTTATCGGCCTTGCGCTGACGACGGTGGTATCCGCTGACAACGACATCCCGCCGCGATTGCCGGCTGGCCAAAAAGCGTTCCAACAGTGAGAGAATTTGCAGATTGTGCTGGCTTGCTTGCGCGTTACGTCCGCCGCGAGACCAGGCGGGAGCGAACGCGGTGGCAAGCCTGCAACTTCAGTGAACATCTTACTGCCGCTCAGGCCAAGCCATGCTCCGAAGTCTCGCCCGCGCAAGGGCGGTGCCTGGCCATTGGGAGGGCGATCTGCTGCGCTTCCGACAGAGCCGAGAAACTCCCGACGGCGATCAACTGGGTACAGCGAGGTTCAGACTCTCATCGACTATAGCGTTTATGTCAGCAGGACGTGGTAAACCGCGGGCGACATACAGCAACCCTCATGACGCTATCTGCCAACCCGCGGTGACCAAATTAGCCTCGGCCCCTGCGTTGAGAGCCCTAATCGAACGCCACGCCAATGCGCTTTTCCTTCCGCCAAACGATATGGCACGGCCGCTTGAATTGATCGCTTGGTACAAACAGCGTGAACCGGTCGGGGATAAACAGCGGGGTCACGACTTCGAGCGCAGCCCCAGTCTCTGAGAAGTTGCGAATGATGCAGTCAAGGCCGCCGCCGCCGAGGCTTTCAAGGTCCGACGCCGAATTGCAATCCGGTGCTCGTTCATAAAGACAGTCTATGTCGAATTCGGGCGGCTCTTGACCAGTCACAAGTTCGGTTACGACGCAAGTCGCGCACTTTTCTTTGCTTTTATAAAACTTGTCGCAGGTATCCTAACAGAGAGTTCACAATGCAATTGCGTACCAAAGCTGCTCACGATTTTTCGACGCTCTGCTGCACCTTTCAAACTGATCAGTTGTAACGATGCGACAATCTGCTTTACTTGGCCATCATCGCCGAATGGAAGCAAGAGCCGTTCTAAATCAACAGAGTGCCCAGCGCCGTCTGCGGTTCGCAAGATCATGTAGATAGCGCATCTTTTGCCGGTGCATTCTTGTGAACCACTAATTATGGCAGGTCGCAAAGCTGGTGGCGTAACGTCATGGAGCGTTCGTCCAATCCAACCTTCATTGAAAGCTTCGTCCAGCAAGCTTCCACGATACAATGCACGAAACACGGTTCGTCCACCGTCCGATTTAACATTCCAAATCGCAAGTTGCTTAGGATCATGAACGCGTGGCCCGGGATCAAACTCTCGAAAAGAAGGCAGCCGGTCAGCTTTGGCTAGACGCGCCCAATATATCGCCAGCCCTCGCTGACTGATCGAGCGAATGCTATTAATGGTGCCATCCGAGAACTTCATTGAAGAAATCCGTTGTTAATCCATCGGACGGCAAAAATCCGCAGAACTCAAGGAAGTAGTTCCGCAAGACAAACCCTCCCAGGCAGCCGCCTTTGCTTCGTTTTCCTCGAAAAGTCGGTGTAGAATTTGACGTTGCCGATCATCCCGAACCAACGTCATCATTTCGAGATACAGCTCCGCTCTTTCGCGAAAGACTTTGACTACGTTGTAAATACCCATTGAGAGACGATAGGGTCTCTTCCTTACCAAATCGGTTGCTCAAAACGTGACATCATCAATCGATTCGCGCCGGGCCTTTCATGGATATCAATAAGCTGACTTGCCCGCGCAGAAATATTTTCTCAGTGCTTGTCGGCGATCCAATCGAGAATATGCATCGATGCCACCGTCTTCTTCGGCAAATGTGGATTTAAAGTCCCAGCAATCGCGCTCCAGCCGTCCTTGATCATCTCCAGGGCAAATTGCTTCGCCTCGGCTTCCGCCTTGAATTTGCGGGTAGCACGAGCTGACCTGCGCTCTCCATCATCGCGCTTGGGCGTGATGTTCGTACGATAGGAAACGTACCAGATATCGGGATCTGTCAAGTGCGCAACCCCAACTGTTCTCGTGTGCGGTCGCATCAGGACGCATCATCAGCCCGCCCGGTGGTGCCTAGCGGATAAGAAAAAGGGGCCGTCGAACGGCGGGCATTAGACGGCCCCACGCAGTGTGGCTCATATGAAGGGGGATGTTCAGCCACACTTACAAGATATAACTAGGTTATCGAAAGCTCCTTCCTGGTATTAAGCGGTCCTCACACGCCCTTAGCCACTTCATCTCCGAGCAATTGCAGCAGGATTCTCCGCTTGTCGGGATGCGTTTCCTCTCGCAGCAACGCCTTGAAGCGAGCAATGTTTTGGCGGGCGATGTAGGTTTCCATCGCATCCATTATGTTTTTGCCCCCCTTCTGCCGGGGCAGAAGAAGCCCAAACGCAGGGCGTTCAAACCCCGTAACCACGTCTTCGTTAGAGATAAGCCTGCAGCGCCGGGGTTTGGAAGCAATTTCTTAGACCGAACTCTGCCAAGTTTGCTCAAAGTCCGAAGGCACCTATTGAGCATTCTTGGCAGGTTTTGAGTGACCGCAATTGGACTGGGTCGCAAAAGATCGGTTGACTTGCATTAGTTCCGGAGAGAGTTCTTGGTGCATGAGTTATTTTATACCGGTTCGTTATGTTAGATAGTCCCGAACCCCTGTTGAGCCGCTCCCCGGTTGTGCGCACGCACGACCCCGAGGAAATGGAGCACGCGCTGCTCACGGCTTACGGGGCAAAAGGATTTTCGGTTTCCAATTCGGACACCTTTGAAGGGGTAGGCAACTATCTTCAGCTTGCGAACGTCGGCCTGGGCTTTTGTGCTTATAGTGGGGCGAGGACCACCGTCGATTTTCCGGAGAACGACTTCGCCCGATTTCAAATTGGCCTCAAGGGCAGCGCGGCGACCATTCGGAACGGCGCGGCACTCGCGATTAATGAGCGACAATCTTGCATGGTTCCTCCGGGTGGCCCCATCAGCATTGTGTTCGAACCCGGCTATGAACAGCTTATACTCCGAATAAAGACCGCGGCGCTGGAGAAGACATTGACGACGCTTCTCGGCGCGAAGCCGCGAGGCGCGCTGATATTCGATCCCATTGGGCCTACGGTTCAGCCGACCGCCCTAGTTTTACGCGATCTGGCGATATTCCTGGCTAGACAGTTGAGTTCGACAGCCGACGAGCTGCCAGGGACGGTACTTCGCGAATTGGAGCAGGCTCTTCTGGTTTCCTTCCTGTCAGCTCACCGCCATAACTTCAGCGAAATATTGGAGGCCACCGAAAAGAGAGCGGCGCCGCGGATCGTTCGGCTGGCCGAAGAGTATATTGAGTCATCCTGGAACCGAGCCATAACTATCGAGGAGTTGGCGTCACAAACCAACACTAGCATCCGAAGCCTTTTTAGAGAGTTCAAGAAAACTCGTGGCTACTCTCCGATGACATTTGCAAAAACGGTGCGACTGCAACAAGCAAAACAAATGCTCCTAGAACCAAATCAGCGCACCTCTGTTTCTGCAGTCGCTTTCAAATGTGGCTTCGGAAATCTTGGGCACTTCGCAAGAGACTTCCGCAAAAAGTTTGGTGAGCTTCCATCCGAGACTTTTTCGCGAGCACGGCGAGGCCCGTAGTATCCTTTACGCCCCGTTTCCCCTTATTGCTGGCCTACGATGTCCGCCTCGGGTCAAACTCGGAAGTCGGCGGGCCCTGCCGATAGAAGGGAGCTATCACGTCTAACCGGAAACGGCAGCGGCGGGACTTCGGACCACTGCCGCCTGATCTCGCGCTGCTCGGCGCGGAGATTTTGCGCACGTTGCGGGCGATGCTTCCAAACTCGCGCTCGCGCCGGAGACGGTGAGCAGCAGTGCTTCGGCCTCGGTTGCCGGACCAAGAGATCGGGCAGGAGTTCGTGGGGCTCGGTTGGTTTTGCGCGGGTAGAGAGCAGACTTTTCGGTTTTTCCACGACGGCTGGAATCATGGGTCACGTAGCCGCAATGCTGATGCTGCCGGCAATTGGTAAAGGCGCAGTTGTGATGCTGAATTCCAATCAGGGCTGGATGTTGCGGGACGAGATCACGGCTGCCGTAGGCCGCGAATACGGCTGGCCTGCACTCAAAGATATTCCGGAGATCAGCAATGTCGTACCAGACAGAGCGTATGCCGGAACCTATGAGAGCGTGAACGGCAGGGTAACGGTGGCACGGGACGGCAACCGCCTTCTCGTTGAGTTCGCGCATCAGCAGGCGCTTCCCGTGTATCCTGCGGCCGCCGGGGAATTATTCGCAAGAGCGATTAACCTGCGACTGCGATTTGCCGGGGCGATACGGCAAGACCGCTCGAATTGACCGTCGTCAATGCTAACAAGACGGAGTCGTTCACACGAACCGACTGAAGCGATTGTCGCCGCGCGGCCCAACGCGGACATACCGTCGTCAATTCGAATGTTAGCCGTCGCTATTTCGAAGATCTTCCATGCCTACGGATGCTCACCGAATGTCCGGGATGGGTCATTTTCGACCGAAATGGGCTGTTGGCGCGATGTCTGCTTTTCCCCCGATAGCGACCGGACAGCGGACATCACTGGTGGTCCGGTTCGTGCCATGTGTGGACGGCTCCGAGTTGGCAAGGACTTTCTTCACGTTTTGCAGGATTGGTCGGTGCGCCCATGTGTTCGGCCTGTTAGCGCGGTTCACATGACCGCTGGCCATAATGCCCTCCGCGGATCAGGTCCCGATCAACAACCCGCATTCGACAATGCTTGGGGCAGCTGGGTTATCCTGATCGCCGGATCGACCGGCTCTGCATTACGTGCTGTTCGCCCTCCCAACCTTCACATCACGCCGGGTGTCCGGCGCGATCTCGTTTACGCCGCAAGCTCGACGGGTTCCTTGTATCGCTCGCCTCTGGTCATCATGGCCCAGACCATTCGTGCGATCTTGTTGGCGAGCACGATGGCCGCAACCTTGGTCGGCCGCCGCGCCAGCAATGCCGTGAGCCAAGGCCGATGTTTGGCGCCATGGATTTTGGCGTAACGGATGACTGCAAGCGCACCGGCCACGAACAGGCCGCGCAGATAGCGGTCACCTTGCTTGCTTATCTGCCGAGCCTGTTCTTGCCTCCACTTGATGCTGTTCAGGAACCAGCCCAATCCAGGCCAAGAAGTTGCGCCCTGATCGAAAGGACTTTGGATCAGCAACGGCTGCGACCAAAGCGGTGGCCAGCACCGGGCCAACGCCAGGAGCTTCATCGACCTCATGCTCATCTCGTTGGATCGGTGCCAGGCCTTGATCAGCCGGTCGAACTCCAGGATCTGCTCCTTGATCCTGCGCAGTTGAGCCCCGAGTGCTGAGAGACACGCACGAGCTACCTCCGGAACTCGCTTGTCGTCTGGATCGGCGACGACATTGAGCAGTTCCTCGAGCACCGTGACGCCCTGACCGGCGCAACGATCCCGAACTCGGCAAGATGGGCCCGGATTGCGTTGATCACCGCGGTCTGCTGACGGATGAACAGATGGCGGGCGCGGTCGAGCACCAGGCCGCTTTGCTGTTCGGGGGTCTTGGTTGGTACAAACCGCATGTTGGCCCTGGTGACTGCCTCGCAAATGGCCTCCGCATCAGCCGCATCGTTCTTCTGCCGCTTGACGTAGGGCTTCACATCGGCCGGTGGGATCAACCGCACGGTGTGACCCAGTGCCTGGAGCTCACGCGACCAATCGTGCGCCGAGGCGCAGCTTCGATACCGACCAGACAGGGCGACAACTTCTGGAAGAACGCCAGGACGTAGCGGCGCTTCAACTGGCGGTGAATGACCACTTCGCCGCCAGCGTCAACGCCGTGAACCTGGAAAACTGACTTGGCGATGTCGAAACCGATTGTGTTTATCGTCCGCATGGTTAGCTCCTCTGAATCGTCGGAGCCTCAACAGCGCCCACATCCATGGCACCGACGTGCCGGTGGAGGAGCCGTCCACAGCATCAAACCCGGAAGTGACACGCGTCATTCGATCACATCATCGGCCGTAGCAAGGAAGGCTTCTGGGATGTTCAATTCCATTGCCTTCGCGGTTCTGAGGTTGAGTATCAACTCGAACTTCGTGACCTGTTCCACCGGCAGGTCAGCGGGTTTTACGCCTTTGAAGATCTTGTCCACGAAGTAAGCGCCGCGGTGGTACATGTCCGAAAGGCTCTCCCCGTAGGACATCAGTCCGCCGACCGCGACCCATTCTTTCGCGACAAACATGCCTGGCAGCCGCTTCTGAATGGTGAAGTCGATGATCTCCTTGCGATGCTGAAGGGTTAGGGCGTCCTGCAAGACGATCAGTGCATCGGGGCGGTCCTCGGCCATCGCGGCGAATGCGGCCTCGATGTCTTTCGGTTCGCGTACCTCGAGGGATCGAAGCGTTAATCCAAGCTCTCCGGCTGCGCCTTGCGTCTGTTTCCAGGGGTATGCGAGGGCGGGGTTGGCCGCATTCCGGAGAACGGCCACGCGCGAAAGACCTGGCACCACTTCCTTCAGTATATCGAGGCGCTTTGTGCTGAGCGCTGCAGTCTGGGCCGCACCTCCGGTGACATTGCCGCCCGGGTGCGCAAGACTGGCGACAACCCCGCTCTCGACTGGACTAATCGCATTCGGAAATACGACGGGAATGGTCGTAGTCGCTTTCTTGACGGCGAGCGCTGCGGGCGTCGTGGTCACAATGATGATGTCAACGTTTAGTCGAACCATCTCCGCGGCAAACTCCGGGAAACGCTTCGCATCGCCCTGTGCATACCGACGCTCGACGACGAGGTTGCGGCCCTCCGCGTAGCCCATTTCTTGGAGACCATCAAACAACGAGTCGTAGAATTGTTCGTATCCCTGGGCGATAAACCCCATTCGCCAGATTTTACCCTCTTGCGTAAGCGCATCGAGCGGCCAAGCAGCTACCCCGCTGCTGACGAGAACAATGAAATCACGCCGTCTCATAAGTTTGCTCTCCCAGGCCAACCAAGTTTCCTCTAAGAATTTTATATCTGTTGCGGATGCTCTACTAGGCTCTTGATGTCCGGTCAGGGTCAAAAGGCGAAATACTCGGTCCGAGCACATACAGTCCGCTTTTCCCCAGCGGACATCGCGCAACGCGGTCGGCATGTTCGGTTCGCGCCAACAACAGACATGAGGTATTATTTGATCACCTCGTCGGCGCGGTTCGCGTCAAGCGATCGCGCCGATCTTCTGGTGATAGCTCCATGATGGGATAGTGGATATCGCCATCGATGCTCTGCGTGGTTCGCGCCGCCGGGCTCAGCTACCTAATATTAGCCAAGCACTCCTTGAGGCGCTCAAGCTCCGAACTGACTTGCGTTTCCATGGCGTCTTGTAATGCGTGCGTGCCCCTGCTGGACAATTCTGCGGAGGCCGTTCTGTCCAGATTTTGCTTCCAATCCCGGATTGCCTGTTTAGTGGCCGTTTGAGCCTGCGACGCCGCCTTAAGGTACGTCTTCATGCAGGCGTCGGCCATTGAACACGTCTTGCACTCTTGAGCGGGGGCAGCACTTGAAACAAGCAAGGTAAGTGTCGCGGCAAGGACCCTCATTGCTTTTCTCCCGGTATTGGCCCCGGCGGATGTTCTACTCGGTGGGGCTTGTTTGCAACGGTGTCCGCTTGGGGTCAAAAGGCGAAATACTCGCTAAGAGTAGATGTTTTCCGGTTTACCCTCCGGGAAGCAGACATACGGCGTACGGGCTGGGATGTCCGAGTTGTGCCCCAAAATGCGGACATCGAGGCAATCGTATTTCGTAAGTTGTTCGATCCCGGCGCGGCCGAGTAGCGGACGACGCTTCAAGATAATGCCGAGCATCTTGCTTTTTTTAGGGGCTGATGATCACCTCAGTGTTGGTAGCTTGCTGCTGTCTTATGACGGGACATCTGAGGGTTGCCGTTCCTTCAATTCGTAGTAGTCGGCTGAGAACTTAATTGACCATCGCGAGAAGAACGAACGCAATTTCTGAGTGGGTTTTTCGGCGCCGAGATGTTTGGCGACATGCGCCTTGCGCAGCCACGTCACCGCCGATGCAAGGAAGGCCGTGCGCTTGAGCCTCTCAACCGCCGCGATGCCGGCTGTCTCTGCCTGCCGATAGCGAAAACCGACCTTCTTGATTACATACAGGCGCTTGATGCTTTCGTAGCTCTTGACCACGAGCTGAACGAACGAATGTTTTTTGGCCTGTGGCCAGGCTGCCGGGTATACTGGTAGCACCAAAAGCTTGCTCTTGGCGATCACTGTAGCCAACGGATGCAAGAGTTGCATCCAGGCTGGCCAGGACGTGAGCTTGGCAAACAATACAGCGTGCATCGCCGTTGCAGCCCCGAAAGAGATCGGGAGCCAAAGTACCGCGCCCAGGATCACGAGCAATGCGGTGTTCGGCATTAGATGCCGACATTTGTGGAACACCCATGCCATGCCGCTTTCAAAGGCAATATGCACAGCTCGTTCGAACGCCCGATAGCCAATCTTCCGCCGGAGCCACGACCAGTTCCGGCGGATCGATATAATCCACTGTCGACGTTTCGTCTCGGAAATGGGAAGGAAGCGCAACGCGCCGTTTATGACAGTAACGGTGACATTGCCCAGAATCTTGGCCGCGAAGAGCGGAAGCCAGAAAATCTGCATTGCTAGAGGGAAGGCGTAGTCGAGCAGCCGCATCAGGATCGAAAGAATGAAGCGCAGGATTTTGTTTGCGGCGAGCGCGACAAAAACAAGTGGGATGATAATCACATCGTCCAGGGCACCGCGGAAGCGGCTCTCCTCGGTCCCTGCCGGGTTACGATAATCGGTCACTGTGCAACGGTTCCTGGCTGAAGACAGGGGATCGTGCCGGCTCAAATTACCACACTGTAAGCGCCAGCGGGTGGTCTCAGGTACCGTCGTTGAGCGAAAGTCCGATGTCCGTTAGGGGGTCATTCTCGACCGAATTGGGCTGTTTGAGTCATGTCCGCTTTCCCCCCGATAGCGACCGAACTGCGGACATCGTTGGAGGTCCGTTTCGCGCCATGAGCAGTTTGCTGATGACAAAAATGTGAAACGGGGTCACGAACCTGGCTTGCCGTCTGCCGCGCCAATGTCGTGACCCGCGAAACAAGCCTTTACCGCCGCACCCCAACGCGATTGACGCCACCATTCATGTTGCCACCGGCGTGATGATGGACCGCAGCGCGCGCCACCGGACGAGGCCTGAGCACGACGCCAGCCCTTGCGACGCAATGGGCGGGATAACCAACGTATTCGCAGTACACGACCGCCTTGGCTGGCGCTGGATTGAGAGTGAGACCTGCAAGCCCCAACAGGACGCTAGCAGCAATACCGGCAACTGTCGCTGACTTGATCGAAAGACGCTTCCTCGGATGCATGGCGGACTCCTCTTTGCACTTGCGGAACTGAAGGGTGACGGGCTTTTTGAGCCTGCATCAATTAGCTCATTGGTTCCCTCTAATGTCGATGGGTCCATAAGCCGCGTAAGCGGCGGTTGCGGGACCGGACCCCGGTCGCGTCCAGTGTGTTCAGGCGATCAAACAGATGTTGAACGCGCGGTGGGCTCTAGGCTGCTCTTTTGAGAGAAGAACCCGAAGCCGCTCTCCTATTTCCGCACGGATTGCGCTGTTGTGGTCTGCATCGAGGTTGAGGGCATTTCTGTGGGGCATTGCACTTCCTCCACATGCCATTGGCCCTGCCGAATACATCAAGCGGAAGGCTGGGAATCCGTTCCGGGAGAAAAAGTACAAAAGTGAACGTTGGTTGTGTTCCATAGATGGAACACCCGAGCTGGCTCGCACCGTGGCGCATTGATGACGTGGTGTCCGCTCACGTGGGCTGCCTGCCGTTTTGTTCCGTCGTGGTGACGCTGTTAAAAAGGGTATCGTCGGAAGTCAAAGCGGGCATTGATGGCGGCGTGATCAGCAATCATCCGGTTTGAATTGAGGAGCCGCCTTCGGGCGGCTTTTTCGTTTAGTCATGTCCGCTTTCGAGCGCAGAACGGACTTCAACTCGGACATCGGGCCATGTCGGCTTTGTGCCAACATGGGACATCCGCTACGATCCAATTCTTGAACGCCGAAATTTCGGGATCGCCGTCAGCTCACGTGCGGTGATGCGAACTTCCGTTTCAGATCACTAGCGCTGGACATCACAGGGTGCTCCGTCAAAGCGGATGCGCGCGGCATGGATATCGGAATAACGACGGTCGGCCCAATCGATGAGGCTCGCCATTGGGTCCAGCAGGATCGGCCTAGCGGGGAAAGGCAATATTCAACGTTCGGCGGCTTGGTCGGAAAGACATGGCGGGTGATAAGTCCGTCGCGCTCCAAGTCGCGGAGCGTCTGGGTGAGCATGCGCTTGGAGATGTCGCGGATGGCTCGGCGAAGCTCGCTGAAGCGCTGCGGCCGCGTCGCGAGGGTCATTATCATGAGTATGCTCCATTTGTCGCCGATGCGGTGGAGCACGTCGCGCACCGGGCAGTGTACGGGTTCCACTGAATAGGCGTCGTCGGATTGATATCGGCTGAATCGCTCAATCGCGCTCGATGCGTCGCTCATGCGGGTTCCCTTTTTCTCCCTGGTTACAAAAAACTGCCTCCTTACGGTGCAGGTCCAGGGTCTTTATGTGAGACCGACCTATCCTAGAATCTAGAGGAGAATACGAATGTTTCTAGTCATGGGAGTTACAGGAAAAGTCGGCGGCGCAACGGCCAGCCACCTATTGGCGCAAGGCAAGAAAGTACGCGCGCTGGTTCGCGACCGCGCGAAGGCGGCAAGCTGGACGGACCAGGGCGTCGAACTGTTCGACGGCGACTGGAACAATGCGGCCGCCATCGAGCGGGCGCTCAAGGACGTCGACGGCGCGTTTGAATGTTGCCGGCCGTCTGGGCCCCCTCACCGGACTGCAAGGAAGCCAAGGGCGTCATTGCGAACTATGTCGAGGCACTGACCAAGGCCGCGCTCCCGCGGGTCGTCGGGCTCTCGTCGATGGGGGCGAACAGAACCGGCGGGCTGGGGATGATCCGGCCCTGTCGTTGCTGGAACAAGGCCTTCGCAAACTGACATCGCCGACCGCCTTCGTGCGCGCCGGCGGGTTTTCGAAAACTTCCTTTACGGCCTGCACGTCGCCCAGGGCGGTACGCTCCCCGTCTACTACAGCCCGACCAACCGGAAATCGACGATGGTCGCGACGAACGACATCGGTGCAGAGGTGGCGACGCTGCTGACCGGGCCGGCGTGGTCGGGGCATCGCGTCATCGAACTTGGTTCGATGGTCAGCGCGGACGAAGTCGCTGCGCAACTGGGCGATGTCATGCAGCGCGATGTCAAGGCCTTCGCTGTCCCGCGGGCCGAGTGGTCGGCAGCGTTCGAGCAGTTCGGCATCCCGAAGGGCCGAACCGGACCAGCTGAAGCGATGTTCGAGGCCGTGAACGCGGGCTGGATGGACCTCGGCGCAGCGGGCACGGAGCACGTCGCCGGCACAACGCTTCCCCGCGATGTCTTCTCGGCGGCCCAGACGGCCGCCACGGCGTAGGTCCGCGGATCAGCGATGAGATGCGACTTGCGACCTGCTCCGGAAATTCGCATCTCCTTCGGAATGAATGCGTCGCGGTCGGCCGTCTCTTGGCCCGACCACACAGGTCCTCCGCGCGGCGCCCTATCAAAAAAGGTTGGACAAATGTCAAAGATTTCCTGGAGCCAAGTCTCGGCCTTGGCACTTGCAGCTTTCTTCGTCGTGGGAACGCTCACGAACATCTTCGCCCCTGGGTCTATCTACGAGGAATATTTGCGGTGGGGATACCCGCACTGGTTCCATGTCGTGACCGGATCGCTGGAACTCACGACCGCCGTTCTGCTGGCGCAGGCACGGACGCGGCTGTGGGGCTCGGCGCTCGGCTGCACCGTGATGTTGGCGGGGCTCGCGACCGTCACCCTCCACGGCGAATACGGGCACGGGGTGCCGCCGCTTATCGTCGCGGTACTGTCAATAGTCGTCGGCTGGATCGCCTGGCGGAAGCGGCTCCCCAGCTCGGCATGAGTTGAATTCCAGACTTCTCTGCCGCTGTAACGCGCTGTGGCGCCGATGCGAAGGTCGTGGTCGCTTTTGTGCGAAACAATGAGCTCCCTCACGTCGCCGCGCACGAAACGCATCAGCGGTCCTAGAGCGGGATGGGTTTAGGTTTGGTCATATCCGGCGTTGGCGAAGTAATTGGCGCATTCGGCCGGTGAGACGGTGTCGAGGATCGGGGCGATGGCATCGTAGACGGCCTCGGTTGTTCGCTGGGCGGCTTTGCGTAGCCAGTGTTTGAACTTGGCGAAGAACTGCTCGATTGGGTTCAGGTCGGGCGAGTATTTCGGCAGGTAGAAGAGCCGGGCGCCGGCGGCACGGATGGCGCGACGCACGGCGTTGGCCTTGTGTGAGCCGAGATTGTCCATGATGACGATGTCGCCGTGCCGCAGGGTCGGGACTAGAACCTTCTCGATGTAGAGAAGAAAGGCTTCGCCGTTGATCGGCCCCTCGATGAACCATGGAGCGGTGATGCGATCGTGGCGCAAGGCGGCCATGAAGGTCATGGTCTGCCAGCGGCCGTGCGGCACCTTGGCTTTGATGCGTTGACCGCGCGGTGCCCAGCCCCGCAGCGGCGCCATATTGGTTTTGGTCCAGGTCTCATCGATGAACACCAGCCGAGTGGGATCGATCCGATCCCGATACTTGGTCCACTGCGCTCGCCGCCGCGCGACATCGGGACGGTCCTGCTCGGCGGCAATCAGCGTCTTTTTTATAACTGAGCTTCTCAGCGTGGACGAACTCCCACATCGTGCGGTAATCGACCTTGAGGCCGCGCTCAGCGAGTTCGGCCACCAGCCCTCGCACGGTAAAATCCTTCCGGCACCGTTGCATCAGCCATTCGCGGTGCGGCCCGTAATCTTCTTTGGCCTATAGCCGCCGATCCGATCCGGTTTAACGCTGCCGGTCTGGTGGAAGCGCTGCACCCAGTTGATCGCCGTGCTGATGCCCACTCCGAATTGGGCCGCCGCCTGGTGCCGCGACAGCCCGCCTTTGATGACAGCCCTCACCACCCGCTCACGAAGGTCGTCCGAATAGGCTCGTCCCATCCATGCTGGCCTCCTGCCCAGTCAGCATGTTAAATCAGAAGCCTTCCGATTTGGGAATCCCCAATCAATTCAAACTAGACCCATCCCGCTCTAGAAAATTTCGTTGGTCACCCAAAAAGACCTTTTTCAACACTATCGGCATTTTTCGGAGGCCGGTGAGATTGCTGTCGATACCAACGAACAGCAATCGGGGCGCATCCTTCACGCCGGTCCGCGAAATTTACGAACCGACGTTGCCCCGCCAGCTCGAGACGTGGCCTCTTGAGGCTATTTGCCGCGCTTCTTCTCGATCACGTCCCAGATTTTCGCCGCGATGTCCGGCCCGCCCAGTCGCGCGATGGCGCGGATGCCGGTCGGTGACGTCACGTTGATCTCGGTGAGATTGCCGTCGATGACGTCGATGCCGACGAACAGCAGCCCGCGTTCGCGCAAAGCCGGCCCCAGCGCTTCGCAGATCTCGCGCTCGCGCGGGGTGAGGTCGGTCGCCTGCGCAGCACCGCCGCGGACCATGTTGGAGCGCAGATCGTCGGCCGCGGGCACGCGGTTGACGGCGCCGGCGAATTCGCCGTCGACCAGGATGATGCGCTTGTCGCCATGCTTGACCTCGGCAATGAAGCGCTGGGTCACCCAGGGCTCCCTAAACGTCACCGAAAACATGTCGAACAGCGAACCGAAATTCATGTCCTGCGGCATCACGCGAAATACCGCGGCGCCACCATGGCCGTGCAGCGGTTTCATCACCACCGCGCCGTGCTGATCGCGGAACGCGTTGATCTCGTCGAGGTCGCGCGAGACCAGGGTCGGCGGCATCAGATGCGGAAAATCCATCACGAAGATCTTTTCCGGTGCGTTGCGCACGCTAGCCGGATTGTTCACCACCAGCGTCCCGGGGTGAATCCGCTCCAGAAAATGCGTCGAGGTGATGTAGGCGAGATCGAACGGCGGGTCCTGCCGCAGCAGGATGACGTCGAACGCCGAAAGCGCCGCGCGGCTGGACTCGCCGAGGGTAAAATGATCGCCCGCCTGGTCGCGCACGCTGAGGGTCTGCACCGGCGCAACCAGCTCCTCGCCCTTCAGCGAGAGCTTGTCGGGCGTGTAATAGGACAGCCCGTGGCCGCGCTTTTGCGCTTCCAGCAGCAGCGCGAAGGTTGAATCGCCTGATATGTTGATGCGTTCGATGGGGTCCATCTGGACGGCGACGTTCAATTTCATGGGCTGCTCGGAGTTGCTTTTGGGAGGAAGGAAGTTTTCAGGTGCTGGCGTCGAACGCCGCCAAAAGATGGCGGGGCAGGCGCCGCGGCGCAATCAGCATGGCGTCGAAGCGGATTTCAAATTCGGCATGCTGGGGATGCGCCATCAGCCAGGCTTGCGCGGCCTCGATAATGCGCGCCTGCTGGCGCGCCGTCACCGCATAGGCGGCGTCATCGAGGCTGGCGCGGGCCTTGACCTCGATAAAGGCGAGCAGATTGCGCTTGCGCGCCACGATATCGATCTCGCCATAGGGCGTGCGAAAACGCTTTGCCAGGATGCGATAACCCTTTGCCATCAGAAATGCGGCGGCGCGGCTCTCGGCGGACAGCCCGGTTCGAAACGCGGCGACGCGCGCGGGCGAGGCGAGTTTTGGCAGTTTGTCCGATGGGGCGGCGCCGTCACTCTTTGCCATGATCGCCCTTCACTTCCTTGGCGAGCTCGAGTGCGCGGGCATAGATCTCGCGGCGCGGCCGTCCCGACAGCTCCACCGCGTGCGCTACCGCGTCCTTCACGCTGTCGCGCAAGAGCGAGGCGCGCAGCAGATCGTCCACCTCATCCTTTGCCATGGCTTGCGCGCCCGCCGGCGGCGGTCCGATCACCAGCACGAATTCGCCGCGCGTCTCCAGAGTGTCGGCGGCGTTAGCCAGTTCGGCGAGTGTCCCGCGCGTCACCTCTTCATGCATTTTTGTCAGTTCGCGGCAGATGGCGGCGTCGCGGCCGCTCATGATCTGCGCAAGATCGCGCAGCGTATCCTGCACCCGGTTGCCGGATTCGAACATGACAAGCGTCGCGTCGATTCGCGAAAGCTCGGCAAGTCGCGCGCGGCGCGCGGCTTGTTTCGGCGGCAGAAACCCCTCGAAGAAGAACCGGTCGGTGGGCAGCGCCGCCACCGAAAGCGCCGACAGCACCGAGGAAGCGCCCGGCAGGGCGATCACGGCAAAGCCGGCGGCGCAGACCTCGCGCACCAGCTTGAAACCGGGATCGGAAATCAGCGGCGTGCCGGCATCCGAGACCAGCGCGACGGAGGCGCCCTGCGCCAGTCTTTCCAGGATTTTTGGGCGCGCCGCTGCGGCGTTATGCTCGTGATAGGGTTTGAGTTGCGCCGTGATGGCGTAGCGCTCGGTCAGCCGGCGGGTGATGCGGGTATCCTCGCAGGCGATAATGTCGACCCCGGCCAGCGTTTCCAGGGCCCGCAAGGTGATGTCGCCGAGATTGCCGATCGGGGTTGCCACCAGATGCAGGCCGGGAACCGCCTTCGGCGCGGTCTGGACATGGCCGCCCACCAGGAATGTCCGGGCGGAGGGTTCCGGCAGGCCTTCAGTTGTATTTATGGGAGCAGCTTTTGCGCGCATAATCCCAATCTAGAGGGAACACGACGCTTGCGCCACGTGGCTCGCGCCAGGGAATACGGTGCCGCTCAACGGTGAGGGAACCGGGGCCTGCGGTCCGGACCCGCGCCATGGGCCGTAATCCCTGTGTTATGGTTAACTATTGTTTTGGTTAACTATTCGCCGACACTATATCTGAATTCGCCCTCCTGGTCGCTTGGGAGGTTGAAGTCCTGGCCGATTTCGGTCGGTCAAGAGAAGAGATGCGATGGTGGGGCCGCTCAAACCCAGAACTCTGCCTGCCAGGTCTCAGTCTTCCGGGGCGACCCGGCGGACGGCGGTTGGCTTGATCCTCGGCGCGCCCCTGCTCGGGGCTTGCGCCAGCGTGCAGCAGAGCCTCGGCTCGTTCTCCAATCCGTTCAGTTCGCAGCCTGAGGCTGGCCCTTCCGGGCCAACTCAACAGCCACTCGCGGTCGGCACCGGCCAGGTCAAGGTCGGATTGATGCTGCCGCTGTCGGCCGCCGGCAATGCCGGCGTCGCGGCGCAGTCGATGAAGAACGCCGCCGAGATGGCGCTGGCGGAATTCCAGAATCCCAACATCCAGCTTCTGATCAAGGATGACGGCGGCAACCCGCAAGGTGCGAGCCAGGGAACACAGCAGGCGCTCGACGAAGGCGCGGAGATCATTCTGGGTCCATTGTTTGCGCTGTCGGTACCGGCGACCGCGCAACTGGCGCGCGGGCGCGGCGTATCGGTCATCGCGTTCTCGACCGATTCGAGCGTGGCGGGCCGCGGCGTCTATCTCCTGAGCTTCCTGCCGGAGTCCGACGTCAACCGGATTGTCGAATACTCGGCCAGCATCGGCAAACGATCCTTCGCGGCGCTACTGCCCGAGAATGCCTACGGCAATGTGGTGGAGGCGACCTTCAAGCAGGCGGTGGGCCGCCGCGGCGGGCGCATTGTCGCGTTTGAAAAATACGGCGCCGACCGCGCGACGCCGGCGCGCACGGTCGCGCAGGCGCTCGGCACCGCTGACGCGCTTTTTATCGCCGACGACGGCGATTCGGTGGTGGCGGTGGCTGATGCGCTGACCGCGGCCGGAGCGAATCCGAAGAAACATCCAATTGCTCGGCACCGGCCTGTGGGACAATCCGCGCGTTTACGCGAGCCCGGCCTTGCAGGGCGGCCTCTATGCCGCGCCGGATCCTTCTGGCTTTCGCAGTTTCTCGGGCCGCTACCGCGGCAAATTCGGCGCCGACCCGGTTCGCACCGCGACGCTGGCCTACGACGCGGTGGCGCTGGTGGCGGCGCTGGCGAGAACGCAGGGGCCGCAGCGCTTTTCGACCGAGGTGCTGACCAATCCATCCGGCTTTGCCGGCATCGACGGCCTGTTCCGCTTCCGCCCCGACGGCACCAACGAGCGCGGCCTGGCGGTGATGCGGGTGGGCTCGGGCGGCAGCGCGCTGGTCGCGGGTTCGCCGAAGAGTTTTGGCGCGTAGACTACGCAGCCAGATCCGCCACCACCGCATCGAGCACCGGAAATCCGGCCTGCGTGACCCGCAGCCGCCCGCTTTCATCGACGACGATGGCGCCTTCCTCGCGCAGCACCGCGATCCGGCGCGGATCGAGCGCGCGGCCCGACAACGCCGCATAGCGCGCGGGATCGATGCCCTCGGCGAGCCGCAATCCCATCAGCAGGAACTCGTCGGCGCGCTCTTCGCTGTTGAGGCGATCGTCGGTGACGACGCCGTGGCCATTGGCCTCGACCCGCATCAGCCACGCCTCGGGGCGTTTTTCGGTTGATATCGCGTGCCTGACGCCATCGATATCCAGCCGTCCATGCGCGCCCGGACCGACGCCGGCATATTCCTCGCCGCGCCAGTAAACCAGATTGTGCCGGCATTCCGCGCCCGGTTGCGCGTGATTGGAAATCTCGTAGGCCGGCAGGCCATGGCTGCCGCAGACCTCCTGCGTGACGTCGTACAGCGCGCGCGCGACCGTCTCGTCCGGCGTCTTCAGCTTGCCCGCGGCATGCAAGCCGAAGAACGGCGTGCCCTCTTCGATCGTCAGCTGATACAGCGACAGATGCTCGGCCGCTTCCGAGATCGCGAGTTTCAACTCCTCGGCCCACATCGCCGGCGTCTGATCGGGGCGGGCGTAGATCAGGTCGAACGAGTAACGCTCGAACGTGGTGCGCGCGATCGCCACCGCATCCAGCGCTTCGCGCGCGGTATGCAGACGTCCCAGCGCCTTCAGCGAGGCGTCGTCCAGCGCCTGCACCCCGAGCGAAACCCGGTTGACGCCGGCTGCGCGGTAGCCGGCAAAGCGCGTCGCCTCGACGCTGGTGGGGTTGGCCTCAAGCGGTGACTTCCGCATCCGCTGCCACGCGCCAGTGCTTGCCGATCGCGTCCAGGATCGAGCCCACGGTTTGCGGCCGCATCAATGACGGCGTGCCGCCGCCGAGAAAAATCGACGATACCTCGCGGCCCGGCGCGCGCGCGGCCGTGGTCTCGATCTCGCGGGCGAAGGCGCGCGCAAAGCGTTGCTCGTCGACCGGCGCGTGCCGGACATGGCTGTTGAAATCGCAATAGGGACATTTCGACAGGCAGAACGGCCAGTGCACGTAGACGCCGAACGCTGCTTTTTTCCCCTCGGCGCTAGTCAAGGCAGATCTCCGCCAGTTTTACAAACGCGCGGGCGCGATGCGACAGCCCGAGCCCGAGCGGCGGCAGGCCATGCTTCTCGATGGAGGTCATCTCGCCGAAGGTGCGCGTGTGGCCGTCGGGCATGAACATCGGATCGTAGCCGAAGCCGGCGGTGCCGCGCGGCGGCCACACCAGCGTGCCCTGCGCGCGCGCCTCGACTTCCTCGAGGTGATCGTCGGGCCAGGCGACGCATAAGGCGGAAACGAAATGCGCCTGGCGCTGCGCGGGCTGCGTTGCGCCGCGCTCCCTGCAGCAGGCGTTCGATCCGGGTCATCGCCGCGTTGAAATCTCCAGTCGGGCCGGCCCAGCGCGCCGAGAAAATTCCGGGCGCGCCATCGAGCGCGTCGACCGCCAATCCGGAAATCGTCGGCGAAGGCCGGCAGTCGCGCCGATTTCGCTGCCGCGACCGCCTTGATCCGGGCATTGGCGCAGAACGTGTCGCCGGTCTCGTCGGGCTCGCCGAGGCCAAGCTCGCCCGCCGAGACCGCCTCGACGCCGTGCGGCGTCAGCAATTCCCGCATCTCGGCGAGCTTGCCGGGATTGTGGGTCGCGATCACGAGCTTGCCTTCGATTCGGCGGTGCATGGGCTCTCTAGTCTATGCCACGGCCATTTTCTGCAAGTCCACCAGTCGCGCAACCCCCTTTCGCGCCAGCGCCATCAGCGCCAGAAATTCGTCTTGCGAGAACGGGGTCTTTTCCGCGGTGCCCTGCACCTCGATGATGCGTCCGTCGCCGGTCATGACAAAATTGGCGTCGGTATCGGCCTCCGAATCCTCGGCGTAATCCAGGTCGAGCACCGGAGTGCCGTTATAGATGCCGCAGGAAATCGCGGCCACATTGTCGCGCAGCACGTTGGTCTTGATCATGTTGCGGGCCTTCATCCAGCCGATGCAGTCGGCAAGCGCGACCCAGGCGCCGGTGATCGAGGCCGTGCGGGTGCCGCCATCGGCCTGCAGCACGTCGCAGTCCACCGTAATCTGGCGCTCGCCGAGCGCTTCGAGGTCGATCGTCGCGCGCAAGCTGCGGCCGATCAGGCGCTGGATCTCGACGGTGCGGCCATTCTGCTTGCCGGCGGAAGCCTCGCGGCGGGTGCGCTCCAGCGTTGCCCGCGGCAGCATGCCGTACTCGGCCGTGACCCAGCCGCGGCCCTGGCCCTTGAGCCACGGCGGCAGCCGTTCTTCCAGGGTGGCCGTGACCAGCACATGGGTGTCGCCGAATTTGACCATGCAGGAACCCTCGGCATATTTGACCACGCCGCGTTCCAGCGACACGGCGCGCAGTTCATCCGGCGCACGGCGGCTTGGGCGCATGGAAATCCTCCAACAATCCGGCAAGAAGGCCAGAGCTCGCGGTGCTTGTAGGTGGGGGAAGCAGCAGCGGCAAGGCCTTTGGCGGTCCGCCGGGACCTATTGCCCGCTTGTAACCGGCCCGCGAGATGGACAGATTAGGGAGAGGTGGAAGCGCGACCGGAAAAGTGGAATCCGGTTTTTGCGTCGGAACGCGCTTCAAATATCGGATGGCGCGTGATCTCATCGCCAAACGGCTCACGCTTTGGCGGATCATGCGCCGGGAGTATGTCTTGTGGCCCATCACGATCCCATCGGTCTGATTGCGCCGAATGCCGGGCTCGCCCAGCTCAACGAGCGCTCGCGGGACATCTTTCGTCAAATCGTGGAGAGTTATCTTGCGACCGGCGACCCCGTCGGTTCGCGCAACATTTCGCGCCTGATCGCGGTGCCGCTGTCGCCGGCCTCGGTGCGCAACGTGATGGCCGATCTCGAGCAGCTTGGCCTGATCTACGCGCCGCATACCTCGGCCGGCCGCCTGCCGACCGAATTCGGCCTGCGGTTCTTCGTCGACGCCTTGATGCAGGTCGGCGACCTCACCGAACCGGAGCGGCAGTCGATCCAGAGCCAGCTTGCTTCGGTCGGCAAGGCGCAGTCGGTCGAAGCCGCCCTCGGCGAGGCCCTGACGCGGCTGTCGGGCCTGACCCGGGCGGCGGCGGTGGTGCTGACGGCAAAATCCAATTCGCGGCTCAAGCATATCGAATTCGTGCGGCTGGAGCCGGAGCGGGCGCTGGCGGTGCTGGTCGGCGAGGACGGCCAGGTCGAGAACCGGGTGTTGATGCTGCCGCCCGGAGTGCCCTCTTCGGCGCTCACCGAGGCCACCAATTTTCTCAATTCGCGGATTCGCGGCAGAACGCTGGCCGAAGCCCGTCTCGAACTTGAAACCGCGCTGACGCAAAATCGCGCCGAACTCGATCAGCTGACGCAGAAGGTGATCGAAGCCGGGATAGCAAGCTGGTCCGGCGGTGAAAACGACGACCGGCAGCTGATCGTGCGCGGTCACGCCAATCTGCTGGAAGATTTGCACGCGCTGGAAGATCTGGAGCGCGTCCGGCTATTGTTCGACGATCTCGAGACCAAGCGCGGCGTGATCGATCTGTTGGGACGCGCGGAGCGCGCCGAAGGCGTGCGGATATTCATCGGATCGGAGAACAAGCTGTTTTCGCTGTCGGGCTCTTCCACGATCATCGCGCCCTACAGCGATGCCGCCGGTCATATCGTCGGCGTTCTCGGCGTGATCGGGCCGACCCGGCTTAACTATGCGCGGGTGATTCCGACGGTGGATTACGCCGCGCGGATTGTCAGCCGGATGCTGGGCGGATGATCCCGGCGGATACCGGCCGCTGTGCGTGTTTTTTGACGCGATTTCTTCACTTGAACCGGCGCCCGCTTGGCTTGAAAACGCCATCGCGCGCTTGATTTTCTGCGCCTAAAGCACGATATCGGCTCCCAGCATCCCCATTCATTCCGGATTCCAGGCGATTTTTCGAGAGGACAGTCTATGACCGATCCCAACCGGCAGAACGATGAACCGGTGAACCCGGCGCAAGGACCGGAGCCCGTGGTATCCAAGCCGTACATCATGCCCGACGATCCCGAGGCGGGATCGGTGGAGGCGCTGGCGAAGGAAGCCGCGGAATCGCGCGACAAGATGCTGCGCACGCTGGCCGAAATGGAAAACCTGCGCAAGCGCACGGCGCGCGAGGTTGCCGATGCGCGAACCTACGGCATCTCCGGTTTCGCGCGTGACGTACTCGATATCGCCGACAATCTGCAGCGTGCGCTCGATGCGGTTCCGGCCGAGGCCAAGGCTGCGGCCGATCCCGGCCTCAAGGCGCTGATCGAGGGTGTCGAACTGACCGAACGGTCGCTGCTCAACACGCTGGAGAAAAACGGCGTCAAGAAATTCGATCCGGCGGGCGAGAAATTCGATCCGAATTTTCAGCAGGCGATGTACGAAGTCCCCGACCCATCCGTCCCTGCGGGTACGGTGGTCCAGGTGGTGCAGGCCGGCTACACGATCGGCGACCGCGTGCTGCGGCCGGCGCTGGTCGCGGTTTCCAAAGGCGGCGCCAAGGGCCGGCCCGCGGCCAACGGCAACGAGCCGAACGAGCGCGGCCTGAGCGCCGTCCCGATCGCCGGCTATCCGCGCGGCTGAATTCCGTCGCGCACGGCGCGGAAGCGTGGAAATGCCTTCGGCCAAAGGTCGCGCGGTGCGCTTCCGATGATGCGTAACGAGTTCTGGCCGCCAAATCGCAGCCATTGCACCACGGTGACGGCGGTATTGTCCTTGCCGCTGGTGGCATCGATCCGCGTTTCATAGCCGGGCTGGCCGTCGATACGAAGCGGTTCGGACATCGTGATCCGCGCGTCGCGCACGCCGGGAATGGTGGTCGCGGCCTGTTGGGCGAAACGGCCGCGATCATCGGGCTGCGCCGGCGCGGATCCGATCATGCCGATCACCATGAAGGGTGCGGCCTCGAAGCCGGTTGTTTCATCGCCGTCGGCCAGAATGAGGGCGGCGCCGGGCGCCAGCGTGCGGACATTCCTGAAATCGCCGAGCTCGCCGAGCTTGAACGGCATCAGTCCAAGCTGCTCCTCGACCGGGACTTCCTTGCGGATCACCGCCGAGGCAAACATCTGCCGCACGGCGTCGTCGGTATAGATTTTGCCGGCATTCTCGGGGACCTGCACGGCGACATAGCCGGAGAAGGTGCCGCCCGGCAGGATCATCGAATAGCGCCGTACATTGCCCGTGGCATCCCTGGCGTTCTCCACGGTGTAGTAGGCAATGCCGGCGGATGTCTCGATGCTCTCTGGCTTGATGCCCCCCGCGCCCGCCGGATTGGCCTTGAAGGCGTTCATGACTTCGCCATAGGCCTCCGCCGGGAGCTCCGTCACCAATACCTTGACGCCCTGGTCCTCGGTTTCGAATCCGACGAATGATTTTGCGCGGACGAGGCCGACCAGCGGCGTCATCCCGACCCGAACCCCCGGCGGAAAAACCGCGTCCGCGGCCCAGGCGGGGCAGGTGACGGCGGCGAGCAGGGCTAGCGCGGAGAAAAGTCGAATGGGCTTCATGAAAATTCTACTGGGTTGGTATTGAGGCCGTTCAATGGTCGGCAGGCCGCCGCCCCTTGCCCCGGGGCCCAAGTTCAGTGTCCGCTTTTAGCGGGTTTGAGGCCCCGGCAACAGGCCAAGCCGCGATTCCCGCAACCTGTCGCCGCCCGGGACCTGCGCTGTTCGTGTGCCCGGCCCGTGCTGTGTGCGGCTTGCGCGTCTCGCCCGGGCCCGGCCGGTCGGAAGCCGACACTATCTTTCACGGTTAAGGGTTTTCATGGGCCAAGGTTGCGTCCCGGTCCTTGCAGGCCTGCACCCCCCTCCTATATGAGGCTCACCGTCGCAGTATCGCGAGCATTTGATCGTTTGGGGGTTTGGATTGGTGCGCCGTCAGGGCCCAGCCAACCTGCCGCAAAAAGAAGGAAATGAGGACCATGGGAAAGGTCATTGGGATCGATCTCGGCACCACGAATTCGTGCGTCGCCGTAATGGATGGCAAGACGTCGAAAGTCATCGAGAACGCCGAGGGCATGCGCACGACCCCATCGATCGTCGCCTTTAGCGACGATGGCGAACGCCTCGTCGGCCAGCCTGCCAAGCGCCAGGCGGTGACCAATCCCGAGCGGACCTTCTTCGCGGTCAAGCGCCTCGTCGGCCGCCGCTATGACGACCCGATGGTCGAAAAGGACAAGAAACTTGTCCCCTACAAGATCATCAAGGCGTCCAACGGCGATGCCTGGGTCGAGGCCGACGGCAAGACCTACTCGCCCTCGCAGGTCTCCGCGTTCATCCTGCAGAAGATGAAGGAGACCGCGGAAGCCCATCTCGGCCAGAAGGTCGATCAGGCCGTCATCACCGTTCCCGCCTATTTCAACGACGCGCAACGTCAGGCCACCAAGGACGCCGGCAAGATCGCCGGCCTGGAAGTGCTGCGCATCATCAACGAACCGACCGCGGCCGCGCTGGCCTACGGTCTCGACAAGACGAAGTCCGGCACCATCGCGGTGTACGACCTCGGCGGCGGCACCTTCGACATCTCGATCCTCGAAATCGGCGACGGCGTGTTCGAGGTGAAGTCGACCAACGGCGATACCTTCCTCGGCGGCGAAGACTTCGACATGCGGCTCGTCAGCTATCTGGCCGACGAATTCCAGAAGGAGCAGGGCATCAACCTGCGCAACGACAAGCTTGCCTTGCAGCGCCTGAAAGAGGCCGCCGAAAAGGCCAAGATCGAATTGTCCTCGACCACGCAGACCGAAATCAACCTGCCGTTCATCACGGCCGATCAGTCCGGGCCGAAGCATCTGACCATGAAGTTGACGCGCGCCAAGTTCGAGGCGCTGGTCGACGATCTCGTCCAGAAGACCATCGAACCCTGCCGCAAGGCGCTGAAGGACGCCGGCCTCACCGCCGGCGAGATCGGCGAAGTGGTGCTGGTCGGCGGCATGACCCGCATGCCGAAGGTCCAGGAAGTGGTGAAGCAGTTGTTCGGCAAGGAGCCGCACAAGGGCGTCAATCCCGACGAAGTCGTCGCCATTGGTGCTGCGATCCAGGCCGGCGTGCTGCAGGGCGACGTCAAGGACGTGCTGCTGCTCGACGTGACGCCGCTATCGCTCGGCATCGAGACGCTGGGCGGCGTGTTCACCCGCATCATCGATCGCAACACCACGATCCCGACCAAGAAGAGCCAGGTGTTCTCGACCGCCGAGGACAACCAGAACGCGGTCACCATCCGCGTCTTCCAGGGCGAGCGCGAAATGGCGGCCGACAACAAGGTTCTCGGTCAGTTCGATCTGATGGGCATTCCCCCCTCGCCGCGCGGCATGCCGCAAATCGAGGTGACCTTCGATATCGACGCCAACGGCATCGTCAACGTCTCGGCGAAGGACAAGGCGACCGGCAAGGAGCAGCAGATCCGGATCCAGGCCTCCGGCGGCCTGTCCGAAGCCGACATCCAGAAGATGGTCAAGGACGCCGAGGCCAATGCCGCCGAGGACAAGAAACGCCGCGCGGCGGTCGACGCCAAGAACCATGCCGACGCGCTGGTGCACTCCACCGAGAAGGCGCTGGCCGAGCACGGCTCGAAGGTCGAGGAGAGCGAGCGCCGCGCCATCGAGGACGCCGTCAGCGACTTGAAGGAGGCGCTGAAGGGCGACGACGCCGAGGCGATCACGGCCAAGACCAACACGCTGGCGCAGGCTTCCATGAAGCTCGGCGAGGCGATGTACAAGCAGCAGGCCGAAAGCGATGCGGCCAAGGATGCCGCGAAGGACGACGTGGTCGACGCGGAGTTTACCGAGGTCGACGACGACAAGAACAACAAGAAGTCTGCTTAAACGGCTGGTACCATGACCCTCATTCTGAAGAGCACGCAGGCGGCGTCTCGAAGAATGGGGGTCATTTTTCGTTAAGCCGGAGGCGGCATCCTTTCATGCGCATTCCTTCGGAATAAGGACGAACTTCGGGCGGATTTGACGGATGTCGACCAAGCGCTGCTACTACGAAACCCTTGAGGTCGACCGCAACGCGGACGAATCCAAACTCAAGGCGGCATTCCGCAAGCTGGCGATGAAATGGCACCCGGACAAGAATCCGGGCGACGCCGCCAGCGAAATACGTTTCAAGGAAATCAACGAAGCCTATGAGGTTCTGAAGGACGGCGACAAGCGCGCCGCCTATGACCGCTTCGGCCATGCGGCGTTCGAGCAGGGCGCCGGCAGCGGCGGTGCCGGCTTCGGCGCCGGCTTTGCGTCGTCATTTTCCGATATTTTTGAAGACCTGTTCGGCATGGCCGGGCAGCGCGGACGCGGCGGCGGACGCGAGCGCGGCGCCGACCTGCGCTACAATATGGAAATCACGCTGGAGGAAGCCTTCCTCGGCAAGACCGCCAAGATCGAGATTCCGGTTTCGGTGACCTGCGAATCCTGTTCCGGTACCGGCGCCAAGGCCGGCACCAAGCCAAAGACCTGCTCGATGTGCGGCGGCGCGGGGCGGGTGCGGCAGGCGCAGGGTTTTTTCACGCTGGAGCGAACCTGCCCGGGCTGTCAGGGCCGCGGTCAGATGATCGAAGACCCCTGCCCCTCATGCGCGGGCTCAGGCCGGGTGACGCGCGAGCGGACCTTGTCGGTCAATATCCCGCAAGGGGTGGAGGACGGCACCCGGATCCGGCTGGCCGGCGAAGGCGAGGCCGGCGTACGCGGCGGGCCGCCCGGCGATCTCTATATTTTCCTGTCGCTGGCCAGCCACGAGTTCTTCCAGCGCGACGGCGCCGACCTGCACTGCCGTGTGCCGATTTCGATGGTGACGGCGGCGCTCGGGGGCGAATTCGAGGTGCCGACCATCGACAAGGGCAAGACCAAGGTCAAAATCCCCTCTGGTACCCAGTCCGGCCGCCGCTTTCGCATTGCATCAAAGGGCATGCCGGTGCTCCGCTCGCGTCAGACCGGCGACATGTACGTCCAGGTCGTGGTCGAAACGCCGCAGAATCTCACCAAGAAGCAACAGGAATTGCTGGCCGAGTTTGAAAAATTATCGTCCGGCGCAACACAGCCCGAAGCGGCGGGTTTCTTCACTAAGGTCAAGGACTTCTTCGGTAACCGCGCCAATACGTAGCGCGCGTCCGGCTTGACCGTATCGCCCGCGACCTATACGTCTTTATGACTATTTTCTGACATTGCCGCGAAAAGCGGTCCCGCCTGGTAGCGACATGCCTCTGCAATCGTCCGTGCGTGCGTTGAAAAAGCCCCCTCGTCTCGACGATGAGGTTCGCTTTCTCCGTTCATGGATCGAGAAGCCGCTGCACATGGGCGCCGTGATGCCTTCGGGACGGCTGCTGGCGCGCACCATGGCGCAATATGTCGACATCGACTCCGCGGGGCCGGTCGTCGAACTTGGGCCGGGTACCGGCGCGATCACCAGCGCGCTGATCGAGCATGGCGTCGACCAGAAGCGTCTGGTGCTGGTCGAATACAATCCCGGCTTCTGTGCGCTGCTGCGCGACCGCTATCCGCACGCCAGGGTGGTGCAGGGCGACGCCTATACGTTGCGGGACTCGCTGCGCAATGCGCTGCACGCGCCGGCATCGGCCGTGGTGTCGGGCCTGCCGCTGGTGACAAAACCGATGCTGACGCGCCTGAAGCTGATCCGCGATGCCTTCGTCGCGCTGGCGCCGGGCGCGCCGTTCGTGCAGTTCACCTATTCGGTGGTGCCGCCGATTCCGAAATCGCTGCCGGGCGTGTCGACAGAAGCTTCCGAGCGCATCTGGATGAACCTTCCGCCGGCGCGCGTCTGGGTGTATCGCAAGCACTGAGCCGGCGCGACGCCTGCGCGGCGGGTTCGTCGGCAATGCGATTTCCGAAATTCAAATCATGTCCGCGCTGAAAATCCTCGTGATCCCCGGCTCGCTGCGCACCGGTTCGCTCAACGTGAGGCTGGCGGCGGCCGCCGCCTATGAATTCGCGCAGGCCGGCGCGGAAGTCACCCGCATTTCGCTCGGCGATTTTCCGCTGCCGATCTATGACGGCGACCTGCAGACCAAATCCGGCGTGCCGAAGCACGCGATCAATCTCAAGCGCATGATCGGCGCCCATCATGGCGTGCTGATCGTGACGCCGGAATACAATTCATCGGTGCCGCCCCTGGTCAAGAACACCATCGACTGGGTGAGCCGCGTGCAGGATGCGCAGGAGACCCGCGGCCAGGTGTTTCGCGAACGCGCCTTTGCGATTGCGGCGGCGTCGGAAAGCCGGCTCGGCGGCACGCGATCGCTGGCGGCGCTGCGGCTGATCCTGACCGCCTGCCACGCCACGGTCATTCCCAACCAGCTCGCGCTGTCGTTCGCAGCCGACGCCTATGATGATATGGACAGACTGAAACATCGCTCCGACGTCGAGGCGCTCGACGCGCTGGTGCGGCAGCTGATCGAAGTTTCCCAACGCATGATGTGAGGTGACATGCAGCCATCCAAGATCGCTCCCCGCGACCGGTTGATCGTGGCGCTCGATTTGCCCGGCGTTGCCGCGGCGGAAGCGATGATCGCGCGGCTCGGCGACAGCGTGACATTCTACAAGATCGGCTATCAGCTCGGCTTTGCCGGAGGCCTGCCGCTGGTGCGCCAGCTCGCGGACGCCGGCAAGAAGGTTTTCGTCGATCTCAAGCTGCACGACATCGGCAATACCGTGGCGCGCGGGGTCGAGAGCGTCGCCAAACTGGGCGCGACCTTCCTGACCGTGCACGCCTATCCGCAGACCATGAAGGCAGCGGTCGAGGGACGCGAGCGGGTCGGGTTTGAAAATCCTCGCCGTCACCGTGCTGACCTCCTATGACGACGGCGATCTCCACGCCGCCGGTTATCGCCTCGGCGTGTCCGATCTGGTCGAGGCCCGTGCCCAGCAGGCGCAGGTGCTCGGCGTCGACGGCCTCGTCTGTTCGCCCGAGGAGGCGGCGTTCCCTGCGCAAGATCGTCGGCCATCAGATGGTGCTGGTGACGCCGGGCATTCGGCCCGCGGGCGCAGCTCAGCGGCGACCAGAAGCGCATCATGACGCCGGGGCGCGCCATTTCAGCCGGCGCGGATTATCTGGTGGTCGGACGGCCGGTGACGGAAGCCGCCGATCCCAGGGCGGCGGCGGAGGCCATCCAGGCCGAGATCGAACAGGCGCTGGGCTGAACAGGGAAGGACGCAGGAATGGCAAAAGGCTACTGGATTGCGCGCATCGATGTTCACAACATGGACGGCTACAAGGAATACGTCGCGCAGAACGGCGCGGTGTTCAAGAAATACGGCGCCAGTTTCCTGGTGCGCGGCGGCAAGCATCGAGGCCAAGGAAGGCTCGTCGCGCTCGCGCAACGTGGTGCTGGAATTCAGGGACTACGAGACCGCGCTGGCCTGCTACAATTCGCCGGAATACGCGCGCCTGGTCGCGATCCGCTCGCCGCATGCCGAGAGCGACCTCGTGATCATCGAAGGCTATGACGGGCCGCAGCCGTAGTGGCTGCGTTCGATAGCCTCGACATGCGACGCGACGCGAAGCAATCCATGGGCCGCATCCTGAAGGTGTGGATCGTCTTCGTCGCTGTGCTCGTCGCGATGAGCAGGGGGCCTCGGTGCGAGACGAGCGCAAGTGCACCTGACTCGCCATGACGGGCCATGACGAGACCGTTGCCGGAACGGCCCGCCCCGGCTATACGGCAAGGGCGAGGTTTGAAAAATGTCCGAGATGCGCTTGATCGTTGCCGGGGCCGGCGGCCGGATGGGCCGCGCGCTGACGCGCGTGATTTCGGAAACCTCAGGCGCGGTCCTCGCCGGCGCGCTGGAAGCGCCCGGTTCTGAACTTTTGGGCAAGGATGCCGGCATGCTCGCGGGCCTGCCCGACAATGGCGTCAAGCTGTCGGCGGACCTGTGGTCGCTGTCGGCCAATGCCGACGGCATTCTGGATTTCACCGTGCCGGCTGCGACCATTGCCAATGTCGCGATCGCCGCCGCAGCGCGGCCTGGTTCATGTCATCGGCACCACCGGCCTGTCCGCGTCGGACGACGCCGTGATCAAGAGCGTCACCTCGCGCGCCATCGTCGTCAAGTCGGGCAATATGAGTCTCGGCGTCAACCTGCTGGCGGCGCTGGTCAAGCGCGTGGCGCAATCGCTGGACGACAGCTTCGACATCGAAATTCTGGAAATGCATCACCGGGCCAAGATCGACGCGCCGTCCGGCACGGCGATGATGCTGGGAGAGGCCGCCGCCGCGGGCCGCGGGATAGATCTCTACGCCCATTCGGCGCGGGGCCGCGACGGCCAGACCGGCGCGCGCCGCACCGGCGACATCGGCTTTGCGTCGTTGCGCGGCGGCACCGTCACCGGCGATCACAGCGTGATTTTCGCAGGCGCGATGGAACGCATCGAACTGACCCACCGGGCCGAGGACCGGACCATGTTCGCGCAGGGCGCCGTCAAGGCCGCGCTGTGGGCGCGCCATCAGAAGCCCGGACTTTATTCGATGGCCGACGTGCTCGGGCTCGGCGACTTCTAGAAATATCAGCGGAAATCAGGAAAATGAGCGACCGTCTTCTCGTGCTCCTGCGTCATGGCCAGAGCGAATGGAACCTGAAGAATTTCTTCACCGGCTGGAAGGATCCCGATCTCACCGAGCAGGGCATCACCGAAGCCAGGGAAGCCGGCCGCAAATTGAAGGCACAGGCGCTGTCGTTCGACATCGCCTTTACCTCGGTGCTCAAGCGCGCGCAGCACACGCTCGATCTGACGCTTGCCGAGCTCGGCCAGACCGGCATTCCCGTCCGCAAGCATCTGGCGCTCAACGAGCGCGACTATGGCGATCTGTCCGGCCTCAACAAGGACGACGCCCGCAAGAAATGGGGCGAGGCAGCAGGTGCATGTCTGGCGGCGCTCCTACGACGTGCCGCCGCCCGGCGGCGAAAGCCTGAAGGATACCCTGGCGCGCACGCTGCCCTATTACGTTCAGGAAATCCTGCCTTGCGTGCTGCGCGGCGAGCGCACGCTGGTGGTGGCGCACGGCAATTCGCTGCGGGCGCTGATCATGGTGCTGGAAAAGCTTTCGCCGGAAGGCATTCTGGCGCGCGAACTCGCCACCGGCGTGCCGATCATCTACCGGCTCAATGCCGACGCCACGGTGGCATCGAAACTCGATCTGGCGGCGTGATTTGTAGGGTCTTTATGATCGTCATTCCGGGACGATGCGGAGCTCGATCGAGCATTGGCATCTGAGGTCTGGTGCTAACGCACCATCCCGGAATGACGAATTTTGCTAATGCATCCCCACCTGGCCGGCTTCCCAGCCGATCATCGCCTGCTTGCGGGTGATGCCCCAGTGATAGCCGGTCAGCGCGCCGCTCTTGCCGAGCGCGCGATGGCAGGGCACCACGAACGAGATCGGGTTCTTGCCGACCGCCGCGCCGACCGCGCGGGACGCCTTGGGGCTCTTGATCCTGGTCGCGATGTCGGAATAGCAGACCGCGCGGCCCATCGGGATTTTCAACAGCGTCTCCCATACCCGCACCTCGAAGTCGGTGCCGATCAGGACCACGCGCAACGGCTGATCCGCGCGCCAAAGCCGGGTGTCGAAGATACGCTGCGCCAGCGCGGAGGTGCCGGCGCGGTCCTCCACATAGCTCGCCCGCGGCCAGCGCCGCTGCATGTCGGCGAGCGCGGCCTGTTCCTCGCCCGGATCGGCGAAGGCAAGGCCGGCGAGCCCGCGGCCGCTGGCGATCACGATGGCGGAGCCGAACGGCGAGGGATGAAATCCGTAAGCCAGCGTCATGCCGGCGCCGCCGTTCTTCCATTCGCCCGGCGACATCGCTTCATGGGTGACGAACAGATCGTGCAGCCGGCCCGGACCGGAAAGCCCGGAGTTCGAGCGCCGCGTCGAGCACGCTTGCGGAATCGCGCAGCAAGCCCTTGGCGTGGTCGAGCGTCAGCGCCTGCATGAAGGCCTTCGGCGTCAGCCCGGCCCAGCGGCGAAACAAATGGTGCAGCTCATCCGGCGTCACGGCCGCCGCATCCGCCATCGCTTCGATGGTCGGCTGGGTGCGCCAGTGCTCGGAGATGAAGGCGATGGCGCGCCGCACCGAATCATAGTCGCGGAGCGCGGCGTTCTGGGGGCCCGGTTTGGTGAGGCGGTGCTCATTCATGGCAAGGTTCATCATGGCCCTGATGTAGGACGGACACGGCTTGCGAACCACCCGATTTCCGACAGCGCCTCACGCGATCGGATTATAGGTCGGGCCGCGCCGGGCGGCCTGCAGCGCGGCTGTTAAGGCTTTGGCAAAACTAGCCTTTTCGTCAGGTCCCAAGAAGCTCGCCACCGCGACGCGGCGGCCTTTCGAGACCAGATAAAGCTTTTCGATGCCATATTCCGCGTGCGCCTTCCGGTCGAGCCGCACCCACAGCGGATTGAGCACGAATTCGACCACATGGCCGCGATGGCTGACCCGGCGCAGACGCAGCTCGGATGGCGTCACCCGGATCTCCTCGCTCGCCCCGGCGCGGCGGAAATTGATCCGGAAGGCCCAGTAGATCGCAAGCACATCGAGGCCGAAAAAGCCCAGCACCGGCCACGCGCCCATCAGCAGACACGCCAGGCCCGCGGCGAAACTGATCGCGCTGACAAACGCCATCAGCGCCACAAACCCGGTGCGGTTCAGCGAGCGATGCGGCGTCAGCAGTGCCGAAAATAATTCCGGCGGCGCCACGGGATCAAAATCATTGCCTGCGGTCATTGCGTGTCAGTATACCCGCATGATGGCGAAAATCACCCGCAGGCCGCAGGCCAAACCGAAGCTCCCGGTCTCCAAACGCATCAAGAAATCGCACGATCGGCCCGCGGCCAGGCCAGGGGGCGAGCGCGCCCGGCCACAAAGAAGCCAAGGCCCTGGACGCCGGCCGAGGTCCATGAGGCGTTCAGCCGTTTTCGCAAGGCCAATCCGGAGCCGAAGGGCGAGCTGGAGCATCTCAATCCCTACACGCTGCTGGTCGCGGTGGTGCTGTCGGCGCAGGCGACCGACGCCGGCGTCAACAAGGCGACGCGCGCACTGTTCGCGGTAGCCGACACGCCGCAAAAAATGCTCGCGCTCGGCGAGGACAAGGTGCGCGACGACATCAAGACCATCGGGCTCTACCGCAACAAGGCAAGGAACGTCATCGCGCTGTCGGAGAAGCTGATCGCCGAGTTCGGCGGCGAGGTGCCGCGCACCCGCGCCGAGATCGAGTCGCTGCCCGGTGCCGGCCGCAAGACCGCCAACGTCGTGCTCAACATGGCGTTCGGCGAGCACACCATGGCGGTCGATACCCATGTGTTTCGGGTCGGCAACCGCACCGGGCTGGCGCCGGGCAACACGCCGCTCGAGGTGGAGCTGGGACTGGAGCGCGTGATCCCGGCCGAGTTCATGCTGCATGCGCATCACTGGCTGATCCTGCACGGCCGCTACACCTGTCTGGCGCGCAAGCCGCGCTGCGAGGTGTGCCTGATCAACGATCTCTGCCGCTGGCCGGAAAAGACGGTGTGAACCTCTTACCTTTCCCCGCAAGAGGGGGGCGAGGGAGAGGTAGTCACACCACCGGCACGCCGGGCTTGCGGCCCGGCTCGATCAGTTCCGGCCGCGGTCCGCTCAGCCGCTTGTGCATGTGAACCATGAAGGCCATGCCGAACAACGGCGTCGCCAGATTGACGATCGGGATCGACACGAACGCCGCGATGATCAGCCCCGCGGTGAAGACGGTCGCGGCGTTGTCCTTGCGCATCGCCTTGGCTTCCGCGGGCGGGCGAAACCGCATCGCGGCGAGCTCGAAATATTCCCGTCCCAACAGCCACGCGGTCGCGATGAAGAACCCGATAAAGCCCGCGCCGGCGAAGAACACGAACGGCAGCGCGATCAGATAGACCAGGATCGTCAGGAGCGCGGTCTTGATGCCCTCGGTCATGGCAAGCCCGAACGGCAGCGCCGTGCCCGGGCGTTCCGCCGGATAATGTTCGAGCTCGACATGCTCGGCGACCTCGTCGACGAACACGCTCGCCACCAGCGAGGTGATCGCCGGCATCAGCAGCACCGCGCCGAACAGCACGCCGAGACCGGCGGCGATCGAGACAATCCATGCGAGGACATTGAGCGGCGTCTGAAAGCTCGGGCCCAGCATCGCCTCGGCCCAGCCTTCGCCTGATGTCGCAAACCAGCTCAATAGCCGCTGCAGGCCGATCGCCAGCACCGTGATCAGCACCAGTGCGAGCCCGATCGATCGCCACAGAATGGAGCGCATCGGCGGCGACAGGATCTGCGAAAGCGCCTTGACGGCGGCGTCCAGCATGGCGGTGTTATCCTCTTACGAAAACTCTCGCGAGAAGTAGACATGGCTGAAGGCTTCGGCAAGAGCCGGACCGGTTTCCGTCACGCATCCAGCGGCTTGCCGCGCACATTCGGACCGAAAGTCGCGATCGTAATGATCACGATGATCATCGCCGTCGTGATCAGGCCGAACACGCCGATGACACCGGCCTCGCGCAGCATATAGGCGACGATGAAGCCCGAGAACATCGCGCTGACCCGGCTCATCGAATAGACCAGGCCTGAGGCCCGCGCGCGGATCGAGGTCGGAAACACCTCGGTCTGATAGGCGTGATAGGCATAGGACATGGTCATGTTGGCCGCCGTCAGCAGCACCCCGCACAGGATCAAGAGCGCGGGCTGCGTCAATTGCGAAAATGCCATCCCGAACGCGATGATCGCCACGCATGCGCCGCTGATGATCCATTTGCGCTCGAACCGGTCGGCAAAGCTTGCGGCCAATAGCGGCGCAATCGGATAGGCGAAGGCGACGATGAAGGAATATTGCAGGCTTTTTGTCACCGTGATGCCCTTCTCGACCAAGAGCGTCGGCACCCAATTGGCAAAACCATAGAAGCCGAAGGCCTGGCAGAAATTGAACACCATGAACAGCACGACCAGCGACAGATAAGGCGGCCTGAACAGCTCCGCATAAGCCACATTCCCGCGCCGCGCGCGCGGGCGCCTTGTCGGCGATTTTTCCTTGACGTGCCGGCGCGGTGCCGCCGGCGGATTCAAACGTCGCGAGGATTTTGAGCGCCTCCTCGGTCCGGCCATGGCGCGCCAGCCAGAGCGGGCTTTCGGGCACGTACAGCCTTAAGATCCAGATCACCATGCTGGCGGCGGCGCCGATCAGCACCACCCAGCGCCAGCCATCGATTCCGTAAGGCGACAGCGGCACCAGCCACCATGACAGGAAGGCGACGACGGGGACCGCGATGAACATCACCGCCTGATTGACGGCGAAGGCGCGGCCGCGCATCCAGCTCGGCACCAGCTCGGTGATATAGGCATCGATGGTGATGATCTCGACACCAATGCCGATCCCGGCGATGAACCGCCACAACAGCACGCCGCCTGAGGTGGTCTGGCAGGCCATCGCCACCGAGGCCGCGGTGTAGCCGAGCAGCGCATAGGTAAAGATCGATCGCCGTCCGAACCTGTCGGCCAGAAACCCCAGAAAGAAGGTGCCGACAAACAATCCGGCAAAGGTAGCGGCGACGAAGGCGCCGATCCCTGAAAAGCCGAAGAAAGCCTGCGTCGTGGTGGTGAGCAAGCCGCTGCGGTTGAGCCCGGGTGCGATGTAGCCGGTAAGAAACAGGTCGTAGATCTCGAAGCAGCCGCCGAGCGACAGCAAGATCACAAGTCGCCACAGATAGGAGGAAGCCGGCTGGCTTTCGAGCCGCCGCGAGATCTCGTCCGGCGCACCGCGCGCGGCTGCAAGATCAAGTCCGGTGTCGATGCCGACTGCGCTCATGGTTTCCTCCCCTGTATTCTCATTTTTGCGCGCGAGACGCATTGCTGCGTTGTCGGGCGCGCTCTTGGTCGTCGCTTGCCATGTATCTATTTAGCAGATAGCGCTCGGAAGCCTAATTTGTTCTACAATCCGAAGTTCGAGGGAACCCCGGGAGACGCCCATGAGCACGCAGGACCTGCCGTTGACGGGGGTCAGGGTCGTCGAAATGACCCACATGGTGATGGGACCGACCTGCGGCATGATTCTGGCGCAGCTTGGCGCCGAGGTCATCAAGGTCGAACCGCCCGCCGGGGACAAGACCCGCAGCCTGGGCGGCATGGGAACCTCGTTCTTCCCGCTGTTCAACCGCGGCAAGCGCAGCGTCATGCTCGACTTCGCAAAACCTGACGACCGCGACGCCATGGATCGGCTCCTGGCCAGCGCCGACGTGTTTCTGGAGAATTTCCGCGACGGGCAATTGGAAAAGCAGGGCCTCGGCGCGGACGAGCTGCGCCGCCGGCATCCGCATCTGATTGTCGCCGGGCACAAGGGTTTTCTGTCCGGTCCCTACGAGCATCGCCCGGCGCTGGACGAGGTCGTGCAGATGATGTCGGGCCTCGCCGCCATGACCGGGACCCGGGAAAAACCGCAGCGCGTCGGCTCATCGGCCAACGACATCATGGGCGGCATGTTCGGCGCCATCGCCATTCTCGCCGCGCTCTACCAGAAGCGCGGCGGCGCCAAGGCAATCAATAAGGCAGCGGACACGGGTGCGGACATCCGCATCGGCCTGTTCGAAAACTGCCTGTTCCTGGTGGCCCAGCACATGGTCGAGTACGAGATGACCGGCAACAAGCCGCGCTCGATGCCGGAGCGCGAGCATGCCTGGCCGATCTACGATATTTTCGAGACAGCGGGCGGCGAACGCATTTTCATCGGCGTCGTCACCGAAGGCCACTGGCAGAGTTTTTGTACGGAGTTCGGGTTGCAGGAATTTCTTGACGATCCCGGCTTGCGCACCACCACCGACCGGATTCTGGCGCGAAGCCGGATCATTCCGCGCGCCGCCGAGGTGATAAGAAACTGGAACACGGCCGATCTTTCCGCAACGCTCGACCGGCTGAACATCTGCTTCTCGCCGATCAACCGCCCCGAGGACCTGTTCGAAGACCCGCATGTGCTGCGCCCCGGCGGCCTCGTCAACAACACCAATGCCAATGGCGAGGCGTTTCGCGTCCCGGCGTTGCCGATCCAATGGAACGGGATGAGCATAGGCGAAGGCCTGAAAGTGCCTGTTCTCGGCGCCGATACCTCGGCGGTCCGCGCCGAACTCGATGACCAGCAACTCTCCCCAACCGGCAAAACCGCTGCGAGGCTCGCATGACCCGAATTCAAGACGTTTATCCCGACGACCACGTAAGCCTGCGCGAGGTAGGCCTGCGCGATGGCCTGCAACTGGTAAAAACCTTTCCGTCCACGGCGGCGAAGCAACGCTGGATCCGCGACGAGTATGGCGCGGGCGTTCGGCATTTCGAGGTCGGCTCGTTCCTGCCCGCAAAAACCTTTCCGCAGTTCGCCGACGTGCGCGAAATCGTCAAGACGGTGGCGCAGCTTCCGGGCGCGCATGGCGTGGCGCTGGCGCTCAACGAACGCGGCGTCAACGAAGCGCTGGCCTCGGGGGTCGCCGAGATCGCCTCGGTGGTGTCGGCGACCGAAGAGCACAGCCAGGCCAACGCCAACCGGTCGCGCGCGCAGGCCATCGCCAACGTCAAGCGGCTTTGCGAGTTGCGCGACGCAAGTCCGCACAAGCCGATCGTCAACGCCGCGATCTCGATGGCGCTGGGATGTTCGATCACGGGACCCGTCGATCCCAAGGAAGTCATAAAACTGGTCGAAAAATGTCTGGAGGCCGGCGTCGATTTCGTCGCCGTCGCCGATACCGTCGGCTATGCCGGCCCGAAGCAGGTGGGCGAACTGACCAGGGCGATCGTGAAAATGTCGGGCGCAAAGCCAGTCTGCGTTCATCTGCACGATACCAGGGGCATGGGGATCGCGAATGCATCCGCGGCGCTCGACGCCGGCGCGCGCATCCTGGACGGCTCGCTCGGCGGCCTCGGCGGCTGTCCATTCGCGCCCGGCGCCACCGGCAATGTCGTGTTCGAGGACCTGGTGTTTCTCTGCGAAAGCAAGGGATTTGCCACCGGCATCGACATCGAGAAACTGATCGCGGTGCGCTCGATCCTGCGCTCGGAAATGCCCAATGAGACGCTCTATGGCGGGCTTGCCCGTGCCGGACTGCCGGATCGGAAATCCGGCGTGGCGGCCTGAGATAGGCAGCCGATACCCTGAACTACAGACGCGTCGCGCGCAGCCGCAATGCGTTGCCGACGACGCTTACCGACGACAGCGCCATGGCCGCGGCGGCGATGATCGGCGACAGCAGAATGCCGAAGCTCGGGTAGAGAATCCCCGCGGCGATCGGGATGCCGGCCGAGTTGTAGAGGAACGCAAAGAACAGGTTCTGCCGGATGTTGCTCATGGTCGCCTGCGACAGCCGGCGGGCGCGAACGATGCCGCCGAGGTCGCCCTTCAGCAGGGTAATGCCGGCGCTCTCCATCGCGACGTCGGTGCCGGTTCCCATGGCGATGCCGACTTCGGCGGCGGCGAGCGCGGGCGCGTCGTTGACGCCGTCGCCGGCCATCGCGACGATCCGCCCGGCCTTCTGCAGCTTCGCGACGACGGCGCTCTTCTGATCCGGAAGCACTTCGGCTTCCACATCGGATATCCCGAGCCTGCGCGCGACCGCGTTCGCCGTGGTCCGGTTGTCCCCGGTCAGCATGATGACCTTGATGCCATCCGCCGCCAGCGCCCTCAAGGCGTCCGGCGTCGACGCCTTGACCGGATCGGCGATCGCAAACAGTCCGGCGAGCTTGCCGTCGACCGCGATGTTGATGACGGTGGCGCCGTCGCCGCGCAGACGCTCGCCTTGTTCATTCAGCGGCCCGGTTTCGATGCCGCGCGATGTCAGGAAGCTCGAATTGCCGAGCAGAACGCTTTTGCCCTCGACCTTGCCGGTCGCGCCCTTGCCGGTCGGCGAATTGAACGCTTCCACCTTGCCCAGATCGAGGTTGCGTTCGCTGGCGGCCCGAACGATCGCATCGGCGAGCGGATGCTCGCTGGCGCGCTCGACGCTGGCTGCGAGCCGCAGAATTTCGTTCTCCTGAAATCCCGCCGCCGCAACGATGGCGACCACTTTCGGCTTGCCTTCGGTCAGCGTTCCCGTCTTGTCGACCACCAGCGTGTCGACCTTTTCCATTCGCTCCAGCGCTTCGGCATTCTTGATCAAGACGCCGGCCTGGGCGCCGCGCCCGACGCCGACCATGATCGACATCGGCGTGGCGAGCCCGAGCGCGCAGGGACAGGCGATGATCAGCACGCTGACGGCCGCAACCAGCCCGAACGCCATCCGGGGTTCCGGCCCGAACCAGGCCCAGGCGCCAAAAGCGATCGACCGCGACGGCGATCACGACCGGTACGAACCAGCCGGCGACCTGATCGGCGAGCCGCTGAATCGGCGCGCGCGAGCGTTGCGCCTCCGCCACCATCTTGACGATCTGGGAAAGCAGCGTGTCGCGCCCGACCTTGTCGGCGCGCATCACGAAACCGCCGGATTGATTGAGCGTGCCCGCGATCACCTTGCCGCCGGCCTCCTTGGTGACCGGCATGGATTCGCCGGTCACCAGGGATTCGTCGAGCGAGGAGCGGCCCTCGAGAATGACGCCGTCCACCGGCACCTTTTCGCCCGGCCGGACGCGCAATCGGTCGCCAACCTGCAGGCTGTCGATCTCGACCTCATGGTCGGCGCCATCATCGCCGACGCGACGGGCGGTTTTCGGCGCCAGTTCAAGCAGCGCCTTGATCGCGCCGGACGTTGCCTCGCGCGCACGGAGTTCAAGCACCTGTCCCAGCAGGACAAGAACCGTGATGACCGCGGCGGCCTCGAAATAGACCGCGACCGCGCCGCCATGCCCGCGGAAGGTCGCCGGGAAGAACTGCCGGCGCGACGGTGCCGATCAGGCTGTAGAGATAGGCCACGCCCGTGCCCATCGCGATCAGGGTGAACATGTTGAGATTGCGCGAGAGCAGCGATTGCCAGCCGCGCACGAAGAACGGCCAGCCCGCCCAGAGCACGACAGGGGTGGCGAACACGAGCTGGATCCAGTTCGACAGGGTCTGGTCGACCCAGCCGTGACCGCCGACAAGGTGACCGCCCATCTCCAGAACGACCGGCGGCAGGGCGAGCACGAGGCCCACCCAGAAGCGCCGCGTCATATCAGCCAGTTCGGGATTGGGCGGCGCATCCAGGCTCGCCACCTCCGGCTCCAGCGCCATGCCGCAGATCGGGCAGCTGCCGGGACCGACCTGCCGGATCTGCGGATGCATCGGGCAGGTATAGATCGCGCCTTCCGGCGCGGCGGCTTTCGGCTTGCTGCTTGTCGAGATATGCTTTCGGGTCGGCGGCGAATTTGGTCCGGCAGCCGGCCGAGCAGAAATGATAGGTTTTGCCGCGGTAGTCGAACCGATGCTTGCTGGTCGCGGGATCGGCCGACATCCCGCAGACGGGATCGCGCACGGTCGGCCGTGATGGACATGTGCGGAATGATCGTGACCTCCGCCACAGCCCGTCTTTGTCGTTTCCGCAGGCGCGCGGCCGCCGCGTTGGACGAGCAGCCGCAGCCGGAACTTTTGAGGCGCTGCCGGCGTCGGCGTGTTCGGCTTTGGTCATCGCGTTCTCCACCGGCCCTTGCAACCTATACCCGGTAGGGGTATATAGGCGCGATGCGAAAAGACATCAAGACGTCCTGTCAAAAACGCCTGAGCCGGATCGAGGGCCAGGTTCGCGGCCTGTCCAAAATGGTCGACGAGGACCGCTACTGCATCGATATCGTGACCCAGATCTCGGCCGTGCGGGCCGCGCTCCGGCGCGTCGAGGAAGAAGTGCTCAGGGACCACGTCTCGCACTGCGTCGAGCACGCGATCACCAGCGGCAACAAGGCCGATCAGCGGGAAAAGATAGCGGAACTGATGGCCGTGATCGGTCGGTCTGACCGGTAAGGTGGACTGAAACGCTTGGCGGCTTTGATATCGATCGACGCTGATTGACGCGCTAGGCCGCGAACTCCGCCGTCCGCCCGCGCGGCCGGGCGCGGCGCTCCGCGACATATTCGACGAGCATGAAATGCTCCGACACGGTGATGCGCTCGACCAGTGTCGCGGCTTCGCCGGTCAACATCACTTGTTCAGCCGGAAGCGGCGCTTCCTGGTCAATCTCTTCAGGAACAAGCGGCGGCGCGTCGATCGCCTCTGGAAACGGTCCGAATTCGCCCGCCACCTCCCGGAGCGGCTTTTGCTTGTCGGCCCAGTGCAGGGCCGTGTAGTCGAAGCCGTGCACGATGGTGGGTTTGACGATTTCGAAATAGGGCGAGATGTCGAAATCGCGCGGCATGTACAGCGAAGAATCGCGGATATGCAGGATTTCGCGCCGGGCCTGCCTGGAGCCGGCGCGCGTGATCTTGGGCAGGATCGGGTAGCGCACGGCGTCGAAGGCCTGCGCGATCAGCGCCGAGCAGATGATCTTGGTGGGATCGCCGGAGCCGAACGCGATCATCCGTCGCCGCCAGCGCTGCGGGATCGGCAGTGGAATCAGAAAGCGCATCAAATCGAGGATGTTCTTGGTGTCGTAGCCGAAGCCGATCCGGTTGATGGCGTAGCGGCACACCGTGGTGCGGTCCTCGAACGACAGGCCGACCGGGCGGCACAGCCTGGTGTGATAGGGAAAATATTTCGACAGCGGCGCCGAGGTCACGCCTTCGCCGATATTGGCCTCGATCAGGACATGCGGCTCGCCGTCGGGCTCCTCCGCGCCGTCGATCGGGCCGACAAAGAGCGCGGCATGCGACCAGGTGGACTGCGTCAGATATTTGATGATGCCGGAAACCCGGTTGTTGCCCTCGACCAGCAGGACATCGCCGGGCTCGATAACGCCGCGCAAATGCTCGGGGTCGCTCGGCGTGAACGGCTCGTAGCCCGGGACTTCCTTCTGCAGGTAGCCCGCGATCAGCTTGCCGACGGTATCGAGCATGACGCCCATGAATATCTTCCCCCAGCGGCCTTCTCACCGCTTTTTCTCTTTCCTTATCATGGTCGAAAGCTGTTGCAATTTAGTTCATGCACTGGATCGATCAATCATGATTGATTCACCATGATGGTTGCTGACGACGCCTGGATGCGGCAAGTTCGCTGGATGTTCCCATGCATTTCAAAGTTCCGGAAACCATGACATGACAATGACGCGCCGCGATTTCCTGTCGGCGTCCGCAGGACTTGTGGCGGCCCCGGCGCTTGGCGCCGCGCGCATGGGGCGCGCCATTGCCGCGCGAGGCTGACATTGTCGTGATCGGCGCGGGTGCCGCCGGCATCGCCGCGGCGCGGCGCATCATGGCCGCGAACCGCAGGGTGATCGTGGTGGAGGCCGCAGGCCAGATCGGCGGTCGCTGTCTCACCGACACCACGACATTCGAGATTCCGTTCGATCGCGGCGCGCGCTGGATGCACAATCCCGACGCCAATCCGATGATCAGATTGGCCCGTAGCGCCGGGCTCGACGTTTCCGCGGCACCGCTCGGGACAGAAAATCCGCGTCGGCCGCCGCAACGCGCGCGCCGGAGAGACCGAGGAATTTCTTGCCGCCCTGGTGCGCGCCAACCGCGCCATCGACGAGGCTTCGCGCAAGGTCGATGTATCCTGCGCCTCGGTGCTGCCGAAGGATCTCGGCGACTGGGCCGGGACGGCGGAATTCGTGCTCGGCGCCAACGCCACCGGCAAGGACCTGAAAGACGTCTCCGCGATCGACAAGGCCCGCGCGCAGGAGCGCAATGCCGCGATCTCCTGCCGCCAGGGCCTGGGCGTCCTGGTCGCCAAGCTCGGCGAGCAGGTCCCGCTGTCGCTGTCGACGCCCGCAAGCCGCATCGCCTGGAGCGGACGCGATGTCACGGTGGAGACACCTTCCGGCAAGATCGCCGCGCGCGCCGCCGTCATTACGGTGTCCAGTAACGTGCTGGCCGCGGGCAATATCAAATTCACGCCCGATATACCCAAGCGCCAGCTCGATGCCGCGGCAAGGTTGAGCCTCGGCAGCTACGATCGCATCGCCCTGCAACTGCCGGGCAACCCGCTGGGGCTCGGGCGCGACGATGTCATCATCGAGCAAAGCAACTCGACGCGGACGGCGCTGCTGTTCGCCAACATGGGGGGATCGTCGCTGTGCGCGCTCGACGTCGCAGGCTCGTTCGGCCGCGATCTTTCGGCCCAGGGCGAGCGGGCGATGGTGGCCTTTGCGGTGGAATGGCTCACGAAACTGTTTGGCAGCGAAGTCGCGGCCGCGGTCAAGAAGTCGAGCGCGACCCGCTGGAATTCGTCGCCGTTCATACTCGGCGCGATGTCGGTGGCCGCGCCGGGCGCGCAGCCGTCGCGCAAAATCCTCACCGAGCCGATCGGCTGCATGTTCCTTGCGGGCGAGGCAACCCACGAGACGCTGTGGGGAACGGTTGACGGCGCCTGGGAGAGCGGCGAGCGCGCGGCGGAAGCGGCGCTGCGCAGGATCGGCGCACTCAGGGATGAGCCGGTGGCTGCGCCGGTACGCGCGACCAAACAGCGGCGGCGGGGAGCGCCGATCAATTGACGCGGATACGACCGAAGGCGCTGATTTCGTGGTCGAGCGGCAAGGACAGCGCGTTCTCGCTGCATGAGGTCAGGCGTGCCGGCGAAATCGATGTTGTCGGCGCAGTGACGACGGTGACCGAGACATTCGATCGGGTGTCGATCCACGGCGTGCGGCAGGAGATCTTGCTGGCGCAGTGTGAGGCTGCCGGATTGCCGCCGCGCATCGTGCCGATTCCCTATCCCTGCCCGAACGAGATTTACGAAGCGCGAATGGGGGAAGCCGTCGCGTGCGCCGTGCGCGAAGGCATCACCCACATCATCTTTGGCGACCTGTTTCTCGCCGACATCCGGGCCTATCGCGAGCAAAAACTCGCCGGCACCGGCATTACCCCGGTGTTTCCGCTGTGGCAGCGGCCGACGCTCGCGCTGGCGCATGCGATGATCGCAAGCGGCATGCAGGCATATCTGGCAACCGTCGATCTGAAAAAATTGCCGGCCGAGTTTGCGGGCCGCAAATTCGACATGCAATTGCTGGCCGATCTGCCCGACGGCGTCGATCCCTGCGGCGAGAACGGCGAGTTTCATACCTGCGTGGTGGCGGGGCCGATGTTTTCGCAGCCGATTGCCGTTGCGCCCGGCGAACGCGTCGAGCGCGACGGTTATGCCTATTGCGATCGGGGATGCATGAGTGTTCGGTTTCAAAGACGCCACGGGGAAGTCGCAATCCTTCGGAGAAAGGATTACGAGCTCCTGCTCGCCAAGGCGTCCGAAGCGGATGAGGATGCGGGCACCGCGCTGTCGCCAAGAGCGCGCCAGGAAATTGCCGCCGGCGGTCCGTTACTGCGAAAGACGTTGTCGATCGAATTGCCAACGGGAGAATCCAGTGCGTGTTCTGCGCGAATGGCGCGACATCACTCAGATGTATCTCTCCTTCAAGACAAATCTGAGCCAAGGCTACATCTCGGATATTGAAAACGGCGGCGCACGGGGACGGCGGCGGCACTCGGGCTCATCGCCAACGTTCTAAAGGTGCCGCTTGATCTGCTTGTCCAGGAGGCCTGAGCTTCAGCGCAGCACGCCGTCCAGCGCCGGCAGGCCGATGATCACGGCCGCCGCGATCAGGACGTAGCAGATGGCGCGAAACAGTTTTTCGCTGGCGCGGCCGAACAGCCGGGCGCCGAACCAGACGCCGATGCCGTAGACCGGGCCGACCAGAAATGACAATCGAATCGCGTCGGCGGTGATCAGGCCCGTCAACGCATAGCTCACCACGGAAAAGAAATCCGACGCGCCGAAAAACAACAGGATGTTGGCGCGCGCAATCGCGGAAGGAAGCGGCCGGCCGAGCCAATAGCCGACGATAGGCGGCCCGCCGGTCTGTGCGAGGCCACTGCAAAAGCCGGACAATCCGCCGATACCGACGGAAAGCGCGGGATAATCCTTCCCCCGGTAACGCCAGCCCGACAGCAGCAGCAACAGCAGGGCGAAAACGAAGCCGGAGATGATCCAGCGCGTGGTCACCGGATCGAGCCGGCTGAGGAAGAATGTTCCGATCGGCACGCCGATCAGCGCGCCCGAAACCATGACCGCGGTTGCCTTGCGGTCGGCCTGCTTCCACGCATTCGGAACCAGCGGCGCGGCCGCGACGAAATCGATGATCAGCAGCAGTGCGGCGACCAGCCGTGGCGCCGCCAGGCTGCTTGCCAGCGGCATGAAGATCAGCGCGGAGCCGAAGCCGGAAAATCCGCGTGCCGTTCCCGACACGAAAGCAATCGCGCAGATGGCGATGGCGGTGGTGACGCCGACATCGGTCGGGATGAGGCCGGCAAGGCTCATGTTCCAAACTTGTGAAGCGCGATGTTTTCCGAAAACCGTTCCGCGCTTTTCGGCATCATGCTCGCAGCACGCCGCCGGTTTTCTTGTTGACTTCGGCCACGATCCTGGCGGCCACCGCTTCGATCTCCGGGTCGGTCAGGGTTTTTTCGCGCGGCTGGATCGTCACCGCGATCGCGATCGACTTCTTGCCCTCATCGATGCCCTTGCCTTGATAGACGTCGAATACGCTGACATCCGATATCAGCTTCTTGTCGACGCCCTGCGCCGCACGCACGATATCGCCCGCCTTGACGCTGCGATCGACGATAAACGCAAAATCGCGCGACACCGGCTGGAACGGCGACAGTTCGAGCACCGGCTTGGCGCGGGTCGGCTTCTGTTTGGCGTCGGGAATGCGATCGAGGATCACCTCGAACGCGATCATCGGGCCGTCGGCGCGCAGCGCTTCCAGCGCGCGCGGATGCAGCTCGCCGAAATAGCCGAGCACGTTTTGCGGACCGATCTGGATGGTGCCGGAACGTCCCGGATGCAGCCAGCTCGCGCCGCCGGGCACAACCTGCAGCGCCTGCATCGGCGCGCCGGCGGCCGACAGCACCGCGAAGGCATCGGCCTTGGCGTCGAGCGCGTCGGCTGTCGCTGCGCCGGACCAGTGCCGCCCAATGCCCATGGATGACGCAAAGCCGTGGCGAACGCCTGACGCCGCGATCAGCTCATCCTCCGGCCGGTCGCCTCTGAACACCTGGCCGACTTCGAACAGCGCCACATCCGGAAAGCCGCGATCGATGTTGGCCTGTGCTGCCGCGACCAGACCCGGCAGCAGGCTCGGCCGCATGTCCGACAGATCTGAAGCGATCGGGTTGGCGAGCGCAAGTTCGGGATGACCGCCGCCGAACAATTCGGCGGACGGTTTTGCGATGAACGACCACGTCACCGCCTCGACCATGCCGCGCGCCGCCAGCGCGCGCTTGGCGCGGCGGGTGCGCAGCTGGATCGGAGTTGAGGACCGGCTTGCGGGCATCCTCGCCGCGCTCGAACGGCGTCATCGGCACCTTGTCGACGCCGACGATGCGCACGATTTCCTCGACGATGTCGGCCTTGCCTGCACGTCGGACCGCCACGACGGCACCGCGACCTTCACCACCGGGCCGGGCCGGCCATCATGAAGCCGAGATGGCCGAGGATTCGTTTCATCTCCGGAGCCGGCACGTCGATCCCGGCGAGACGCTTGACCTCGCTCAGCGGAAAATCGATCACGCGATCATCGCCGAAGGCACGGCCGACGACGATATTTTCCGACGGCGTGCCGCCGCACATCTCCATCACCAGCCGGGTCGCCATCTCCAGCCCGGGCACCATGAAGGCCGGATCGACGCCGCGCTCGAAGCGATAGCGGGCGTCGGAATTGATGCCGAGCTTGCGGCCGGTCTGCGCAATGTTGATCTCGTTCCACAGCGCCAATTCGATCAGCACGTCGGTAGTTTGTTCCGAGCAGCCGGAGGCTTCGCCGCCCATGATGCCGGCGAGCAATTCGACGCCGTGATCGTCCGCGATCACGCAGATCCCGGCTGTCGAGCGTGTAGCTGCGGCCGTCGAGCGCCAGCAGGCTCTCGCCGTCGCGGGCGCGGCGCACCGTGAGATTGCCCTTTACCTTGGCCGCGTCGAACACATGCAGCGGCCGGGCGCGGTCGTAGGTCATGAAGTTGGTGATGTCGACCAGCGCGTTGATCGGCCGCAGTCCGATCGAAGCAAGACGCTTTTGCAGCCATTCCGGCGACGGGCCGTTCCTGACGCCGCGCACCAGTCGCAGGGCAAAGCCCGGACACAGCGTGGCGTCGTCGACGGTCACTTTCACCGGACAGGGGAATTCACCCTTGACCGGCTTTGATCGCGGGATCCTTGAACTTGCCCATGTCGGCGGCGGAAAGGTCGCGGGCGATGCCATGCACGCCGGTGCAATCCTGCCGGTTCGGCGTCAGGTTGATTTCGAGCACGGGATCGCCGAGCCCGGCCCATTGCGCGTAAGCGCGGCCTACCGGCGCATCCGCCGGCAGCTCCATGATGCCGTCGTGATCTTCCGAAATCTGCAGTTCCGCCGCCGAGCACAGCATGCCGCGGCTCTCGACGCCCCGGATGGTGCCGACGCCGAGCGTGATGTTCTTGCCGGGAATGAAGGTGCCGGGCGCCGAGAACACGCTGACGAGACCCGCACGCGCATTCGGCGCGCCGCACACCACCTGCACCGGCGCGCCGCCGTCGCCGGTATCGACCATGCAGACGCGCAACCGATCCGCATTGGGATGCTGCTCGGCCGAGATCACCCGCGCGATGGTGAACGGCGAAAGCAGCTTCGCCTTGTCCTCGATGTGCTCGACCTCAAGCCCGATCATGGTGAGCTTGTCGGCGAGCTTTTCCAAGGGCTCGTCGGTCTCGAGATGTTCCTTCAGCCAGGAGAGCGTGAATTTCATGAACGTTGCTTCTCTTGTCCCCTCTCCCGCTTGCGGGGGAGGGTTAGGGTGGGGGCTCTCGCCGCAGCGACAGTCGCAATCGTTTCCAACACGCCTGCCTGATTTGACATCACGTCATGATTGCTGAAGCGAAGAACCTGAAACTCCTTTGCCTCAATCGTTGCCGAGCGTCGTGCGTCTACGTGTTCAGCTCGATCCGAAAAATGCTGTCCGCCATCGAGTTCGATCACCAGCCGGGCTGCATGGCACATGAAATCGGCGACGTAGGTTTCGATCGGGACCTGGCGCCGGAAGCCAAGCCCATCGACCCGATCAGCCTTCAGAGTGGCGCCACAGCAGAGTTTCGGCACGTGTCATCGCCTGGCGAAGTTGCTTCGCTCTGCTGCGCTGGCGCGGATTGACGACTGCATGCTGCATTCGCGGCTACCCCCCTCCCTGACCCTCCCCCACAAGGGGGGAGGGAACCGAGAGTGCATGCCGCGCCGCTGCCAGGTCCACCACGGCGAAAATCTCAACCAGACGAAAACGCTCGCACATCAGCATCATGTCTTCGCTGAACCTGCCCAGCCGGCCGAAATAATTGCGGTGCGCTTGCCGCCAGTAGGCGAGGCTGCGGTCGCCTTCGCCTTCTTCATAGGCAAAGGCCGCATCGACTGTCGCCGAAACGGCGATGGCTCACTTCGGTGGTTTCGATCACGCAGCGCGGATTGCCGCGCTCCGTCGAGCACGATCCAGCGCTCGCCTGGTGTCGAGCGTGTTCGGCTCATCCTCCGTGCTGCAGGTCGCGGTCTTGACGCCCCTTGAGCACGAGACCGAGCAGTTCGTCGGCCAAGCCCCGGGCTGTCGCCGAACGCGAACGAACGCAGGCTCGCGATATTTTTCGGGGATGGCGCTCACGCTCACGAACTCAATCCTCCCGCCAGCGTCGGGACGTCGAGCGGCTTGAAGCCATAATGACTGAGCCAGCGCACGTCGCTTTCGAACAGCTGCCGCAGGTCGGACATGCCGTATTTCAGCATCGCGATGCGGTCGATGCCCATGCCCCAGGCAAAGCCCTGGTAGACGTCGGGATCGATGCCGCAGGCGCGCAGCACGTTCGGATGCACCATGCCGCAGCCCAGAATCTCCAGCCAGTCCTCGCCTTCGCCGAAGCGGATCTCGCCCTTGTCGCGGCGGCACTGGATGTCGACCTCGAGCGAGGGCTCGGTGAACGGAAAGAACGACGGCCTGAAAGCGCATGTTGATGTGATCGACCTCGAAGAACGCCTTGCAGAATTCGTGCAGGATCCATTTGAGATGGCCGAGATGCGAGCCCTTGTCGATGACGAGGCCCTCGACCTGGTGAAACTGCGGGGTGTGGGTGGCGTCGGAATCGATGCGATAGGTGCGGCCCGGGCAGATGACGCGGATCGGCGGCGCCTGCGTCAGCATGGTGCGCACCTGCACCGGCGAGGTGTGGGTGCGCAACAATTTCCGCGAACCGTCTTGCCCCGGATTGAAGAAGAACGTGTCGTGCATCTCCCGTGCCGGATGGCCTTCCGGGAAATTCAGCTTTGTAAAATTGTAATCGTCGGTCTCGATGTCTGGTCCTTCGGCGATCGCAAATCCCATGTCGGCGAAGATCGCGGTGACCTCGTCCATCACCTGGCTGAGCGGGTGGATTCGGCCCGCTTCGGCGAGGGGCTCGCGCAACGGCAGGGTGACGTCGATGGTCTCGGAGGCAAGCCGTGCGTCGAGTGCTGCCGATTTCAAAATGTCGCGCCGCGCGGTCAGGGCCTGCGTAACCGTGTCCCTGGCAAGATTGATCGCCGCACCTTGCGTCTTGCGTTCGTCCGGCGACATTTTGCCGAGCGTTGCGAGCAGCGCGGAGATCGAGCCCTTCTTGCCGAGCGCGGCGACGCGCACGGCTTCAAGGGCGGCTTCGTCGCCTGCGGCGGCGATCTGGCCAAGGACTTGGGATTCGAGTTTAGCGAGGTCGGTCATGGCAATCCCCTTTGACTAGGATGCTAAGCCGGCGCCCCTAGCCCGTCATGCCCGGGTAGAAGTGCGAAGACGCACTTCGCACTTCTAGTCGGCCATGACCGACTTCAATCGCTTCGCAGAAGCACCAACGGGCGGCGACTTACGCTGCCAGCGCGGCCTTGGCCTTCTCGGCGATCGCCTGGAACGCCGCCGGCTCGTGGATGGCGAGATCCGACAGCACCTTGCGGTCGACCGTGATGCCCGACCTGGAAAGGCCGTTGATGAAGACGCTGTAGGTCATGCCGAACGGGCGCACCGCGGCATTGAGGCGCTGGATCCACAGCGCGCGGAAGGTGCGTTTCTTGCGCTTGCGGTCGCGGAAGGCATATTGCCCGGCCTTCTCGACCGCGGCCTTGGCGGTGCGGATGGTATTCTTGCGCCGGCCGCGGAAGCCCTTGGCGAGTTTGTAGACTTTCTTGTGCTTGGCGTGAGAGGTCACACCGCGTTTGACGCGAGACATGACGGGTCTCCTTCATGGGAAAATGGGTGACGGATCGCCGCGCGGACGCGGCTCGGCTGTGATGGACGGCGTGGCTCGCCTGATACTCAGGCGTTCGGCAGGAAATATTTCTTGATGTTGTCGCCGTCGGTCTTGAACAGCACGCGGGTGCCGCGGAGCTGACGAATCTGCTTCTTCGTCCGCTTGATCATGCCGTGGCGCTTGCCGCGCTGGGCGGCCATCACTTTGCCGGTGGCCGTCACCTTGAAACGCTTTTTAGCGCCTGACTTGGTCTTCAGCTTGGGCATTTGGCTCTCCTGTTGCCGCAGAAAAAACGCGCCAAAAGCGGCGCCTTCGCGGCTGAAATGCTCGTTAGAGCGTTGAAAATGCTAGGTTATTTCCTAAGTGAGACAACCCGCATGGACATCGACACGGCAGCCCTTGATCAGCCGGGCGATGAAGGTTGCGCTTATGGCAGAGCCAAACGGGATTGGCAACGCTGAACCGTGGCCCCCTACTGTCCGACTGGTCCGACATATGGGCTGACGCGCCCCGCGGCACACCTGGAACAGGAAGAAGAAAATGACCATGTCAGCTCGACCGATGGCCCGGTTTGCCGGTTTCCGAGACGTAGGCGCCTTGCGATCGATATTTGCAGCGGCCGTTGTCGCCGCACTGGCCGTCCCCGGTGCCGCCGACGCCAGGACGGCCCGCAGGATGGGCGGCGGCTATGACGGGATCTGGAACGTCCTGATCATCACCCAGGCCGGCCATTGCGACCCCGCCTACGCCTATCCGTTCCGGATCACGGGCGGTCGCATCTCCACCGCCGGCGCGGCAGACGTGTCGGGAAGCGTCGGCCGTGGCGGGGGCGTCGCGGTGAGGATTTCAGCCGGCGGATCGGTCGCGACCGGCAGCGGCAGGCTCGGCGGCAGCACCGGCGCCGGCCGCTGGAGCGCACGGCTTTCCGGCGGAAACTGCAGCGGCCGCTGGCAGGCCACGCGGAGCTGATCATCCCTTCGAAGAAAATGGCCCGCCAGATCATCCGGCGGGCCGTCTTGCAAAATTCACAAGCGCGCAAAATTCACAAACGCGAATGGGCCGATGCGAATCAGCGCGGCGCCAGCACCATCACCACCTGGCGGCCTTCGAAACGGGCGTCCTGCTCGACCTTGGCGAAATCGGCGACGTCGGCCTTGACCTTATCCAGGAGCTTGGTGCCGATTTCCTGATGCGCCATTTCGCGGCCGCGGTAGCGCAGCGTAATCTTGACCTTGTCGCCTTCCTCGAAGAACCGCTGCATCGCGCGCATCTTCACGTCATAGTCGTGATCGTCGATCATCGGGCGCAGCTTGATCTCCTTGATCTCGACGACCTTCTGTTTCTTGCGGGCTTCAGCAGCTTTTTTCTGCGCCGAATATTTGAACTTCCCGTAGTCCATGATCTTGCAAACGGGAGGATTGGTATTGGGCGAAATCTCCACAAGGTCCATGCCGGCCTCAAGCGCCATCTTGACGGCGGCCGCTGTCTCGACCGTGCCGTGGTTCAGCCCGTTCTGGTCGATCAGCTGTACCTGTGCGTTGCGGATTTCATCGTTGGTGCGCGGCCCGTCTTTTGTGGCAGCGGGCGGGGCTCTGTTGGGACGGCGAATGGGTAGTTCTCCAAGGTTGTGAACGAGGACAGTAGTTTGAAGGAATAAGGCGCAGCGGGCAAGCGAACTCGCAGGCCTGCGCCCCAAAAGCATCAAATGCGAGGCATTTTGGTCACGCCTGATAACCCTGACCGGCACGGAATGTTCGGACCAGCCCAGATAGGGGGATGGCGGGCGCTCCGCAAGCGCCGCAGCGGTCCTTTGGCCGGTATTGAAGTCCGTTGACGGATCGGTCGCGCTCACTCAAACAGCAGCGAACCAGAGCCGCAATTCCATGACCAGTTCCACCGCATCTGGGCAGTCGCCGAACTTCATCGAGGTCGGCAAGGACAGCGCCGCGCGCAACATCGCAGTACGCGTCCGCGCCGGCTCCGCGCCCGGGCTGTTCTGGCTGGGCGGCTTCAATTCGGACATGCAGGGCACCAAGGCCCTGGCGCTCGACGCGTGGGCCGCCGGGCATGGCCGCGCCTGCATCCGGTTCGATTATTCCGGCCATGGCGAATCCGGCGGCGCGTTCGCCGACGGCACCATCGGGCGCTGGCTGGAAGAGAGCGTTGCGGTGTTCGAGCAGTTCTGCGCCGGCCCGCAGATCGTGATCGGCTCGTCGATGGGCGGCTGGATGGCGCTGCTTTTGGCGCGCGAAATCGCAAAACGCGCAGGCAGCCGCGCCTCGCTGGCAGGCCTGGTGCTGATCGCGCCGGCGCCTGACTTCACGGAAGCCCTGATGTGGAACGGCTTTTCGCCCGAGATCCGCCGGGAGATCGAGACCAAAGGCGCGTGGCTGCGGCCATCGCAATATGGCGAGCCCTATCCGATCACCCGCGCCTTGATCGAGGAGGGCCGCAACCATCTGTTGCTCGGCGGCGCCATCGATGTCGGCTGCCCGGTTCGCATCCTGCAGGGCGCGCAGGATCCCGACGTGCCATGGCGGCATGCGTTCGCGCTGGCGCATCGGCTGCCCAGCGATGATGTGGTACTGACCATGATCCAGGACGGCGATCACCGGCTGTCACGGCCGCAGGACATCGCGCGGCTGATCGCGGCGGTGGAAGAGATCGGGCAACCGGGAGAGAAGCCATGAACATGTCAGCCATGCTTGGTGCCTTCTGCGGGGCGGTCGAGCAACGCAACGGGGCTGCATTCGCCGATCTGTTCACAGAGGATGGCGTTTATCACGACGTGTTCTACGGCGCGTTCGCCGGCCGCGAAAGAATCGCTGCGATGATCAACGACTGGTTTTATCGCACGGCAACCGATTTCCGCTGGGATATGCATACGCCGGTCAGCGACGGCGAGACGCTTTATGCGCGCTACACCTTCAGCTATCGCTCGACCCTGCCGGAGGCCAAGGGGGCGCGCGCGATGTTCGAAGGCGTTGCCATCATGACGCTGCGCGACGGCAAGATTGCCAGCTATCACGAGGTTGCCAACACCGCGACCGGTTTTGTGGACATGCATTTCGCGCCCGAGCGCATTGCGAAAATCGTCGCCAGGCAAGGGGCCGAGCTGAAGGCGCGGCCGGAGACGAAGCGGCATCTGGATTAATCGTCGTCATTCCGGGGCGGCGCGAAGCGACGAACCCGGAATCCCGAGGTTGTCTTGCGAAGTTCGTTACATCGAGATTCCCCGATGTGCAATTGCACATCTGGTCTGGTCCTTCGGACCATCCCGGAATGACGGCCTATGGTTTGCGCACCACGTCGCGCTGGCTCGGATTGGCCATCGGCTTGCGCTGCGCCAGAGCCGCGACGGTGGATGTCCCGATCGCGCCCTGCTGGTCGTAGAGAAAACACTCGCCGATCGCGATGCCGTCGGTGGCGTGATGGTTCACCACCTCGAAGCCGATCCATTCCTTCACCGGCAGGCGGTGCAGGTACAGCGTGACGTCGCTGTTGATGTAGCCGAGGCCCTGGTCGCCGGCATTGGCGAAGGGGCTGGCGAAATCCGCCGCCGCCGCCACCCGCACGAACGGCGTCAGCGCCGCGCCCTCGACGAGGTCGCGCACTTCGCTCATCCACAGCCGCCGCGGACCGACGGTGCCCATGGCGCCGATGATCGGGCGGGTGGTCCATTTGCCGTGCATGCCGAGCCGCGGATCGGTTGGAGCGGGAATGTCCGCAGGCAGCGGCACGTCCCAGTTCGGCGGCGACCACACCGTGCCTTCCGGGTTTTCGGTCTTGCGCAGCAGCTGGCAGGAGGCGCGCGCCATGGCGACGCCGCCGCTGACGAAATCGGCTTCCACCACCTTGATGCGCAGCCCATCCCGGACCAGCCGCGTCTTGACCTCGATCGGCGAAAGGTTCGGCAGCCGGAACATGTCCACCGTCAGCCGCGCCGGCACGAAGTCGTCGGCGCCGTGGCGCTGCTCGATCGTGAACGCCAACAGGCCGATGATGACACGGCCGTGCAGCGAATTCGGGTCCCACGGCCCGCGCGCGGCGTCGGTGGGGATGTAGGCGTCGCGGTCTTTGGTGAAAAATGGCTGATTTGTCATGGCGCGCGGGACCATGACGGAATTTGCGGCGTTAAATCAAGGCCGCGGAATGCAGGGCGTCATGCGCGAGACCACTCCGCGCGGACGGTCTCGTCCGGTTCGGTGCTCGCCGCCTTTGCCGCGCGCGCCGAAAATTCCTCCCGCCCGAGCAGTTGCGACAGCGCCCATACCGCGGCGCCCCGGACCAGCGGGCTGTTCGTCAGTCACCAGGCGCTCGGCTTCGACGGCCGAGCGCGCCATCATTGGAGTTGCCGATCGCGATCAGCACGTTGCGAACAAAGCGGTCGCGGCCGATGCGCTTGACCGGCGATTTCGCGAACAATGCGCGAAACGCCGCGTCGTCGAGCCGCGCAAGTTCGGCCAGTCCAGGTGCGCGCAATTCGTCGCGCGCGGCGAGTTTGGCTTCGCGCCCGGCTTGCGCGAACTTGTTCCACGGGCACACCGCGAGGCAATCGTCGCAGCCATAGATGCGGTTGCCGATGGCCTTGCGAAATTCCCGCGGGATCGGGCCCTTGCTCTCGATGGTGAGATAGGAAATGCAGCGCCTGGCATCGAGCTTGTAGGGCGCCGGGAACGCGGACGTCGGGCAGATATCGAGGCAGGCCTGGCACGAGCCGCAATGGTCGGTATCGGCATCGTCGCGCGGCAGATCGACCGTGGTGAAGATCGCGCCGAGAAACAGCCATGAGCCGAATTCGCGCGACACGAGGTTGGTGTGCTTGCCCTGCCAGCCCAGTCCCGCCGCCTGCGCCAGCGGCTTTTCCATCACCGCGGCGGTGTCGACGAACACCTTGACCTCGCAGCCCGTGGCCGCGATCAGCCATCGCGCCAGCGCCTTCAGCCGCTTCTTGATCAGGTCGTGATAGTCGTCGCCCCGCGCATAGACCGAGATCGCGCCGCGCGTCGCGTTGCCCGAGAATGGCAAGCGGATTTTCATCCGGCCCGTAATTGACGCCGAGCATGATGACCGAACGCACGCTCGCCCACAGCGCGCGCGGATCGATGCGGCGCTCGGGGCGAGCCGCGAGCCAGTCCATGTCGCCATGCGCGCCGGCGTCGAGGAAGTCGCGGAAATGCCGGCCTGCATCCGCCAGTACAGCCGGATCGGTGACGCCGACGCAATCGAAACCCAGCGCGCGCGCCTGGTGTGCGAGCGCGTCTTTGAGATTTTCTTTCATCGAAGCAAGATCGGAGCTTCACCTCTCCTATCGGGAGAGGTCGGATCGCACAGCGATCCGGGTGAGGGGTTTCGCCCCATCGATAGACCGTAACCCCTCACCCCGACCCTCTCCCGATGGGAGAGGGAGGGCACCGTCGTTGCGGGAACGTCAGTGCTTGATTCGAGAGGCTGGTTCAGAAATCGAGGTCCACATAGGTGCGCGACGCCGGCACGCCCGCCAGCCATTCGCTCAGCAATGGACGGAACGACGGGCGGGATTTCACCCGCGCGTACCACGCCTTTGCTGCGTCGTCCTCGATCCATGGCACGTCGCCCAGATAATCGATCGCCGAAAGATGAGCCGCGGCGGCGAGGTCCGCATAGGTCAGCCGGTCGCCGGCCAGGAAGTTCCGCGTCTGCGCCAGCCAGCCGATATAGGCCAGATGATAGCGCACATTTGCCTTCGCCGCGCGGATCACGTCCGCCGCCGGTGCGCCGCCGCCGTTTTCCTCGCTCATGAAGCGCTTGTAGATGCGCTCGGTGACCAGAGGATTGGAGGCCTCCTCGAAGAATTTTTCGTTGAACCACGCCATCAGCCGGCGCACCTCGATGCGCTCGCCCATCGCCGATGGCAGCAGCCGCCGTTCGCCCATCTCGGCGCCATGGGTTTCGTCGAGATATTCGGCGATGATGCCGGCGCCGGGAATCGCAGGCTGGCCTTCCGATACCAGCACCGGCGTGGTGCCTGCGGGGTTGAGCGCCAGAAAGGCCTCGCGCCGTTCCCAGACCCGCTCTTCCACCAGCCGCACATCGAGGCCGTGCTCGCCCAGCGCCAGGCGGACGAAGCGCGACCGCGGACAAAACGAATGATGAAACAGTGTGAACATGATCCCTTGATCGTTTTGCGGTGCTTTAAGAAATCCTCACCGCGCCGAGGGGGCAAGAATACCGCGGCCGCGCGTCAAACTACCTAAGCATACAAACGAGGCAACCTGTGTTTTTGCGTTTTTTGCGATTGCGGCAGGGTGGCGAATAAGCGAGAAGAGCCCGGCTTTTCCGGTCGATACCAATCACAACGGACCAGATCATATGATGTCGGATGCATTGAGAGCGGTGATTCTCGGCGTTGTCGAGGGCGTGACCGAATTCCTGCCGGTTTCCTCGACGGGCCACCTGCTGCTGGCGGAACGGTTTTTCGATCTCGGCGAGGGCAATTTCTGGAAGAGTTTCGCGATCCTGATTCAGCTCGGCGCGATTCTCGCGATTGTCGCCGCTCTACTTTGTCAAATTGTGGCGGGTTGCGCTCGGCATGTTCTCCAATCCCGACGACCGGCGATTCGTCATCGGCCTGCTGGTGTCGTTCCTGCCGGCGGCCGTGATCGGCGCCGCCGCCGGCGGCTACATCAAGACCTTCCTGTTCAATCCATGGGTGGTGTGCTTTTCGCTGATCGTCGGCGGCGCGATATTGCTGTGGGTCGATCAGCTCGATCTCGATCCGCACGAACACGATGCCACGACCTTTCCGCTGCCGATGTATCTCGGAATCGGGTTCGCGCAGTGCCTTGCGATGATTCCCGGCGTGTCGCGCTCTGGCGCCAGCATTGTGGCTGCAATGCTGTTCGGCGCCGACAAGCACGCGGCGGCGGAGTTTTCGTTCTTCCTGGCGATCCCGACCATGGTCGGCGCCTTCGCCTACGAATCCTACAAGAACCGTGCCGACATGAGCTTCGATCACGCCGGCATCATCGCGATCGGATTTGTGGTGTCGTTCATCACCGCGATGATCGTCGTCAAGACATTCCTGACCTACGTCACCCGCCATGGCTTCACGCTGTTCGCGTGGTGGCGCGTCATCGTCGGCACGCTTGGCCTGGTCGCGCTGGCGATGGGAAGGTAAGACTTCAATCGGTCTCCCGCCCGATGAACCGTACGCGCTCTTGCGCTGAAACTGCCCGTGGGAGCGGAAGCGCCAGAGATATTGCGGGGCGATCGCTTCCAGCGAATCCGGCGCGATTCCCAACCCTTCCAGGGTGAGGCCGGCGGCTTTGGCGGCGTCCGACACCACATTGTCGCTGCGCAGCAGCGCCACCTGGTCCGGCGTCAGTTTGAATGGTCCCGGCGCGAACTGCAGCAACAGTGCCTGCATCCTCGCGAGGCCAAACGGCAGCGAGACCAGCATGCGCTCGCGTTCGATGGTCGTCAGGATAATTGCCATGATCTCGCGCATGGTCAGCACTTCCGGGCCGCCGAGTTCGTAAGTCGCGCCTTGCTTGGTCTTGCCATCCACGGCGTCGGCAACCGCGGTCGCGACGTCGCCGACATACACCGGCTGCAGTCTTGTCAGGCCGCCGCCGATCAGCGGCAGCACCGGCGACATCCGCGCCAGCGCCGCGAAGCGGTTGGTGAACTGGTCCTCGGGGCCGAACACGACCGAAGGGCGCAGGATAGTCGCCGACGGGACCGCCGCCAGCACCGCCTTCTCGCCCGCGGCCTTGGCGCGGGCGTAACGCGAGGGCGAATTTTCGTCGGCGCCGATGGCGGAGACATGCACCATGCCGGCGCCGACGGCGGCGGCCGCCTTCGCCACTGCGCCGGCGCCTGCGCCCTGCACCGCGTCGAAGGTCTGCGCGCCGCTCTCGGCCAGGATGCCGACCAGATTGATGGCGGCGTGGGAGTCGCGCATCGCGGCCTCGACGGAGGCCGGGTAGCGCAGATTGGCCTGCACGGCGTGGATCTGGCCGACCCGGCCGAGCGGCTGCAAATGGAACGGCCAGTTCCGGCCGCCGTACCGCCACCCGGATGCGGTATTCGCGCTTGGCGAGCGCGCGGACCACGCTTCGTCCCAGAAAGCCCGATCCTCCGAAAACCGTGACCAGCGTGTCCAGATTCGATGCCATGGCGTCAATTCCTAGGGTCAAATTCGATCGATCATGCGCGTATTTGGCGATTTCGCGATACGCCAACATGCCGGTGCTGTACAGCGCATTTGAGCATGATCCGGAAAAGTGGGCACCGGTATTCCGAAAACATCATGCTCCAGCAACAGATCGGGTCACATCGCCAATTTGACAAGCGCGCGACCGATCCGTACTAACCGGCCCGGGCCCAGGTGGCGGAATTGGTAGACGCGCTGGCTTCAGGTGCCAGTGGCTTAACGGCCGTGAAGGTTCGAGTCCTTTCCTGGGCACCATTTATTCCGGGATGCCCGCCCGTCGCCGTCCGGGGGTCCACCGCGCGCTCGCCTCTTTCGGGTTTGAGCGCTAGCTTGATCCGCAGCGATTTGACGAGGTTCTAAACATCATGACCGTACGCCTGCATCGCGGCGATCTGCCCGATCTCACCCGCTACACCGATTCGGTGGCGATCGATACCGAGACCATGGGGCTGCACCCGCATCGCGACCGGCTCTGCCTGGTGCAGATGTCGAACGGCGACGGCAGCGCCGATGTCGTGCAACTCCCCAAGGATCATACCGACGCGCCGAATCTGAAGGGGCTGTTGGCCGATCCGAAGGTGACAAAGATCTTTCATTTCGCGCGGTTCGATCTCGCCGCGCTCTACAACGCCTTCGGCGTGATGCCGCAGCCGGTGTACTGCACCAAGATCGCCTCGCGGCTTTGCCGCACCTATACCGATCGCCATGGCCTGAAGGATCTGGTGCGCGAGGTGCTCAACATCGATCTGTCGAAGCAGCAGCAGTCGAGCGACTGGGGCTCGCCGACCTGAGCGAGGCGCAACTGGCCTATGCGGCCTCAGACGTGCTGCATCTACATGGCTTGCGCGAACGACTCGACGACATGCTCGTGCGCGAGGGCCGCCTGGAGCTGGCGCAGGCCTGTTTCGAATTTCTGCCGACGCGGGCCAGGCTCGATCTGCAGGGCTGGGACACCGAGGACATTTTCGCGCATTCCTGAGCGCGGGAACGGCGTTTTGCCGCGGCTGCCGCCCCGTTTCGGTCACAGTGCGTGACGCGGTGTCCGGGCTGCATCGATCGGCAAGGCGGGATAGAATGACCGGCCATACCAGCGCTTTGGAGCAGCGGTGAATTCGGTTCAGAACCCAGCCTATCAAGCCGGAATGGAGGCGCGCTTCGCCATCGCGGCGCGCCACAGCCGGATGGTGCGGGTGCTGCGCGTCGCGGTGCCGGCCGCCGTGATCCTGGCGATGGCGGCCATCGTCGCGGTGTCGGTATTCAATCCGTTCCGGATGCTGTTGCCCAAGCTGCCGGTCGACATGGGCAACCTCGTCGTCTCCGGCACCAAGATCACGATGGAATCGCCGCATCTGGCCGGCTACACGCCCGACCAGCGGCCCTACGAAGTCTGGGCGAAGACCGCGACCCAGGATGTGACCGATCCGGATCACGTCGATCTCAAGACGTTGCGGGCCAAGGTGCTGATGGAGGATCAGACCACCACCATCACGCTCGATGCCCGCAACGGGTTGATGGACACCAAGAAGCAACTGCTGGACCTGCGCAAGGATATCTTCCTGCAGTCCTCCACCGGCTATGAAGCGCGGCTGTCGCAGGCGCTGGTCGACATCGGCAAGGGCACCGTGACCTCGGAGGAACATGTCGACGTCAAATTGCTCAACGGAACGCTGTCCGCCGACCGGCTCAGGATTACCGGCGGCGGCGAGGTGGTGCGGTTCGAAGGCAATGTGGTGATGAATCTGGACAATCTGGGTACGTCCGACCAGCCTGAGAGCGCACCCGCTGCGCCCGAGCCCGCACCTGTTCACCCCGCCAAGACGCGGTCGTCCTCCGCCAAGTCCGCCAACCCGAAATGATTCTCGAGATGATATCTCCCGCGTGCGGCACCTGGTTCAGGCGGATCGCGCATGGCGTCTGCACCGCCGCTTTCACGCTCGCGATGGTCGCCGCCGGCGACGCCGGCGCGCAGAGCGCGGTCACCGGCGTGCCCAATGCGATGCAGGGTTTTTCGCAGAATCGCGACCAGCCGATCCAGATCGAAGCGGCCGCGCTCGAAATGCGCGACAAGAAAAAGGAAGCGACGTTTTCCGGCAATGTGAAGGTTGTGCAGGGCGACACCACCATGACGTCGAAGACGCTCGTGGTGTTCTACGATTCAGTCGCCCGCCCCCGACCCCGGCAGCCAATTCGAAGGCCGCGAAATCGGCGCCGATGCAGTCCGCGACCCCCGGTCCCGGCGGCAGTTCGTCGATCCGACGGCTGGAGGCGAGAGGCAATGTGGTCGTCACCCAGAAGGATCAGGTCGTGACCGGGGAGACCGCGGTGTTCGACACCAAGACCAACATGATCACCATGCTCGGCGGGATCGTGCTGACCCAGGGCAAGAATGTGCTGCGTGGCGACCGGTTGATGGTGGACATGGCGACCGGGGTCTCACGGGTGGAATCCGAACTCAGGGCGCGTGCAGGGCCTGTTCCAATCGTCCGGTCGGGGCGGACCGGCGATACCGGGAATGCCGTCCCCGGCAACGCCATCCGGGCCAGGCAGCGCAAATAAACCGAAATAATATCAATCACTTGTCCGCTATTCAGGGCCGGCAAGGTTGAGGTCTCGTGGCGCGAGCCTGTATCTACGCGAGGGCCCCGCGGTTTGGTTCGCGCCTCATGTCGAGGCTGTTTCGCTGGGCAAGCGACATCCATTCCTTCATGTTGCGCGAGCGAATTCGAGTAACCCGCGGCGGTTGCGGGATCACCGTGAAAGGCTGAACGAAGCGCGGATGGTGGATTTACTCGGCATGTTCCGGCGCCGCCCGGCGAAACGCAGTCCGCCAGGATTCGCGCGTGTGCGCGCGGATATCACCGCGCTCGGTGACAGCATTGGCGGGATGCTGACCAGCCCGGTGCGCGACGCCCCGCCGATTGCCCGCGATGCGCCCTTGCTGAAACCGGAACCGCCCAGAGCTGAAAAGCCAAAACCCCGCGCCAGGACCAATGGCGCTACC
>CAVTNA010000072.1:0-40888 GCA_963735835.1 uncultured Alphaproteobacteria bacterium | reverse complement strand
CGCCGCCTACCTTGATCGCATCCTTAAGGGCGAGGAAGCCAGCCGACCTGCCGGTGGAAGCACCGACAAAGTTTGAAGCTTGTCGTAACCGCGAAGACGCTTCGCCTTACAGTGCCGCTGACCCTGCTTGCAAAGGCGACCGAGGAGATTGAATACAGATGCTGTTTGTTGCGGTGCATGAGTTTGGAAGTGGGCACAAAGCGGACGTCGAACCAGCGCTCTGCCATGTCAGCCAATGGGGGCAAGCGGACCTCGCTGTTACATACGCCGAAGTCCGAAAACGACCCGGAGCGGACATTCTGACGTCGCTGTGATTGCCCCTACACGTTTGAAGACATGTGCGACGCTTGCCAACCCTCGCGGAAAACGGCGCTCCCACTATTTCAGCAATCCATGCAAAATGTTGCTATTGTAAATGCCTCATGAACTCCCTTCGGGATGGAGAGTATCTTGCGCGAAAAGGAGCTTCGGATAGCGCTTGTCTGTTTCGGCGGCGCCTCGCTCGCAGTCTATATGCACGGGATCACCAAGGAAATCCTGAAACTGACGAGGGCGTCCAGCGCTCTTCATGCCATCACCGACCGGAGAAAGCGCTCGTCCGCGGCATTCTTCGACGTTCGCGATTGCGCCGATCCCGAATTCGACACCGAAGCGATTTACTTCGATCTGCTGCGCGACATCGGCCGAACGGTCGAACTGCGGGTGATCGTCGACATCGTCGCGGGCGCCTCTGCGGGTGGAATCAACGGCATCATGCTGGCGCGGGCGTTGAGCCATGACCTGCCGATGGGACGCTTGCGCGACCTCTGGCTCGAGAATGCCGATGTCACCGAACTACTGGCATCCGAAGCGAAGGCACGCCTCTCGAGCAAGTGGTTTCTTCGGCCGTTGTTCTGGGCGGCGAGCCTGACGGGCACAGGACTCGATCAGCGATCTGGAGGTGCGTTCCAAGCTGTCGCTGTTCATGCGGTCTCGCTGGTTTCAGCCGCCGCTCGACGGCCTGAAGATGGCCGCATTGATGTACGACGCGGTAGCCGCCATGGGAACGCCACAGAAGGAGAACATCCTCGCTGCTTCCTTCGGGGCAAGGTCTCGATCTGTTCGTAACGGTGACGGATTTCAACGGTTACCAGCAGCTATGCAAATTCATGATCCGTCTGTCATTCATGAGCGCGAGCACCGTCACCTGCTGCATTTCAAATACCGGAGGCGTCCAAGCGGAGCCATCGAGAGCGATTTTGAAATGGAGAATGCGCCGGCGCTGGCTTTCGCCGCGCGCGCGACGTCATCAATTCCGGGAGCGTTTCCGCCAGCGCGGATTCTGGAGATCGATCGAACTCCTCGGGAACGCGTTCCATTGCCTGGCCGCGCCGCGCGGACTTCATTGCGCGCAATTTCGAGAACTACGCACAGATGAACGTCGACGTGGCTTCCGTTCCGTTCATCGATGGCAGTGTTTTGAACAGTCGGCCCTTTCGCGAGGCGATCAGCGCCATCCGGGGCCGCGCCGCGTATCGTGAGGTGGATCGCCGGGTGGTCTACGTCGATCCCAATCCGACACCCGCGGGCTCAGCGGCGCATCACGGCATGCCGGGATTCTTTCCGACGCTGAAAGGCGCGCTGTCGGAGATTCCATTGTCGCAACCCGTGACCGATGAACTCGGTTGGATAGCCCAATTCAACGAACAGGTGCGCCGGCTTAGAGCGATCGTCGATAGCGCGCGGCCGCATATCCGCCGGCTCGTCGCAGAGGTGATGGCCATCGACCGCGAAGAGCCCGATCAGCGAGGACCGAATTCGCGGCTGGCGCGAACAGGCCAATATCAAGGCCGCCCGGGACGCGGGTTTCGCATACGAGGCCTACGTGCGTCTGAAGCTCGCCTCGGCGCGACTTTGTCAGTCGACTGATCATGGAGATCCGCGGCGTTCGTCCGGAGTCGCCATTCGCACGATCAATCGCGAAATCATCAGACGCCTGGGCGATCCAGTCCGGGGTGACATACGAGCCCGCAGATAGCCGATCTTTACCTGCGGAGACTGCCAACGGCCCTGACGTTACCCCGAATTGGGTTACGTTCCTGCTCGCGTTCGACGTCGATTATCGAAAGCGCCGGCTACGTTTCCTGATCGAAGGTCAAAACCGTATCTCTCAGATGCTCGGCTCCGGACGATTTGAGGGTCTCGATGTCGCTGCTGTCGATCGCCTAAAGCGCAGGTTCTACGAATGTACCGAAGCACTGGAGCGAAGAGAAACGACCGCCTCCGTCAACGCAACCACGTGCGATCTGGTAGAGGACATCTTTCGGGTAGGGCCATCTCCGACTGAAGTCAGAGAGATAGGTAAATATGCGCAGTCCTTTGTCGTGCGGCACAAGGATCAGATTGATGCGCTCATCGAGCGCCTCAGCTTGGATATCGATCTCAAAGCCAGCACGTCGGACATTGACGTTCTTCTTGCCGAAGCCGAGGGATGGCCTCCGCTTGCGATGCACGAGGTGCTTGTGAATTATCTCGGGTTTCCCTTCTGGGACATTGTGACGTTTCCGGTCATGCCGTGGCGGGAGGCCGGGGAATTCAATGAGGTCCGGATTGACCGCATCAGCGCACAAGATGCCATCGGCATCAACCGACTGGGGACCTTTCTCCTGAAGGGTACTGCATTTAATCAATCCGCCGCGTTTCTGTCGCGCGCTTACCGCGAGAACGACTACCTGCTCGGTCGCTTGCACGCGATTGATCGCCTGATCGACATTGTTTCTGAGGCGGCCGGCTCCGAATCTACAAGTTCCAGCCGCCGCAGCGGCAATAAAGAAACGAGGATTTCCTCCGGATTTTGGATGTGGAAGAGCGCCATCTACCAACGTGTGAGAAACTGATCGCGGAGCTACGCGCCGCGATCACTGCAGATGAGCAGCTTGAAACATTCAAAGCTGCGAGATGATTGATGCTGTTATCGAAAACCTGTGCCTTGTCGGAAACCTATCTGGCTGGCAACTGGCCGGAAGGTCCGGTTGTGGCACGAACCGGACCTCCTCGCATGTCCGCTCAACGGTCGCTAACGGGTGGAAAGCGGACGTGGCGCGGATAGCCCATTTCGGTCGCGATTGACCCTGACAGGACATCGTGATTTTGGTGGACGGTCACTATCAACTCGCGAAATACCGCAGTCACAACCGCTATCGCGGTACGACCATCATGTCGTGCCGAACCAATCGAGCGACTGTCCATGTGGCCCGGTCCATGCGACGGGCCTACCATTCCGTGAGATCAGAAAGCGACCCGTGGCAGGCGAAGGCCGTGCCGCTTTCGCGATAGAAGGAAAGACGTTAGGAGCTTCGTTACTGATCCATACGGCCCCGGTTTCCTTCACTGTTGCGGCAAACTGATCGCGAGCTGATTGTGGCAGAACGTATCCGAGCACCGCGGTATGAAAGACGACCACCGTTGCGTCCCTCGGTGCCGTTGCGCCAATTTCGCCAAGTCTGTCAGTAGATCGCCCCTGACCACATTCGGCGGATCGCGCCGCGCGATGTTGATGGCGGCACGCAACCGCGCTACTCGCTCATTTTGTCCAGGCCAGACCAGTGTCTCAAGCCACGCCGCGTCATGCTCCGATCTCACATCGACTGGATGGAGGTCCAATCCAGCGCGCCACTCGATGCGAGGGATCGATTTAGGGATGGGAGCTGCGCCAGAGACCTCACAGGTAAACACCGGCGCGCGGCCATCACCCGATACGGTTGGATCAATTCGCACATTTCCGTAGTCGTACCCATAGTGATCCAGAAGCAAGCACAGGCCCGCAGAGGCCCCGACTTCCAGCAGAGCGAGCGGTTGCGCAAGCTGCGCCAGTAGTGGAAGCAGTACCGCGCACCGAGCAGGTTCGTTCGTCTGTGTCGTCCGCGAGAGCATGACCTCGCGGATTTCCGCCTGACGGGCGCGTACGAACTGCGTCAAGTCGTCGATGTTTCGAGCAACCCCGCAGACGTGCCGAACGGCTGCAAGAAAAAGATTCGGCTGACGCTTTTCACTCGGAAGGGTGACGATGAACTCGAGCAAGTCATCAGAATTAGCGACAGCAAGTGCGAGCTTCTCGTAAGCTTCCGACGAGCCGCGAGCTTCATCCGTCGCAAACGCCGCATATCTCTCAGAGACACTCTTCAATTCGGCTTGCTTCATCAAGAATGCCCAGCACTCGTAATGGGGCGCAGTAGAGCCACTCTGGATAGGTCGCACAATCGCGACTTGCGACGCTGGTGCCGCATAACGCCCGCCGTCCGGTTGGATATTGACCGCTTTGCGCGCGGGTTGCTCAAGCCCTTTGCTGCGGTGCATGAGTCCGCTTCTGACCCGGAGCGGACCTTGGGCTGTTCCAGAGGGGTATGAGATTTCAGGTGGATGCCCTATGTCGGCTCTCGCGCTTTTTAGACCACAATCCTTTAGGTGACACTTACCTTGCGGACGCAGGATTTTTGGATTTCCTGCGGCCTCTTCTCCGACATTAAATCCGTTCTAGCCGGAACATCGGCTCGTAGTCCGGCTCGATCGTGACGCGGCCGACAGGCATCACCGGCCGCGTCCCGACCACAGTGATCCGGTACCGCGCAAGCAGGTGCGCCAAGACGATTTGCGCCTCCGACAACGCGAAATGCAGTCCGATGCAGATGCGTGGCCCGACGCCAAACGGGATATAGCCAGACGTTTGCACCCAGGGCGCTGACTTGCCAGCGAACCGATCGGGCATGAAGGCCGTCGGGTTCTGCCAAAATTTGCGATGCCGGTGCATGATCCAGGCGCTGGCCCAGATCAGATCGTTGGCCGCCACGCTCATGCCGCTGATCGTGTCGGGACCGTTGGCCTGCCGTATGATATGCGGCACTGGCGGATAAAGCCGAAGTGTCTCCAGCAGCACATTGCGTAGGCGCGGCCAGTTCGCCAGATCCTCGAGCGTGCGGACATCGTCGGGCGGAAAAGCCGTTATCTCGCTGGAGAGCCGCTGTTGTTCCTCCCTGTCGAGCGTCAGTAGGTGCACAGCCCAAAACATCAGCCGCGCAGTCGTCTCAGAACCAGCGAAAAACATGGTCGCGGACTGATCGCGAATTTCGTCGTCCGAAAGCATCTCGCCAGTGTCAACATCCTTCAGTTGGAGCAGCAGATCGAGAAGGTCGCGATGGTCCGCCGACCTCGGTTCAGCCTTACGCTGGGCGATGATTGCCGCAATGGCACCGAACCATTTGGATTGAAAACGCCTGCGCTTTCCGAGCGCGAATCCAAATAAGTCCTCGCTCGGGGCAAAACCGTCGAGGAGACTGGGACGTCCGGCACCTTCGACGTAGCCCCGCACCAGCGCACTCAGCTCCTCACGCGACTGGCTTTCGGGCATCGAGAACAAGGCGCGCAGCACGGCTTCGAGCGCAGTATCCCGGAACGCCCTCGAGAGATTGACGCCCGGCTTGCCTTCGACACCGTGCAGCAAATGCCGCGCCGCCTCGTGGAAATGCGGCACCAGCACGTTGATGCTCGATGGCGTGAAGCTCGGCGCGAGCAGTTTGCGTTGGCGCCGCCATTCGGCCCCTTCGGCCAGAAAAAGGCCGGAGCCGCCGAGCGGAATGGTGACACGCCGGACCGAGGACGGTCGCCGGTAATTCGCGGCATTGACCACGAGGAAATGTCGCACACCCTCGGGATCGTTCACAACGATGGATGTAATTCCCAGCATCGTGTGCTTGTTGATCAGAAAATCGAAGGCCCGCTCGGGCCAAAACGAGAGGCTCGAACGCGCAACGGCTGGAAGCAGCCGCCACGCCGGCAAATCCGCCGCATGCACCTTAGGTGCAGGCGGAAAAACTCTCGGTGCGACGGCTGTCGTCATAGGCCAGCGTACCACGGTTTGGGGGCGTCGAAGTGGCGGCCGGAACATTGTTCTATCCCGGAGAGTACGGGGACCACGATCAGCAGATTTGAATTGAAGAGCCGCCTTCGGGCGGCTTTTTCTTTTGGAGCCACTGCACCGGCCATGTCTGTTCATGGCACCGAACAGACAAGTCGACCCTCTTGAGCGATGTCCTCTGTGGATGGCTCCCGCGTTGCAGGAGATAAATTGACGCAGTGGCATTGGTCGGGTGCAGTCTTCTGTCCGGCCTGTTGATGCAGTCGGTTGAGACTGCTGGCCCTGATGGAGTCCGCGAACAAGGTCCCATTCTGTTCCTCAGGCTATGACGCCTTGGACATCGGTTGGGTTGTCCCTGTTCCCGGTCTGACCGGTCTGCCATCACATCGCATCGCGCTCGCAACCTCGTGAAGCTGATCTCCTCTTCAGCTAAGTAGTTTATCGCCTTTTATGCGGCCAGTGCCGGCCGGTGGCCGGTGCGATAGATATCGCCACGTGCCATGATCGCCCAGATGATCCGCGCGGTCTTGTTCGCCATCGCGACGGTGGCGACCCTGGTGGGTTTTCGCGCGAGCAGATCCGCTAGGCGTGGATCTATCTTATCGGGATTGTATTTTGCACGGCGCACAAGCGACGTCATGCCGACAATCAGCAGCTTGCGCAGGTACTTGTCGCCCATCTTGGTGATGCGACCGAGCCGCTCTTTGCCACCGCTTGACTTCTGAAGTGGCGTTAGTCCCAGCCAGGCAGCGAACTGCCGCCCCGAGCGGAACTGATGCGGGTCGGTGACCGATGCGGCAAGTGCCGTCGCGCCGACCGGCCCGATGCCGGGGATGGTCATGAGACGACGAGCAATATCGCTGCCCCGTAAACAAACGGCCAGATCGCGATCGATCTCGCGGAGCCGGACGTGGATGTCGAACGCCTGCTGTGACAGTGTGCCGACGACCTTGGCAGCTTCGATCGGTACCTCAGGAGCTTTGCCATCGACGATCTGCCGCGCCATCAGCAGCGCCCGTTCCAGCCCCTTGGGGATGTCGACGCCAAATTCGGCCAGTAGCCCGCGGATCATGTTGATCAGCTGCGTGCGTTGCTTGACCAGCAGATCGCGCTTCCGGTGCATCGACAGCGCCGCCTGCTGCTCGGGCGACTTGACCGGCACGAACCGCATCGTAGGCCGGGTCACTGCCTCGCAAACCGCTTCCGCATCGGCAGCGTCGGTCTTCCCCCGCTTCACGTACGGCTTGACGTAAGCCGGCGGCATCAGGCGCACCTCATGGCCGAGCTTGATCAACTCGCGCGCCCAGTGATGCGACGTGCCGCACGCCTTCCATGCCGACCAGGCAAGGAGGAAACTTGGCGAAAAATGCCAGCACCTGCGATCGCCGGAGCGACTTGCGCACCATAACCTGGCCGGTCGCATCAACACCGTGAACCTGAAAAATGCTCTTGGCCAAGTCGAGGCCGATCGTGGTAATCTGCATAGCGGATGGCTCCCATTGCTCGTGAACGCCTGATGGCCTTCACACTTTGGCACCCAGATGCCGTGAGCGGGAGCCATCCACCTCATCTGTTCCTGGGGCCAAAGCGGAAAACATCTGCTCGCAGCGAGCATTTCCGGGTTTGACCCAACAGCGACATTGGCTGTGCACTGCGGCTGCGACGAGTGCTTAAATAGGCCGCGATGGGTGAGGTTGATAATTCGCAAAGCTCCGCCTCCTGTTTGCTGCCATATTGTGTCCAACGGCGACGTCGAAAGGCACTGCCATGAAGCACGAAGCAGACCCGTTTCGGATACTGTACGACGCCAACCACCAGCGCGTTACTCGTCTGCTTGGACGTATTGTCGGACCTCAAGAGGCGGAGGACCTGGCACAGGCGGTTTTCGGCAAAGCGGCAAAGGCGTTGCCAGAGTTCCGTGGCGATGCGCGAGCATCAACCTGGCTTTATCGAATCGCGGCGAATGTTGCCTCCGATTGGCTACGCGGGCGGGCGGTCCATGAGGCAAAGGTTACGGCCCAGCTCGCTGAAAAACTGGATCACGAGGCGGGCGATAGCGCTGGGGATGCGGCGTTTTCTGAAATGCACGCATCGCCGGAGCAGGAACTCGTCCGCAAGGAGATCGCTGATCGCGTCCGCGCCGAAATCGGACAACTCCCAGAAATTCATCGGGACGTCCTCATCCTCGGCCAGCTTGGCGGTTTGACTGACGATGAAGTTGCCCAGACGCTTGGCATCACAGCGGGCAATGCCAAAGTGAGGCTGCACCGGGCGCGGCAGGAGCTGAAGAAGGCCATCGGAGCGCGCTGCGATTTTTACCGTACCGAGCTGTCCTGCGCACCGAGCTCGCCGGCCTGCTGCCCACCCGCCACGCTCCCGGACGACATCAAATCCGATCAATGATCGCACCCAGCACCCTGTAACCTTTTTCGATCGCGTCCCGTCTAAGGGGGCAAGCCGGTCGAAAATGGCCGCGTGATCGAGGTGAAAAGCCTGGCCCGCAAACGGGATGGTCGATTTGAGGCCGGGCGGGAGTAAGGAACATGAAAAAACTGTTTTACGCGCCCTACGTCTTGCTCGCGCTCGCACTCGTGGGGATTACCGTCGCGTTCTATGACGCCTACCAGCTCTATAACGGCCAGGCGCTGTGGTGTCCGCCGCCCATCAATGGATGCAACGAGGTCGCGAATAGCCCATATGCGCGCATTTACAATCTGCCTGTGGGGTATTTCGGCGTCGTCTACTACTTGTACATGTTCGGATTGGCGGCACTTCTCGCATTCGATCCGTTCTCGCGCGGACTGCGTTTCGCCGCGCTTGCCTACACCGCCTTGGGCGTCTGCTTCTCGATTTATTTCATGTACATGCAGGTCGCCTTTATCCATGCCTTCTGTATTTACTGTCTCGTCTCTGCGGTTACGACACTTTTTCTGTTCATCGCGGCAATCTCGCATTTCAGAGCGACAAGCGGGCCGACGATCGAATAAAGATGCTAATTGCTGCGTGCATGAGTCTCGTTCCTGGCACCAAACGGACCTCCAACAATGACCGCTCAGCGGTTGCTATCGGGGAAAAGCGGACGTCGCCCAGATAGCCCATTTCGGTCGCGATTGACCCGAATGTATGGTCCGGCCGTGCGTTGCATGTGGATTTCGTCGAGTTGATGGTGAGCGGTCTTGCATCAATGTGCTGCGTAATGGTGGTGTTTGTGTCTAAGGTATTTTGGCTGACAGGGGCGGGCAACTGCACAAGCTGAACTACGGAGGCGCCGCCTATGCTCAAGCTCCCGCCGCCCGTTTGGGCTTTAGTCTATGTTCTCTTCGCCGTAGCGATTAGCTGGGGGCTTGACTGGCCCAAAATGCCCGGCTTCCCGCTTCCGCCGCTCGGCATTGCCCTGGTAACCGTTCCCTGGATTCTGCCTGTCTGGGCTATCATCTTCATCGACCCCTTTACCGAGCCGGGTTTGACACCGCAAGCGGGGTGCTGACCGCGATCGGCGCGCTGCACGACGATCGCCATTGCGAGACCGAGGATGCCAAGTACCGCCACGTTTATCAGCTCGGAATCAGGCTTGGGATGGCGCTTGGCCGTCACTGCAGTTCGCGGTATTAGCTCGCATAACGGGGGCTATGGAGTGGCCGCAGACGGGCAGAGCAGACCTTGCTCGGACGTCGGACCGTGTACGATCTCGATGCCTAAACGACATCAATTGACTTGACGCGCTTGATTTCTCCAAAACGGTTCGCGTTGACCTGCTCGATCATTTCGGCGAGAGCAAATCGCGAATTAACGGGAACGACGATCCCAACGCCCCAGAGAACGCCAAAATGGAATTCGATGTACCGTTGGCCGTTTGGCGCCAGCATGGCCACTCGGTCGCCGTCCTGCATGCCTAGGTTGAGCAGTGCCGCCGCGAGACGGGCAACGCGATCAACCATTTCGCGGAGGGTCAATCGCGCCTTATCGCTCACCAGCGCCTCCGCGTCGGCATCTAGCGTAGCGATCGCCGCAATCCCATCGTCAAACTCATCGACCCAAACCCTTTTGTGCCGACGCCCATGTTGCAGGGAAATTCCACGCCGGCGCGAAATCTAATTTCATTTCATGGCGCATGTCGATATCCTGACCGGAACCATCGAGCGTAAAACAATCCGGGAGAAAAACGTGAACGCGGTAATTGTCGAACGCCGGGATGACATCGCCCTGCTGCGGCTCAACCAGCCCGAAACCATGAATGCCCTCAGCCCTGCGATCAAGCAGGGCCTTGAGACAGCGGTTCCGCAACTCATGGGGGACAGCGCGGTTCGTTGCATCGTCATTACCGGGGCCGACAAGGCGTTTTGTGCAGGAGGTGATATCTCCAACATGGCAGATCGCAGCGCTCCATCCGTGCGCGAGCGCATGCATCCAAGCCATGGGTGGGTAAAGCTGCTTCTGTCGGGTGAAAAGCCGGTTGTTGCTGCTGTCAATGGCGCTGCTGCGGGCGCGGGCTTTTCGCTCGCCATGATGTGCGATTTTGTGGTGCTTGCAGACAACGCATATTTTAAGGCTGGTTTCCCTGGCCTCGGCGCCGCTCCGGATCTGGGTCTGGCGCTCACACTGCCCCGCGCTATCGGAATGCTTCGCGCAAAGGACATTCTGATGACGAACCGGCGCGTCAGCGCCGAGGAAGCGGTAACGCTAGGAATGGCTACGCGCGTCGTTCCTGCGGCTGCCTTGCTCGATGAAGCGCTCACGCTGGCGCAGTTGCTGGCGGCGGGCCCTGCGACGTCGCTGGGGTTGACCAAGCATCTGCTTAATCAGGCCTATGGTCCGATCGACGACTTCCTTTCCCACGAAGCGATGACACAGGCGATCGCCTTTGGTAGCGAAGAATTTAGCGAAGGTGTCGCGGCGTTTCTTGGCAAGCGGGAACCGCAATTCCGGCGCGGCGAAAAGTGATCTCAAATGGGCGGAATAGCCTTCAAACTTCCCGAGGATGTGATGGATGTGTGCGAAGGCGTTCTGCGCTTCGTTGAGACGCAGGTCGCTCCGCGAATTGAACGGAATCGCGCGCTGCTCGAGGATCAACGGCGCCTGTATGACGAAGACGGCCGATACTCGTCCGATGCGCGCAAGCTTATTCAACAGATCAGGATGCTCTCAGCGGAAGCGGGCTTTTATGCCATGTGCGCGCCGGCGGAAATCGGTGGAGGCGACCTCGGACACCTGACTTACTATGTGGCATGGGAGGCGATATATCGTCGGCTCGGCGGACAGGGCGTCATTATTCCTTGGGTCATTGCTCACTGGGCTTTTGGCCCCAGCCGGCTGCTGACGCAGGTCACGAAGGAGGCCCGCGAGCGATGTCTTGCCGGAATGATGACTGGCAAAACATCGATGTGCTTTGGTCTTTCCGAGCCCGGCGCGGGCTCGGATGCCAGCATGATCAAGACGCGCGCAATCAAAACCGATACCGGCTGGAAGATCTCGGGCCGGAAGCTCTGGACGACGAACGCTCCGACCGCCGAGTGGTGCATCGTTTTCGCCATCACCGATGCCGAGAAGGCCGCGCGTAAAGCCGGCGGCATCAGCGCGTTTCTTATTCCGACTGACACAAAGGGTTTTTCTGTAGAGAGCGTGGTTCGCCTGTTCGGTCATGCCGGAGGACACGAGGGCGCGCTAGTGTTGGAGGATGTTGAAGTGCAGCCCTGGCAGCTCGTGGGCGAACTTAATCAGGGATTCAAGATCGCGTTATATGGAGTGTCGCTCGGTCGTGTCTACAATTCCGCGCGGGCGGTCGGGCAGGGACGATGGGCGCTCGAGATGGCGCTCGACTATTCGAAGCAGCGCGAGGCGTTCGGCGCGAAGATCGCCGAATACCAAGCCGTATCGTTCCCGCTCGCGGAGGCGGCGACCGAACTTCACGCCGCCCATCTGATGGGGTTGAACGCGGCGATGCTGCTCGACAGTGGCGATAAGGCACTGAAAGAGCTCTCGATGGCTAAATCCTATTCGGTACAGGCCGGATTTCGTGCGGTGGACCGCGCCATCCAAACCCATGGCGGTATGGGCCTGACCAATGAACTCGGTCTTGTTCATGCGTGGCAGGACCTCCGGATCGTCAATATAGCGGACGGCACCAATGAAATCCTGGCACGAATGATTTCGCAGCGGCTGCTGGCTGGCGATATCGATCTGTAATGCCGGTACATTTTCTTCGGCTGTTTTATAGTGCCATGCCGGAGCCGAAACTGCGCGGCCTGAGCTCTTTAGGTCAAAGATCAGGGTTGATTTCCGTGCTCGGGCGCGCTCATTAAACGTTGGTTCTCCTCATGAAAAATAACACCAGGGAGATTGGGATGATCTTAACTCGCCGCACATTTGGAATTGGGGCATCTGGGCTAGTATTGGGATCAATCGCCGCTCCTTTCGTTAGCAGGGCAGGCGCCGCAGGACCGGTCGTCCGTATCGGCGTAGTCAATTCGATGAGCGGCAGCCTTGCGGCGTACGCACAGGAAGGCCAGCCGGCGTTCGAATACATCGTCAACAAGATCAACGCGGAAGGTGGCATCAAGAGCAAGGGCGGCGCGAAGATTGAATTGGTGCTGGCCGATGACACCAGCCAGCCGGCCCGCACCGCAGCCGAAGCGCGCCGACTGATTACCGAGGAGAAAGTCCAGTTGCTGACCGGGACCATCCTCAGCGCCCAGATGCTGGCTCTGACCCCGGTGCTGGACGAGCTCAAGGTCCCGACGCTTTCAATTTGGGCGGGCGGCGCGCACTCGGACTACATGTTCACGCTGGGATATCCCTACGATCGCGGCTACGCGCAAACGATGCATGATTTCGTCGTTTGGCTGCGCGACGATAGCAAGTTCAATATCAAGACCGCCGTAATGGGCTATTCGAATTACGAAGCTGGCCAGCAGGTCAACAAGTTTCTGACGGAAAAGCTCAAGGCCAGCGGCATCGAAATTATTGGCGAAGCGCCGCTCGATATCCGCGCGCAGGATCAAACCTCGGCGATGATCCGTATTCGTTCGCTCAAGCCCGATATCGTCGTCGGGCTGGTGACACCGCGCGATGGCATTCTGCTGCATCAAGCGCGCTACAATCTCAACTATCACGGCAGTATCTTCTGCGGCGGCACCGGCGGCTATTCGGATCTGTCGCTGTGGAAAGATTTAGGGCCGGAAATCGGTAAGGCCGTGCTGACCAACAATCTGTTCGGCATGACCGGCTTCAGCCCCGGGGCCAAAATCGATTCGATGCAGAAAATCATCACCGAATTGCGCGATGTCGCAAAACTGGAGCGGATCGGGCAAGGCGCGATTCAATATGCACAGGCTGGAAGGGTCTTGCAGCAGGTGCTGGAAACCTCCGCGTCGCTCCAGGGCGATGCGCTGCTCGACGCCTTCAAGAAGGTGAATATTCCCTTCGGCGATCCGAATCTCTATGTGGCAAAGCCGAAAGGGCTTCAATTCGCCGATGACCGTCTGCTCAAGGACGGATCCGCGATGTTTATTCAATGGACGCCCGAGCAAACTCAACAGGTCGTTTTTCCGAAAGAGTTTGCTCAGACCGCTCCTCGGCCGCGCGCCTGAGAATGTCCAATGGCATTTCTTGAGATCGCCGGTGTCACCAAGCGTTTTGGCGGGCTGATCGCACTGAATTCGATCAGCTTCTCGGTTGCCAAGGGCGAGATCGTGGGGATTATCGGCCCGAACGGCGCCGGGAAGACCACCCTGTTCGGGGTAATTTCCGGCTTCGTGCTTCCGAGCGAAGGCAACGTCCACTTCGACGGATCCGCTATCGTCGGCGTCTCGCCTGATCGGCTGGTGCACCACGGCCTGATCCGCAGCTTCCAGATCGTTCAGACCTTTGCCGACATGACGACACTTGATGTTGTGACCACCGCAGCGTTGACGCGCCGGCCAATTCGCGAGGCTATCAACTATGCCGCGCATGTTCTCGATCGCGTCGGCCTCGTCGGCAAGGAGTTCATGACACCAGTAACGCTGTCGCTCCAGGATAAAAAGCTCCTTGAGCTTGCCAAATGCGTAGCCACCGACCCGCGCTGCATCCTGCTCGACGAGGTGATGGCCGGACTCGACTATGGCGGAGACTGAAGCACCTCTCTCCATCATCCGGGATCTCAACAACCAGGGTGTCACTATTGTCATGGTGGAGCACGTCATGCCGGTGATCATGCGGCTGGCGACCCGCATCGTCGTTATCAATTTCGGTGAAAAGATCGCGGAAGCGACCCCGGAGGAGGTCGTCAAGGATCAAAAAGTCATAGATGCCTATTTCGGGGAACACCTCGATGCTTGAGATCGAGAACCTGGTGGCGGGTTACGGCGGCGTGGCGGTGTTGCGCCAGATTTCGATCAGGCTTCGCGCGGGCGAAATTGTCGGCCTGCTCGGCGCCAACAACGCCGGCAAGACAACGTTGATCAACGCCCTGTCGGGAATGGTCGCGCCGATGTCTGGTCGCATACTGTTCGAGGGGCAGGACGTCACGCGGCTTACACCACGGCAAAGGGTTGAACTCGGCATCGTGCAGGTGCCTGAAGGCCGCTTGGTATTTCCCGAAATGAGCGTGCGGGAAAATCTGCAACTCGGCGGCATCAATGCGAGGGCGAAGCCGCATCGGCCGCGCCAGATGGAGGTGGTCCTCGACCTGTTTCCGCGGCTAAAGGAGCGGCTGTCGCAGGATGCCGGCACGTTATCCGGCGGCGAGCAGCAGATGCTCGCCATCGGCCGCGGGCTCATGGGCGAGGCAAAACTGCTGATGCTAGACGAGCCGTCGCTCGGTCTGTCGCCGCTGTTCGTTAAGTTCATTTTCGACATTCTTGACCGGCTGCATGCCAACGGCCTGACGATTTTGTTGGTGGAGCAGAATCTCACACTGACCCTTCGTCATGCCCAGCGGTGTTATGTGCTTGAGCGCGGGCAGGTCGCGATCGAAGGCCCCTCGGATATCATTAAGGACGATCCGCGGACCCGAAGCGCCTATCTCGGACTTTGAGCGGAGATCAACGTGACAGAACTTCTGCAGGCGATGGCGCAAGGGATCCTGATCGGAAGCACCTACGGGCTGCTCGCGCTCGGCATGGGTCTCGTCTATGGCGTTAGCGGTGTGGTCAACTTTTCCCACGGAGATTTCATCTCGCTCGGGATGTTCATGTGTCTGGCGCTCTATTCCGCGCTGTCGCTCGATCCTTACGTGTCCGTCATCATCACAGTGCCGGTGATGACGGCGCTCGGCGCCCTTGTTTACTGGTTCTTGATCCGGCCGATTGTCGGCCATCAGTTCCTGATGATCGTCCAGTTGACACTTGGGCTCAGCCTCGTCCTGCAGAACGGCATCTTGATGGCGTTCGGCGGCCAGCCGGCCCGCACGCCGTCGGTTGTCGAGTCGAAGCTGATAATTCTCGGAGACGTGGTGCTGCGGGTGCCACACTTGATTGCCTTCGGTGTGTCTTTTGCGCTGGCGATAGGCCTATTTGTAATGTTGCGATCGACTGATTTCGGACGCTCGATCCGTGCCGTGCATCAGAATGCCCATGCGGCGGCGTTGATGGGAATTCGACGTAAGCCGCGTTCAGGTGCTGACCTTCGCGCTCGGCATTGGCATTCTCGCAATTGCTGCAGCCCTGCTGCTGCCGGGAACGCCGATCCAGCCGACACAGGGACTGCGCTACACTGTGATCACGCTGCTTGTAGTTGTGCTCGGAGGCATGACGAATTTCGTCGGAATCATGTTGGGCGGCCTGACTATCGGCATCTCCGAAGCATTCGGGACCATCTATTTGTCGGACACGGTGGGGTCGCTGGTGCCGTATGCGATCTTCGTGCTGATCATGCTGTTCCGGCCGCAAGGCCTCACCTGGAGTTCTTCGCGATGAGGGAGGAATTCTACAAAACCCTGTCGTCGCCGGTCTGGTGGGGCGTGCTCGCGCTCGCGGCCCTGCTACCGCTTGTCCTGTCGAGCTACTATCTTCATATCGTCATCCTGTCGCTCGTGTATGTGGCGCTGGCCTCATCCTGGAATATCGTCGGGGGCATGGCCGGGCAGATATCGCTCGCGCATAGCCTTTTCATCGGTATCGGCGCCATGCTGTCCAGCGCCCTGCTGCTCAAGCTTGGCATCAACATGTGGCTGGGGCTGCTGATCTCGGCCGCCATTTCAGCCGTGTTGGGCGCTGTCATTGCGTGGATTGATTTTCGCTTTCGCCTCGGGCACCTGTCCTTCGTCCTCATTACGCTAGCATTTGCGGAAATGGGCGGTATCATCGTCGAAGGTTGGGACTTTCTGGGCGGAGCGTCAGGCCTGATGCTGCCGCGCGATACCGGGAATTTTTTGGCTTTTCAATTCGGGGGAGGGCACGGCGCGTACTGGGTCATGCTGGCGCTTGCCGCGATCTGCGTCCTGATCAACGTCGCAATTCTGAACGCACCGCTCGGCTATTATCTGCGTACCATCCGTGACAACGAAAAAGCCGCACAGGCGATCGGGGTCGACATTCTTCGTTACAAGATCACCGCCATGGTCATTTCGGCGGCGCTGGCCTCGGTCGTCGGCACTGCTTACGTTCGTTATATGACCTTTGCCGATCCCTATCTCCTGATTTCACCTGTTATTACGATCGAGGTCGTATTGTTTGCCACTGTTGGCGGGCTCGGTCGGGCTTATGGGCCGGCTCTCGGCGCGCTGTTGCTAGTGCCTCTTGGTGAGATCCTTCGCGGAAAGCTCGGCAGCACGTTGCCCGGCCTGCACTACTTTATTTATGGTGTTGTAGTGATCGCAGTCATTCTGCTGACCCCACGAGGGCTACTTTCGTGTTTTGAACTGATGTGGTCACATTGGCAGCGTCGGTAGCTTCTCAGCGATTGATCAACTCATATCTAGAAATGCCTAGCTCTGCGCCAGCAGATGGCCGCTTGTGGCGCGAAGCGGCCGTTCGCCGGAACGTCGACGCCGACAAATCTGGTGACTGCATCGAGCAACTAGCAATTCACGAATCCGGAAGCAGATCGGAACATGAAACGCGACGCAGCGGCACCGCTACGCGCTCCTCGCCGCGCAGAAGATCCGGTCCGCTGATCATTGGCGATGAAGGCCTGGATCATCACCCGCTACGATCACGTCAAGCGCGTCGCGGGGCTCTTCGGATATTTGAGGTTTTCGGTACACACAGGCGTAGCATGCGCTGCACACTTCTTTTCCGGGCCATTTGCGCTGCATCAAGGAATGTCTGAAAAATCGAGGTCAAGTAGATAGCCATAATATTGCGTCAGAAGAAAAAAACGGGGAGCACCGGATGGCGGAGATCAGCGGCGGCGAAGTCATTGCCCGGATGTTGCAGGAGGAGGGCGTCGACAAGGTCTTCGGCATCATCGACGGCACCTATTTCGGTTTCTATTCGGCGCTGCACCGGCTCGGCATCGAGATCGTCACGCCGCGGCATGAGACGTCGGCCGCGCACATGGCCGGCGCCTACGCGCGGCTCACCGGCAAGCTCGGCGTCTGCATGGCCAGCAACGGTCCCGGGCGTCGCCAACATCCTGCCCGGTCTGGTGGTCGAGCAGGGCGAGGGCAATCGCGTGCTGGTCATCACCAGCGCGCGCCGGCCGAGCATCATGTATCCCGATCGCGGCGGAGCCTATCAGTGCTTCGATCAGGTCGGCGTCATCGGCAAGATCGCCAAGTGGAGCGAAGCGGTCTCGTCGTTCGAGCGCATCCCGGAACTGATGCGCAAGGCGCTGCGCAGGAGTTACGAAGGCCGGCCGGGGGTGGTGCATCTCGACGTTCCCGAAAACATCATGAACGGCAAGTTCAAGGCGTCGGCCGCTATCTGGGCGCCGCACCAGTACCGCCAGACCGATCCGTTGACGCCGACGGCCGAGCAGGTCGCGCGCGCGGCGCAGATGCTGATCGCGGCCGAGGCGCCGATGATCCACGCCGGAAGCGGCATCATCCATGCCGGCGCCTTCGCCGCGCTGCGGCGCGTCGCCGAATTGCTGCACGCGCCGGTGACGACGAGCTGGGCGGCGCGGGGCGTGCTGCCGGAAACCTCGCCTCTGGCCGTGCCGATGCCGCACGTCAAGCTCAACCACAAGGTCCGCAACGACTCCGACGTGGCGCTGATCATCGGATCGCGCGTCGGCGAAACCGATTGGTGGGGCAAGCCGCCCTACTGGCGGCATCCGTCCGAGCAGAAGACGATTCAGGTCGACATCGACAGCGACATGATCGGCCTCAACAAGCCGGTCGACCTCGCCATTCTGGCCGACGCCAGGCGCACGCTGGAGCTGTTGGGCGACGAGCTGGAGCGGCGCAAGAGCGAAATCCGGCTCGACGGCCGCCGCGCGCGCGTTGCCGGCTATGCGAGGACGATGAAGGATGACCGCGCGGGCTGGGACAAGGCGCTCGCCGACCTGGCGGTGCCGATGAACCCGGCGCACATCGGCGCGGTGTGCCGCGAGGTATTCCCGGAGGATACCGTGCTGGTGGCGGACGGCGGCAACGCCACCATCTGGGCCATGTTCTACCACCAGGTGAAGGTGCCGAACACGGTGCTGTCGACCTTCAAGTTCGGCATGCTCGGCGCCGGCATGGCGCAGGCGGTGGGCGCCGCAGTGGCGCAGCCGGGCAAGCCGGTGTGCTGCATCATCGGCGACGGCGCCATGGGCTTCCATCCGCAGGAGATCGAAACCGCGGTGCGCAACAAGGCGCAGGTGATCTACATCGTGCTGTGCGACAAGCAGTGGGGCATGGTGAAGATGAACCAGCAGTTCATGCTGCGGCCGTTCAAGACCATGCTGTTCAAGCACCTCGGGCCGGAAGAGACGATCAACGCCGATCTGGGCGAGATCGAGTTCGACAAGCTCGGCCAGAGCATGGGCGCCTACGGCGCGCGCGTCTCCGATCCGCGGCAGCTGAAACCGGCGCTGCAGCAGGCGCTGGCTTCCGGCAAATGCGCGGTGATCCATGTCGACGTCGATCCGGTCAAGCACATGTGGGCGCCGGGCCTGTTCCATTTCAAGAAGATGCACGAGGAGCCGAAGGCCTAGGAGGCCGAGCCGTGGCCGATATCGATCTGGTTCGCCTCAACTTCAATCCGCAGACGCTGTTCCTGCTGAATTGCGTCCTCGGCTTCGTCATGTTCGGCGTCGCGCTCGAGCTCAAGGCGGAGGATTTCAGCGCGGCGCTGAGGACGCCGCGCGCCCTGGTCATCGGCCTGATCGCCCACCATCTGGTGTTCCCCGCGGCGACCTTCCTGCTGGTGCTGCTGCTGCAGCCGCGGCCGAGCATCGCGCTCGGCATGATCCTGGTCTCGTCCTGCCCCGCCGGCAACATCTCGAACTTCCTGACCCATTTCGCGCGGGGCAACACCGCGCTGTCGGTGTCCATCAGCACGGCATCGACGCTGACCGCGATTTTCATGACCCCCGTCAACATCGCCTTCTGGGGCGGGCTGTACGGGCCTGCGCAGCCGATCCTGCGCCAGGTCGCGGTGAACCCGCTGGAGATGTTCCTGCACGTCTTCCTGCTGCTCGGCTTGCCGCTGGCCGCGGGATTGCTGGTGTCGCGGCGCTGGCCGGGTTTCACCGCGCTGGCGCGCACAGCCGATGAAATACTTTTCGCTTGTTTTCTTCCTGGTCTTCGTGCTCGCGGCGCTGGGAGCGAACTGGCAGTATTTTGTCGGCTACGTCGGCATGGTGGTCGGCGTCGTGCTGCTGCACAACGCCTCGGCGCTCGCCACCGGCTACGGCCTCGGCTTGCTCGCACGGCTTGCCGGAGCCTGACCGGCGCGCGGTGTCGATCGAATGCGGCATCCAGAACTCCGGCCTCGGCCTCATCCTGATCTTCAACTTCTTCAACGGTCTCGGCGGCATGGCGATTGTCGCAGCCTGGTGGGGCATCTGGCACATCGTCGCCGGGCTGACGCTGGCGACGTTCTGGTCAAGGAGGCCGCCTCTTCCCGGATTCCTCGCTACGGCAAAACAGCCGCTGTTGGCGGAAAAGGAGTGACGATGAATGCACGCTCGGTCCTGATCACCGGCGCAGCCGGCTATCTCGGCTCGCAACTGCTGGCGACGCTGGCCGCGGGCAAGGCCGCCGTCGGGCGTGTGGTCGCAGTGGATGTGCGGGAGATTTCTGCGGACCGGCGGCTGGCGGGCGTCGAGTATTGTCAAGCCGACGTGCGATCGGCGGAGTTGGCCGAGCTGTTCAAGCGCACGGCGCCGGAGGTGGTGGTGCATCTGGCGTCGATCGTCACGCCGGGCAAACACAGCAATCGCGAATTCGAATACTCCGTGGACGTGCTCGGCACCGAGAACGTGCTCAAGGCGTGCCTCGCGGCCGGCGTCGAGAAAATCATCGTCACCTCCAGCGGCGCGGCGTACGGCTATTACCCGGACAACCCGGCCTGGATCACCGAGGATTGGCCCGTGCGCGGCAACGAGGCTTTCGCCTACGCGTACCACAAGCGGCTGGTGGAGGAGATGCTGGCGCGCTGGCGTACCGAGCACCCTGAGCTGAAACAGGTGGTGTTGCGCATCGGCACCATCCTCGGCGCGACCGTGCACAACCAGATCACCGACCTGTTCGAGAAGCCGCGGCTGATCGCCGTCAGCGGTTCCGACAGCCCGTTCGTATTCATCTGGGATCAGGACGTGGCGGGCAGCATCCTGCATGCGGTCTCAACCGACAAGAGCGGTATCTATAATGTCGCCGGAGACGGCGCGCTGACCATCACCGAGATCGCCGCCCGGCTCGGCAAGCGTTGCGTCGTGCTGCCGGCGTGGCTGATAGGGGCCGCGCTGGCCGTGCTCAAGAAGCTTCACCTCACCCAGTACGGCCCGGAGCAGGTGGACTTCCTGCGCTACCGGCCGGTGCTCGACAATCGCAGGCTCAAGCAGGAATTCGGCTACGTGCCGCGCAAGACCTCGTCCGAAGTGTTCGATTTCTGGCGCGCCAGCCGGAATGCCCGGAGATGAAGGGGTGTGGCGTTGCGTGATTTTCGCGGCAAGGTCGTCGTCGTCACCGGCGCAGCGGGTGGGCTGGGGCGCGCCTTGTGTCTTCGCTTCGGCGACGCCGGCTCGAAAATCGTCGCGCTGGATCGCGACGCCTCCGCACTGGCGGGCCTGCTGGCCGACCTGCAGGCGAGGGGGATCGCGGCAGTCGCCGAGGTCTGCGACCTCAGCCGGGAGGAGGACTGCCGCCGGGCCACCGCCGCCGCGATGCAGGCGTTCGGCGGCATCGACGTGCTGATCAACAACGCCGGCATCACCCACCGCAGCGCCTTTGCGCGCACCCAGCCTGACGTGATCCGGCGGGTGATGGCGGTGAATTTCTTCGGCGCCCTGGATTGCACGCATGCGGCGCTGCCGGCACTGATCGCGCGGCGGGGCATGATCGTGGTCATCTCCAGCGTGGCGGGCTTTGCGCCGCTGATCGCCCGCACCGGCTATGCGGCGAGCAAGCATGCGCTGCATGGCTTCTTCGACAGCCTGCGCACGGAGGTCGAGCCGCTCGGCCTGAAGGTGCTGCTGGTGTGCCCATCCTTCATCGAGACGGGCATCGAGAAGAACGCGCTGGCCGGCGACCGCAATCTCGCTCACCATCCCCAGTCCATTGTCGGCACGCGCGCCACGCCCGACGCGATCGCCGGCAAGATCTTCGCGGCGGCAGCAAAGGAGCGGCGCGTGCTGCTGCCCGACGCGGTGTCGCGCCTATCCTGGTGGGTGTCGCGCCTTGCGCCCCGATTCTACGCGCGGCAAATGGCGAAAAAGCTCGGGCGGGAGATGGAATGACCGGTTCTGGCGCAAAGCGGACCTTCGACGCTGAGCCGGTCTCTTTGGCAGTTTTCGGCCTGGCGGTCATCGCGGCGGCCCATCCTGTGAGCTAGGCCGTGAGTGGCTCCATGCCGCTTTTCCTGATTGCTTCGGAAGCGCGCGCGGAAGTCAGAAATTCAATCAGTCTTTTGGAACCTTCAATCTCCCTCGAGCCGGCCACGATAGCGGCTGAAAACGTTTGAACAAACTGGATCTCAGCTGCGATGTTGCCCGCGAAGTCGACGCCCGCAGCGTACATAATCTCACTGGTCGGCAAGACTGCAAGATTCGCGTCTCCTGCGGCGACCATCGCGGCCGCGCCCGTGCCACGGGGCGTGACTTCGACGTTGACCATTTCGGTGATGCCGAGCCGCGGAAAAAGGTCGGTCGTAAGCCAAATACCGCTGGTGCTTCCCGGCACCGCGACGGTTTTGGCCTTGAGCAGGACTTGTTTGAAGGCCTCAACGGTGCGCACGTCGGGCTTCGGAGCCCCCGCCCGCACCGCTACGCCGATGGGTACTCGCGCAAGATCGACGTCCGTTCCGGCGACGATTCTCTTCGCGGCGATCAGCTCACCGAGGCCCTCTCTCGACAGGATCACCACGTCGAACGGCACGCCGCGGGCGAGCTGCGCTGCAATCGTCTGCGGCCCCGTCCCTTGCGACGCACCCGATCCGGTCGCGACCTTGATGCCGCTCGTCCGCTCGAATTCCGGCAACAGTTCCTCGTACGCGCCGCTGAATCCACCGGATATCAGAACGTTCAATTGTACCAATAGCTATTCCTGACTTAGCGGCGTTTTTACGGGTGTTATTTCTGGTGAGATGCCGCCGCGTTCGCGATCCCAGGTTTCGGCCGTAACGCCTTCGGCGCTTCTCGACCTTGGGAAGCCGCAATCCACGTGTACCGTGGCTCGGTTTTGAGATGATCGGCTGTTTCTTCCAGGCCGCCGACCTTAGATCGGCGACGGCGTTCTAATCAAGCTGGCATTGGTCGGCTTGCGCTTTAATGTGGCGCCGTGCTGGAACGAACCTGGCTTTGGATTAAACGCCAACCCGCGTTTTGCTTTAGCGGCCCGATTTGAAAAAGTCCGTGGCGCATTTCAACCGAAGAAGACCAGAGGTCATGTCAAAGCGCATCGACACGTCCTGGACCGTTTTCGTCAGCGTCGAAAATTCCGAGCATGACAGGTGCGTGGACTTTTTTTCCAGGGCAGACGGCAGCTACGGGTTCGAAGAATTCAGGCGGGACATCGAAGATGGGGGGGAGTGGACGCCGGTACAGTACTATTCGGGCGTTGCCTATGTTTCATCAGCCGCGGCTCTCGACGCCGCCGAACGATCTGTCCCTTGGCTGGTCGGCAGTCTCGACCAGAAACCGGAACTGCGGATGCGTATCGGATTGGGGTGATCGCGCGGGTCGTCGCCTGCCGGGAAAAGGCGAAAGGATTGATTTTCCCGGAATAACCCGTAGAAATCGCTATAAAGGAAGCCCCAACCACGGCATAAAAAATAACGGCAGCTGACCCTCTAAGGACACCGCCGATACCGGGAAACGACGGGAGGATGGCTTGCCTGAGCCAACGACACTGCGCGCTCTGCTGCAGAGAGACGGCTGCCTGACGCTTCCGGGCGTCTATGACGGCATTTCAGCGAGAGTCGCGGCCGGCCTTGGCTTCGACGCGCTTTACATGACCGGATATGGCGTCGTCGCGTCTGCCCTTGGCGTCGCTGACGCCGGCACCGCGACATTCACGGAGATGCTCGACCGCGTGCGCTGCATCGCCGGCGCCATCAGCGTTCCATTCATTGCCGACGGCGACACCGGCTATGGCGGATTGTTGAACGTCGATCGCACCGTGCGCGGTTATGCGGCCGCGGGCGCTTCCGGAATCCAGCTCGAAGATCAGGAATTCCCGAAGAAATGCGGCCACACCGAATTCCGCCGCGTCATCCCGGCCGATGACGCCATCGCCAAGATCCGTGTCGCGGTCGATGCGCGGCCGAGCTGCGATTTTCTCATCGTGGCCCGGACCGATGCGCGCTACGCCGAAGGGATGGATGCGGCCTTGCGGCGCGCGCAAGGCTTCCTCGATGTCGGCGCCGATGTGCTGTTCGTCGAGAGTCCCGAGAGCCATGAGGAATTGCGCCGCGTCGCCGTCGCCGACGCCTTGTCCCAACGCGGCTTGTCCGAATGGAACACTGCGGCGCAGTCGCGGCAATGAAGTATGGGGCGCGGTTTTCGAGATTTCAGACGATGAGATTGGGGAGCTTGATAGAAGCGAAGGCTACCAGGCTGGACGAGACCGGGAAAAGAATTCGTATGAACGTTAAACTGCGAACCCCGTTCTTGCCGGACTGCGAGTTGCCCGAAGAGAGATTCAAACTCCCGACCCCCTAGATTCGTAGTGTGGCCAAATTTACGAAATAGAATTGGGAAAACGCGGTCTTTTTCCCGCATTGCCGATGGCTCGAGCGAGAGCACGCCCCGCAAGGCGCGATTGTGCCATGATGTAGTGTTTCTCGGTCGTGGCAAATGATGCTTGACCGAGAAGGTCCTTGACGCCTCGCACGTTGACCGGGTCATGGATGGACCAAAAGCTTGCGGCGGCGTGCCGGAAACGATGCAGGTTGACGCCAAATCCGAAGGCTTTCTTGGTTCGCTTCTGCACGGCGACATTAATGGAGTCAGGCCGCATTGGGATGCTGTGATGTGACGGCCAAAGGCCGGCGTGTTTATCGGAACCCCGGATACGGCTGCGGAATCGTTCCAGGTACAGATCAATGCGCGCCGACAAGTCTTTCGGAATTGAATAGTCAAGAGGTCGCCGGGTCTTGGTATCCGCGGCGGGTATGTCGAGCTCCCAATGATCGCCGACTTTTATGAGATGACGCCCGATTTGCAGCGCTGCAAGCGTGCCACGGCGCAGCGGTATCATTGCCAGGGTGCTAATAATCAAGCCGTCGCGGTATTGAATGGCGTGCCTCGTCCCGGTGCGCCCGACGGCATCTGCCGCGGTGACGGCACAGTCCATGAGCTCGATCCCGAGTGCATAAAGGCGATCACTGGTCACCAGATTATATTTTCGCGCCGGCGGCGGCGCGGCGGCGGCGATTCTATTGGCGATGGACTGCAACCAGGACCAATCGGTGTCGGGGCAGATCAGCTTCAGTGTGCCGCGAAGGCTGCCGAGATCGGCAGCTAACGATATGTCGCCGCATGACCTTCGACGCCAAGCTACATATTCGGCCAGCCATTCGCCGATCGATCCGTGCTTCCGGGTGGACGAGTCATGAGTTTCGGGTGCTTGGCCGACAGAAATCCCAAAAACCTCCCATAACTCTCCAGCCGCAACTGACGTGTAGCTGCGGCAAGGCGGGTGCCGGGGCCATTTTCATCAAACAGGTCACCGGATTGAAATGCCGCTTCCCAACGGCGCCGGTCTTCGATCGGCCAATGGGTGAAGGGAAGCATCAGTTTCCGACGAGCGGGCATGACTTTGGCTTTCTTATCTACGCGACTCGATTGACGCGAAGCTTGCGCGGGCGAGACGGACTTTGAGCCGATAGCGCTTCTTCGATGAGACGCTGGTGATGCCGCCCGGCGCGACGGCTGTCGATCCCGGCGTACGAAGACACCGTGTGTCTGGAGGTTTTTGTGGCCGAGAAGCTGTCTCACAGTTTCAAACCCGCCGGGCTGATCATCGAGCAGAACTTTCGCGCTCAAATGACGAATTTGGTGCGGCGTCAACGTTATGCCTGCTCGCCTTCTCGCATAATTGGTAATCAACGACTCCAAGAGCTTGCGCGTCCTTTCGGCGTGCCGTCGACATTGACGAATAGCCTTGCCGGACGTTCGCCAATGATTTTCGGTGCGATGCGGTCCCGATACTCGACCAGCATCTTGACGACCTGCGGCGGAATCTCAAACGCAAGATCTATGTTGTTTTTGACCTCGCCGTTCGACAATTCCAGCGTCGATTTTGCCCCTCGTCCCGTGCGAACGAACAGGTGTCTGTCAAACTCCAACGTCAACAGATTTTGCAGACGAATCGGCATGTAAGTAAGAATTGCGATGGCAAGAGCCGCCTGGGCCTTTGCCAAGCGTGCGGTAACTCGGGCTGCTCTCCCGTTTCACCTCTGCCCAGAGCTGTTCCGGCAATTGCACCAAGCGCCGCAAGGCGTTCGGATCATCGAACTGGCGCAAGAAGCGCTTGTTCTTGTCGGTCAACCCCTTGAGCGGCACCGGCACCTTGCTGAGGAGCCGCTTGAGTTCGGCCTGCACGGCGCCATCAACCTTCACCCATTCGCGCGCAATCAGAGACAGTGCTATGCCGAGGCTGTGATTGAATGAATTTTGCGCGCCATCGACCATCTCGACGCGACGGCGCAGAATCCTTTTGAAGTTGACCGGCGTAACGAGATCGGCGAGAGAGCGAATGGCGGATGGTTTTATGCCAGTGTCGATCAAGGCCGATACGGCGGCATGAATCTGATCCCGGCGCAAGCGCAACGTCCGTCGGCGCCAGGCGTCGCGGGCGAGACTCGGGGCGAACGGATCGGACTGACTTGCCCAGTTGAGAAATTTATCGACATCTCGTCGGAACGAACTCGACAGCAATGCCCAATCGATGCGCTTGGGCGGGCCGCGGAAGGACGGCACGGTCAGCGATTGGAGCCCCAATGCGGCATCACGCGCCGCTTCATTCCAGACCAGCGTGACCTGCCGATAGAGCCAGTTCGGGGTGCCGTGGAGCGATTGCTCGCGAACGGCGGCGATGAAATCCGCGACGGTCGCATCGTTGACCGCCTTGGGGTCGATTCCTCGGGCGCTCGCATAACGCGCAAAGCGCGAGAGGCCGAGGTGCGCCCGTCTACGCGAGAGGCGCGCAAACAGCTGGCGCCAGGCCGGAGCCAAGCGGCCCTTGTGCCACGCGTCCGATCGGCATCAAGCCGCTCGCCTTCACGGCCGCGAGGAAGTCGGACCGGATGTTGGCAAAGCGCTTGGTCGTCATGCCGGCGGCCACCGGGTTGATGGCGGCCAAGCTGGCGGCTGATCGCCGGCAAGTCGAGCGCGATGCGGCCGGGAACATTCCCAAGCAGGTCGGCGACCCGCATCACGGCCGAGCGCAGATCGCGCAACCGCGTCGGTGAAAGCGCCGTGCTTCGATCCACGACGGCCAGCACATCTGCCAAGGTCTTGCGCACGGCGGCGACGTCGTAGGCTGGGGGTACCTTGCTCGTGGGTCTTGGTTTTGTAGTCATGGTCATTTCCCTTTCGGGGGTTTTCGGGTGGACCCGAGCGGTCTCGGGTGGACAGAGGGTGACCGGGGCGGTCATTCGGGAATACTACCATATTATAATGGCTATCTATACGTATGATGGAGTATTCCCGATACCGTGCATGCTATTGACATAACGTGACAATTTATGACTCCAGTGCACGACAATCAGCCTTGGCGGTGAAGGGCTTGGAATGCTCGGAAATCGGCTTCGGAGATACGGACGACGCCACCGGAACGATGCGCTATGAGGTCGCCGTTCGCGATCCTTCTCCTGACCGTACGAGTTGAAACGTCGAGAGCTTCGGCTACCGCTTTGATGGTGAAGTATTTTGGCAGACCACTACCGTGATGACGGCGACCACGGGCATGGCCGAATGCAGCCGCTTCCGTATCGCTGTCGCCAGGGGCCTGGGTTTGGGATTTCATGCCGGGCCCCCATTGTTGCGGGCCTGTTTCTTGTTCGTTTGCTCCGTGAGTTTCACCTCGATCGCCGGCAGGCCTTCGATCCAAGCACTGAGGTCGCCGGCGAGCACAAGGGTGCGGCGACCGCGCTTGACTGCGCGGAGCTCACCCGCCTTGATCGCCTCGTAGAGGGCCGTCCGGCCGGTGCATGCCACGGTGCATGCCTGCGCCACGCTGTAGGCTAAAGGTTTGTTCATTTTCATGTCGCCACTTGGCGCCGGGAAGGTCCCGGCGACCGCGCCGATGTCCGTCATCGGTCGGCGAGTTCATAGTGACGAACATCAGCGAAGTATTGCGACAAGGCGCGACACGACAGCGACAAGTCGCGACATTGCCCGTCGGATTATCGGGATCGCAGCGCTTTCAACACTCTCTGGATGGCGCGCTCCGGGTTTGTTGGGACCGAGCATCCGTTCTCAACTAGCCACTTGATGATCGCGCTATTGCGATCTTTTGCGCTGAGCCCTTTCGGAATTTCGTTAGGCCAAAGCTCGTCAATTGCCCCTGCAATGCCGCGCGTCTTTGCGCCTGGCCCAGATTTTGAACCAGGATCGTCCGAACGATCGCCAGGCAATGGCGCATCACAACCGCCTGAAGGCCATTGCTGGACGACCTGTTCCCGCGGCAACAGCACGTCGGTAATGACGCGGTGGTAGCCGGGTTCGCCATCCCGCGCGCTAGCGGACGGAACCCGTACCCCTGACGGATATCCGTGGTACTTGAGCGCGGCGGCCGGAAATGAACGGATCGAAAGAACCGTGATGATCGGCGTCCCGGCTGTCCCCGTGAAGTGATGACCCGCGAACACAGTGTGCTTCAGCTTCAGGCGGTAGTCGTTCCACTCTCCCGGTGAAATATCCCGACGTTCGCTAACGTCAACGCAACCCGATGCCGTTACCATCCCTGCCTTCAATGCCTTGTACAGTTCTTGCAAACTGGAGAGCGCGATCCGGCGGTGGATTCCGGACTTCAGGCACGCCGCCGGGCGTCTTGATCCAGACCGCCGCTTGTTCCAGGGACCACAGTTCGGGCGGCGCGTGACCTTTTTGAGTTCCGGGCATGAACCGCCTCAGCTAGGTGGTAACCGCAGCGTCCACTTGCGATCTAAGGATAGCATAAGTTGTCTGTCACGACCCACATCTGGCCGCTCTTGACCTGCCCAACGGATCGCGGTGTTACGGTCGGCAACGGGTGGGCACTTCGGCTAGACGGGCCATCCCTTTAGGCCCGCTTTTTAACGATTACCATGCGACCGCGTTCTCGCAGATTGTCGAGATAATCAGCCCACCATTTCATCATCCGGACGCGTTCCTGCCAGAACTCGGCCGCGTGCGTATATGCGCCGCGCACTTCGTCTTGCTCCTGGTGTGCAAGCTGCCGCTCAATCGCGTCAGCGTGCCACTTGCCGCTTTCGTTCAAAAGCGAGGAAGCTGTCGATCGTAACCCATGCACCGTCAGTTCGGTTTTGTCATATCCGAGACGTCGCAGCGCTGCGTTGAGCGTGTTGTCGCTCATGGGGCGATGCCAGGATCGCACCGATGGAAAAAGATATCTTGAGTTTCCGGTAATCTCGCGGAGTTCGCGAAGGATCGCCAGCGATTGAGGCGAGAGGGGCACGCGATGCGGCCTGCGCATTTTCATTTTTGAACCTGGTATCCGCCACTCGGCTTCCGCAATATTGAATTCGCTCCATTCCGCCATTCGCAGTTCGCCTGGGCGGACGAACAGCAGCGGAGCCAGCTGAAGCGCGAGCCTCGTCGCAGGCTGGCCCTCAAAGCCATCGATTGCGCGCAGCAGCGCGCCGATCTGCCCGGGCTCAACAATCGTGGCGCGATGCGTTACGGTCGGGGTGATGAGCGCACCGCGTAAGTCCGCCGAGGGATCGCGTTCGGCCCGGCCAGTTGCAATCGCGTAGCGAAAGACGACACCCGCCGTGCTGCGGGCCCGGGTCGCCGTTTCATATCGTCCGCGCTTTTCGATTTTGCGCAAAGTGTCGAGCAATTCGGGTGCCTTGATTTCAGCGATCGGTCGGTTGCCGAGCTGGGCATTTAGAAAGTCGAGCAGCCATTTCTTCTTTTTCAGCGTCGCGGGAGCGTCGCCTTCGGCTTTCCATTTTATCATTAGCTCGTCTGCAACCGCTCCGAACGTGTTGTTCCGGGACAGGCGGCGCCGCATTGCGCTCCGCCTTGCGTTCAACCGACGGATCAGAACCTTCCGCTAGCAGTTTTTTCGCCGCATCACGCTTGGCCCGTGCGTCAGCCAGGGACGTCACCGGATAGGATCCGAGCGCCAGCAGCTTCTGCTTGCCGTCGAACCGGTACGCGAGTCGCCAGAACTTCGCGGCGTTGGGCTGCACCAGCAGATACAGCCCGCCACCATCAGACAATTTGAAGGGCTTTTGACGGGGTCTGGCGCTGCGGAAGGCCGTATCGCTTCGAGGCGGCATCGGTTCGATTCCAGTCGAAGAGGGCGATACCAACACGCCCTCTGGATACCAACAATTGTACCAACAAATTGACCGGATACCAACGAAAAGCGAGGGATGCTGGCGAACAGGAAATTGAAAGTTATCCCTGTATTTGCTGCTCTAAGTGAACGTTGGCGGATGGTGGCGAACAAGCCTCTGGTGCCCCTGGCCGGAATCGAACCAGCACTCCTTGCGGAACTCGATTTTGAGTTCGAGCGCGTCTACCAATTCCGCCACAGGGGCATTCGGACATCGGCTTGAGAAGCCGACGTCGCGAAGCCGGCGGAATATAGCGGGCGGTGACTGCGGGTCAACCCGCAGCCGCCCGGGGATCCTGCGAGGCGACGGTAACGGTCCTCGCGTAAGCAGGCGCCCCGCCAGTGGATCGACCTGAAAAAACACTCCGCTGTGATCGCGCCTGCCTCGACAGCGCCGGGCGTGCGGGTTAGGACGTTTTCGCCCAGGAGATCACGTGAGATCCGATACCATCGCAAACCCCTCGCATGCGCGAGCCGACGCCAACCCTGCGCTGACGGCGGCGCTCGCGGTCACGGCCATCGCGGCCGCGACGCTGGCGGGGGCCTGGTTCATTCAGCTGGTGCTGGATATCCGTCCCTGTCCGCTCTGCTTTGAGCAGCGCTACGCCTATTATCTGGTAGTGCCGCTCGGCGCGATGATCGCCATCGCCGCGGCAAGGGACGCGCCGCGCGCCGGCGCTGGTCGCGGGCCTTGCCATTGTCGCGCTCGTGACGCTGGGCAATGCCGGGCTCGGCACCTATCACGCCGGCGTCGAATGGCATTTCTGGAAGGGGCCGACGGAATGCACCGGCCCGGTCGGAAATCTCGGCAGTGCCGGCAACCTGCTGGAGCGGCTCGACACCGTCAAGGTGGTCCGCTGCGACGAAGTGCAGTGGAAGTTTCTCGGCCTGTCGCTGGCCGGCTACAATGTGCTGATCTCGCTATCGATGGCCGCGATCGCGGCCTGGGGCGTCGCCCGGCTGCAACGCCGCTAGAGCATGATCCGGAAAAGTGGGAACCGGTTTTCCGGAAAAGATCATGCTCAAACAAAAAATAGAGCGGGATGACGATTCGAAGAAAAGTCATCCCGGTCTAGTCGTCGACATCTTCCTGCGGGCGTCCGAACAGATGGACGATGCCGGGGATGGCGATGGAGACGAATACGAAACGCGACAGATGATGCGCGCCGACGAAGATCGGATCGATGTGCAGCGTCAAAGCCAGCGCCAGCATCGCGTCCATGGCGCCCGGCGCGAAGGCGACGATGACGTCGGCGAACCGCACATGGGTTGTCAGCGCGATCACCGCGACGAAGATCGCCGATATCACGATGGCGATGGCGAACGACCCCAGCGCCGCGTTGACGTGGCTCAACAGCACCCTGGTCTTCAAGCGCGCGAAGCGCGAGCCGATCAGCGAACCGATTCCGACCAGCGCGACGCTTCGGATCGACGGCGGCAGGCCGCCCTCGACCAGTCCGCTGCCGTGCAGCACGCTTGAGGCGATCATCGCGCCGAACATCCAGCTCGCCGGAAATTTGATCAGCCGCAGCAGCAGCGCCGCGGCCACCGCCGCCGCGATCAGTCCGGCCAGTTCGAGCGGCGAGGCGACCGCCAGCGCGGCCGTGGGCGGCGAGGACGGGGCGATCCCGGTCAGCGCCAGCAACAGCGGCAGCGCCGCGGTAAGAATGATCACGCGCACGGTCTGCACCACCGCGATCGCCGATACATCGGCGCCTCTCTCGATGGCGAGCATGGTGATCTGGGACAGCGCGCCGGGGCTTCCCGCCAGGAACGCCGAGGTCCGGTCCCAGCCGTGGACACGCTGCAGATAAAGGCTGCTGCCGAATGTCGAGCAGAAGGTGGCCAGCGCCAATAGCCCGATGCTCAGGGGATAGGCGCCCATATGCTGCAGCAGCTGCCGCGACATCAGCGAGCCCAGCGAAATCCCCAGCAGCACCAGCACGGTCTGGGTCAGGATCGGCGGCACGCTGAGCGGCCGCCCGGCGATGGCGGCGGCGCCGACCGCGACCATCGCGCCGGAAATCAATCCGCCCGGTAGATTTGCCCATAAAAACAGCGCGCCGCCGGCGGTGCCGATAACGAGCGTTTCGAGCACGTTGAGCGTTTTGGTGCGGTTGGGGATGGCAAACGCCATCGATTCGGGGATCAGGCTCACGGCGCCTTATGGCAAATCCGTCAGCCGGCGACAAATGCGCCAGCGCGATGCAGCAATGCGTGAGATCGCATTGGCTCGCGCACGCGACGCCATCGCTGCCCTCCCCGGAAGGGGTGGATCGGCGAGCATCGCGCGGGCCGGGGAGGGGTGATCTGGGGGTCGAAATGTCACCCGTCCCCGCCTCGTGTCATTCCAGGCGATGCTTCACGCTCTGGAAAAGAGTGAGCCTGCGCTATGATTTCGGCTTGGCGGCGGCGTCCTTTGCGGCCTTCTTGCATTCGGACATGAACTTCTTGCGCTCCTTGCCGTGGACGCCCTTGGTATCGGCTTCCTTCGAGCATTCGAGCGACGCTGCGGTGCGCGGCTTCTCGGCCTTCTTTTCCGCGGGCGCCATTTTTGCGGCAGGTGCAGTGGCCGGCGCGGTGGTTTGGGCAAACGCCGAACTGATCAGGAACAGGGAAGCGAAGGCGGCCGCGGCTGCGCGGGAAGATATCGTCATCATGGGGGCACCTCGGGTTGAAGAGAGACGCAACGTCGCGCCGCAATGCTGAACCGCGGATGAATAAAGCCGGACCGGCCGCCTTGCCGGGGGCACGATATTTTGCCGCAACGAAGGATCGTTCCGTTGTCACGGGCTGTCGCTGCGTTAGGATAGGGGTCTTACCGATCGCCACGTCCCCAGGGAGACCAAGGATGACCATTCAAGCAAAATTATTGTGCACATTCGCGGCGACGGGCTTTGCCGCGCTCGCGATAACGGCGCCGGCGCAGGCCCTGACCACGCAGGAATGCAGCGCGAAATATCAGGCCGCCAAGACCGCCGGCACGCTTGACGGCCAGAAGTGGAACGATTTCCGCAAAGCCCAGTGCGGAGCGGACGCCGCAGCGGCGCCCGCCGCGGCGCCTGCGGCCGCCCCAGCCGCGCCGAAAGAGGCCGAAGCCAAGCCGAAGAAGCAAGCCGCCCCCGCCGCCGCACCGGCGGCGCCAGCCGGACCTGCGGTATTCCCGACGGCAGTCGATACGAAATACGCCAAGGAAACCGCCGGCAAGGCCCGCATGCACACCTGCCTCGATCAATACAATGCCAACAAGACCACCAACGGCAATGGCGGCTTGAAATGGATCGAGAAGGGCGGCGGCTATTACAGCGAGTGCAACAAGAAACTGAAGGGCTAAGCGCCTTTCGATTTGCTGGCAGGCTCAGGGGCGAACTTGCCTGGGCCTGCCAGCCTTTCACGCGGTCCGAACAGAGGGACGAATTATGCCTGGACGCGAGCCATCGATTCCGCGAGCAAGGGAAAATGGGGAATATTTGCCGGAATATAGTTGCGTCGATCGGGGTTATCGTATTTTCCCAAATCGCCTCGGCAACGCCGGACAGTCGCCTGTCAATCGGTATCGGCTATTCAGCCAACCGCGATGCGTCGCGGTTCGATACGAAAAACCTGCTCGCCCAGGCGGGTGAGCCTGCGGCGCCTGCAACGACCCCGGCTCAGGATTCGAAGGCGCCGCCTGAGCAATCCTCTCCGGCAAATTCGACGCCACCCACTTCAGCGACGGAAGTCACAAGACCCGAGCGAACCGTCCCCGGATGCGCGCTGAAATATCTGGCCGCTGAACTTGAGGGCAAGCTGAAGGGGCGCAAGTGGAAAGCGTTTCGCCAGGAGGAGTGTGGAGCAAGCACCGTGCTGGTGGTGTTTCCATCGACGATTGCGCCGAAATATTCCGGAGAAAAGCCGGATAAAGCGCGGACGCTTACCTGTGCGGATCAATTCACCGCCAACAAGGCGACGAATGGAAACGGCGGCATGAAATGGATCGAAAAGAGTGGCGGCTACTACAGTGAGTGCGTCGTCCGCCTGAAGGGTTGAGTGCGATCAACGGGCGCGCTTGCGCGGCCCGCCTTCGAGAAACAAAAGCTTCGGCCGCATATCAAGCAATAAAACAGCAACACCCGCGCGTCCGCTTGGTGCCGCTGGCGGTGACGCTGCTGGTGCGCGGATCCTGCTTGCAGTTTTTATGCTGCCGCCATAGAGATTTGCGGAAATTCCTTCCAGCTTTCGCCGTGCAAGCGAGGTTACCGACTTTATGATCTCCATGATGCAGGGCGTGCTGGGGCTGGCATCGGGAGCGCTGGTCGGATTTTCGCTTGGACTGGTCGGCGGCGGCGGATCGATCCTCGCGGTGCCGCTGATGGTCTATGTGGTCGGCGTGCCCGACCCGCATGTGGCGATCGGCACCAGCGCCATCGCGGTGGCCGCCAACGCCGCGGTCAATCTGTCGAACCATGCCCGTGGCGGCACCGTGCGCTGGTCGTGCGCGCTGCCCTTCGCGGCGGCCGGAATCATCGGCGCGTTTGTCGGATCGATCTTCGGCAAAATGCTCGACGGCCAGAGGCTGCTGGCGCTGTTCGCGCTGCTGATGCTCGTGATCGCCTCACTGATGCTGAAGACGCGGGCGCGGGCCGGTCTGCCCGACGTGAAGATGGACTGGTCGAACATGCCCGCCATTGTCGGGCTGGGTCTCGCGACCGGGACGCTGTCCGGCTTCTTCGGCATCGGCGGCGGATTTCTGATCGTGCCGGCGCTGATGCTGGCGACGGGAATGTCGATCATGAACGCGGTCTCCTCGTCGCTGGTCGCGGTAACCGCGTTCGGCCTGACCACGGCTGCCAGCTACGCCTGGTCCGGTTTGATCTCATGGGGCCTGGCGGGACTGTTCATTGCGGGCGGCATCGGCGGCGGGTTGATCGGCACCCGTTTGGCGCGGCTGCTGTCGGCGCGGCGCGGCGCGCTGAATATCGTGTTTGCCGCTGTCATTATCGCGGTGGCGCTCTATATGTTGGCGCGCAGTTTGTCCGTGATGTTGATGGGTTCGCCATAGGGCCGGCCGGGAGACCTTCAGATGACAAGATCGATCGATCCGGCCCGGCCGCATCAGGGACGTACCCGGCGCGAGACATTGCGCCTGCTCGGCGCAGGCGCTGCCATGCTCGGCCTCGCGCCGGGCCAGGCGCTGGCGCAGGGCAAGCGACGAGAGCGTGCTGACGGAGGCCCTGGTGTTGCGCGACCCGGACATTCCGGTCGTCGGCAATGCCGACGGCGACATCACGATCGTCGAATATTTCGACTATCAGTGTCCGTATTGCCGCAAGGTCGAGCCCGAGCTGCGGCAGGTGGTGCAGGACGACGGCAAGGTCCGCCTGGTGCTGAAGGACTGGCCGATCCTGGGACCGGTCTCGGTCGTGGCGGCGCGGATGGCGCTGGCCAGCAAATACCAGGACAAATTCCTTCCGGCGCATGAGGCGCTGATCGGCGTCAACTCGAGACTGACCGAGCCGCGCATCCGCGAGCTGCTGGCCGGCGCCGGTATCGATGTCGATCGCCTCACGCGCGACCTCGCCACCAACGCCAAGGCGATCGACGCGATCCTGGCGCGCAACAACGATCAGGCCACCGCGTTCGGCTTCAACGGCACGCCGTCCTTTATCGTCGGCAAATTCCGGGTGCCGGGCGTGTTGACCATGGCGCAGTTCGATCAGGCCATTGCCGATGCGCGCAAAGCGGCGGCGAAAAAATAGCGGCAAATAGCACGGCGCCCTCGCCGCGAGGCGAAGGCGCCGGCTTGACGGTTATCTCAGCGATTATTTCGACGACAGCCTGATCCAGTCTTCATGGGCGCGCGTCTTCAGCGCGTGCCAGTCGGTGGCCGCGACGTCCCAGTTCACGATGGTGCGATTGGCCTGCGCTACCTGGCCGTTCGCGACCGTCGAGGTCTGCATCGAGTCGTAGGCGTAAACGCCCGCGACCAGCAGCAGTGCTCCCAAAATCATTCCCAGAAAAACCCGCATGGCAAACCTCCGGTGAGCGCGAACAACGTGGTCGGGGTCGAATGGTTCCCCAGCCGGTCGAGCATTCGCATTGCGCGGACGACCGGTTAGCGTTCCCCGCGCAGCCAGGTCAGGATCTCCGCGTTCATCTCGCGCGGATAGCAGTGACTGAGATCGTCAAGCTCCCGGTAGGTGACGTCGGCGCCGGCCGCCGACAGCGCTTGCCGGGTTTGCCGCGCCACCTGCACCGGAAACATCCAGTCGAGCCGGCCATGCACGAGATAGACCGGCAGGCCCCGCAATCGTTCCGCGTCAGCCATCTCCGCCATCAGCGGATGGAAGGTAGCGGCAACCGGCGCCAGATGCGTGAAGGGCGAATGCGCTCTGCAATCCCGTGACGTAGCAGAAGGTGCCGCCGTCGCTCATCCCGGTCAGCAGCAGTCTTGCGGGATCGATATTCCAGCGGCTTCGCACGACATCGAGAATGCGGGCGAGATTTGCCGTGTCGGTGTCTTCTCCCATCAATGCCCAGGTGTTCTTGGTTGAGCGCCCGCGGTCGCGGTCGGCGCGACCAGGATGACGCCATGGCTGCGCGCGTCGCGCAGCCAGCTCCACAGGAAGCCGCGGCCATTGCCGCTGCCGCCATGCAACGCCATCACCAGCGGCCAGGCGCGGTCGGGCGTGTAATATTCCGGCACGTAGAGCGAGAAGCCGCCCCGGCTGCCGGGTTCGTTGTGGTCGTGAATGATCCCGGTGTTTTCGTTCGCCGGCTCGGCGAGGCGCGCCAGCAAGCTTGCGTCCTCGCGCAGTGCGGGATCGACGAAAGAAGCTGCTCACCGGCGGCAATCTTGCGGCGAGCGGATACAGCGCCTCCTGCGCGCGCGGGGCATGACGCAGCGCGCGAAACACCGCGATCAGGTCACCATTGCCATGCTGTACCGCGCGCAGTCCCGCGAACGCGGCGAGCGTTGCGTCGCTCGCGGTCTCAAGCGGGATGCGGAAGTCCGCTTGAATGCTTCCGGCCAATCCGCCAGCCGCGGACGGACGGCCTGCAACGCCTGATCCGGCTGGCCTGCGGCTTCCATGACCGAATCGAATTCGGGCGGGTTCAGGTGGCGGGCGATGAAGCCGAGCGCTTCGAGCGATTGCAGCAACGGCGGCAGCACGGCCACGATGTCGTCAACCACGGCCTCGCTCATCTTGCCTCCGCGCGCCCTTCGATAATTTTGAGCGCGATCGCGCAAAACTGACTCCGCTTTGCGGATCCCTAATGCAGCCGTGGCCCCTTGAGCAGTCTGGCCCGGTCGATCGAGGTCAGCACCACGTCGAAGGTGACGCCGTCATGATAGACGGTCAGCGGCACGTCGACGCCGGCAGGTCCGAGCGCCCACAGTTTGCGGTAGAACGCGGACTGGCTTGAGATCTTCTCGCCCTTCACGGCCAGGATGACGTCGCCGGCCTTGAGCTCGGCGAGCGCCGCGGGCCCTTTGTCGGAGATGCCGATCACCACGACCCTGTTGTCGATCTCGGTCGAGAACATCCCGAGCCAGGGCCGCGCCGGCTTGTTGACGCGGCCGAATTTCCGCAAATCGTCGAGCATCGGCGTGAGCAGATCGATCGGCACGATCATGTTGATGTCGCGCGAATCCCCTCCGCGCACCGATTGCTGAACTGAAGCGAGCCGATGCCGATCAGCTCGCCGTCACGGTCGATGGCGGCGGTGCCGCCCCACATCGGATGAGCGGGCGCGGTGAAGATCGCCTCGTCGAGCAGATATTCCCAGCTGCCCGGAAATTCCTGGCGCGCGATCACCCGCGCGGCGACGGAATGACGCCGCGTGCCCGCCGCGACCACGATGGGGTCGCCGTCCTCGGCGCGGACGACTTTCCGATCGGCAGCGCCGGCACGCCGATCCGGCCTAGCGCCTGCACCAGGCCGAACCCGGTCTCCTGGTCGTAGGCGGCGACGGTGCCTTGCGTGGCGCGGCCGTCGGCGAGGTGATCCACACCGTTTCCGCCTCGGTGATGAGATAGCCGATGGTGACCATCAGGCCGTCGTCGCGGATCACGACGCCGCTGCCGCTGCGCTGGGTGCCGAGTGTCTGCGCGGTGAAGGCGTCTTCGGGGATGGTCGCCGAAATCCCCACCACCGATTGCAGCGCGCGGTCGAGATCGAAGCTGTAGTCGCCCGGGCGAGGCTGATTCGCCGGTGGCACTTTCCACTCAGTCAAAGAGGGCATGGCGAATTCCTGACCAGCCGGCACGCCGCGCTCCGCAGATTGCCGGGAACGGAGGTGCGCGAAACCGGTAACGATCTTATGTCGCAATCGACTGCGGCGAAAGTCTCTCGTAATGTGATTTATGCCAAGCGCCGAGATCGTTTGGCCGCAGGCCAGGCAGGATCGCAAGGGCCAGCCGCCGCTTACGAACCGACGCGAAATCCGGAGCGAGGTCGGCATCATGACCGATCCTTTCGATCTGCAGCGCTTTGTCGATGCGCAGGCGCCGGTCTATCGGCCGTGTCTCGCCGAACTGCGCCGGGCCAGAAACAAAGCCACTGGATGTGGTTCATTTTTCCCCAGCTCGCCGGCCTCGGGCATAGCCCGATGGCGCAGCGATTTGCGCATCGCCTCACGCGACGAGGCCCTGGTCTATCTCCGGCATGCCGTTCTGGGCCCCGGCTTCGGGAGTGCACAGCGCTCGTCAACGCCGTCGAGGGCCGGACCATCCGGGAAATTCTCGGCAGTCCCGACGACCTCAAGTTCTGTTCGTCGATGACCCTGTTCGCGCGGTCTCCTCCGAACCGGAATTCGCCACGGCGATCGCGAAATTCTATGGCGGCGCGCCGGACCGAAAGACGCTGGACCTGCTTGGCAGTTAATCCGACGCGTCGGCTCGTAACGCTCCGCTGCGAACTTGATCTTCTCGGCTACGGATCCAGTTCGAATCCCCGGTATAAATAGCAGAGTCAGCTGTCGTGCAGATAGTTCGGCGGGAACAGCCGCCGTTGCGGCGCAGCTGGTGCACGGCGGCGCAAATCGTGCCTAAAGGAAACATCCGCACCTGCTGTCAGGTTGCCCTTGCGCATGTTACAGAGCAAGCAGGCTGCGACCGGCGCCCGGCCGGTGCGGGGCGGGGTAGCTGACGAAGCTGATAACGATTTAATCCTTGCACTGAATCAGGGGCCGGTCATGGACAACCGCAGCGACATTTGGCGCGGCGTCGACGCGATCAAGGGGCGCTTCATCGCCCTCAGCGACACCGTCTGGGCGACCCCCGAAGTGTGCTACACCGAGGCCCGCTCCTCCGCCGAGCACCTCCGCCCAGCCGCGCCACCAGGGCTTTCCGCATCACGGAGAACGTCGCGGGCATTCCCACGGCCCTGATGGGCGAATGGGGCGAGGGGGGCCCGGTCATTGCCTTCCTCGGCGAATACGACGCGCCGCCCGGTCTCAGTCAGGAGGCCGGCGTGGCGGAGTCCGAGCCCGGTCGAGGCGGGAGGCCACGGCCATGGCTGTGGTCACAATTTGCTCGGCTCGGCCGCGTTGCTCGCCGCCACGGCCGTGAAGGATTGGCTTGCCGCGCACAAGGCGCCCGGGACGCGTGCGCTATTACGGCTGCCCGGCGGAAGAGGGGGGCGCCGCGAAAGCCTTCATGGTGCGCACCGGGGCCTTCGATGACGCCGACATCGCTCATCACCTGGCACCCCTAGTAGCTTCTGGGAGGTGGCGGTGACGCCTTCGCTGGCAAACACCCGCGCCGATTTCGTCTTCACCGGGCGCGCCTCGCATGCCGCCGCTTCTCGCCCCATCTCGGCCGCAGCGCGCTCGACGCGGTGGAACTGATGAATGTCGGCGTCAACTACATGCGCGAGCACATGCCCAGCGACGCCCGCATCCGGCTCTGCAGTGCTCGACACCGGCGGCATTGCGCCCAACGTGGTGCAGGCCCACGCCCGCGTCCGCTATTCCATCCGCGCCCGCGACTCTGCCCGGCATGAGCGAATTGGTGGCGCGGGTCCACAAGGTCGCCCAGGGCGCGGCGCCGATGACCGAAACTGCAGGATCGAGATCTGCAGGTACGTGTCCGCCGTATCTCCGATCTCTTGCTCGAACACCCCGCTTGATGCAAACGCTGCACCGCATCATGGCGGAGCTCGGTCCTCCGCATTTCGACGCGGCGGACGAGGATTTCGCCGCGCAAGATCCCGCGCGACCCTGACCGGGAAGGACATCGCCACCGTCTATCACGCCATCGGCATGGATCCCACCGACCGCCCGCTGGCCGATTTCCTCGTGCCGCTTGACGCCAAGCGCAACCCTCTCATCGGCTCGACCGACGTGGGCGACGTGAGCTGGGTCGTTCCGACCGTGCAGGTTCATGCTCCGACGGTCGCTATCGGGACCCCGCTGCACACCTGGCAGGTGGTGGCGCAAGGCAAGAGCCCGGCCGCCCACAAGGCGATGGTGCAGGCCGCCAAAGCCATGGCGGGGCTCGGCGTCGAGGCGCTGATGGAACCTGATCTGATCGCCGCCGCCCAGGCCGACCTCAAGAAGCGGACCGCCCGGACACCCTATGTCAGCCCGCTTCCGGATAATGTTGCGCCGCCGCTGGACATGTCCCTGGCCTGATTTTCAACGCGACAACCAGAAACCCTCCGCGCCGTAAGAAGTTGACGCACGGGGCGTTCGGTGTGCCATCTTCTTCCCTGGGACACTTACGCGGCTGCGTTGCGGCCGCCCAACCACATGAGAACCAGAGGAGGGGAAGATGCTGGACAATGAACTGCGAATGATGATCGACGGGGTGAAGGACGGCCGCATGGATCGCCGCGCCTTCATTCAACGCATGATCGGCCTTGGCCTCACCGCGCCCATGGCGACACAGCTTCTCGCCATCGGCGGCGTGGCGATGGCGATGGCGGAGCGCTCTA
>CAVTNA010000071.1:0-90186 GCA_963735835.1 uncultured Alphaproteobacteria bacterium | reverse complement strand
GAAGGAAGACGGCGCGCGTCTCAAGGCAGAGTTCACGGAAGGATTCACCCCCCTGCTGTTCGACGTGACCGACACGGCGGCAATCGCCGCGGCAGTCGATGTCGTCAAGAAGCGCCTTGCAGGTTCCACGCTTCTGGGCCTGGTCAACAACGCGGGCATCTCGGTATTCGGCCCCCTGATGCACATCACCCTTGAAGAGCTGCGCAGGCAGCTCGAGGTGAACCTCATATCGGTGCTCGGGGTGACCCAGGCGTTCCTCCCGCTCCTTGGCGCCGATCGGTCCCTGAAGGGCGGTCCCGGCAGGATCGTCAACATGGGTTCGGTCGGCGGGAAGATCGCCTCGCCGTTCCTCGGACCGTATTCCGCGTCAAAGTTCGCGCTGGAGGGCCTGTCCGAAAGCCTGCGCCGCGAGCTGATGCTTTTCGGGATCGACGTGATCGTGATCGGCCCCGGCGCGGTGGCAACGCCGATCTGGGACAAGGCTGAACGTGAAGACACCAGTCGATTCGAAAAAACCGAGTTCGCCGCGCCGCTGAGGAAGTTCGGGGACTGGTTCCTCAGGGAGGGCAGGAAGGGATACCCGCCCGAGCGTGTGGGAGAGGTGGCGTGGCGGGCGCTCTCGAGCGCGCGTCCGAAGGTCCGCTACGCGGTCGTTCCTCACGCGTTCCGCGGCTGGGTGATCCCGCGCCTTCTTCCCAAGCGCGTTATTGACCGGCTCATCGGCGGAAGCATAGGACTGAGGAAGTAGTTGGAGGAACCCATGGTGCTCGTGGAGATCTGGTCCGACGTGATGTGCCCCTTTTGCTACATCGGCAAAAGGAAGTTCGAATCGGCGCTCGAGAAGTTCGAACAGAGGGACAGCGTCCAGGTGACCTGGCGCAGCTTCCAGCTCGACCCTGCGGTTCGTTTCAAGCAGGGGCAGACTCTTTACCAGTACCTGGCTGAGCGCAAAGGCCTCACCCTGGAGGCGTCACGCCGTATGCATGAGAGGTTGACTGCCGCCGCGGCGGAGGTAGGCCTGCGCTATGATTTCGATGCGGCCGTCGTGGCCAACTCCTTCGATGCCCATCGCCTGACCCACCTTGCACGGGAGCGCGGAGCGCAGGAGAGGATCGAGGAGCGCTTGTTTGCCGCGTACTTTACCGAGGGCAGGAATATCGGTGATCACGACACCCTGGGGAGCCTTGGTGCGGAGGCCGGCCTGGACCCGGCCGAGGTGCGGGAGATGCTGACGGGCACGCGCTTCGCAGGGGAGGTTCGAAAGGAGGCGCGGGAGGCGGAATCCCTGGGGGCAGACGGCGTGCCCTTCTTTGTTTTCAACCGTGTCTTCGCGATCTCCGGAGCGCAGCCAGCCGAGCTTTTCCTGGAGGCCCTGGAAAAAGCGGGTACGGGCACAAGAACCACGGCGTTGAGCTGAGGCAGGACGCGGAACGCCGCTCGATCAGCGCTGAAGAAGCGCTCGGCCTTTCTCGTGTCGCTGGATTTGCGCGTGCCGAAAATCTGGAGGGCCATGTGGGAAGTATAACCCTTGAAACCATCCGCATCGAGCCGAGTGAGAAAGCCGACAGCACCGTGATCCTGATGCATGGCCTCGGAGCCGACGGTCACGATTTTGAATCCCTGGTCCCGGAGCTGAGCCTGCCTCCCCTGCCTTCCATCCGCTGGATCTTTCCCCACGCGCCGGTCCGACCCGTCACCATCAACGGCGGGTACCGCATGCGCGCCTGGTTCGACATCATGGCAATCGACGGGCGTGCGGCCGAAGATGAAAGCGGCATCCGCGAATCCGCGGCCGGCATAGGCGAGCTTGTGCGCGCGGAGCAGGAAAGCGGGATTCCCCCGGCCCGGATCGTCCTTGCCGGGTTTTCACAAGGCGGCGCGATGGCTCTCTTCACGGCGCTGCGCTGGCCCGAGCCCCTTGCGGGAGCCGCTGCCCTGTCCTGCTGGCTGCCGCTTGCCGGCACGCTGCCCGCGGAGGCGCACCGGGCAAACTCGGCCATCCCTGTTTTCATGGCGCATGGACAGATGGATCAAACAGTGCCGCTGGACCTGGCGGAAGGCTCGAAAGATCTTCTGCGTGCGAATGGCTGCGCCGTCAAGTGGCTGACATACCCGATGTCCCATGGCGTGAGCTCGGAAGAGGTGGATGACTTGAGGGAATGGCTTCTCGGAGCGCTGCCCGTACTATGAGCCGAGGGCTTCATTCATCGAGATGCCGGCCATCATCATGCCGATCTGCTCCACGGTGCCCTGTCCGCGCGCAAGCACGCCGGTGATCCGGCCTTCGTACATGACGGCAATCCGGTCCGAGAGGGCCTGGATTTCGTCCAGGTCTTCCGAAATGAGGAGGATTCCGACTCCGGTCTCCCGCTGGGCAAGCAGGCGCTCGTGGATGTAGCCCGTCGCACTGATATCAACGCCCCGTGTCGGCTGCGCGGCGATCAGGACCGAGGGGCGCCGGGAGAGCTCACGGGCCATGATCAGTTTCTGGATGTTCCCCCCGGAAAGGTTTTTCAGCGGCGTGTCCAGGCTGGGGGTCTTTACGGCATACTCCTCGACCAGATTCGCGGCGTGCTCCTGCATCCGCGCCAGGCTGAGGAAGATGCCGCGTGCAAAGGGCGGCGAGGCATGATCGTGGAGAAACACGTTGTCGCGCACGGAGAACTCCCGTATGGCGCCATCCCGCATGCGCTCCTCGGGAATGTAGGCCATGCCGGCGTCCACCCGCTGGTTGAGCGTGGCATGCGTAATGTCGCGGTCGTCGATCGTGACGCTCCCGGCCGTCGCCCTGCGCATCCCGGCCAGGCACTCGGCAAACTCCCGCTGCCCGTTGCCGGAGACGCCCGCAAGTCCCACGATCTCCCCGCCCGGATGGCAAGGTCGATGCCGCGCAGCGCCTCCGTGCCCCTGTCACCCTGGGCCCGCAGTCCGTGGATGTTCAGCCGCGCAGGTCCGGGCTCCCGTGGCCGCGGGGCAAGCTCCTTGAGCTCGCGGCCCACCATCATGGTCACCAGGTCGGAGCGGCTGACGGATTTCGTGGGCCTGACGCCGATCACCTTCCCGTCACGCAATACGGTCACGCGGTCGCTGATGGCCATGACCTCCTGCAGCTTGTGGGAGATGAAGACAAGCGAATGGCCTTCCGCGACCATGCGCCTGAGCGTGGCGAAAAGGTCATCCACTTCCTGCGGCGTGAGCACGGCCGTGGGCTCGTCGAGGATGATCAGGCGCGCGCCGCGGTACAACGCCTTCATGATCTCCACCCGCTGCTGCTCTCCCGACGGAGAGCTGCCAGACGAAGGCGTGGGGGTCCATCGCCAGAGCCCGTATTCCTCCGAGAGCTCGCGGATCCGGGCGGCAACTTTCTTCAGGTCCAGGAGCGGGCCGCGGGACGAGCGCTGGCCCAGGGCGACATTCTGCGCCACGGTCATGGTCGGCACGAGCATGAAGTGCTGGTGGATCATCCCGATGCCTGCCCGGATTGCATCCGCAGGGGAACGAAAGATGAGCTTCCTGCCGTCGATGAAGATCTCCCCTTCGTCCGGCTGGTACAGGCCGTAGAGCTGCCGCATCAGGGTGCTCTTTCCCGCGCCGTTCTCCCCGAGCAGGGCGTGCACTTCCCCCGGCTCGACGTCGAAGCAGACCTTGGAATTGGCCACCACGCCGGGAAAGCACTTCACGATGTCGCGCATCTCCGCGTGACGCATCTGATACGATTCCTTTGACGAAGGTCGGCCTCGGGCGCATGCCCGAGGCCAACCGAAACCCCATCCCTGCCTACGGCTCGACTTTGACCGAGCCCTTGGTGATGCCCTGGATGCTTGCGTCACCGGCCGCCTTCGCGCTTACCGGGAGCTTGTAGGCGGGGTTGTAGGCGATCTTCAAACCGCCGTTTGCCAGCGTGAGGGTGTACTGGGTGCCGCCCAGGACTCCCGCCTTGTGCTTGGCAACGATATCGCGGAGCATTCCCGTCCAGTCGTACACCTGGCTGGCCACGACCAGCGCGGGGGCGAGCGAGGCCTGGTCCGCCTGGGTGCCGAACCAGAGAACGCTTCCCTTGTCCTTGGCAGCGCCGATGGAGCCGACCACCGACTGCGAGGAACCTGTCAGCGCGTCCGCGCCGCTTGCGATGTGGGTCTTTGCGGCCGCAGCCATGAGGGCCACGTCGGAGAAAGAGCCGGTCCACGTCTTGGAAATCGTGATGCTCTTGTCCACCGACTGCACTCCCTGGAGGAACCCATCGATGTACGTCTTGGCATCCCCGACCTCGACCGGACCGGTCACGCCGATCTTCTTGCTCTTGGTCAGCTTGGCGGCCAGCACGCCGTTGACAAATCCGCCCTGTTCAGCGGCCGCCGTGTAGGCGTAGACGTTCGGAAGACCGAACGTGTTGACGTCCGTGCCCCATGCGAATGTCACGTTGGGGAAGTCCTTGGCGATTTCCTGCACGGATGAGCCGTACTGCGATCCGTGTGCAATGACGATGTCAAAGCCCTGGCTTGCATAGTCGCGGACCGCTGCCGCGGCGTCAGGCACCTTGTACATGTTCTCCGAGAACTTCAGGTCGACGGCGGAGGCGCCGCCCATCTCCTTCTGCACCGCCTGGAGGGCGCTCCACATGGACTGGCTGAACGCCATGTCCGTTGTCGCGCTGGGCATCACGACAGCGATGCGAAACGGCGCGGCGGTGACGGCTGCCGCGATTGCGACACCCAGCACCAATGCAATCAATATGCTCTTCCTCATTCCGATTCTCCTTTCAGAATCCGAACGGATAACCAGCGGCCGACGGCCGCCTTTCTTGACTTCCGCTAATTTTCCCCTCTCTCGAAGGGTTTGTTCAAGGCCGCGGGCTGCCGCATACGGTTCACCGTGATGGTCAGCGCCGCGATCGTCAGCAGGTACGGCAGCATCACCGCGACGCTGGAGGGGATCTTCACTCCCAGGACCTGCATCCAGAGCTGCAGCGAGTTGACCACGCTGAAGAGGAGGGCGCCGCCCATCACACCGACGGGCCTCCAGCCTCCGAAGTACACGAGCGCCACGGCGATGAAGCCCTGGCCCGCGGTGAGGTCATCCTGGAAAAGATTCAGCAGGCTTATGGAAAGGGAGGCGCCCGCGATCCCCGCCAGGGTGGCCCCCAGGCAGACACTGAGATAGCGAATGCGGTCCACGCTGATGCCCAGTGAGTCAGCCGCGGCCGGGTTCTGTCCCACCGATTTGATCCGCAGCCCGAGGGTCGTCTTTTCAAGCATCCACCAGACCAGCGGCACCAGAAGGAACGCGCCGTACACGGGGAGACTGTTGCGGAAAAGGATGGGCCCGAGGATCGGTATGTCCCCCAGGAGCGGAATGGCAACCGGCGGAAAACCCTGCACCGTCTTCACCGTTCCGATCAGGACCTTGAAGAGCAGGCTCGACATGCCCAGGCCGAACATGTACAGCCCGATGCCGCTCACGCCCTGCTCCGCCTTCAGTGTGACGCTCACGAAGGACATCAGAAGCCCCATCAACAGGCCGACGATCGCCGCGGCCAACAGGCCCAGCCACAGGCTTCCCGTGGTCAGGGCCACGTAGAACGCCGCGAACGCGCTGAGAAGCATGATGCCGTCAACTCCCAGGTTGACGACGCCGGAGCTCTGGGCGATTGTCTCTCCGAGTGCCGCATAGAGAAACGGGGTGGCCAGGCTGATCATCGTATTGAGGATTCCCGGACACGACCGTGAGGGAGAGGAGGTTCTTCATACGTCCTCCGCCTTCCTCTGCCGCGCGGCCCATTTTCGCGACCACAGGGCCGAGCCGGAGACGAACAGCACCACCAGGCCAAGGAGCGCGGTCACCAGGGAAGACGGGACCTGCACGGCCCGCTGCATGGTGTCCGCACCCACCAGCAGCCCGCCGAAGAGGATGGACGCGGGGATGAGTCCAAGCGGGTGCAGGCTGCCCAGCAGGGCAGCCACGATGCCGGTGAACCCGTAGCCGCTTGTAAGCCCTTCCAGCAGCCTGTGCTGCACGCCGATCACCTCCATCACCCCCGCGAGCCCGGCAAACCCTCCTGCCAGCGTGAGGGAGAGCGCCTGGTAGGTAGGCACGTTGATGCCGGAGTAGCGAGATGCGTGCGGATTCAAACCCACTGCCCGAATGTTGTACCCGATGGTCGTTCGCCAGAGGAAAATGTAGACCACGACGGCAAGGACAAGGGCCACTATCGCCCCGGCGTGCAGGAGGGTCCGCGGCACAAGCCGCGGCAGCCAGACCTGCGCCGGCAGCTGTGCCGACTGGGCGAGGAATGTCCGCGCCTTCACGCCCGCCGGATCCATGAGCGGGCCCTGCAGGAGCAGGTTCATGAGCTGAAGGGCGATCGAGTTCATCATGATCGTGCTGAGGATCTCATTCACATTCAGCCGCGCCTTGAGGAACCCTGGGACAAACCCCCAGATGGACCCGGCCAGAAATCCGACGACCATGGTGGACGGAATGAGCAGCCACCCGGGCCACATGGGAAAGGTCAACGGGAACCAGGCGGCCGCCAGCGCGCCGGCGATGATCTGTCCTTCACCGCCGATGTTGATCACGTTGGCGCGGAAAGCTATGCAGATTCCCAGTCCGACCAGGAGGAGCGGCGTCGCTTTGACGAGAGTCTGCGTCAGCCCGAACCGGGATCCCACGGCGCCCCTGACCAGGGCCGCATACGCGGCGATGGGGTCCGCCTTGAGAATGACGAGCATGACGGCGCCGATGGCCAGCGCCACGATCACTCCTGCCATGGGCAGGAGGACTTTCAAGGCAACGCCGCTCCAGTCAGTAGCGGGCCGTCCCAATCGCTGTAATTCCGCGGGTGAAGACGCTGGCGGCACGTGACACGATACACTCCCGCGGGTATCCTGCGCAACAGGATTCCGAAGATGATCCGATTCACCCTGAACGGCGACAGTGTCGAAGCGGAAGGCGGCCGCACCCTTCTCTCCTACCTGCGAGGGGAGGCTCTCCTTACCGGCGCGAAGAACGCCTGCGGAGAGGGGACCTGCGGCGCCTGTTCGGTCATCGTGGACGGATCCCTGTTGAGCTCCTGCACGATCCCGCTCGAGAAAATGGCGGGAAAATCGATCATCACAGTGGAGGGGATCCACAAACCGGAAATGGACGCCTACGTGCGCGCCTTCTCCGATGCAGGGGCAATCCAGTGCGGATTCTGCACGCCGGGCATGGTGATTGCCGCAAAGACGCTCCTGGACAAGAACCCGCGCCCACCCAGGCCCAGGTGCGGGCTGGTCTTCGCCGGAATCTCTGCCGCTGCACGGGTTACCAGAAGATCATCGCGGGCGTGCTGCTTGCCGCCAGGTACAGGAACGGTGCGGGCGCCGAGGGCGGCGGAGGAACGGCGGCAGCGGGGGGCTCCCCGCCTCCCACGTCCGTGGGCATCGGGTCCCGCCTGCGCCGCGTCGACGCTTCAGCCAAGGCGCGCGGCAACGCAATGTACGTGGACGACTTTGCGGAGCCGGGCCTGCTCGTCGGCGCCGCGCTCCGGACGCCGTATCCGCGCGCTCGCCTGCTGTCCCTCGATGTCTCCGCGGCGCGCGCTCTTGCAGGAGTAGCCGCCGTTGCGACGTGGCAGGACATCCCCGGCAACCGCTTCACCGGGCACGTGGTCTCTGACTGGCCGACGCTGGTCGCCGTGGGGGAGATCACCCGCTACGCGGGAGATGCCGTGGCGCTTGTCGCCGCGGAGTCCCCGGAGACTGCACGGCAGGCGCTTGCTCTCATCAAGGCGGAGTACGAGATACTTGAACCGGTGCGATCTCCGGAGGCTGCTCTTGCCGCCGGAGCGCCCGCAATTCACCCACAGGGAAATGTGCTGACCCGGCTCCAGCTCAAGCGAGGTGACGCGGAAAAGGCAATCGCGGCTGCTGCGCACGTGGTGACAGCCGGCTTTACGACACCATTCACGGATCACGCATTCATGGAGCCGGAAAGCGCACTCGCATATCCCCCGGATGGGGAAGGGGTCGTGCTGGTTCTCACGGGGGAGCAGAACGTGTACGACGGCCGGCGGTATGTCTGCGACACCCTCGGTCTTCCACCGGAGAAGGTGCGCGTGGTCTCTGCCTACGTGGGCGGGGGGTTCGGCGGAAAAGAAGACCAGACGGTCCAGCACCATGCGGCTCTCCTTGCCTGGCTGGCCAGACGGCCGGTCAAGTGCACGCTGTCCAGGGCGGAGAGCATGCGCGTGCACGTCAAACGCCACCCCACCTCCATTGACCTGAGCATGGGCTGCGATTCGGACGGCAGGCTTGTCGGCTACCGCGCAAGAATTGTCGCCGACACCGGCGCGTATGCCTCTCTCGGCAGCCCCGTCCTTCACCGCGCGGTCGCTCATGCGGGAGGCCCGTACGCATACGGCAACATCGATGTCGAAGGCGTGGCCGTGTTCACGAACAATCCTCCTGCCGGAGCCTTCAGGGGATTCGGAGTGCCGCAGGTCAATTTCGCCTTTGAGAGCGCCCTGGACCTCCTGGCGGCAAAGGCCGGTCTTTCACCCTGGGAGATACGATTCCGCAATGCGGTCCGGCCTGGAGACATGCTGCCCAATGGACAGCTCGCAGGTCCGGATACTGCACTGGAAGAATGCCTCCTTGCGGTTCGGCAGGACTTCGAGGCTGCCGGCCGCGGGGGCAGAAGCGCGGGGGTGGCCTGCGGCTTCAAGAACACCGGTCTCGGCATGGGACACAAGGACGTCGGACGCTGCGTCCTGAAGATCGAGGTTGACCACGTGGAGGTCCGCACAGGCGCCGCGTGTATCGGCCAGGGCCTGGCCACCGTTCTCACGCAGATTGCCTGCGATGCGCTCTCCCTTCATCCCTCGCGCGTGCGCGTGGCGCTTCCCGACACTTTCAACACCCCTGACTCCGGCACCACGACCGCCTCGCGCCAGACCCTGGTCACCGGCGAGGCATGTCGGCGCGCGTGTCTCGCGGCGGTTGAGGCGCTGCGGGCGGTACAGGCGCCGGGCGCCCCATCGCGCAGCGAAGAGGCAGGCCCTTTCCACCTGGCCATGGTGGCGGGAAGGAAATTCTCCGGCGAGTATGAGGCCGTCACCGACCCGTTCGAGTCAGACACTCCCAATCCCATCAGGCACGTGGCGTACAGCTACGCGTGCCAGGTGGCGGTGCTTGGTGAGGACGGCAGGGTCGAGCGTGTCGTTGCGGCGCATGACTCCGGCACAGTGGTGAACCCGCTGGCATTCGAGGGCCAGGTCGAGGGCGGGGTTGTCATGGGACTGGGGTTCGCCCTCACCGAGCGGTTTCCTCTCGAGGACTGTGTCCCCACGGCGAAGTTCGGACAGCTCGGGCTGCTCCGAGCCACCGACGTGCCCACCGTGCAGACGATCATCATCAGGAAGAGCGGGGCGGGGGCTGCGGCGGCTTCGCCCACCGGTGCGGCATACGGCGCGAAAGGCATCGGTGAGATCAGCTCGATTCCCACCGCCGCTGCCGCGGCAGGTGCGTACTTTGCGCGGGACGGAAAGCTCCGGACCAGCCTTCCGCTGGAGGGAACGCCGTACAGCAGGGCGTGAGCCACACTCAGGGACAGTCCTCTCCCTTGAGCTCTGCCAGTGACGCGGCAAAGACTTCCAGAGGCTTGTAGATTTGCGCAAAGACCTCGGTATCCATGCCGAAGGCGAGGGCAGACAACCTCACGAGGGCCTTGATGCGCCGTGGGAAGTTCTCCGAACCGCTCCTTGTCACGAAAAGAGACTGGGTCGATGCGAGGAGGATCTCCGCATACTCGAGCGGATACTCGACCCGGCAAAGACCGGCAGCGTTGCCCTTTTCAAAGACGCGGGAGAAATGGGGAGCGCAGCGCATGATCATTGCCCGCTGGGTCTTGTCGCGGATATCGATGAGCTTCATTCGGTGGAGCTTCAAAAAGCTCGCACAGATCAGCTCTGTCGTGGCAGCGACGGAAGCGGCAAACTCCTCGACAAAGCCCAATCCTTCCGCCTCTATGGCGGCGAGCCTTGCTTCCACGGCCGCCGCATCCCGCTCAACGATGGCGTTTACAATTCCTTCCTTGGACGCAAAGTGGTAGTACAGCGTACCCTTGGCCACGTTGGCAGCGACAGCGATTGCATCCATCGGTGTTGCTTCAAATCCTTTCGTAGTAAAAAGATCGATCGCCGCGTCCATTATTGCTCCGCTCGTTTCGCTGGCCCTGTCCTTTAAATGCATTTCCTGACCTCTCGACAGAATTATGATACTGACGGTCAGTATTTGTCAATACTTTATTGACTGACCGTCAGTCCTTAAGTATACTGACAGTCAGTCTATTGGAGGTTTGATGAGTAGGTCCATTTTGTGCCTGTTGCTTGCTTTGCTTTGGCTTCCAGGTGGACTTCAGGCAGAAACATCCCAGACAGGCGCCGAGGCGATCACCGTGGATCAGGCGGTCCAGGAAGCCCTGGCGTCCAACATGGGTCTTCAATCGGTGGCAAAGAGGTTGGAAATCAAGGCGCGCGACAAGCAATGGTCGTTCCAGAGATTCTTTCCGACCATTACCGCCGGGGCCGGCTGGCTGAGGTGGAACGACGTTTCAAGCCAGGAAAGACTGGTGAACATCACGCCTGTAGTCGGACCTACGGGCATCACTGGTTTGACGCCCACCATTTTCACCCCTGACAACCAGAACATAGGCGCCCAGATCAATGTGCAGTTCACCCTGAGCCTCACGACTTTCGCGGCGATCCGCCAGACCCTCGCCGAATGGGACTCGGGCCGCATCGACTATGAAGCCGCCCGGCAGCGGCTGGCAAGCAACACGCGAAAAGCCTTTTTCCAGATACTCGGCCTGCTGCAAACCCGCGAGCTTGTCAACGAACAGGGCTTCAACGCGGAGAGCCGGCTTTCCCAGATCGAATCCGGGTACCGCGTCGGGACGATGCCCGAGCTCGATGTTCTGCAGGCGCAGGTGGCCGTGGATAATCGCAAGAACGACCTTCGCGATATCGATCTTCGGATTCACCAGTCCCTGTACGGGTTTTCCCAATTGCTCGGGCGCTCACCGACCAGGGATATCACGCTTTCCGGCACTATCGACCCGCGGCCGCCCAGGGGAGACCTTTCCGGTGACGACCTGGCCGACCGCTACCTCGAGCGCCGTCTCGATCTGCGCGGCCTGGACGCCCAGGATCGGGTCCTTCAAGCGCAGGCCTCTGCCGTTGAGAGCGAAGCATACCCCCAGCTGGTGCTGGGGTACTCGGCCGATCCCTCGGTGAACGACCCGTGGCACAAGAACCTCCTGGCAGGGTGCCAGCTGGATGCAGATCAACGGCGCGCTCAGCGTGGAATTGCAATGGAAGCTCGACACCCTGCTGCCCGGCTCCGCGTACTGGACGCAGCGGGCCGACCTGGAAAGCGCGCGCCAGGGCCTGCAGGACAACAGGAAACAACTCTGGAACCAGGCACGGACGGAAATCAACACGCTGGTCGAACAGATCCAGTCGTCAAAGTCCGCCCTGGAAAGTCTCGAGAGAAATGTTGCTGCGGCGCGCCGGGCTGAAACCCTCGCACAGGCAGCTTTTCATGCCGGGGTCAAAAGCCTCCTGGAAGTGCAGGACGCCGACCTCCAGGCCCAGGCTGCCCAGCTCTCCCTTTTGCAGGAAAAAATAAGGCTGACGGATGCACTGGTCGACCTGGAGGTCGCGCTCAATACCCCGCTGGAGGATATTCATGAGAACCCGTAGCACGAATGCCGCCCGCCGCCTGTCGATGGCGGTCGGTTTCACTGTTGTCCTGGCAGGCCTCACAAGCCTCGCCGCCTGTGCACCGCATCCTTCGAAACCGATCGACCCTGATCCGCCAAAGGAAACCGTGGTCGTGCAGCTTGCCTCGGTCACGAAACGCGACTTCAAGAGCGACCTGAGCGTTTCGGGCGTCATCAGCTCTGAGACCGAGGCACGCCTTTCCTTCAAAACCGGCGGCATAATCGAACGCATGAATGTCCGGGACGGCGACCAGGTGCGCCAGGGACAGCTGCTGGCGACGCTCAACCCGACCGAAATCAACGCGCAGGTTGAACAGGCACAGGCGGGCCTGGACAAGGCTCAACGAGACCTTGCACGCGCAAAAGATCTCTTTGCCGACAGTGTCGCAACCCAGGAACAGCTGGACAACGCAACAACGGCCTGGAATATCGCCCGGCAATCTCTTGAAGTCGCCCGGTTCAACCAGAGCCGTTCAGAGATCCGTGCACCGTCGTCCGGCGTCGTCCTGCGAAAGCTCATGAACGAGGGTGAGCTCGCCACGCCGGGAGCGACCGTCTTCCTGTTTGCCGGAGACCAGGCCCGGGACTGGGTACTGAAATGCGGCGTGTCCGACCGCAACTGGGCGCGCCTCGCGAAAGGCGACAAGGCCGCGATTCGTTTTGACGCCTTTCCCGGGGAGACTTTTCAAGGCGCGGTCGATCAGCTTGCCCAGGGTTCGGACGCAGCCTCCGGTCTCTACCAGGTCGACATAAAGGTCTTTCCGGGAGCGCGGAGTCTCGCCGCTGGTCTTTTTGGCACTGGAACGGTCGAAACCGGCGAGAATGGGAGCGGCCTCGCGGTTCCCGTGGACGCGCTGGTCGAAGGCAAAGGAGACAATGCAAAAGTGTTCGTGTCTCGCAATGACACTGCCGTTGCCGTCGAGGTCCGGGTACTCGAGCTCACCGATACGTATGCCGTGGTTCGCGGCAACCTTTCTCCGGGCGACCCGGTGATCATACGCGGCGCCGCGTATTTGCGCGACGGCAACCGGATCAGGACGGCGGAATAGCCATGCGCATCACCGACATCTCCGTCAAGAACTGGCGCTTCACGCTGGTGATGTTTGGAGGCGTGCTCGCCCTGGGGGCCATGTCCCTCCTGTCAATGCCGCGCGCCGAGGATCCGCCGTTTCACACCCCGTTTTACTCCGTGGTGGCCATCTACCCGGCACGAGCGCAGGGCAGATGGAAGAGCTCGTGGTGAAGCCCATCGAAAAGCGTCTTCAGAACCTGGATCGGCTCAAGCGCACGCGCTCGCAGACGCGCGACGGTGTGGCCGTGTTCGGCATCGAATACGAATACGGCGTGAACATCGACGACAAATACCAGGAGCTTACACGCGAAATCAGCGCGGTCCGCGGCGAGCTTCCTCCCGACCTCGCTTCACTGACGGTGCGAAAGGCAAGCTCGTCGGATGTGAACATCTACCAGTGGGCCATCGTCAGCGAGACCCAATCCTACCGCGCGCTCAAGGAGCAGGCGGATCGGCTCAAGGACAGCCTGCAGTCGGTCAAGGACCTGAAAAGCGTGGACGAGTGGGCCTTCCCGGTCGAGCAGGTGAACGTGGACCTGGAGCTGTCCCGGATGGCCGCGGGAAACGTCCCCGTGAACCGGGTGCTCGGTGCGATACAGGCCAACAACGCGAACATCCCCGGCGGTGACGTCGTTGCAGGAGCGCGAAAGTTCGACGTGAAGACCGCCGGCGAAATCAGGAACGTCGACGAGCTTCGCCGGACCGTGGTGTACACGAACGGGACGAAAATCCTCACGCTGGAGGACATTGCGCAGGTGAATCGCGGCTACGAAGCCGAATCCTACCGGGCCCGTCTCAACGGCAACCGGTGCATATTTGTGACGGCCGCAATGCATGAAGGGCGGAACATCGAAGCGGTGAAAACGCAGGTCGAGCAGATTGTCGGCCAGTACCGCGCAACTCTTCCGTCGAGCTTCGATCTTCAACCGGTGTTCGACCAGGCCAGGGGCGTCGAGAGCAGGCTTTCCCGTTTTGCCAAGGACTTCCTCATCGCCATCCTGCTCGTGCTCGTGACCCTGCTGCCGCTGGGCAGCCGGGCGTCCCTTGTCGTGATGATCGCCATTCCACTGTCGTTGTCCATTGGACTGACATTCCTGAACCTGCTCGGCTATACAATCAACCAGCTTTCAATCGTCGGGATGATCGTGGCCCTGGGCATCCTTGTCGACGACAGCATTGTCGTGGTGGAGAACACCGAGCGGTGGCTGCGCGGCGGCGCGTCCCGCAGTGGGGCGGCCATCGGCGCAACCCGCCAGATCTCCACTGCCATACTCGGGTGCACCGTTCTCCTGGTGCTCGCCTTCATGCCGCTCATGTTCCTGCCCGGAGGCTCGGGGGACTTCATACGAAGCCTGCCCATGGCGGTGATTTCCTGTGTTCTTGCTTCGCTCCTTGTCGCACTGACCGTTGTGCCCTTTCTTTCAAGCGTGATCCTCCCGCGAAGGCCGCACGGTGAAGGCAACCGCGTCCGTCGTCTTTTTGACCGGCTCTTCATCTCCGGCACCCAGAAAGCCGCTGACCTCTCTCTCCGCCATCCTGTTCTTACGCTATCGGCCGCTTTTGTCCTGTTCGCGCTTTCACTGGGGCTCTTCCCGATCATCGGGCAAAGCCTTTTTCCCAAATCGGAAAAGCCCATGTTCCTGGTGAATATCGAAACACCGGCCGGAACGAACCTCGACGAGACCGACCGTATTGCGGCACGGGTCGAAGCCATGCTTGTCGGCAGGCCCCATATCGCCACCGTGGCGGCCAGCGTCGGTCACGACAACCCTCAAATCTACTACAATGTTTCGCCCAGGGATTTTTCGGAGAACATTGCCCAGGTCTTTGTCCAGCTGGACGCCGGCGAAGACTCCGTCAAGCAGGCCGCCATCCAGCGGCTGCGCCGGGAAACGGCGGGCATCCCCGGTGCGCGCATCGAAGTGAAGGAATTCGAGCAGGGACCGCCCGTGGACGCCCCTGTGGCGTATCGAGTCTATTCGGAAGACCTCGGCGTACTCGACACAGCGGCCGCGAAGGTGGAAGACCTCCTGCGCCAGACGCCGGGAACCCTCTACGTGGACAATCCCCTGCGCGTGAAGCCCACGGACCTCCAGGTCACGATCAACCGGGACAAGGCCGGACTCCTCGGCCTGTCGTCGACAGACGTGGCGCGGGACGTCCGTCTCGGCGTGGCAGGGCTCGTTGTCGGCCAGGTGCGCACCGAGGGCGGCGGCGACGACCTTCCGATTCACGTTTCCCTGGATACGCATGCCGAACGACCGGGCACCCAGGTGTTCGATCACATCTGGATCGATTTACCCAACGGTTCCGTGGTGCCCCTGGGCCAGGTCGCCACTGTCCACCTCGATACCGGGATTACCCAGATCAGGCACTATGACCGCAAGCGCTTCGTCGCGGTCGGCGCGTTTGTCGAGAAGGGTTTCAACGTCCAACGGGTCAACCAGGAGGCGCTCAGGCGCATCCGCGCAGCGGACCTTGGCCCGGGAGTGACGATTGAAGTGGCGGGCGAACAGGAATCAAGCTCGGAGAGTTTCAGCGGCATAGGGCTGGTGGTCATCATCACCATCTTCGGCTTCATCGGGGTCCTCATCCTGGAGTTCAGATCATTCCGGGGCATCCTCATCGTGTTGTCGATCGTTCCCATGGGCCTGATCGGCGCGCTCCTGATGCTCCTGGCTTTTCACGAAACCTTCTCGTTCACCGCCACCATCGGGCTTGTCGCGCTCACCGGCATAGAGATCAAGAACTCGCTGCTTCTCGTGGACTTTGCCAACCTTCTGCGGTCTCGCGGCATGGGGCTCACGGAGGCTGTCCGCGAAGCAGGCAAGATGCGGTTCCTGCCGATACTCCTCACTTCCCTCACGGCAATCGGCGGCTTGATCCCGCTTATCATCGAGTACAATCCCCTCTATTCGCCCCTCTCCATGGTGCTTGTCGGAGGCATTGTGAGCTCAACCATCGCCGCGCGTTTCGTGACTCCCGTGTTGTACAAAATCTTCCCGCCGAGAATTCGACTGGAGGAGGAGGAAATTGTCACGGTCGATCCGACCGAACAGGCTCCGCAGGCTGAGGGCTGATGGCTCCGTGCCTTACGCCTCCAGAAGCCCTCCATCTTTCAACGCGCGCCGAAGGGAGTCTTCGAACGCAGGCACGGGACCGAACAGCTCTGCCTGTACCGTGGTATCAGCAACGTAGGTGCCCTTCAGGAAGTATCTGATCATCGCGCCGATGTCCCGCATCCTTCGGTTGAAGAGCCTGATCACGCCGAAGATCAGGCCGATCGGCAGGTCTGGACCTTGATCGGGCGGCCAAGGAGCTTCGTGCACGTCTCGGCCATGTCGGCCGCGGAAACGGCCTGTCCATGCCCAGGTCGATGCGCCTGCCCAGTGCGCGGGGCTCATCAACCGCCAGCGCAAGGCATCGCGCGACGTCATCCGGATGGATGGAGGTCGAACGCACGGTCGGGGAGCCCATCGCAGGCATGGTCCCTTTCTTCAGATTTCTCGCCCACCACATTGCGTTGAGAAACGCGCCTGGACGCAGGGATACGAAGGGAACCCCGCTTGCCTCCAGGTAGTCCTCGGTAAGCTTCTTCTGCCAGAAATGGGGCACGTCGCGGGCCAGCTCGCAGGTCAGGATGCTGGTCAGAACGAAACGTCCGAGTTTCGCCCGGCGTGCCGCGTCGATGAGATTCCTGTTTCCAAGACCATCGACGCTCGCAAGGGTGTCCCCGGGCTTGCGCGCGCTGTAGCCTATGGCGGTTGTCACAAGGGCTGCCGCGCCTTCCAGCGCCCGGTCCAGGGACGGCGGGTCCAGCATGTTCCCGCGAACAATCTCGACGCCCAGCTCACGCAGCGGACCTGGTCAGTACCGTCGCGGACAAGCGCCCGTCACGGACTTGCCGCGCGCAACAAGCGCGCGGACGACCTTGCTGCCCGAGAAAACCTGTTGCCCCCACGACAAGGATTGGTGTGCTCATGAGCCAAAGGTACTGAGGCGCTGTTCGGCGGGCTACCGTGCCGCGAGCTCCAGCCTGTGCGCGCGCCGTATGGCGATGCGCGCGTCCTCCGAAACCTGCGCCTGCTCCGCGAACTCCGGCCACCTCTTCACCGCGGCGCGTACCTCCTCCACGATGGACTCGGCGCGGCCCCGTTTCATCGAGGCGCTCTTTGCGCAGGCGCGAAAATCTTCCCGCGTGAAGCCGTCCCGCTTGCCGTTCATCGTCATCTGGTGGGTGGCGGTCCAGTCGCCGTCCGGATTGAAGCTGTAGGTCACGTCGAAGGCAGGCGCGAGGGACCATCGCCCCTCCTTGTCCATGAGGAAGGCGATGTTCTTGGCATGATCGTCCTGGTTGCGGGCCACGATGTTGAATGCCATCCGCCGGAACTGCTCCTCCACCGCTTCCATGGGCAGGCTCAACCGGCGGATGACGAGCAGGGCCTGCTCGTACGCGTATGCTCCCGCCTGGTTGAAGTCGAAGTGGGCAAGGGCGCACAGGGACTGCATGTGGATCTTCTCCCCGCCCGTGCAGCCGGTCGAACCGGCGGCTCATGAAATGACGCCGGCCGTTTTCTTCCAGCAGGCGGCAGTCGCTCATCTGCACGCCCGCTGCCTTTGCCATGAGAGAATAGGCGTACTCGATGGCGCCGTAGCCCTTGGGATCCTCGAGCTCCTTGTCCCTGTTTCCGGAGACGCCGTCGAACTTCAACAGCCAGTACTCGAAACCCGCACCCGCGGCAATCTGGCCGGAACGGACCTCGTCCGTGTCAGGGTTCCACGCAATGACAGCCTTGGCCCGTGCGCCGCCCGCCGAGGTGCCGACCCGGAGGATGTCCTGCAGGGCCTTCTTCCGCCGATCGCTCGAGAAAGTGCTCCTTTGATATTCCCGCGTTGACTCAGCACCTCGGAGGCCAGCTCGACCAGGGCCTCGATCTGGATCATCCGGGCGCGCTGCGGCCGGGGACCCGTGGCCGGCAGGTACTCCAGCGCTCCCATGCCGCGCGTTCCCGTGTAGCAGAGCCTTTCCACCGGCGTTGAAGCTCTCGGGCGTTCTGCCCTGGGTGGCAAGCCAGGCGTCGATCAGCGCATCTCCGAACCTGTCCGGCAGGGAGTCTGCCAGGAGGCCCGGCAGACCGTGAAAGGTCCTCTGCGGCAGGTCGGGAAAAACGTAGACCCGGTCGGAGAGAGGCAGGGTGATGGGGAGACCTGGATTCCGCTCCGCGCAAATGCCGGGTCGTACTGAAAGGCCGCGAATCCTGGCGTCATCCTCCAGCGAGACCGCACCGATGGTCCGTCCCCAGAGCCTCACCTTGGCCAGGGTCACCGCTGTCATCCCTTCCATTCGCTCTCAGCCCCGCGCGTCGCCCGAGTCTCAGCCCATTTCCATTTTCCAGGCGATGGTCTGGCGATGCGGGGGGCCGAGGCGCGCCTGCGGGTTCGTCCTTTGAGCTTCAGCTGCGCCACCGGGCTGGGCAGGGGTTCTGGTATCAGCGTGTCGAATCTGTCTACGAGGTCGAGCACCCGGCACACCCGGATGAAGCCGGACAGCTGTGTTCCCACTCCGCCGGACTCCAGTCTTTCCACCGTGCGTTTGGACACGCCGGCCTGCTGAGCCAGCTGTGCCTGGGTGAGGTTCATCTCCAGCCGGATCCTGGCCATTCTTGCGCCCAGCTCGCTCATGATTGCGGTGTCCGAAGCGAGCTTTGTATTCTCACAATACGTCAAATATGGCGAATAAAAGACAAAAAGTCAAGTAATTCGTCAATAAAGACGATTTGTCGTATTAGCTACCCCCAACCGCCCACCGAGCTCAGGTTCAAACTTATGGCGAAACTATTTGCGACGCGTATTCGCTCCACCCGTTCGCAGCTTTATAGCTTTCAAGGCTTCCCATAGGAACGTGAATCCGGAGACTGGTGCACAGGAATCAAAATTGTAGCTCAGGGCTCCCCCAGGCCACGGTGTTCCCGAGTATCGAACGGCCGGTGGAGTAGGTGAAAGAATAGTAACGCTGGCGAGATTGGTGCAACCCTGAAATGCCCCATCGCCGATACTCGTCACACTCGCCGGGACGCTTCCGGTGTGGATCATCGGCGCCTCGGCCGCGACCAGCATCCCGGCCGCGCGCGCGACCTCCTCGACCGTCGGCGTCAGCGGATCGGTCTGGCGGTACTGGTGCGGCGCCCAGACAGCAGACGACGCCTTGAACTTGCCGTTCATGATGTTTTCGGGAACGTCGAGATGCACCACCCCCGGCCCGGCCTTCGTAACTCTTGCGCAGCGCCTTGCGCATCAAATTCCGGGATGCGCTCGAACGACGAGACCGCTTCGCTCGACTTGGCAATCTTGCCGATGACGCCGACCTGATCGAAGCACTGATAGGTTCCGCCGCGATCGGGATACATGATGCTCGGCCGGCGCGCGCTGGTGATGGCCAGCACGCGATTGCCCTCGCCCTGCTCGACCACCAGGCCGGGCAGGATGTTGGCTACGCCGGGACCGTTGCTGGCCATGCAGACGCGAGCTTGCCAGTGAGACGCGCGTATGCGCCGGCCATACGCGCGGCCGAAGTCTCATGCCGCGGCGTGACGATCTTGATGCCGAATTGGTGCAGCGCCGAATAGAAGCCGAAATAGGTGCCGTCGATGATGCCGAAGACCTTGTCGACGCCCTCCGCCTGCAGCATCCGGGCAATGACCTCGCCGCCGCTGATCTCCGCCATCCGGTGCTCCCCGTTTTTTTCTTCTGACGCAATATTATCGGCTATCTACTTGACCTCGATTTTTCAGACATTCCTTGATGCAGCGCAAATGGCCCGGAAAAGAAGTGTGCAGCGCATGCTACGCCTGTGTGTACCGAAAACCTCAAAATCCGAAGAGCCCGCGACGCGCTTGACGTGATCGTAGCGGGTGATGATCCAGGCCTTCATCGCCAATGATCAGCGGACCGGATCTTCTGCGCGGCGAGGAGCGCGTAGCGGTGCCGCTGCGTCGCGTTTCATGTTCCGATCTGCTTCCGGATTCGTGAATTGCTAGTTGCTCGATGCTAATCTTCACCAGATTTGTCGGCGTCGACGTTCCGGCGAACGGCCGCTTTGCGCCACAAGCGGCCATCTGCTGGCGCAGAGCTAGGCATTTCTAGATATGGTTGATCAATCGCTGAGAAGCTACCGACGCTGCCAATGTGACCACATCAGTTCAAAACACGAAAGTAGCCCTCGTGGGGTCAGCAGAATGACTGCGATCACTACAACACCATAAATAAAGTAGTGCAGGCCGGGCAACGTGCTGCCGAGCTTTCCGCGAAGGATCTCACCAAGAGGCACTAGCAACAGCGCGCCGAGAGCCGGCCCATAAGCCCGACCGAGCCCGCCAACAGTGGCAAACAATACGACCTCGATCGTAATAACAGGTGAAATCAGGAGATAGGGATCGGCAAAGGTCATATAACGAACGTAAGCAGTGCCGACGACCGAGGCCAGCGCCGCCGAAATGACCATGGCGGTGATCTTGTAACGAAGAATGTCGACCCCGATCGCCTGTGCGGCTTTTTCGTTGTCACGGATGGTACGCAGATAATAGCCGAGCGGTGCGTTCAGAATTGCGACGTTGATCAGGACGCAGATCGCGGCAAGCGCCAGCATGACCCAGTACGCGCCGTGCCCTCCGCCGAATTGAAAAGCCAAAAAATTCCCGGTATCGCGCGGCAGCATCAGGCCTGACGCTCCGCCCAGAAAGTCCCAACCTTCGACGATGATACCGCCCATTTCCGCAAATGCTAGCGTAATGAGGACGAAGGACAGGTGCCCGAGGCGAAAGCGAAAATCAATCCACGCAATGACAGCGCCCAACACGGCTGAAATGGCGGCCGAGATCAGCAGCCCCAGCCACATGTTGATGCCAAGCTTGAGCAGCAGGGCGCTGGACAGCATGGCGCCGATACCGATGAAAAGGCTATGCGCGAGCGATATCTGCCCGGCCATGCCCCCGACGATATTCCAGGACGAGGCCAGCGCCACATACACCAGCGACAGGATGACGATATGAAGATAGTAGCTCGACAGGACAAGCGGTAGCAGGGCCGCGAGCGCGAGCACGCCCCACCAGACCGGCGACGACAGGGTTTTGTAGAATTCCTCCCTCATCGCGAAGAACTCCAGGTGAGGCCTTGCGGCCGGAACAGCATGATCAGCACGAAGATCACATACGGCACCAGCGACCCCAGCGTGTCCGACAAATAGATGGTCCCGAATGCTTCGGAGATGCCGATAGTCAGGCCGCCCAACATGATTCCGACGAAATTCGTCATGCCTCCGAGCACAACTACAAGCAGCGTGATCACAGTGTAGCGCAGTCCCTGTGTCGGCTGGATCGGCGTTCCCGGCAGCAGCAGGGCTGCAGCAATCGCGAGAATGCCAATGCCGAGCGCGAAGGTCAGCACCTGAACGCGGCCTACGTCGATTCCCATCAACGCCGCCGCATGGGCATTCTGATGCACGGCACGGATCGAGCGTCCGAAATCAGTCGATCGCAACATTATAAACAGGCCTATCGCCAGGGCAAAAGACACACCGAAGGCGATCAAGTGTGGCACCCGCAGCACCACGTCTCCGAGAATTATCAGCTTCGACTCGACAACCGACGGCGTGCGGGCCGGCTGGCCGCCGAACGCCATCAAGATGCCGTTCTGCAGGACGAGGCTCAGTCCAAGTGTCAACTGGACGATCATCAGGAACTGATGGCCGACAATCGGCCGGATCAGGAACCGGTAAACAAGGGCGCCGAGCGCCGTCATCACCGGCACTGTGATGATCGACGGACACGTAGGGATCGAGCGACAGCGCGGAATAGAGCGCCAGACACATGAACATCCCGAGCGAGATGAAATCGCCGTGGGAAAAGTTGACCACGCCGCTGACGCCGTAGACGAGACCCATGCCGAGCGCGAGCAGCCCGTAGGTGCTTCCGATCAGGATCCCCTGCGCCATCGCCTGCAGAAGTTCTGTCACATCAATCTCCGCTCAAAGTCCGAGATAGGCGCTTCGGGTCCGCGGATCGTCCTTGATGATATCCGAGGGGCCTTCGATCGCGACCTGCCCGCGCTCCAGCACGTAGCACCGCTGGGCATGACGAAGGGTCAGTGTCAGATTCTGCTCCACCAGCAGAATCGTCAGGCCGTTGGCATGCAGCCGGTCGAGAATGTCGAAAATGAACTTAACGAACAGCGGCGACAGACCGAGCGACGGCTCGTCTAGCATCAGCAGTTTTGCCTCGCCCATGAGCCCGCGGCCGATGGCGAGCATCTGCTGCTCGCCGCCGGATAACGTGCCGGCATCCTGCGACAGCCGCTCCTTTAGCCGCGGAAACAGGTCGAGGACCACCTCCATCTGGCGCGGCCGATGCGGCTTCGCCCTCGCATTGATGCCGCCGAGTTGCAGATTTTCCCGCACGCTCATTTCGGGAAATACCAAGCGGCCTTCAGGCACCTGCACGATGCCGAGTTCAACCCTTTGCCGTGGTGTAAGCCGCGTGACGTCCTGCCCCTCGAACAGTATGCGACCAGACATCGGCGCGACCATTCCCGACAGGGCGTTGATCAACGTCGTCTTGCCGGCGTTGTTGGCGCCGAGCAGGCCGACAATTTCGCCCGCGCGAAGCCTGATCGAAATCTGGCGCAACACCGCCACGCCGCCGTAACCCGCCACCAGGTTCTCGATCTCAAGCATCGAGGTGTTCCCCGAAATAGGCATCTATGACTTTTTGATCCTTGACGACCTCCTCCGGGGTCGCTTCCGCGATCTTTTCACCGAAATTGATGACGACGATGCGGGTCGCCAGCCGCATGATCACCGGCATGACGTGCTCCACCATGACGATAGTGACACCCTGGTTGTTGAGATCCCGGATGATGGCGAGAGGTGCTTCAGTCTCCGCCATGGTCGAGTCCGGCCATCACCTCGTCGAGCAGGATGCAGCGCGGGTCGGTGGCTACGCATTTGGCAAGCTCAAGGAGCTTCTTGTCCTGGAGCGACAGCGTCACTGGTGTCATGAACTCCTTGCCGACGAGACCGACGCGATCGAGAACATGCGCGGCATAGTCGATAGCCTCGCGAATTGGCCGGCGCGTCAACGCTGCGGTGGTCACAACATCAAGTGTCGTCATGTCGGCAAAGGTCTGAACGATCTGGAAGCTGCGGATCAGGCCGTGGCGCACCAGCCGATCAGGCGAGACGCCGACGATAGCCGGTTCCGTCGAAGTGGACGTTGCCTTCGCTCGGAAGCACGAAGCCGGAAATCACCCCGAACAGGGTGGTCTTCCCGGCGCCGTTCGGGCCGATAATCCCCACGATCTCGCCCTTGGCAACCGAGAAGCTGATCGAATTCAGTGCGATCAGCCCGCCAAAACGCTTGGTGACGCCGGCGATCTCAAGAAATGCCATCGAACATTCTCAGGCGCGCGGCCGAGGAGCGGTCTGAGCGAACTCTTTCGGAAAAACGACCTGTTGAGTTTGCTCGGGCGTCCATTGAATAAACATCGCGGATCCGTCCTTGAGCAGACGGTCATCGGCGAATTGAAGCCCTTTCGGCTTTGCCACATAGAGATTCGGATCGCCGAAGGGAATATTCACCTTCTTGAAGGCGTCGAGCAGCGCATCGCCCTGGAGCGACGCGGAGGTTTCCAGCACCTGCTGCAAGACCCTTCCAGCCTGCGCATATTGAATGGCGCCTTGCCCGATCCGCTCCAGTTTTGCGACATCGCGCAATTCGGTGATGATCTTCTGCATCGAATCGATCTTTGGCCCCGGGGCTGAAGCCGGTCATGCCGAACAGATTGTTGGTCAGCACGGCCTTACCGATTTCCGGCCCTAAATCTTTCCACAGCGACAGATCCGAATAGCCGCCGGTGCCGCCGCAGAAGATGCTGCCGTGATAGTTGAGATTGTAGCGCGCCTGATGCAGCAGAATGCCATCGCGCGGTGTCACCAGCCCGACGACGATATCGGGCTTGAGCGAACGAATACGGATCATCGCCGAGGTTTGATCCTGCGCGCGGATGTCGAGCGGTGCTTCGCCAATAATTTCGATGCCGCTGGCCTTGAGCTTTTCCGTCAGAAACTTGTTGACCTGCTGGCCAGCTTCGTAATTCGAATAGCCCATTACGGCGGTCTTGATATTGAACTTGCTATCGTCGCGCAGCCAAACGACGAAATCATGCATCGTTTGCGCGTAGCCGCGATCGTAGGGATATCCCAGCGTGAACATGTAGTCCGAGTGCGCGCCGCCCGCCCAAATTGAAAGCGTCGGGACCTTGAGCTCGTCCAGCACCGGGGTCAGAGCCAGCATCTGGGCGCTGAGGATGGTCCCGGTCAGCAACTGGACTTTCTCCTCGGTAATCAGTCGGCGCGCTTCGGCTGCGGTGCGGGCCGGCTGGCTGGTGTCATCGGCCAGCACCAATTCAATCTTCGCGCCGCCCTTGCTCTTGATGCCACCTTCCGCGTTGATCTTGTTGACGATGTATTCGAACGCCGGCTGGCCTTCCTGTGCGTACGCCGCAAGGCTGCCGCTCATCGAATTGACTACGCCGATACGGACGACCGGTCCCGCGGCGCCTGCCCTGCTAACGAAAGGAGCGGCGATTGATCCCAATACCAGCCCAGATGCCCCAATTCCAAATGTGCGGCGAGTTAAGGTCATCCCAATCTCCCTGGTGTTATTTTTCATGAGTAGAACCAACGTTTAATGAGCGCGCCCGAGCACGGAAATCAACCCTGATCTTTGACCTAAAGAGCTCAGGCCGCGCAGTTTCGGCTCCGGCATGGCACTATAAAACAGCCGAAGAAAATGTACCGGCATTACAGATCGATATCGCCAGCCAGCAGCCGCTGCGAAATCATTCGTGCCAGGATTTCATTGGTGCCGTCCGCTATATTGACGATCCGGAGGTCCTGCCACGCATGAACGAGACCGAGTTCATTGGTCAGGCCCATACCGCCATGGGTCTGGATGGCGCGGTCCACCGCACGAAATCCGGCCCGTACCGAATAGGATTTAGCCATCGAGAGCTCTTTCAGTGCCTTATCGCCACTGTCGAGCAGCATCGCCGCGTTCAACCCCATCAGATGGGCGGCGTGAAGTTCGGTCGCCGCCTCCGCGAGCGGGAACGATACGGCTTGGTATTCGGCGATCTTCGCGCCGAACGCCTCGCGCTGCTTCGAATAGTCGAGCGCCATCTCGAGCGCCCATCGTCCCTGCCCGACCGCCCGCGCGGAATTGTAGACACGACCGAGCGACACTCCATATAACGCGATCTTGAATCCCTGATCAAGTTCGCCCACGAGTTGCCAGGGCTGCACTTCAACATCCTCCAACACTAGCGCGCCCTCGTGTCCTCCGGCATGACCGAACAGGCGAACCACGCTCTCTACAGAAAAACCCTTTGTGTCAGTCGGAATAAGAAACGCGCTGATGCCCCCGGCTTTACGCGCGGCCTTCTCGGCATCGGTGATGGCGAAAACGATGCACCACTCGGCGGTCGGAGCGTTCGTCGTCCAGAGCTTCCGGCCCGAGATCTTCCAGCCGGTATCGGTTTTGATTGCGCGCGTCTTGATCATGCTGGCATCCGAGCCCGCGCCGGGCTCGGAAAGACCAAAGCACATCGATGTTTTGCCAGTCATCATTCCGGCAAGACATCGCTCGCGGGCCTCCTTCGTGACCTGCGTCAGCAGCCGGCTGGGGCCAAAAGCCCAGTGAGCAATGACCCAAGGAATAATGACGCCCTGTCCGCCGAGCCGACGATATATCGCCTCCCATGCCACATAGTAAGTCAGGTGTCCGAGGTCGCCTCCACCGATTTCCGCCGGCGCGCACATGGCATAAAAGCCCGCTTCCGCTGAGAGCATCCTGATCTGTTGAATAAGCTTGCGCGCATCGGACGAGTATCGGCCGTCTTCGTCATACAGGCGCCGTTGATCCTCGAGCAGCGCGCGATTCCGTTCAATTCGCGGAGCGACCTGCGTCTCAACGAAGCGTAGAACGCCTTCGCATACATCCATCACATCCTCGGGAAGTTTGAAGGCTATTCCGCCCATTTGAGATCACTTTCCGCCGCGCCGGAATTGCGGTTTCCGCTTGCCAAGAAACGCTGCGACACCTTCGCTAAATTCTTCGCTACCAAAGGCGATCGCCTGTGTCATCGCTTCGTGGGAAAGGAAGTCGTCGATCGGACCATAGGCCTGATTAAGCAGATGCTTGGTCAACCCCAGCGACGTCGCAGGGCCTGCCGCCAGCAACTGCGCCAGCGTGAGCGCTTCATCGAGCAAGGCAGCCGCAGGAACGACGCGCGTAGCCATTCCCAGCGTTACCGCTTCCTCGGCGCTGACGCGCCGGTTCGTCATCAGAATGTCCTTTGCGCGAAGCATTCCGATAGCGCGGGGCAGTGTGAGCGCCAGACCCAGATCCGGAGCGGCGCCGAGGCCAGGGAAACCAGCCTTGAAATATGCGTTGTCTGCAAGCACCACAAAATCGCACATCATGGCGAGCGAAAAGCCCGCGCCCGCAGCAGCGCCATTGACAGCAGCAACAACCGGCTTTTCACCCGACAGAAGCAGCTTTACCCACCCATGGCTTGGATGCATGCGCTCGCGCACGGATGGAGCGCTGCGATCTGCCATGTTGGAGATATCACCTCCTGCACAAAACGCCTTGTCGGTCCCGGTAATGACGATGCAACGAACCGCGCTGTCCCCCATGAGTTGCGGAACCGATGTCTCAAGGCCCTGCTTGATCGCAGGGCTGAGGGCATTCATGGTTTCGGGCTGGTTGAGCCGCAGCAGGGCGATGTCATCCCGGCGTTCGACGATTAACGCGTTCACGTTTTCTCCCGGATTGTTTTACGCTCGATGGTTCCGGTCAGGATATCGACATGCGCCATGAAATGAAATTAGATTTCGCGCCGGTGTGGAATTTCCCTGCAACATGGGCGTTGGCACAAAAGGGTTTGGGTCGATGACTTTGACGATGGGATTGCGGCGATCGCTAGCGCTAGATGCCGACGCGGAGGCGCTGGTGAGCGATGAGGCGCGATTGACCCGCCGCGAAATGGTTGATCGCGTTGCCCGTCTCGCGGCGGCACTGCTCAACCTGGGCATGCAGGACGGCGACCGAGTGGCCATGCTGGCGCCAAACGGCCAACGGTACATCGAATTCTATTTTGGCGTTCTCTGGGGTGGTGGGATCGTCGTCCCCGTTAATTCGCGATTTGTTCTCGCCGAAATGATCGAGCAGGTCAAGGACGCCGAACCGCTCGTGCTCATCGTCGATGGCTCGCGCGTCGATATCGGGGAGGAACTGGCAAAAAGCGTGCATTCAATCAAGGCGCTGATAGTTGCCGGGAAAGCTGATGCACCCTGCCACAGCGTTCGATCCATCAGCTATGAGGATGCACTTCATGCGGTGAAACCGGCGCCGGATGCGATGCGCCGGGAAGACGACATCGCCTGTCTATTCTATACCGGCGGAACCACCGGCCGTTCCAAGGGAGTGATGCTCAGCCACGGCAATCTGTGGGCTAACGCGATGGCAACGATCGCGCATCTCGGTCTCGACGACAGCCTGGTGCATCTGCACTCCGGGCCGCTTTTCCACCTCGGCGCCGGCGGGCGCGTCTACGCCACAGCCGTCGCTGGCGGCAAGCATGTCGTCATCTCCCGGTTCACGCCGGAGCAGGCGTTGTCGACGATTGCGCGAGAGAAGGTCACGGTCGCGACCTTCGTCCCGACAATGCTCGCGATGTTGCTGCAACTCCCCGATCTTCACACTTACGATCTTTCCAGCCTGCGATTGATTACCTATGGCGCCTCGCCGATGCCCGAGTCGGTATTGCAGGAATGCTTTCGGCGCCTGCCACATGTACGTTTCGCTCAGTCCTATGGGATGACGGAGCTGTCGCCCGTTGCGACGATGCTTGGCGCCAAACATCATAAGCTGAATGCGCCGCCCGGGCGGCTGCGCTCCGCCGGGCGACCGGTTTATTCCGCGGAGGTGCGCATCGTCGATGCCTACGATAACGAATTGCCGCGTGGCGAAGTCGGAGAGATTGTCGTGCGCGGGCCGATCGTGATGAAGGGCTATTGGCGCAAACCTGAACTCACGGCGCTAACACTGCGCGGCGGCTGGATGCACACCGGTGATTCCGGATATTTTGACGACGATGGGTTCCTGTTCGTCGCCGACCGCATCAAGGACATGATTATCAGCGGAGGTGAGAACGTCTATTCCATCGAGGTTGAGAACGCGATCTGTTCGCACCCTGACGTCGCCCAATGCGCCGTCATTGGGATCCCCGACCAGCGCTGGGGCGAAGCCGTGCATGCGATTATCGTTCCGCGGGCTGGCGTGGCCAATCTAAGCACCGAATCAATCGTCATGCACTGTCGAACACTGATTGCCGGCTACAAATGCCCACGCAGCATTGACGTTCGCACCGAACCGTTGCCGCAATCAAGCGTCAACAAGGTCGACAAAGCCGCATTGCGCGAACCGTTTTGGAGAAATCAAGCGCGTCAAGTCAATTGATGTCGCTTAGGTATCGAAATCGCACACGGTCCGACGTCCGAGCAAGGTCTGCCCGTCTGCGGCCACTCCATAGCCCCCGTTGTGCGAGCTAATACCGCGAACTGCAGTGACGGCCAAGCGCCATCCCAAGCCTGATTCAGAGCTGATAAGCTCTCTACTCATGCCTTATTAGTTCAAGCGATGCCGGTCGCCTATGAACGACCGCTTTGCGCCAGAAGCGGCCGTTGCGCCCGATCAAATTTAGATAAATGGCATTACCTATCCGATTAGTACCATGGTTCGATTTGCAAGATTATCTGGCATACTTATCCCGACGCTTGCCTCAAGGTCTTTTAGCCATGCTACTCCGCCCGCGTCATTTTCGGACGTCTTCCGTCCCGCCCCCTCATTTCAGTTCAGGGTGTCATCTAGGGAATATCGTTCAGGATCATGTATGCCCACGCTCGCGAACGCTTTGCTTGAAGGCCTCAAGGACCACGGCGCCCGGGAGATTTTTGGCATCCCGGGTGATTTCGTGCTGCCATTCTTCAAGATCATCGAGGAAAGGGTGAGTTCTTCCTTATTTTCACGTTGAGCCACGAACCTGCGGTAGGCTTTGCCGCTGACGCGGCGGCGCGCTACCACGGTGGCATCGGCGTAGCGGTGGTTACCTACGGAGCCGGAGCCTTCAACCTGGTGAACTCGGTCGCCTGCGCCTATGCGGAACGCTCGCCGGTTGTGGTGATAGCGGGCACACCAGGCGCTCGCGAGCGCGCCAGCGGATACTTGCTGCATCACCAAGTGCGCACCGTCGATACCCAGCTTGCCGTGTTCAAGGAATTCACTTGCGATCAGGCAGTGCTCACGGATGCGGCGGCCGCCCCAACCGAAATCGCGCGGGTCTTGCGCAGCGCACTGGAGATTGTCATTGCCGGTCTATATCGAGTTTCCACGCGACATGGTGAACGCGCGGGTCGAGCCGGTGCCGCGGCTCCCTCAACGCGCCGCCGACCCGGGGGCGCTTGCCGAATGTGCAGAGGAAGTCCTTGCCCGCATCGCCAACGCCTCATCGCCAGTCCTCATGGTCGACGTGGAAATTCGTCGCTACGGGATCGAGGAGCACGTCGCGGCGCTGGCGCGCAAGCTGGGCTTGCCGGTGGTCACGACCTTCATGGGACGGGGTCTACTAGAAACGGCGGGCGACGTCTTCGCCGGAACCTACCTCGGCGCGGCCGGCGATCCTGCGGTGACCCAGTTGGTCGAGAACGCGGACCTCGTTCTTTTGTTCGGAGTAATCCTGTCCGACACCAATTTTGCACTGTCGAACCGCGCGCCAGACCCGCGTCGTACCATTTTAGCGGCTGGCCGCGAGGTACAGGTAGGCCATCACATCTACCGTGACTTGCCGCTGACCAATCTGATTGCCGCTCTCGATGTCCGCGCCAAGCATCGAGCGCCAGGGCAAACCAAGGCAGGGCAAGGGATTGTTTACCGACGAGGGCTCCCCGCCGACGATCAGCCAATCGCGCCGTCGGATATAGCCGCCGCGATCAACGACCTGTTCGACCGCCACGGCAAGATGCCGATGACCGCCGATATCGGTGATTGCCTGTTCACCGCAATGGAGATCGACAACACGGCGCTGGCGGCGCCGGGTTACTATGCCGGAATGGGCTTCGGGGTGCCGGCCGGCATCGGCGTGGCGGCGACCGGCCTTCGTCCGCTGGTGCTGGTGGGTGACGGCGCGTTCCAGATGACTGGTTGGGAACTCGGCAATTGCCGACGCTACGGTCTCGATCCGATCGTCGTGCTTTTCAACAATTGCAGCTGGGAAATGCTGCGCGTGTTTGAGCCTGAATCGCGTTTCAACGATCTCGACGACTGGCATTTCGCCGACATCTTCGCATTCGCTCGGCGGCACCGGCGAGCGGGCAACGACGCGACGGGAGCTCGCCGCCGCCCTCGATCGTGCCGTCGCGCGGCGCGGGCAATTTTCTCTGATCGAAGTTATGTTGCCGCGCGGGGTGACGTCCGACACGTTGGCGCGTTTCGTATCCGGCTTCAAGGCGGCACGCGAACGCATGGCGAAGTCATGATTTATTAAACGAGCGCCCTCAACCGCCAGAGATACGAGGCCCCCCGGGGGGCCTTCCATCTCTGGCATGTCCGCCTCCGTCACCGGATGCCAAGAAATTGCGTGCGTCGCCAAAATGGGAAAACCATATTGAGCCCTCGATCGATAGGGCCGATAAGCTGCTGATTAAGAGTCTAGTGCTTACGATGGCATCTCAAAAGCTTGACGGTAAATTTTGGGGTTTTGAGACCTAATGGGGTCAATAAGTTACTCCCCGATTGTAAATCGCAATCTCACAATAAAGCCAAGTTCGAGCCAGACCCCCGCGAGACGCATGGAGGGGAATTTGGAAGTCCGTCCTGTGGCCTCACGCTAGATATCGCTTTGGCAGGCGAAACAGCACGTTACCTTGCCGATCCTTGTCTCGCCTCCAGAGATCGATTAATCCTGAGCCTCGACAAGATCAATGGTCTGCGAAAGTATCTTGAGCGTCTTGGTAAGAAGTTGTTCCCAGTGGAACGATCATAAGCGGATATACTTATCAAGCGCATCGTGTTTATCTGGCGCCGGAAGAATTCCTGTCCCAGGTCACGGAATATTGGACGCTGATCATGGGACTGCTGGTCGTGTTGTTCGCGCGCGGCGGCATTGTGGGACTTCTGGGGAGGCTGCGTGGCTGAACCCTTGCTCCGCGTTGAAAACCTTGTGCGGCGGTTTGACGGCATCGTCGCAACCGATAACGTCTCGCTTGACGTTGCGCGCGGCGAATTGCACGCGATCATCGGACCGAACGGCGCCGGCAAGACCACGCTGATCAGCCAGTTGACCGGGCAACTGCTTCCGCACTCCGGTACTATCCATCTTGCTGGCAAGGACATCACCCGCATGCCGGCCTGGCGCCGCAGCGCGCTCGGACTGGCGCGCACGTTTCAGATCACCTCGCTGCTATCGGACTTCACCGCGCTGGACAACGTCGCGCTGGCGGCGCAGGCGCATGACGGTCACTCCTTCCACTTCTGGGGTAACGCCCGCAAGGTAACCCATCTCCGCAAGGCAGCGCAGTCTGCGATGGATCGGGTCGGGCTCGGACATCGCGGCGACGTCGTCGTTTCCCGGTTGAGCCATGGCGAGCAGCGCGAACTCGAACTGGCCGTCGCGCTCGCCACCAGGCCGCAATTGCTGCTGCTCGACGAGCCGATGGCGGGACTTGGCATCACGGAATCGGCGCGCATGGTGAAGCTGCTGCAGGATTTGCGGCGGGAAGTCTCCATCGTGCTGGTCGAGCATGACATGGACGCCGTGTTCGCGCTGGCCGACCGCATCAGCGTGCTGGTCTACGGGCGCATCATCGCTTCCGGTCAAGCCCGGGGAGATCCGCCAGAATGAGGAGGTCAAGCGCGCCTATCTCGGCGAGCAGCACGCGGTGACCCGTCATGACGTTTGAGGACTCGATGGTACGTTCGTCTCCAAAAGAACGTTATAACAATCTTGTCAGACTGCATCCCCACGACCGTTCTCACCCGCTCGGCTTCCCAGCAGGGCTAACGACAGAAGACGAAACTCTTGAGATCGTGGCGCTCGACGCGCTGCCTCCTTTTGACGACAATGGCGTGGCTAAAGGCTGCTCTTTCACCCCTTCAATTTCATCTTGCCATGAAATCGCGTTTTCCAAGCGGCGCGCCCTTGACGCACCTCAGGGCTCTCATTGCTGTAGCCGAAAAGGACGCGGTGGTGCGGCGCTTCGCGCGGAAATCGACAGATCGTCCGGAACTCAACGGTTGGAGACGGCGAACATCGGCATCCGATCCGCTTCCGGCTGTAGAAGTTGATTCCTCAGGCGCGCGAGTCGAACGGCGTGACTGCATCATGGATGTGCCCCGATTAGATTTACGACGGTTGCAGCGCGCGACTTCCATCACGAGCGCTTTGACTGACTTTCCGGTGAAAACAAAATGAGAGGACCGGCAAGTGCAAGCTGCCCCGACTTAAGCGAGGATTGCTTGATCAAAATCAACTACAATGACCGATTTTTCTATCATTTTAGAGTTGCTCCGCCGGGCTGAGCCATCGCGCTCGCATCGAACCGGAGCCGGGTCGCGCGAAATCGGGAATGTTACCGATGAATTTCGACTGCAGCGAGAAGCAAGCGCCTGACAACGACATCAGGCGGCGCGCCTAGCGCGCTGCCCAGGACAAACTTCGAACCGAAGGAGACCGAAGATGACAGGCGCAAGCGCATACACAGACCTACTGTATGAAGAGCGCGACGGCATCGCGACAATCACCATCAACCGGCCGGACAAGCTCAATGCGTTCCGCGGCAAGACCTGCGACGAACTGATCGACGCCTTGAACCGCGCCGCCTGGAATACGCGGATCGGCGTGATCGTCCTGACCGGGGCAGGTGCAAGGGCGTTTTGCACCGGCGGCGATCAGTCAGCACATGATGGCGGCTATGACGGCCGTGGCACTGTCGGCCTGCCCATGGAAGCGCTGCATGCCATCATCCGGGTGGCGCCGAAGCCGGTAATCGCAAAGGTGCGCGGCTTCGCCATCGGCGGCGGCAACGTGCTGGCGACGCTGTGCGACCTGACGATCGCCGCGGAAAGCGCTCAGTTCGGCCAGGTTGGCCCAAAGTCGGCTCCGTCGATCCGGGCTTCGGCACCGCCTATCTAGCCCGCATCGTTGGCGAAAAGAAAGCGCGCGAGATCTGGTATCTGTGCCGCCGTTACGGCGCGGCCGAGGCAGCCACAATGGGACTCGTCAACAAGGTGGTGCCGGACGATCAGCTCGACGCCGAGGTCGAGACCTGGTGCCGCGAAATCATGGATCGAAGTCCGACGGCGATGGCAATCGCCAAGCGCTCGTTCAACGCCGATAGCGATTCGATCGCCGGCATCGGAGCACTCGGCATGCAGGCGCTCAGGCTCTATTATGAGACGGAGGAAATCGAAGGAAGGCGTGCGTGCTTTCAACGAGAAGCGAAAACCGGAATTCCGCAAATACGCGAAGTGAATGAAAGTTCGGCCGGCTTTCGGGCCGGCCGGGACGTGAATAGGTCATTCGATACACATTTTGTCCCAGCCGATTTCACGCCCGTTGCTGTCATCGGGCATAATCCTTCTCGCCAGCAGGCTCGGCCGAATGCCTCATTCCTATCGCGGATCAGATTGCCGTCGCTTCCCCCAGATACACCATTTTGACGCGTGGATCGCGCGCCACCTCACCGGGAGTTCCCTCGACCAGCAGCGCACCGCCAACCATGACCGAAATGCGGTCGGCGAAACTGAACACCAGATCCATGTCGTGCTCGATCAAAAGAACCGTGACGTCCCGCGGCAAACTCGCCACCGCGGCGAGAATGTCGTGCCGTTCGCTTTCGGGAACGCCCGCCGCCGGCTCATCCAGTAGCAGCACGCGCGGCTTGGTAGCGATGGCGAGCGCGATCTCCAGCATTCGCTGCTTGCCGTAGGGCAATTGCGCCGTCGGCTCATTCATCACATCGAGCAGATGAAACCGCGCGAGATTTTCCGCGATCTCGCCGTTGACATCGGCGCGGGTGCCCAATCTTCGCCACCAGTCGCCGCCGTGACCCAGACGCTCCGACACCGCGAGACCGATCGTCTCCAGCGGCGTCAGATCCGCGTAAAGCTGGTTGATCTGAAAGGTCCTCGATAATCCTCGCCGCACGCGCCCGTGTACGGGCAGTGCCGTGATGTCGGCGCCTTCGAGCAGGATGCGCCCGGCATTGGGGCGCAGGACGCCCGTCAACAGATTGATGACGGTGGTCTTGCCCGCGCCGTTTGGCCCGATCAGCGCGTGACGCGCGCCGGCTTCGATCCGCAGCGACAGGTCGCGAGTGACGGCCAGCTGATCGAACCGCTTTTCAAGTCCAATGGTTTCGAGCGCGAACGTCAAAGAAGGTCTCCGTATGCAACTAGCCGGCCCCCCATTAGCTCGTTCAGGGTAGACCTCGAGATGGGCTCATTCCACCAGATTCGCTTTGGCAGCGGTGTAATGGTCATATTAATCCCCCTCAAATGGTCTCGTGGCGAGCGTGGCTACACGCACTATAGCGTCACGAAAGCAGTGATTTGCCCGGCCACCATAGGCAATTCAAGCCGCCTCCCGGCCTAAATCATCTGAGCTCGCGGCCCGCTAATACTGCAATCGTGATCCATACAGCGCTGCGAATAATCATTGCGCCGACCGTTCTCGCTTCGAACGCCAGGCCGATAAAAATATGAATTCCGAGCGCAATGAACACAGCAATTGTCGCAACAGCTATCGCCGCCGACAGGTGGACTGCCCAACGTTTCCACAAGAGCAGCCCGATGCCCGCGATGACGTATGCAAAGCCCGCGACAAAATTGAACCAAAGAACGAAAGGAACGATGTGGCCGGCAGCACTTCTTGCTTCCACGTCGCCGAACAGGGTTTTTCCGCCGACAACGATGGTGGCGGCTCCGAATACGATTGCGACCAGCGCCAGAACAGCGGCCCTGCGCGGAGTTCGGGGTGTTGTTGGATACATGCCTTGTGCCTTTGCTACCGCGAGATGCTGTCAATCTTGCTCTTGGCAACGTCCGATCCAGCACGATATGGCAAATTTAGCTGCCTCCCGCTTGACATCGATCAAGCAACAAATTGGACCTTCAGCGCAAAATGCCCTCTACGTTTCTCGCAGCTGGGAGAATGGCCGTGCACCAACCCGAATGGGACATCGTCCGTGCCCTGCCGCGGTTTTGCAACGTGAGCGAAGAGAATTTCAATGAACTAGCAACGGCTGGTGGGATTGTTCTCCACGACATGGCCGATTTGCTCAACGAATCGCGTGCGCAGGAATCGTATCCTGGAATGTAGCGTCGCCCGATAGCGACGGCGAGGAGCAGAGGTTATGGCGGAACGCTCGTTCAAAAAGGAAGTGGAGCTGTTGCGGCTGCGGGCCGGGCAAGAGTTCAAGGGTGAGGGCATTCTGGCCGTCACCAAGGCGCTGCTTCAATCAGGCGTCAGCTACATCGCGGGTTATCAGGGAGCGCCGATCTCGCACCTCGTTGACGTATTGTCGGACGCCGCTGACATTTTGGACGAGCTCGGCATTCGCTTCGAGATGAGCGCCAATGAGGCGACGGCCGCTGCGACACTCGCGGCCTCGGTAAACTATCCGCTTCGCGGCGCGGTTACGTTCAAGGGGCCCGTCGGCACCAATGTCGCATCCGACGCCTTGGCCAATTTGTCCTCCAGCGGCGTTACCGGCGGAGCACTGATCGTTCTGGGTGAGGATTACGGCGAAGGCTCCTCGATCATGCAGGAACGAAGCCATGCCTTTGCGATGAAATCGCAGATCTGGCTGCTCGATCCGCGCCCGAACTTGCCCTCGATCGTCAAGGCCGTCGAAATGGGCTTCGACCTCTCTGAAGCATCGAACACGCCGGTAATGCTGGAGCTGCGCATCCGTGCCTGCCACGTCTACGGCAGCTTCACGGCACAAGATAATGTCCGGCCTGCCTTCACGATGCAGGATGCGCGCAACTCGCCGCGGCGTGACACCGATCGCATCGTGCTGCCGCCAGCCAGCTATCTGCATGAGAGAGAGAAGGTCGAACAGCGTTGGCCCGCAGCCGTCAAATTCATCGAAGACCACCAGTTGAACGAGGTTTTCGACGGTGATGCTGACGACATCGGAATTATCGTGCAGGGCGGCATCTACAACACCGTCATGCGGGCGCTGCAAACGATGGGCCTCGCCGATGCCTTCGGCGAGACCCGCGTGCCGGTCTATGTCCTGAACGTCACATATCCGATGGTGGACACGGAGGTCGTTCGGTTCTGCGCGGGGAAGCGCGCTATTCTTCTCGTCGAGGAGGGCCAGCCGGAATTCATTGAACACTCGATCAACACAATTCTACGCCGCGCTGCCGTGCAGACGCGATGCGAAGGAAAAAGCATGCTGCCGATGGCCGGCGAGTATACGGGCGCCGTGGTAAAGGCAGGGCTCGTCAAGTTTCTTCACGCCTATCGCCCCGATCTTTTGCCAGCTCATGACTCAACGTCGGCCGATGCTCGGACAGCAGCAGCGGCGTCAGTCGGTTGCACCGAATGTGCAGGGACGTCCGCCGTCATTCTGCACGGGATGTCCGGAGCGCCCGATCTTCGCTGCCATCAAGCTCGTGGAGCGAGAGCTCGGTCATCACCACATCAGCTGCGACATCGGTTGTCATCTGTTCTCGACGCTGCCGCCTTTTAACATCGGCAATACCGTTATGGGGTACGGTCTCGGCGGCGCGGGAACGTCGGCACTGGGATCTGCCGGCGGCAAGCGAGCCATCGCAATTTTGGGCGATGGCGGATTCTGGCACAACGGGTTGGCCTCTTCGGTCGGTAACGCCGTATTTAACAAAAACGACGGCGTCCAGATCATCATCGACAACGGATATTCGGCGGCAACCGGCGGTCAGGACAACATGTCGTCGGAAGCAAACAATCGCTGGCGCGCGACGAGAAATTCGATCGAGCGCGCGGTGCGGGGAGTTGGGGTGCGCTGGACCCGCACGATCCGGAACACTTACGATGTGGCGCGGATGCGCGATACGCTGAAGGAAGCGTTGCTGACTGCGACCTCAGGTCCCAAAGTGATCATCGCACGCTCTGAGTGCATGCTAAACAAACAGCGTCGCGAGCGTCCGCTTCTGCAAGAGCGGCTGAATGCCGGTCTGCGCACCGTGCGGGAACGGTTCGGCGTTGATCCCGACACCTGTACGGGCGATCATTCCTGTATCCGCCTTTCTGGTTGCCCATCGCTGACGGTCGCACCAAATCCAGACCCGTTGCGGCGGGAACCGGTAACGAAAGTTATTCAGTCTTGCGTGGGCTGCGGACTTTGCGGCGAGGTTGCGCATGCGGCGGTGCTGTGTCCATCCTTCTACCGCGCTTCAATCGTGAGCAATCCGTCAAAATGGGAACGCGCGCGCGCTTATCTTCGAGGGACCGTGATCTCTGCCTTGCAACGGCGTCTCGCCAAGACGAACATGGCCGGAGACCTTGTATGAGTAAGGCGAAGCCGATCAACATCGCGATTCTCGCAATGGGCGGCGAAGGTGGCGGAGTGCTGGCCGACTGGCTGGTGCGGGTCGGAGATCAGGGCGGTTATCTCGCCCAAACGACGTCAGTGCCAGGTGTCGCACAGCGGACAGGCGCCACGATCTACTATCTCGAACTGTTTCCCAGAAGCGCTTTGCCAGAACGAGGCAAGCTTGCCGGTGCTCGGCCTGATGCCGATGCCGGGCGATATCGATCTGGTCGTGGCGTCGGAACTGATGGAAGCCGGCCGCGCAATCCAGCGCGGTTTGGTTACACCGGACCGCACCCATTTCGTGGCTTCGACGCATCGGGTCTACTCCATGATGGAAAAGACCGCCCTGGGAGATGGTCGCGTCGATGCGGAGGCCATCGTCGAAGGCTGCAAGACCGCTGCCCTGAAATTTACCGGCTTCGATATGGCAAGGCTTGCGGAAGCGAATAAGAGTGTGATCAGCGCGGCGCTTTTCGGTGCAATCGCCGGGTCACAGTCGCTTCCGTTCGCGCGTGAGGCTTATGAAGCCGCAATTCGTAGCGATGGTGTCGGTGTTGGCGCGAGCCTCGCAGCGTTTTCGGCGGCATATGCCGCGGCTGAGGGGCGCGTGGATCCGGACACCGCGTCGAGCGAGCGGCGGGATCGAACGTCCAGCGAGTTAGACCTGCCTTTGCCCGGCATTCGGAGCGGTGAAGCACGGACGCTGGTCATGGCAGGCGTCGAACGTACGGCCGATTATCAGGACAATTCCTATGCGCGGGAATATGTCGAGCGGCTCAGATCGTTTATAGACCTCACGAAACCTATGGGAGACGCCGGGCAGCAGCTCCTCTCCGAGCTCGCGCGACAGCTCGCTCTGGGAATGACTTACGAGGATACGGTACGGGTCGCCGAACTCAAGATCCGAGGCGCGCGGTTCGACCGCGTGCGCGTCGAAGTCGGCGCTGAACCCGACCAGATCATCGAGATTGTCGAATTTATGCATCCTCGCGTCGAGGAGATCGCGGATACCATGCCGGCGGCAGTCGGGCGGTGGGTGCTGCGAAGCAAGCCGGTCAAAGCCCTCTTGGCACGGCTGACGTCGCGCGGACGCATGGTGCGGACGACCTCCTTGCGCGGCTTTCTGTTGCTCTATTGTGTTGCATTGCTTAAGCCGTTCCGGCGCGGCTCGCTACGCTATGATCGCGAAACGCGTTTTTTGACGGAATGGCTGGAAATCGTCCGCCGAGCGGCCGACATCGATGTTTCGCTTGCGATCGGGTTGGCGCATTTGCGCAATCTCGTCAAAGGTTATGGCGATACCTACGAGCGCGGACGTTTCAAATATCAGACGATCTGCTCTTTCGTGTCGGAGGATCTCCGCAATCCGTCCGCTGCGACGCACCTCAGAGCCCTCATCACTGCAGCCGAGAAGGACGAGAATGATGAGGCACTTCGCTCGGAAATCGACAAGCTGTCCATAACTCGACAGTTAGAGATGACGTCATGTCGAACATGAAGCCTTATCTGAACACAGAGTGCTCGGAATATGTACCGGTATAGGGAAACAGGAGGCCGATCTTGTCCTTGGCCTGCTGAGCGATAGCCAGATGCATCGGAATGCAGAGTTGTCGCTGCCGTCAATCCAACAGCTGTCGTCTGCTTGAAGCAGTCTCGACGCGATATCTTTGTTGCATATTGTTCGTTGGTATCTGCAGTTGCTAGCCGGCCGTTCCCTGCACCTTAGAACGCAGCAGGAATCGCTGGATTTTCCCGGTTGCCGTCTTTGGCAATTCAGTGACGAAGTTGATCCAGCGAGGATATTTATAGGGAGCAAGACCGTTCTTGCATAATTCCATCAACTCGGCGGCGAGCGTGACGCTCCCTGCCTGCCCTTCCTTGAGTACGACGAAAGCCTCCGGCTTAATTAGACCTTCCTGATCGATCCGGCCTACAACTGCCGCCTCGACGACCTCCGGATGCTCAACAAGCTTCGATTCAATCTCGAATGGCGAGCACCAAATGCCGCCCACTTTCATCATGTCATCGCTGCGGCCGCAGTAGTAGAAATAGCCCTGTGCGTCACGGCGATAAGTATCTCCTGTATTGAGCCAACCATTTACCATTGTTGTCGCGGTTCGCTCAATGTTGTTCCAGTAACACCGCGCCGTCGAATCGCCGGAAATGAACAGTTGACCACTCTCGCCGTCGGCGACCTCAACGCCGTGCTCGTCCAGGATGCGTGCCGAATATCCGGGGACGACACGGCCGCTTGATCCGGGCCTAATGTCCCTGGACGTATTTGAAATGAAAATGTGCAGCGCTTCGGTCGAACCGATACCATCCAGGATCCAAAGGCCGGTTTCTTCGTGCCAGCGCCGAAGGATTTCTGCGGGAAGCGCCTCGCCAGCAGATACGCATTGTCGGACCGAGGAGAGATCCGGTTTCTCTCTCGAAAAATGCTGCAAGTATGCGGCATAAAGGGTTGGCACTCCAAAATAGAGCGTCGGCCGACATTGCTTGATAAGTGGGAAGCTCGTCGCTGGGCCAGGACGATGCTCATTCAATACCGCCGTGGCGCCGACCCAGAGTGGAAACGTAAGGTTATTACCAAGTCCATACGCAAAAAACAGTTTGGCCTCGGAGTAAAACACATCACCCTCCCGAATGCCCAACGTTTCAACGCCAAACCGCTGACTGGTAGTGACCATATCACGATGGCGATGAACTGCCGCTTTCGGTTGTCCGGTGGAGCCGGATGAGTAGAGCCAGAAGCAATCGTCATCGGCTGTTGCCGGTACGGCTTCAAATTTCGGCTCGTTATTGGCGAGAAGAGTGGCGAGTGAAGGCTCAGGGCCGTCAGTGCAAAGCACCGTTTGCGGGGCGCGCGCAGCGCCCGCAATGCCGGACAGTACTTCATCTGCAAATTCAGGCGAATAGACAAGCGCGGCCGCGCTCGAGTCATCGATCATATAGGCGTAACTGCCTGATCGCAGGAGAGTGTTGAGCGGAACCGGAACGATACCAGCCTTAATGGCACCCCAAAAGAGATAGAAGAACGCGGGACAGTCCTTCACCACCATCAACATACGGTCTCCGCGGTCAAGCCCGAGGCGCCCGAGGCGCGTAAGACCGGCCGCGCAACGATTAACATTGGCCACAAGATCGGCGTACGTTGTCGTGCCTTCGCTCGTGCGGATCGCTATTTTGGCTCCCCGGCCCTCGGAGATATGCCGATCGACGAACGGAACGGCCACGTTAAAATTCGGCGCGAAGCGCAAGCGTGATGGGCGCTCTGAAGTGTCAATTTCAACCGTATGGCTCAGCATCGCCCTAACCCGCCTTTCGGTTTCAATGGTATTAGTTCGAAAGCACCCCGCCATTTGAGTTAGTAAAATCCATAACATTCGCACAATGGTCTGCCCTTGACTTCGGTCAACGGGAAGACGCGGCATCAGACCCTGGGCCCACCGAACCACGGCCGCGATATTTTGCGCCGCTTGCAATCGCTGATAGCCAGCAGCGGCCACGGCGCTGACCTTCCGCTGACAGCCGAGCTTGGCGCGAACCGAAGCGATAGAAAATCGTTTCGGCACTTGGCTGAATTGTGGCGTCGCTATCCGCGCGCGCACCAACACCCGCTGTCCGCCGCGGAGCCGTCGTGCAACGCTACGACTACGTTCAGAGCCGATTCTAGAGCCGACTTCGTTAGTTGCCCTTGAAGACCGGCCTGGTCTTCGCGACAAAAGCTTCATACGCGCGCTCATAGTCCTTCGTTTGCATACAGATAGCCTGCGCCTGGGCTTCTGCCTCAATGGAGTCGTCGATGCCCATACTCCATTCTTGATGAATGCAGCGCTTGGTCATGGCATGCCCGAACGTCGGACCCTCGGCCAGCGATTTCGCCAGCGCCTTCGCCTGCGCGAGCACGACATCGGATTCGCATAGCTTGTTGTAGAAGCCCCATCGCTCGGCCTCGGCGCCATCCATCGAACGCCCGGTGTAGAGCAGCTCGGCGGCGCGACCCGCACCGATAATTCGCGGCAGGATATTGCACGCTCCCATATCGGCACCGGCCAACCCGACACGGACGAACAAGAACGCAACCTTGCTCCGCTCTGTACCGTAGCGCATATCCGACGCCATCGCCAGAATTGCGCCCGCTCCGGCGCAAACGCCGTCGACCGCCGCTATGATCGGCTGCGGACAAGCCCGCATGGCTTTGACCAGATCACCCGTCATGCGGGTGAACGCAAGCAATCCCGCCATGTCGCCTTTGCGCTGCAATTCGACCAGCGGCCCGATGATTTCGTGCACGTCGCCACCGGAACAGAAATTGCCGCCCGCACCCGTGATCACCACAGCCTTGATATTGTCGGCATAAACAAGATCACGAAACAGATCACGCAGTTCAGAGTATGATTCCAGCGTCAGCGGATTCTTCCGCTCCGGCCGATTGAGCGTGATCGTCGCGACAGACCCTTCCACTTGCCACAAAAAATGCTGCGGCTCGAAATTTCCGAAGCTGACACGCGTTGGGCGAAAGCGCGCAGCCGTGTCCTTTATTAGCGCATCCCGCGCGTTTGCACGTCCGAGATCAGACATCGTTTTCTCCCTATTACCCGGCAAAAGTCAGTCCGCCGCTCACACTGATCACCTGGCCGGTGATATAGTCGGAACGGGAGCTCGCGAAGAACACGATCGCGTCCGCGATTTCCTGTGGCTTGGCGAATCGCCGAAACGGAATTGCCTTGAGAAACGCCTGCCCTGAGGTTTTCCGGCCGCGACTGCAGCATGGGCGTATCGGTCGGCCCCGGGCAGACGCAGTTGACGTTGATCGAATGGCGCGCCACTTCGCGAGCGAGCGATTTGGTGAATGCGATCACGCCGCCTTTGGCAGCGGCATAGGTCGTTTCGCCACTGCTGCCAACGCGTCCGGCATCGCTTGAAATATTGACAATTTTTCCTTTGCCGGCGGCCATCATGGCCGGAAGCAAGGCTTGGGTCAGGTGCAGAGTGCCATTCAGATTTATCGCGATGACACGTTCCATGTAGTCGGGCGGGTTATCGACGAACGGCTGGAGGTCATTCCAACCCGCCGCATTGACCAGAATGTCGATGCGGGGATGTCGCTGTGAGGATGAAGGCTGCGCTGCGGCGGATGGAGGCCGACTCGGCGAGATCGATCGGGAGGTACTCGATCGAGACATTGCCCTGCCTGACCTCGCTTACGACCTCGGCGCCTTTTTTCTCGTCAACGTCCGCGCAGATGACAGTCGCTCCGCGACGGGCGAACTCCATCACAGTCGCCTTGCCGATACCCGAAGCACCGCCGGTGACCAGGGCAACCTTGCCGTCGAATTTCATTGTGCCGCTCCCTGTTTCGTCTGCATCGAAGATCCGGTCGAACCAGCAAGAAACGCTTCGACGCGCTGGCGCGTCTCGGCGTTGTTAAGGAGCAGACGGGTGAATTCCAATTCGTCGGTGTATCCGCCGCGATCGCTATGACCGGCTGCCGCGATGCATGCCTTACTGGCGGCAAGCGCGGCGGCGGGGAGGCTTGCGATGCCATGCAGCAATCTTGGCAGCGCGCTGCGCCAGACTCGACGCGCGGCACCGCCCAATTCACCACGCCAAGTGCGCTTGCGGCCAGCGCCATCAAGGATTTCGGCGCCGAGAATCAGTCGCGCGGCGAGTGCCGGACCGCACAACCGGGTGAGGCGCTGCGTACCGCCACCGCCCGGAAGTAATCCGAGCCGGACTTCCGGCAGTCCGAGCTTGGCTTCCGCAGCCGCGATCCGCAGATCGCACGCCAGTGCCAACTCGAGCCCCCCACCCATTGCCGCACCACCGACCTCGGCCAGCACGACCTGGGGCAACTGCGCGATCCGCGCGTACAGCCGCTGGATGCCAGCCACATAGGCATACATTCGATCGGCACCGTCTGGCGCCTCCATGTGCGCTCGCACCTCCTTCAGATCGGCGCCGGCACAGAACACCTTTTGGTCCGAGCGAATATGCAAGACCGTGCAAGGCGGGCCACTGGCCAGCTCATCGAGTTTCGCCTCGAATACCTGTACCCATTCCTCGCTGATCGCATTCACCGGTGGATGGCTCAGCGTCAAGACGGTCACGGCATCGTTGGCGTTCGTCCGAAAATCATGACCAGGCTCGCCTTTCCTGCTCCGCCTGGGCGATCAGCGCACGGCTGATGACCAGCCGCTGAATATCATTTGTGCCCTCATAGATCTTGCTGGCGCGTACCGCGCGAAAAATTCGTTCGACCCCGTAGTCGGTCATATAGCCGGCGCCGCCGAGCGTCTAAATCGCGTCGGAGCAAATGCGTTCGGCTGCTTCGGTGGCGAACAATTTCGCCATCGAAGCCTGTTTAAGACATGGCAACCCTTGACTGCGCAAAGCGGCAGCATGGTGCACGAGCTGACGCGCGGCTTCGAGCTGAGTTGCCATGTCGGCCAGACGAAAAGCAACGGCTTGATGTTCGATGATCGCCTTGCCGAAGCTTCTGCGCTCTTGCGCGTAGAGAAGTGCAATCTCGTAGGCAGCGCGAGCCATACCCACGGCTTGTGCAGCGATACCGATGCGACCTCCCTCCAGGTTAGCAAGGGCAATGCGGTAACCCTGACCTTCGGCACCGAGCCGGTTTTCCTCGGGCACGCTGAGTTCGTCGAAACTCACTTCGCACGTGTCCGACGCGTGTTGTCCCATCTTCTTTTCAATCCGATCGACGCAATAGCCTGATTGCTTGGTCTCAACGATGAAGCAACTGATGCCGCGTTTCGCCTGCCCGAGGTCCGTCGCGGCAAACACCATCGCAATGTCGGCATTCTTGCCGGAAGTGATGAACCGCTTTGTTCCATTAAGAATATAGGTTCCATGTCGACGTACGGCGCGAGTCCGAATCGCACCGGCATCCGAACCGCCCTGCGGCTCGGTGAGACAAAAGGCGCTCAGCAACTCGCCTCGCGCCATCGGCCGCAAGTACTTTTCTTTTTGCTCCGGCGTACCGTACTCAACGAGCGGCATGCAACCGACAGAATTATGGCCGCTCATGATCGTCGAAACGGCTCCGTCGCCAGCCGCGACTTCCTCCAGCGCAAGCGCATATGCGACGTAGTCCGCACCAACGCCATCCCATTTCGTGGGAACCGTCATTCCCATGAAGCCAAGCCTGCCTAACTCCCGGAGCGCAGCGCGGGGAAACTCTGCCGTGCGATCCCATTCGGCCGAATGAGGGGCCAGGCAGCGCTGCGCGAACTCACGCGCGGTGTTTCGAACTCGTTCCTGCTCCTCGGTCAGCAGCATCATGTCTACCCGACTGCTTGCACAGCGTGGCGCCTCGTGCGGCTTCAGCACTCTCTGCGCGACGACCATTTTTGCACTTCACCAGCGAGATGGGCAAGCGATGGCCTCATTGATCTCCACCATTTGCATTAACCCCGTGATCGCGAAGCATGAAGCGCTGGACTTTTCCGGTCGCGGTTTTCGGCAAGCTGTCGACGAATTCGATCCAGCGCGGATACTTCCAGGGGCCAACGGCGCGTTTCACATGCACCTTGAGTTCTTCGTATAGCGCCCGGCCAACGTCGTCATTCGAGCAATCCCTGAGCACGACAAATGCCTTCGGCTTGATCAGGCCATTGTCATCTTCGGCTGGCACAACTGCAGCCTCGAGGACTTTCGGATGAGCTACCAAGGCCTCCTCGACCTCGAACGGCGACACCCAAATCCCGCTGACCTTGAACATATCGTCGGTCCGGCCGCAGTAAGTGTACACCCCGTCCGGACGCCGCGTGTATTTGTCACCGGTGCGGGTCCACTCGCCCAAGAACGTGCGGCGCGATTTCTCGCGCTGATTCCAGTAGCCAGCCGCGGACGATTCGCCCTTTACCAGAAGCTCGCCCATCTCATTGTCGCCGACGTCCTGCGCATTTTCATCAACCAGCCTGAGCTTGAAGCCATCGACCGGCACGCCGGATGTACCGTACTCGACGGCATCCGGAAGGTTTGTCAGAAATAGATGCCCCATCTCGGTCGAACCAACGCCGTTGACGATGTCGAGGCCAAATCGTTGCTTCCAGGCCTGCGCCGACATGGGACGGCAACGGCTCGCCGGCCGAAAAACAAAGTCGCAGCCGGTTGGACATATTTTCCGGCTTGCATTCGGGATCGGCAAGAATTGCCGCATAGAGCGTCGGCACCGCAAAAAACATTGTCGGCTGATAGCCCCGCAGCATTTCGAATACGGTTTGCGGTGTCGGTCGCTCCGGGATAGAAGACCGAGGTTGCTCCGACCCACATCGGACAGAACATGGCGTTGCCAAGGCCATATGCGAAAAACAGCTTCGCGGCAGAAAACACGACGTCGTCTTCACGATAGCCGATGCGACGCTGGCCGGCGCTCTGCGCCATGACCTTGGGATTCGAGTGCACGTGCATGACGCCCTTCGGCATTCCGGTCGTACCGGACGAATAGAGCCAGTAAGCGACCTCATCGGCTACGGTTCTGGCCGGCGCCGAACCTTCGTTCTCGGCCGCCAAGAGCAAGTCCAGCCGCGGCATCGATGCAGGGCCTCCGCCGACGACGACAATTCCCTTGAGGTTCGGCAGATCCTTCGCCGCTTCCTGTACATCAGAGAGCAGTGCAGTCGAAACAAAGATTGCTTTGGCTCGCGAATCTTCGAAAAGGTAACGATATTGATCGACCGTCAGCCGCGTATTGACCAGAACCGGAACAATACCTGCCCGGATCGCTCCCCAGAACAGCACGGGAAAGTCGACGGTATCGAGGAGAACTAGGGCAATTCGGCTTTCCGGTTCGATCCCCATGCGTGCCAGCATCGGGCCGATGCGCGCAGTTGCATCACGCAGCTCCGCATAAGTCAGATTGCGAGCAGGATCGATAAACGCGGTCTTGTCGCCCCGACCTTCGGCAACATGCCGATCCACGAAATCGACAGCAGCATTGTAATCGCGAAGCGCTACCATCGGCGTCGCCCAAGAATTTACGATTTTCAACAATTACCGGCTGATTGGGGTCCGATCCTTGACTTCGGTCAGGTCAATTACCTGATGCTGCGTTAATCGTGGTCTGTGATCTTGATTTTTGTCATGGAAGGACGATGCCAAAAGGCGCAGCCTTTCTAATCGGGGAGTACTACTATGCAGAAACTTGGCCCACTGCCGAAAAAGCGCTTGCTGAAATTGAAGCTCAACGGACGATGGCGCGAAGACGCCGTATTCGAAAGCGAATTGCTCGTCGACTATCTGCGCGAAGTCGCCCACCTCACCGGCACGAAAACCGGCTGCGACGGCGGCGAGTGTGGCGCGTGCACGGTCTTGGTCGACGGCGAGGCAGTGCCATCCTGTATCACGCTCGCGATGCGCTGCGAGGGGCGGAACGTGGAAACGATCGAAGCTCTGGCAACGCAAGGACGCCTCAGCAGATTGCAGCACGCCTTTCACGTAGAAGCTAGGCGCTCAATGCGGCTTCTGCACGCCGGGAATGATCATGGCGGCGGAAGCGCTTTTGCGCCGCAATCCGACACCGACCGACGAGCGAAATACGGGCCGCCTTGTCGGGAAATCTTTGCCGGTGCACGGGCTATGTAAAAATCATCGAGTCCGTGCAGGCCGCCGCGGGAGGCAACTCATGACCGCTGATCCGAACGTAGACGGCAAACTCGTCCGCCGCGGCGTTCCTTTGATTGATGGCATTGAGAAAGTTACCGGGCGCGCGCGCTACACCGCCGACCTCGACCATGGCAATGCGCTGGTCGGACGCATTCTTCGGAGCCCGGTAAGTCACGGCGATATACTTCGGCTGGATGTTTCAAAAGCGCGCGCCCTTGATGGAGTCTGGGCGGTCATTACCGGCGATGATTGTCCCCACACTTACGGCGTGCTCCCGATCGCCATGAACGAATATCCGCTGGCCCGCGGCCGCGTACGCTATCGCGGTGAGCCGGTCGCAGCGGTGGCCGCGATCGACGCGGAGACGGCCGAGCGGGCTCTTCGCCTGATCGAATTGAAAGTGATAGAGCTCCCTGCCTATTATACGTCCGAAGCTGCGCGCGCGCCGGACGCCGTGCTTCTGCACGACAACAAACCCGGCAATGTCGAACGCGAGGTCCATCATCAGTTCGGCGACGTCGGTCATGGTTTTGCCGCAGCCGATCTGGTGCGTGAGGAGCAATTCTGTTGCGCCGAGATCAACCACGCGCAGATCGAGCCGCACGCAAGTCTTGCCGAGTTCGATCCGCTGACCGGCCGTCTCACGGTGCAGACCGTGTCCCAGGTCGGCTATTACCTGCAGCTCATGCTCGCCCGATGCCTGGATATGGAATCCTCGCGCATCCGCGTGATCAAACCGTTCATCGGCGGCGGTTTCGGGGCTCGCGTCGAAGTGTTGAATTTCGAGATCATTACCGCGCTACTCGCCCGCGCCGCGGCCGGCAAGGTGATGATGCAGCTGACCCGCGAGGAAACCTTCATCACCCACCGCGCCCGTCCGCAGACCGATATGCGGCTGAAGCTCGGCATGCGCAAGAATGGGCGTATTACCGCTTGCGAATTGCATGTTGTGCAGCGCGGCGGCGCGTATGCCGGTTACGGCATCATTACCATTCTCTATGCCGGCTCGCTGTTGCACGGCCTCTATGACATTCCCGCGGTCAAGTACGACGGCTACCGGGTCTACACCAATCTGCCGCCGTGCGGCGCCATGCGCGGGCACGGCTCGGTCGACACCCGTCACGCGTTTGAATGTCTGGTCGACCGCATGGCGCGCGAGCTCGGGCTCGATCCGTTCGCCGTGCGCCGCGTCAATCTGTTGCAGGCGCCGACCCGCACGATGAATGACCTGACGGTCAACAGCTATGGACTGGCGGAATGCCTCGACAAGGTCGAGCGGGCAAGCGGATGGCGCGAGCGCCTCGGTCAGATTCCGCCCGGCAAAGGCCTCGGCATGGCCTGTTCCCACTACGTCAGCGGAGCTGCCAAGCCGATCCATTTCACCGGCGAGCCGCACGCGGTAGTGAACCTCAAGCTGGACTTTGATGGCAGGCGTGACAGCGCTCACCGGCGCCGCCGATATCGGCCAAGGCTCCTCGACCATGGTCGCGATCACCGTGGCCGAGACCCTGGACATCTCGCTTGACCGCGTACGCGTCATCGCCGCCGATACCGCCGTTACGCCCAAGGACAACGGGGCCTATTCGTCACGCATCACCTTCATGGTGGGCAACGCGGCGATCGACGCCGCGAAAAGGCTGAAGGCGGTGCTGGTTGCCGCGGCGGCGCGCAAGCTTGAGGCACGTCCGGAAGATATCGAGTGCGCGGGCGAGGTGTTTCGCGTCGGCAACGGCGATCAATCGACGTTACCGTTCGCCGACGTCGTTGCCGCGGCGCTGGTCGATGAGGGCGCGATCACCGTTAAGGGGACGTTCACTTGCCCGCCAGACGCCCAGGGCGGCAAACACCGAGGCGGTGCCGTCGGCTCCACCATGGGCTTCAGCTACGCCGCCCAGGTGGTCGAGGTAAGCGTCGATGAAGCCACCGGTCTGATAACGGTCGATAAGGTATGGGTGGCGCTCGACTGCGGCCATGCAATCAATCCACTCGCGGTGGAAGGACAAATCCAGGGATCGGTATGGATGGGCATGGGTCAAGCTATGTGCGAGGAAACCCGCTATCTGGACGGCTTGCCGGCCCATGCAAGCCTGCTCGAATATCGCATGCCAACCATCATGGATTCCCCGCCGATCGAAACTTATATTGTCGAAAGCCACGATCCATTTGGACCATTTGGGGCCAAGGAAGCGAGCGAGGGTGCATTGGCCGGCTTTCCGCCAGCCTTGGTGAACGCTGTCGCCAACGCAATCGGAATTAACCTCACTGAATTGCCGGTGACCGCTGACCGGGTCATGGACGCGCTCATCCAGCGCCGGCGGCAAGCGAAGCTTGCCAGCACTTGAAGGCCGCATCATGACCAATCCGTTGCCCCAGTTTCACCTTGCCGAGCCCAAGACCGTCAAAGAGGCGATTGCCGCGCGGCTTGATCACCCGGGTGGTCGCTTCGTCGCGGGCGGAACTGATCTACTGGTGAACATGCGGCGCGGCATTGGCAGCCCGGATTTACTGGTCGATCTTTCCGGCATCGACGAACTGGCCAAAATCGAGACCAACGGACATGGCGTGACGATCGGTGCGGGTGTGACCATCGCCACCCTTGCCGGCAACGCGGTGATCGCCACCCAATATCGCGCACTCGCGCAAGCCGCCGAGGCGATCGCCGGACCCGGTCACCGCATCATGGGGACGGTCGGCGGCAATTTGTGCCTCGACACGCGCTGCATTTACTACAATCAAAGCGAATGGTGGCGAAGCGCCAATGCTTATTGCCTCAAGCACCGCGGGGATATTTGCCATGTTGCCCCGCAGGGACAGCGTTGTCACGCCGCCTTCGTCGGTGATCTTGCGCCCGCCCTGCTCGTTCTTGGTGCTGAAGTTAGCATTGCCGGCGCACAAGGTCGTCGCCGCGTTTCCCTGAGCGAACTTTATGTTGAAGACGGCAAAGCGCATCTCACTCTGGCTGATGGCGAGCTCATCGTCGCGGTGCATCTGCCGTCAGACCCGCCCCCGTCGGCTTACGCGAAAATACGCACACGGGCAGCTATCGACTTTCCGTTGGCGGGAGTGGCGGTTACGCTCGCGACATCCGGTACGAAAGTCGTTTCGCTTCGCTTAGCACTGACAGGCACAAATTCCCGGCCGTTCCTGCTTGCCGGTACGGAAGCCTTCGTCGGGCGATCAGTCGACGAGAAGATGTTACAAGAGATCGACCGGCTCGTGCAGAAGCAGGTGCAGCCCATGCGCACCACGATTGCATCGGCCAATTATCGCCGAGTCGCCGCCGCCGCGCTGGCACGGCGCTTGACCGCGCGCCTTTGCGCCGAAAACACGGTTTGAGCCCGCCGCGGCTATCACGCGGAAATGACGGCCGTTGCCTCCAGTTCGATCTTTGCCGGGGTGTCAAGCAGATCCGCAACAAAGATCATGCTCATCGCGGGATAGTGATTCCCTATCAGCAATTTCCAAATTCGTCCAAGTTCGCGGCGGCCCGCGAGGTAAGCGGGCTTGTCGATACAGAATGCGGTCAGTCTGCAAATGTGGCTCGGCTTGCCTCCCGCCTCTGCAAGAATAGCGAGAATATTTTTGAGCGCCTGTTCGAATTGCGGAACGAGATCATCACTTTGAAAATGCTGATTCGCATCCCAACCAATCTGACCTGCAATGAACACAATTCGGCCCGCCGCCACGCTAACGCCGTTTGCATAACCGACCGGCGGTAACCAGTTGGGTGGATGGAGAACCCGAATTGACATTGCAAAGTCTCCTCGCGATGGCGGCTATCGCTAATGCCGCACGTTGCCTGCGCTCAACGGCATCGGCCGCAACGTACCCCGCACCGCGTTGCGATCTTCCGCCGCGATACGACGCAGCTTTACAATATCTTTGACAGTGACTTGTGATGCGTTGATCATTACCCCGGCCCCCCTTAATTTCGCAAAGGCACGCGATAGCGACTCCGGCGTCAGACCAAGTTGACCGGCGATCAGGATTTTGTCATATGGCAGCGAGAGCGCACAGTGACCCTGCTCCGCCAATGACAGCGACGCCAGAAACTCCGCGACCCGCTGCACGCCACTTTGCGCCTTGAGGTGTTCAACCTGCTGAACGAGATGATGCATGTGTTGTGAGATCGATGCGATCATCGCCAATGCAATATCCGGACTGCCACGGATGCATCGGATAAGATGATCGGCAGGAATGCGTCCAACGCGCGCGGTGTTCACCGCTTCGGCGGTCGCGATATATCGATGTCCGGTGAAAGCAACGGCTTCGGCGAAGCTCTCGCCTTTCTTCATCATATCGATAACGGTTTCGTCGCCGGACCGGGTACTGCGGTAAATTTTCACCCATCCGTCGATCACGATAAAAAATGCGGTCGCCGGATCGTCTTGCCTCATGATCAATTCGTGCGGCCGCAACATGACGGCCGTCGCCGGCTCAATAATGTGTTGAACGGTCTCCGACTTCAGCCCTCTGAATACCGCAACGCGGGTGATGACTTGCAGATCGCCGGCCGTCAGCTTTGAGGACATTGGAAAACTCTCAAACTACGCCAACCTAATTCTTGGGGCGGATCGGTCGCGCCGTCTTGATCTCGATCAATTCAAGGCCATCAGGCACAATTTGTTCATGTTGCAGCGCACCCAAACCGTCGGACAGCACAAGCCGTTGGCGCCGGCGGCCATAGTCGCTCATTGTTGATCTGGCTCCCGAAACAAAGCGATCGCTTTCAGCCTAGGCGCGCGGCTGGCACCGCTGGTGCGACGCGACGGATTTCGTGGCCGAGCGCGGCCGGATCTCACGGCGATCGATCAGCTTGCGCATGGTCGCAATGGTGATCGACCCGAGGGTGGCGCGCGCGATATCGTCGATTTCGTTGAGAATCTCGCTCAATGTCTGCCCCTCAGGCGTTGCATCGACCGCTCCTGTACGCCTGCTCAACGGAGCTTAGGTCTTCGAACAGTTGTGCCACGTCCAGTAGGGTTGTTCGCCGTGCATTACCGGCGAATTGATACCCGCCACCCGCACCACGAATCGAGCGGACGAGGCCGGCACGACCCATGACATGCATAACCTTCGCCAGGTGATGACTGGAAACGCCAAACTTCTCGCCAATTTCGGCGACGGAAAGCTGACGGTCTTCGCGCGCGGTTAGCTCCAGAACCGCAAAAATGGCAAGCCGGGTCGAAATCTGCAGCTTCATGACGCCGCCATCAGTGTGCGACGCCATACAAAATACTGATGATGGCCTTGCATGTTCAATCGAGATCCTTCTCAAGCTGGATGTAGGGGCCCGCGATCATTCCTTCACTACGAAAAAACAGCAAAGGAAGACGGCCATCCCTTGCAACCATCGTTCGCATCTTGCCGACACCGGCTTTTTTGAATTCACCGGAAATTGCTTCGAGCAGCGCGCTCCCAACACCATGCAAGCGCATTTTCGGTTCAACCGACAACGCAAATACCCAGCCGCAAGGTGCGGATCCGAATTCCCAGGCGCGAATCTCCCCGATGATAAAGCCCAGCAGGCGTGAATCCGCGCGGTCCATGGGATTCTCGGCAACCAGAAAAAACCGTTCATGACGCCGTTGTTCGCCGTACCGACGGAAGACATCGTTCCAGTATTCCGCCTTGGCGAGTCTCGTTACGCGGGTATCAAGCGTGATCACGTAGGGGATGTCGGCGGCTTGCACGCGCCGGACCCGCACAGCGGCGTCGATCTCCGTTGCTTCGGCATTTGTATGCTTCGCCAATGTATTTCACCGCCGTTTGCGTGGCTCAATAATCCATAGCGCATAATTAGGCATTGTGGTACTGATTTATACATATAAAAGGAGGCATCGTCGTGACTTACGTTCGACCGGCGGAGAAACCCCGGACATGGCGAACGGCCGACGCTATCCATATCGACCTGCGTGGCCTTGAACCGCCAGAGCCTATGGTCGCGATCTTACAAGCGATTGATGGCGGTGAGGTCGATACCGCCCTTATCGCCCACCTCGATCGAGAACCGATCTTTCTATATCCAGAGCTCGACGATCGGGGATGGAGTCACGAGCTCATACAATGCCCGGATGGGAGCACGGACTGTGAAGACGGAGTCATGATTCGCATGCTGCGATGGGGTTCATGAGCATCGCGGCAACCTTTCTCGGGGGTGCAAAGAGCCGGCTATTACCGCGATCGATCCCATTTCGGTTCTTCGCGGCTGCGGCCGCCTTTCACGTCTTGATGTGGCTAGGGCTGTTTATCGGTGCGGAAGAGGCGGCAAGCTTCCGCGGCGGTCTCGGTGCTGCGCTCGCCTCGGTGCACCTCTTGACCCTTGGCGTCCTGACCACGACGGCGATTGGCGCGTCGGTCCAGCTCTTGCCCGTTGCAACGCGGCGCACACTCCGCGCCGTCTGGCCGGTCAAATTGATCTTCTGGCTTACAGTGCCGGGCCTGATTGCGCTGGTTGGCGGCATGTATACCGCACAAGCGAGCATTCTCATTCCGGCTGCCGTAATGACTGCCGCCGGCTTACTGCTGTTCTGCGTACTTCTGGCAGACAATCTGCGCCGCGCGAGCAGTCTTCCGGTGGTTGGCGCCTACGGCTGGGCCGCACTGACAGCGCTCGTCCTGGTGATCGCCCTCGGCGTCGTGCTTGCGATCAATGACGAAGCCGGCGTTTTGCCCGATCATGGTGCCGTCGCGCTCGCCCACCTCATCCTTGGCGGATTCGGGTTTATGGGGCTACTTGTGCTTGGCTTCAGCCACATCTTGATACCGATGTTTGCACTGGCGTCAGCGCCGGCGAAGCGACCGAGCTTCGCCAGTTTCGCGGCTGCCTCCGCGGCGCTTTTTCTCGGTACGCTAGGAGCGCTTGTCGGCAGCCGCAACCTTCTGACCGCCGCCGCGCTCGTGGGCCTCGGCGCTGCCGCGTCGCATCTCTGGCTGATGCATCGCGTACTCAAGACCGGCATGCGCAAACAACTCGGGCTCTCGTTCATCCTCGTGCGCGCGGCCTGGATCATGCTGCCGACAACACTCCTCGTCGGTCTTGCTGCGCTCTATGGCTTCGCCGGCAATGGCGGAGCCACTCTATTCGGCTTTCTACTGCTATTCGGCTGGCTCCTTACGTTCCTGATCGCGATCCTTCAGCGCATCATGCCCTTCCTCGCCTCCATGTTCGTAACGCCGCCAGCCAGCGGTGGCACAGCCATCGTTTCCGAGCTTGCCGGTGCTCGATCGCTCAAGCTCCATGCCGCCTGCCATGCCCTCGCGCTCGTCGTACTCGACGCTTGCAATTCTCCTCGAAGACGCCACGGTCGCGCGCGCTAGGCAGCGCCATTGGCTTGATCGGGGCGATCGCCTTCGCCTGGTTCACGGCCGACGTGATTCGGCGAATATTGCCGGCCAAGCAAATCCCGGCGTCGCCTAGCGTAGTCTAGCCGGCTATCGCACGGCCGATCACTCGCTGGCTTCGATCCGCTCGATTCTCAGACGAAGGGCTTGTCGAAACACAACCGTTGCGAAGGACGGAAACCGCTATGATCGAGATAGCCGAGCAAATCGCGGTCTTGCCAGCCGACTTCGGTGCGCACCTTTTCGACGCGCAGCGTGCCCAGGTTCACCAGCAATTGCGACACCAAAGCGCGCCCGACGCCTCTATTCCGGTAATCCGGGTCGACACCGATCGTGTCAATGACCGCCGTGGTTTCGACCTGGCCGAACTCACCGAAATCAACGCGAGCCATGATGAAGCCGACCGCCACGCCGTCCAGCTCGGCAACCAGCGAGACGCGCACGCCCGAGTCGGTCAGCGCCTCAGTCAACTTGCGATGGAAATAAGCGGCCCGGTCGCGGCCGGTAATCCGCCGATCGATCGCCACCAGCGCACGCAGATCGCCTTCCTGCAACGAACGCACCGGCATCTTGTCGCGCGCCAGCGGTCCGAAATCCGCGGCAGGCTGACCGCTGTAATTGACCTCGGCGGCTTCCCCCACGTGTTGCGGGAGGACGATTCCGGTGCGTCGAGCCATGACCGTCACTCCTTGTCTTGCCGTTACTCGTCCTCGATCGACTCCGCCAGCGGAGTCAGAACAGAACGCTCAAGCATCAAGCGCGGCGCCAGCCCGAAGCCGGAAGCATCGAAGAACCGCAGCAAAGCATGGTTAGTCCAGTCGGCCTGGGATTGCAGCGATTGAACCCCTTTCCGACGCATGGACTCGGTCAGACCACCCATCAATGCACGGCCAACGCCGCGCTCCCGGCTGCTACTCATCACGCCGAGCGCGTCGAGCCTGGCAATGGCTTGCTCCTGGCCAAATTCACCACGCAGGATGCGGGCAAAGGCGAAGCCGACCAGCGCACCGTTCACGGGCAACGCCAACATGCACGAAATCTTCCGGATTCTTCTCGGCGTGGGCCAGCCGCTTCTCGAAGAAACGGCGGCGAGGTTTGCCCACATAAACCGAATCGATTGCTATTACCTGTTCGAGATCGGCGGGACGATAATGGGCGAACATTGTTTTCTATATTCGACGGCGGCATTAGTCATGCAAAAGCCTCATACGTTTTCCACGTATTCCTGATAAAGTCGGGCTTCGGTTTCGGTATCCATATTTTCTTCGAGTATCGGCAACAGCGCCATTTCTTCCTTCTGCACATGCGCGAGCATACGGTCGCTGAGTTCCTGGGCCGAGGCGCATGAATTCTTGCCATTCTGCCGGCGCAAACCCCTTGGCCATAGCGGTGCGCGCAATCGTCGGCGACACGCACACCGAGCGGTCGCATGGCAGCATGCTCGCTCGTCAGGTGCGCGCCGATGTCGGCGTCGCCTATAGCCTCCAGATAGGGAAAGAGATGATTTTCCTCGAACGCAAAATGACGCTCGACTTCCGCCTCCACGCCGGTCGACAAATCGGACAGCAACCGCGCGACACTGCTGTCGGCCTTATCCGGAGGACCACCGCGCCGACCGCGCGCCAGCAATTGCTCAAGCCGCTCCATCAGGGCGACTGTCGCGCCGTGCTCGTCATGCAGCGTTTGGCTGATTCGATTGGTGAAGCTCATCACAGGTCCTTGATGGATGTGACCCGACTAAGATCGCTGCTTGGTGTCAGCCGTGCAACTGCTCGTATTTGACGAGCAGATCTTCCTTTGTTTCTTCCCAGTCCGGATTGGGAAAGATGCAATCCGCGGGACAGACCAGCTTGCATTGCGGCTCATCCTCGGCGCCCACGCACTCAGTGCATTTCAGCGGATCGATGATATATATCGGATCGCCGGCGGTGATTGCCTTGTTCGGGCACACCGGCTCGCAGGCATCGCAGGCCGTGCAGGCGTCGGTAATCATCAGTGCCATTGCGTCATCTCCTTACCTTCTCATGCTGCCTTCGGCACTCGGTTGGCCGCAGCAAGCTTTTCAAATCGGAACGCCCCCCATAATGCAGCTCCGATCGCGCCGGCATAGATCGAATCCGGATGGCTACGGACCGCGATCTTCATGTCCTTGATGTGCGAGATATCCTCTTCGAGGGCGGCGACCAGCCCGTTGTCGAGCGCGAGTCCCCCGGTCACCATTACAGCGCCATCAACCGACTCCGATCGACTTCAGCAGTTTAGACAGGCGAGCCGCCATCGAAAGATGGATGCCCTTCAGGATATTCGGCGTCGAAATGCCGCGCGAAACCATGTTGATCACGTCTGTCTCCGCGAGCACGGCACAGATGCTGCTCACAACCTCGGGATTTTCGCCCTGGCGCGATAGCGACCCGATCTCCTCCTGCGCGATGCCGAGATAGCGGGCGATGTTTTCGAGGAACTGCCCCGAGCCTGAAGCGCACTGGCTTGTCATCTTGTAGCTGAGCACCTTGCCGCGCCCATCGATCAGGATCGCACGACCGTGCAGCGCGCCGATGTCGAGCGCTGCCCGCAATTCCGGATCGAGGTAGATGGCGCCGCGAGCATGGGTCGTCATGGAGTAGAAGTGGCCGGTATGGAACGGCACGCTTTCGCCTTCGCCCGTGGTCGCAACGTAATCGACATCTTCAGGGCGAAGTTTTGCATCTTCGAGCACGGCATCAAAGGCAACACGCGCCAGCTCCAGGGGGTCACGTTGCCGGATGCGCATCACATATCGCGACAACCAGGCTTCCTCACCGTTCTCGACCTTGAATAGCGTCGCCTTGATAGTGCTGGTGCCGATGTCAATTCCCGCGGCGATGGTCATTGTTCGCTCCCGTCCGCCTGCCCCAAATGCGCCCGACGCGCAAACTCAGCCGCGCCGAGTGCACCGGTATAGATCGAGTCCGGGTTGATGTTGATGACGACGTCTCCATAGTTCTCCTTGATCACCTTTCTCAGCTCGCGCACCGCAGCCTCGTTCTTGGCAACACCCCCAGTGAAAGTAAATTCATTGGTGACGCCACCCGAACGCGAGATGATCGAGATCGCGCGCAATATGATGGCGCGATGCAATCCGGCCAGAATATCCTCGCGCTTTTCCCCAAGCGAAAGCCGGTCACGCAGCTCGGCACCCGCGAATACGGTGCACGTCGAGTTGATGCGCGCCGGCTTATCCGACTTCATGGCCATGGGTCCCAATTCGTGCAGACCCATGTTCATCTCGTCGGCGATATAGCCAAGATACCGTCCGCAACCCGCTGCGCATCGGTCGTTCATCTGAAAGTTTGCAACGATGCCGCTGGCGTCGATCTGGATGCCCTTTGTGTCTTGACCACCAATGTCGAGCACCGTGCGCGTCTGCGGGTACATCAGGTGGGCACCGAGGCCGTGGCATAAGATTTCCGAGCGGATATGCTCTTTGGAGAACGGCAGCGTCACCCGGCCATAGCCGGTGCCGACGAGGTAGGTTTCCTCCAAATCGACGGCGAGCGCGTCTTCTATCATCTTCTGGATATCGGCCGCCGCCGATTTGACCGACGTTTCCGTTTTCAGCAAGCGCCCGAGCGCGCGCCGGAATTTTTCGCTCAGCTCGCCTGCCGGCGGCCGGTTCTCGACCTCGATGATCGACTTGTCATAGACGTTGAGAAGCAGGTCATAAGGAAGGTTCGCCTCGCGCGCGACTTCTTCGGCATGGGTATGGTAGCGTGATCCCGCGATATCCCGGAAGAAATCCGATTTGCGCTTGGCGCCGGGCGCATAAAGCTCGGGCGCCTCCCTGCGCAGCCGCTGGAACACTTCGCCGAGCGAAGTCTTCACGCCGGACCCGACCTTGGCAAAGCGTTCGCCTTGAATCTGGCCGATGCAGGTCTGCTCGAGATCGTCGAGTTGTTCGAGGAACTGCTCGAGACGAAAGGCCCGCTCCAGCGCGCCGAGGAACGTGTCGAGATCGATCAGTCCGTGGGCGTCGGTAAGTGCCCGCCGGAACAGCGTGAACTGCCCGTCGACATGTGCCTCCTGACTCGCCACTCGCGCGGCAGTCGCGTAGTTCGAGCGCGAATTGGTGATGCCGTGACCGATCACATTGCGGTCCTCGTCGAGGAGGACAGCCTTGGTCGTTGTCGAGCCAAGATCGATGCCGACGAAAGTTTTCATGCGTCTCTCCTCAAGCCGCCGCGTTGGCGCCAGCCCGTTTCTGATCAATCATCTGGAAATAACTTTCGAGACGGTTCTTGATGTTCGCCGCCGAGAAATAGCGCGGATCCACCAAGTCGGATTCCACAAACGCCGCGGGTTTTCCGGTGCGCTTCTCGACCTCGCGCATCATCAGCAACTGCCCCGCCGAGAAGCTGTTACAGCTCTTGATCGAATTGATCAGAAGGCCGTCCGCTTCGTATTCGTTGATGTAGTTTACCAACATATCGATGCGCATTGGCAGGCTGCGATTGGTATAGACGCCAAGGCAATATTCGGCGAGCGTCTCCAGCGGCTTGCTCGGGTCGTGACGGAAGCCGAAATCGTAGACGCCGCCGACCTTGGTGTAACTCGAGGCGACGACCACCGCACCTTCGTCGTAGAACATCTTCCAGAACTGGCGGAAACTGGTGTAGTTGGGCGGCCCCTCAACGACCAGCCTGTATTTCTCCTTGCCCATGTCGCCATCGGGCGTGACCGGACCCTGTCCCTTGGCCAAGCGATCCTCGACCTCCTCGCGCAGGAAGCGGTAGTAGTCGATCGCATCCTGGGTGCCGCGGAAGGCGCCGAAGATCGGTCCGATGTAGTAGATACCGCCGAAATAGGCGTCGATCGGCGACGGCTTCGCCTTGGCGCTCTGCAGCACGCGAACGAGATCGTCCTCGGCCTTGGTCGATTTTTTCAGATGTTCGCGCAGTCGGTCGATATCGAACTTTACCCCCGAAACCCGCTCAAGTGTGGGAATGACCTCTTCCTTGAGCTGCTTCACCATGTAGTCGATCATATTTTTGGTAATCTTGCCGTCGCCCATGTAAGGCGTATGCAGCATGATCGTTTCGCACTTGTATTGCTCACGCAGCAGCTCAAACCATTTCATGAAGGTGAAGCAGCCGGTGTAGGAGAGCAGCAGCACATCGGGATCGGGAAACTTCTTGCCGTTGGGTGCGATATTGCCCTTGGCCATCATCCCGATGTCCGATTTCACGTAGGTGCAGACGTCTTCCGAATGACCGATCTTTTCCGCTTCAAGCACGTAGCTGCCGCTCACGCGGCGCAGCCCGTTCTGAATAGCATTGACCTCCGGCAGATTGTTCAGCAGATCGAAGCACATGATCAATTCGTTGAGATTGCCGGGCACGAAGGTGGCGGCCACTTTGTCGCCGGTCTCGGGCGCGCTCGTCAGACGATCGTAATGCGCGGCCATCATCTCCTTCTGTTTCATCATGGAGGCATCCTTGATGACCTCCTTCACCGGCGCCCTGGAGGTCACAATCCTTGTCGTTGTCGTCGTCATGCTCCGCTCCATAGTTTGATTGAATTGGCGAAGGTGCCGGCTTGTTCCCTGATCGGCTGCATCTGGCCGGAGTTCTCGGCGTACTTGAACGCGATGTAAGGGATGCCGGCTTCCTTGAGCACGTGCTGCAGCATCGGCCGCTCAAGCAACGCCGGATCGCAAAAGCTCGGCGCGGCAAAGATTACGCCTTCCGCCGCGGTACGTTTGACCGCGCGAACGAGATGCTGACCCTTCTCTTTCTGATTCGGTTCGTACTTGGCCGCCGTCGACTCGGAATGATGCAGAAACGCATTAGAAAGATTTCGAAGCGGATCGCCATCGATCGCGACGTCGCCGGTAAGCCAGCGGGTGACCAGCAGGAGATCATCGTCCACCACGTAGCAGCCGGACAATTCGAGCGACTTGATCAAATTGAGCGGCGGCTGCTCGCAGAACATGCCGGTTAGCACGACGCGGCAATTGTCGCGCATCGGCCGCTCGTCGGCTCGCGCAGCTGCAAGATAGTCGCGCAGGAAGATGGTATGCTCCTCTACCGGGAGCAAGAGGCCGGCGCGTACCACCAGATAGACCTCGGCAGCGGGCGCCTGCCACGGTCGTTCCGCCCGGAAGGCGTAGAGCTCGCGCATCAATTTGCGGTTCTCGTTGTAAACCGCGATCGAGCGACGCAATTCGTCATCGGTTATCGGCTTGCCGCGCAGCTCGCCGAGATCGTGCCTGAGTTCTGCCAATTCGTTGACGTAGAAATTCCCCCCGATGTCGTCCCGGTAGTTCTGCGGAACGTCGAAATAGTGCGAATAGACATGGGGGAACATCAATTTCCACATTCCCGACAGATTGCGGATCACATCGCAGATCGACGGGAACAGCATGCCATCGACAAAATCCAGCCGACCCGACACGCCGAGTTCGATGGTCGACCGCGGAATGCGGCAGATATAGCTTTGGTAATAGGCATCGCCGTGAATGACCTCGAGCTGGTCACCACCGCCGACAATGCCGAGCGGCAGCATGCCGGCGGCGTGAATGATCTCGCGCGGCACGTAGATCGGCATGTAGCCGACCACCTTGCGGCCAGGCTCCGCTGCTTTCCATTTGCGGGCGGAAGCGAAGGAGAGATCCTCGAACAGCGCGTTGGCGCGTGCGACGATGTCGGCCGTGGCCGAAGGGTTCAACGATGTTGCCATTGCGGCGACCTCTTTGCGATAAAAGCCTCGAGACCGGCCACGGCGTCGTGGGTGGTCATCAGCTCGTCGAGATAGAGCCGTTCGACGGCACGGATTTTTTCCTTGACGCGCACGACGTAGTCGAGGCGTGCCGCCTTGACTGCATAACGCAGTGAGCTCGCGCTCTTCGGTCTCAGATGTTCCTCAAAATAGGCGAGCGCGGCATGTTCCGGATCAGCGGCGGCTTCATGGGCGATGCCCATGGCCGCCGCCTCGGTGCCGGTGATGCTGCGACCGGACACCAGCAAATCGAGCGAACGCACCGGGCCGATCAGTTCCGGCAACAGGCAGGAGGCGGCTGGCGCAAACACGCCAAGCTTCATTTCCGGCTGGCCGAGGGCGGCATCCGGGGCGACGAACATAAGATGACCGGCCAGCGCGACTTCGAGCCCACCGCCGAGGCATTGGCCACGCACCACCACCAGCAACGGCACCGGGGATTCGATCATGCGCAGCACCAGGCTGTGCAGCCCAGCCAGCATGGCGGCGCATTGTCCCGGCAGATGCTCCTCGACACTGGCGCCGAAGCTGAAGTGCGGCCCTTCGGCATCGAGAATCACCGCACTGAGTTGGCCATTGCCACTATTGTGCGCCAGCGCCGCGTCGAGCGCCGCGATCATGGCGGCATCGACGAGATTGGCCTTCGGCCGGTTAAGCCGTAGCCGCAGCAATCGGCCTTCCGCCTCGAACCAGATCTTGACCGGCTGAGTCACAGCTATCCCCTCGCTCGCGGCTGAATGCTTTCGCTGAGTTCATCCGACCAGGGCGTATTGGCGGCGAGCGCGCGGCGCAGTGCCACGAAATCGACCTCCCGACCGGTTTCGCGCGTGCCTTCGTTGAAGGCGCGGAAACCGGCGCGCGCTTCCGTCATCATGTTGAGGGCAAGCCAGTCGCGCGCGTTTTCCTTGTTGCTGTTCCATGCGTTGAGCTTCGGCTTGCGCAACTCCTCGACCGTCTTGGTCGTGCATTCGGGGAAGGTGTACAGCAGCTTGGTGCAGAGCGCTTCGACCCGCTCGTCGAGCAGGCTGAGGTCGATCGTGCCGCGCTTCAGCAGCGCCTGACCTTCCGCAGCCGCCGCGCCCGTCTTGAACTCGCCGTGGACGATACGCCCATATTCATCAAGGAAACGATCGGTGCAAACCGTCGGATTGGCGACGAATTTTCCGTCGACTTTCAGAGCCGGAACGACCTCGCTGATGACGCCGAGACGGTAGGCCTTGTGCGCCGAAAACGGTTCGCAGAGCAGGCCGGAGACCATCGCCTGCTCGCAGCCGATCATGTAGGGGAGGAAGTCGGTTGCCCCGCCGATCGGAGCCGAGCCGTGCTTGGGCCCGGCCTGGCCGAAGCGAGCAAGATCCTGCGCAATCGAGAAATCGCAGGCCATGCCGATTTCCTGACCGCCGCCGATGCGCATGCCGTTCACCCGGCAGACCACCGGCTTGTCGCAGCCGATGATCGCCGAGACCATGTCGTTGAACAGCCGCATATACCCTCGGTATTCCTGGGGATTGCCGGAGTAATATTCGGCATATTCCTTGGTGTTACCGCCGGTGCAAAAGGCTTTGTCGCCGGCTCCGGTGAATACCACCGCGACGACGTCGCGCGCCGCGCTCGCGGCGCGAAACGCCAGAATTGTCGCCTTCACCATGTCGGTCGTGTAGGAGTTGAACTGGCTCGGGTTATCGAGCGTGATCCAGGCGTTGAACAGCCCAGCCACCGGCTTACCGTCAGACCCTTTCACCGGGCGCTTCTCGTAGTGCACGCTTTTGGAAACGGTTTCACGCACCGCCTCGGCGACAAGATTGTGATCCTTGGCTTCAAATTCTTGCGTGGCGATGACGCGGGCTGCTTCGGCAATCATGGAAAACTCCTCACGGTGTGGGAACGAGTACGGCACGGCACTTGAGGGTACCGGCGTGGGCTGCCTCAAACACCTGATTGATCTCGCTGAGCGGATGTTTCTCGACGAACTGACCAACCTTGACGCGGCCATCCATCACGAGTTCCAGGGCGGCGGGATAGAGTTCGGGCGGGCATCCCCAGTTCCCGATCGCGCGCGCGTGGAACGCCATCAGGTTGGAGAGCCGAACCTCGACCTTGTCCATCGTGAATCCGACGACGGCGAGCGTCGCACCATGGTTGATCAGACTGAATGCCGTTTCCTGGCCGGCGCGCGTGCCGGAGCATTCGAAAATAATCCACTCGGTCTGGCGCAAGCCGTGTTGCTTGGCAAATTCCTGAATCGCCGCTTTGATTTCGCGCGACGTCATCTGCTTGGCATTCAGCGTGAGCGCGGCGCCCTGCCCGGCGATGGCGGCAAGCTTGTCCTTGTTCACATCAACCGCGACAACGATGCCTCCTAACGCGGCCGCGATCTGGACAGCATAACCGCCGACGCCGCCAACCCCGTTCACGACGACGAGGTCTCCTTTTTTGACACCGGCCTGCACAACCGCCTGGTAGGGCGTGGTCACCGCATCAGCGATTACGGAAAGATCGGCCAGTTCGATTCCGGCTGCCGCCAGGCGGGGTTCATCGACAACACAAAGTCCGCGCGCCGGTACGGTGATATGGGTGGCGAAGCCACCATGAATATCGTTGCCCGGCATCTTCTGGTTTGGGCAGATTGTCGCCTTGCCGCGGAGGCAGGCATCGCATCGCCCGCACGGGATCACCGCCGGAATAATGACCGCCCGGTCGGTGTACCAAAGAGCATCTGCGCCGGCTTCGATGACATGGCCACTGATCTCATGCCCAAGCGTCAGCGGCAGTTCATGCTTGGTGCGCACACCATCGTAGTAGTAGCCAAGATCGGTATGGCAGACCCCGCAGCCGGCGATTTCGACCACGACTTCATCGGGGGCGGGCGTGGCCGATATCGAATTCCATCGGAACAAGGGGCTTGCCTGCGCCTGTCATCATCCATCGAATCGGCCTGGCGCTCATCGGTCTACCCTCCCGTTTGGCCACTGAGCCCGTCGCCGGACACGCAGCGCCTTAATTTTCATACTTTGATCGGCAACCGTTGAACCGCCTTGACCAAGGTCAAGGAAAAGCAAAAAAACGCATTCTAGTACTTAAATACATATTGGAGCAGAAACGGGCTCCGATCAGGAGGCAAATGCCATGGGAGCTTCGCCGAGCATCTCGATCGCGATCGTTGGCAGCGGCGGCGCCGGTGCCTTGACCACCGGAGATTCCCTGCTCGAAGCGGCCAGCGCTGCGGGTTGGCATGGGCTATTTACCCGCACCCTTGGCCCCCAGATCCGCGGCGGTGAAGCAGCCGGATTGCTGCGCTTGGCGGTACATCCCGTCGATTGCCTACCGGATCAGTTCGACCTGGTCATTGGCATCGACTGGCTGAACGCGCACCGTTTTGGCGGTGAAATCAAAGCCGGGCCGCAGACCTTGGTGATTAGCGATCCCCGCGGCGGCGAACCGCCGCCGATGGTAACCCGATCCGGAGCGCGCGTCGTTGAGATCCCGATGAAGGAAATGGCCAAGTCCATCACCGACGGACGGCCCAACATGATAGCCCTCGGCATTGCCAGCCGGCTGCTTGGCCTTTCCATCGAGCAGGTGTTCGCACCGATCGCAAAGCGTCTTGCTGACAAGGGGCCGGAAGCCATCGAGGCCAGCCGCACCGGAATCAAGGCCGGATTCGAGGCGGCAGCAGGTATCGACTTCGACGCGCAACTCGCCGCGCCAAATCCGAGCGACACCCGCAGGTGGCTGCTGTCGGGAAACGAGGCAACCGCGCTCGGCGCCATTCGTGGCGGTGTTCGTTTTGCCGCCGCCTATCCGATTACACCCGCGACGGAAATCCTCGAGTGGCTCTCGCCGAGCCTTGCCAAAATCGGTGGTGTCTTGCTGCAGGCCGAGGACGAACTCGCTGCGATCAACATGATCATCGGCTCATCGTATGGCGGCACGCCAGCCCTGACCGCGACTTCCGGGCCCGGACTCTCGTTGATGATCGAAGCGCTCGGCCTCGCCACCGCCGCCGAAATTCCCGTTGTGGTCGTGGACGTAATGCGCGGCGGCCCCTCGACGGGCATTCCGACGAAATCGGAGCAGACTGATCTGAATATTGCCATCTACGGCATGCACGGGGACGCGCCGCATCTCGTGCTGGCCCCGCAATCGGTCGCCGACTGCCTGTTCACGACGCAATGGGCGACCTATCTCGCGGAAACGCTGCAAGCGCCAGCCATCGTCCTGTCCGACCAGTTCATGGGGCAGTCACGTGCCGCTATCGATCGTCCCGCCGACGTTGCGTTTATCGGTGCACGCACGGTGGCCACCAATATATCAGGTACCTATAAGCGCTACGCTCTTGCGTCCAACGGCGTGTCGCCGATGGCAATTCCAGGGACGCTCGGCGGTCAATACACTGCCGACGGGCTCACCCATTCCGAGACCGGTATCCCGACCAGCGGAGCCGCCGACCATCTGGCACAGCTCGACAAGCGGCGCGACAAACTCGACCACTTCAACTTCGGCGACCACTGGGCGAGCGTCGAAGGCACCGGCGACCTCGCGCTCATCACCTGGGGTTCGCTCACCGGCGCGGTGCGCGAAGCGGCCGGACGCGCTTCAGCCGATGGGTTCGATGTCCGCGTGATCGCACCACGGTTGCTGTCGCCCGTCCAGCCGGAACGGCTGGCGGCCGCCCTGGAGGGCGTCAAGCGAATCCTGGTCGTCGAACAGACGCACAGTGGCCAGTTCCACCGATACCTGCGCGCCCATTACGACCTGCCGGCGCCCGTCCGTGTTATCAACCGCCCGGGGCCGCTACCGATCACGGCCGGCGAAATTCATCGTGCAATCACGGATTGGAGATAACGATGTCAAGCGTCGATACGCGCCTTGCCCGCAAGCCGGCGGACTATAAATCGGACTTGAAGCCGATCTGGTGTCCCGGCTGCGGCGACTATCACGTGCTCATGTCGTTCACGCGCGCATTCGCGCAATTGGGTCTGGCGCCCGAAAAGATCGCCGTCATATCCGGCATCGGCTGCTCGTCGCGGATTCCCGCCTACACGAATTGCTACGGCTTTCACGGCGTGCACGGCCGTTCGCTCGCTCTCGCCGCCGGACTGAAGGTGACCCGGCCTGATCTCACCGTCGTGGTCGCCAGCGGCGACGGTGACGGCTACTCGATCGGCGGTAACCATTTCCTGCACGCCTGCCGCAGAAACATCGACATGACTTATGTGGTGATGGACAACCGCATCTACGGCATGACCAAGGGCCAGCCCTCGCCGACCACGGAGCCGGAATTCGACACCGCGCTGACGCCGGGTGGCACCGGGGTGGCGCCGTTTCATCCGCTGGTTGTCGCCCTCGCCTCTGGGGCGAACTTTATCGCCCGCTGCTTCTCCGGAGAAACGAACGAAACCGCCGACGTGCTGGCGGAAGCAATCAAGCACCCGGGATTCTCTTTCGTCGAAATCCTCAGCCCTTGCGTCACCTTTCGCCCCGATGAAAAGGCGTGGAAGCACCAGGTGCGCCCGGCCTCGGTCTCGGCGACCAACGATCAAGGCAAGGCGGCGCGCCGACTGATGACAGACGACGGTTTCAACGTCGGAATCCTGTACTATGGCAATCGCCCGCCGTTTCAACCCGCGATCGGAGCAAGCGACACCGATTTATCGGTGTTGGAGAAGGACTTCGAGCTATGAGCAAGAAATCGGACAATCCGAAGGTCTCAAGCCTAAATGACCTGTTGGCCGTCGCCTATCAGATCGAGATCGACGCGGTCGAGCGCTACAATGTGCTGGCCGATCAGATGGAAACCCACAATAACCCGGAGTTGGTAAAGATCTTCCGCGATCTGGCCCGCGCCGAAGGCATTCATGGCGAGGAAATCCGTCGTCTCGCCGGCGATTTCGATGTCGTCAACCACGTACGCCAGATTGCAAGATTTGGACGAACGGATAGCCCGGAAGAGGCCGAGCTCGGTTCCGCGCACTACATGATGACCCCCTGGCATGCCCTGCAACTATCCCTCGCCGGCGAAAAGCGCGCGCTAGCCTACTTCAGCTTCATCGTGGAGACGGCAACGGATCCCAAGGTCAAGGCGATGGCGGGGGAATTCGTCGAGGAGGAGGCCGAGCACGTCAATCTCGTGAATTGACTGCTGCACCGGTATCCGCCTCCGAGCGATTCGTGGGCCGAGGATCTGGATCCGCCCGTATCTCAGGAGTGAAACAGTTATATTTGAAAGATCGGATTACAAACCAAAGGAGCCATCGGATTGTCCGATTGCGACCCGGCGCGCAAACAACTTGTCGAATTGATGGGAAACGGTGCCGCCCGTCACGCCACACCGGCGAGATCAAGCACTGGATTGCACCAGTCCCGAGCGCACGATGGGAGGGAACGCGCTCAACCTGAAGTTTTCCGCTCGTCCTTGACCCGGACCGCCTTGCCTTGCGAACGCGGAACCTCGCCTTGCCGTTTCACCGCAATGTCGCAGGTTACGCCGATCATTGACTTGATGTAATGGCGGACCTCGGTCTCTTTCCTGGCGCGCGCGTCGTCGTCATCGGGCGTATCGGGCGCCAGCTCCACTTGCACCGTGACGGCATCAAGCGCGCCCGCGCGCGTCAGCACGATCTGGTAATGCGGCGATAGTCCCGGAAAGCCGATGAGCACGGCCTCGAGTTGAGACGGGTAGACATTGACCCCGCGGATAATGAGCATGTCGTCGTCACGGCCGGTCACGCGCATAATGCGAACATGCGTGCGGCCACAAGCGCAGGGCGAATTGTCGAGCCGTGTGATGTCGCGCGTGCGGTAGCGGATCATCGGCAGCGCGTCCTTGGTGAGCGTTGTGATGACGAGCTCGCCCGCTTCGCCGAACGGCGATGGCTTTAGCGTCTTGGGATCGATGATTTCGAACAGGAAATGGTCTTCCCAGCCGTGCAGGCCTGACTGCATCACATGGCATTCGCAAGCGACGCCCGGACCCATGATTTCCGACAAACCGTAGATGTCGACGGCCTTGATGCCGAGCCGTTGCTGCAAGTCGCGGCGAAGTGCTTCACTCCATGGCTCTGCACCAAATACACCGCAGCGCAGCGATGATCGCCGCAAATCGAACCCCGCCGCTTCCGCCACCTCGGCAATATTGAGCGCATAGGACGGCGTCGCGCATAATATATTCGCACCGAAATCGTTGATTAGAGAGACCTGGCGCTCGGTGCCGCCGCCCGACATCGGGACCACTGTGCAGCCGAGCCGCTCTGCCCCGTAGTGCGCGCCGAGCCCGCCTGTGAACAGGCCGTAGCCGTACGCGTTGTGGACGACGTCGCCGGGCACCGCACCGGCGCAGCCGAGCGAACGCGCCATCAGCCCGGCCCAGCGGTCGAGGTCTCCGCTGGTGTAGCCAACTACCGTCGGCTTGCCGGTGGTTCCCGAGGAGGCATGCAGCCGCGCCAGTTGCTGGCGCGGCACCGCGAACATTCCGAAACGGATAGTTGTCGCGCAGGTCCGTCTTGAGGGTGAATGGAAAGCGCGTGATATCCCCGAGAGACTTGAGACTCTCCGGCTTCACCCCAGCCGCCTCGAAGGCGCGGCGGTAGTGCGGCACCTTGGTGTAGGCCTGCTCCAGCGTTTGTTTCAGTCGCTTGAGCTGCAGGGCGGCGAGCGCCTCGCGTGGCATCATCTCGGCAGCAGGGTCAAACATGAAGACTTCAGCGTCGCGCAGTGCGCTCTGACTGCTCATGGCGCAATCTCCCGGTGGCTTCGTTGCGGGCGGCTCTATCTGCCCCTTCGGATGTCATGACAAAGTCCATCCCGGCTTCACGGCCGGACCGGCGCGGCCGGTGCCTCGCACCGGCGTGTGCAGCAGCGCGAAGCCCTGGTTGTAGCCAGCGCGAGTGATGAGCAGGAACTTGAAGCTGAGTCCGGCCGCCGCGGCCGCGAGGCCGGCGAGAACGAACATCGGGGCGGTCAGGCCATCGACCAGCAAACCGGCGATGACGCCGATGGTCGGAACCACGAGACCGCCGATCAGGAGCCACGGCCGGTAGCCGTCGAGCACGGCGAGCGCCTTGGTCGGCGCGCCGTCGAGCGCGAGGGCGCGACGATAGGCGATCCAGGCTAGCGTGCGGGCGGCGGCGAGCACAACGGTGACGACCGCCACGCCGCGCGCCAGCGGTGCAAGCGCCGGCAGCAGCACGCAGGCGGCGAGGAACACGCCCGCCCCCTCGGTCAGGCCAGTCGCGACGATCAGCGGCACGATGCGCTGCGCGCGCCAGGCCGGGATGCCCTTGGCCTCGCGCAGGATCATCCCCTGACAATAGAGGAACACCAGCGCGAGCGCAGCTGCTGCGAGCCACAGCGCCATCATTCCGGTCCACACGGCGGCCAGCGCCAGCGGAAAGAACGCGTTGGCGACCCACGCCTCGCGCGACATCCACGAGCGTTGCGGCTGGCGCAGCACCGAGATCGCCCGCAAGGGACGGCCGATTTTCATCAGCACCATAACGAGACCGAGGCCGATGAGCGCCATGGCGAGCAACCCGAGCCAAGGTGACGGCCCGACCGTCGTCGCGGCGATCGCGGCGCCGGCGAACAGGCCCGAGCCGACACCGCCGCTCATGAAATTGCCGGCAGCCTTCCAATCCCAATGCTTCTGGTGCCACGGCTCGACACCGCGAGTGCGAATGCGCGGCGGCGCCATCGGCGTCGACGGCTTCTCGCGATCGTCATCGCCGGTCGACGATCCCGCGTGCTCGTAGAGATAGTAGAAGCCCGGCGCGGTACCGATCTCCTCGTGCATGCGGAAATGCTTGTGCTGCTTCAACAGCGTCGACACCTTGCTCGATGGGTCGTCGATATCGCCGAAATGCAGCGCGTCGGCGATGCAGGCATTGGCGCAGGCGGGTGTCGCGCGCGGGTCGACGCCGGGAATGAGACCGTTCTCCAGTCCGAAGTCGATCCGGTCGGAGCAGAAAGTGCACTTCTGCGCGACACCAAGCCGCGCCAAATCCTCGCGCTCGGCCTCGTGCTGCATCTGCCGGCCCTCGCCATAGGCGAAGTCGGCAGCATCGACCTTGAACCGCGCCTGGTACGGACAGGCGACGTCGCAATAGGCGCAGCCGATGCAGATGTCGTAGTCGATGGTGACGATGCCGTCCGGGCGCTTGCGCGTCGCCGTCGACGGGCAGACGTGCATGCAGGGCGGATCCTCGCAGTGCTGACAACCGACCGGCACATAGGTGCGCGACACCGTTGGATACGAGCCCGCCTCGATGTCCAGCACCTTGCGCCACTGCACGGCAGGTGAAGTCGCGTTGGTGTGCTTGCACGCCGCCGTGCAGGTCTGGCAGCCGACGCAGCGCTCCAGGTCGGCGAGCATCACCCAGCGGGTCATACCGCACCTCCGATTTTCGTCACCTTGACCTTGACGAGATCGGCCGCCGAGCCGCGTGGCGTCGGTGAGGTCGAGCAGCATCGGCACCAGCGCATTCATGCTCGGGGCGTCGAAGTCCTTGGCATAGGGTGTCGCCCAGTGTTCGAACTGCCCGATGATCAGCAGGGTGTCCGGGCGGATGCCCTCGCGCAGCACCACCCGGCCCTCCGTGGCGTTGAGCGGCGAGCGCACTTCGATGCGGTCACCGTCTTCGAGCCCCATCTTGGCCGCCGCGCCTTCGTTCATCACTACGCTGCCGTGACCGATGACGTTGTCGGCGAGTTCCTTGATCAACTGGAGGCCGACATTGTTGCCCCACGAGTACTGCATGCTGCGCGAGGTCACGAGCCAGAACGGATAGTCGGCGATGTCGACCTTGAAGTGCTTGGCGAGCGCGTCCTCCCACAATTTGCCGATGTCGCGCCAGTGCGGGATCGCTTCGTATTCCTCGAGCTGGCGGTCCCACCAGGTGATATCTTGCTCGTGCAGGCGGCGGCCAAGCTCCTTGCCAATTCGGAACAGGCGTTCCTGGAAGGGCTGCTCGAAGCGCAGACCTTGTTCGACGAGGCGCGGGTAGAGGTACCACATCAGGCGCGGGAACGGCGTGACTCGGAAACCGCGCTCGCGGAACCAGGCGAGGCCGTCGCTTGATTTGCCGTCAGTGATCTCCGCGCTCGCGGCGCGGCACGTCGCGTCCCAGATTTCCTCAACGCTGTGCGACTTGGAGATATCGAGCGAGAAGTCGTAATTCTGGCCCGACAGTCTAACGCCGTGGCCGCCGCGGTTGATCGAGGCATTGTAGGCTTCGAGGATGCCGGAACGACGCGCCAATTCGGTCGCGATCCAGGTGAAATCGCGCGCTTCACCCTGCGGCGGGACGGCGGGATCGCGCAGCGCGAAGCCCTGATAGTCCCAGAATTGCTCGATGTATTTGGTACCGCCGATGCGCAGGAGCTGCAGGCCTTCGAGGTCGGTGCAGTCCGGCAGCAGCACGTCGGCCATGTGATTGGTCTCGTCGCGCGTGAGCGTGAAGCAGACCGTGAACGGAAAGTTGGCGACCGCCTCACCGACCCGCTTGGTGTCCCAGAACGAGATCACCGGATTGGTGCGGTAGACGAACCATACGTCGGGCGGCGTCGCGTGCGGGAAATGCTCGAAATCCTCGCTCTGCTGCATCCAGGCGAGATGGGTCGGCCCCAGCGCCTGGCTCCAGGCCGAATTAGCGACCAGCGGCACCAGTGTGCGATGACCCGAGCGCACCGGCGGACGCGCCATCCAGGCCTCCTTGCTGGTCGGGTTCATCGGATAGTCCATGAACCCGTCCGGACCCGGCTTGACGCTCGACCAGCGATTGTCGGCCGGGCGATTGAGCCGCACCGTGGTGCCGAGCGTACCACCCGGCACCTCAAGCGCGCCGAGCAGGCACGGAATCAGGGTGCGGGCCCAGCAGCATTCGTAGCCACCCCAGCCGTTGTTGACGGTCTTGCCGAAGGAGATCGACACCGGTCGGAACGGCAAGGTGACACCCTCGATCTCGATCGTCTCGCCGACATGGGCGTGATCGAGGAACTCGTTCGTCACCCGGCGGATAGTGGCGGCCGGCACGTCGCAGATCGAACTCGCCCATTCGGGCGAATAGGGCTTCACATGGTCGACCAGATGTTCGAATGCCGGATGCACCTCGATGCCACGATGGGCGATCAATTCGTTGTCCGGTCCGACCTCGACGCCGTCGACCGTGAACGCGCCCTCGAGCGCCGGATTGACGCCCTTGGTGTCGAATGGCACGGCGCGCCCACTTCTGAGGTCGATCATCAGCGGCTTGCGCGTGTCGGCGCTGCGCAGGAAATAGCCGTTGGGGCCGATCAGGTAGGGCGACGAGGTGACGTTCTTCAGGAATGGTAAGTCGAGCCGGTCGCGCGGATGCTCGTGCAGCAGCACGTGGATTATAGCGAACAGGAAGGCGACGTCGGTCTTTGGCTTGATCGGGATCCATTCGGCCGAGGCACCGCCGGTAACGGAGAGATGCGGCTCGATCTGCACCCGCTTCATGCCGCGGTTACGGGCATCGGCGTGGCGCTTAACGCCGCAAACGCCGCCCGATGCCTCGACATTGGCGCCGAACGAGAGCACGTACTCGCACAACGGCGTGTCTGGCGCGACCGTGAAAGCGCGGTGCCACAATTCGCCGTAGAGATGCTCCGAATGCGTGCACTTCACGCCCTGGCCGGAGCCGAAGCTCATGTCGACCGGGCCCCAGGCACCGAGAAACGCCGGCAGCGTTCCCATGTAGGCCGTCGGCGTGCCACCACCGCCGAAGCTCGCTGCAACGCGCGGATAGCCGGCCTCGTCGGTCAGGCCGGCCGCGCGCGCGGCGTTGAGCTTTTCCGCCACCAGGTCGAGCGCCTCATCCCACGAGATCGCCACGAATCCCGGATCCTCACCTCGTCCTTTCTTCGGGTTGGTGCGTTTCATCGGCGTCAGTACACGGTTCGGCGTATAGGCCTTCTGCACCAGGCCGAACGCCTTGACGCACACCTTACCGCCAGCCGGATGGATCGCCGCCGCATCGAAGTTCGGAGTGATCTCGGTGGCGACATTGTCCTCGATGCGAACTTTCAACAGGTCTGGGCCAGCGACGCACTGGTAGCAGTAGGTCGAGACCGTCCGCTCGTCGTGCGCGGACTTGCTTCGCCCGGATTTGCCCGACATGGCGTCTACCCCGCTTTGCCGCCGGCACGTTTGGCGGCTTTCGCCTTCAGGCGCTCAATCGTCTTGCCGACGTCGACCACGAAGCGGCCATGCGTCCCGCTGCAGATCGGCTCGATCTCGTCTTTGGCCGATACGTCGAATGAGACCTTGCGGCCTTCCAGGGCGCTCACGGTGACCGTGATCTCGACCGACATGCCGAGCAAGGTCGGCGCAAGATGTTTGATGGCGATTTCGGTGCCGACCGAATCCTCGCCGGCATCACCGTGCTCCAGCAACAACTCGCGGCAGGTCTGCTCGATATCGCGTACCAGAAAGGGGGTGCCATAAACGCGGCCTTCTTCGCCCATGAAGCCGATGCTGCGATCGCGGTCCACGGTAAGGCGGTTCATCCGTGAAACGCCGGGACGAAGGGTAGCCTTCATTGCTGTTCTCCTCGGAATTGGCACGCGACCGTTCGCGATTAGATTGGTTTTACGCACCGGTTGACTTGACCAACGTCAATGCCTGGTCGAATTTGTTCAGATTCCCAGATAAGCCTCCCGGACCCGCCGATCGCCCCGGATGTCGGCGGCGGTTCCATCGAGCATCACCTTGCCGGTTTCCAGCACATAGGCGCGGTCCGCAATGGCCAACGCTGCGCTCGCATTCTGCTCCACCAGCAGAATGGTCAGGCCTTCGTCCTTGAGCGATCGGATCACCGCAATTACCTGATCGACCAGGTTGGGGGCGAGACCCATGGAGGGCTCATCCAGCAGCAGCAGCCGGGGCTTTGCCATCAAGGCGCGTCCGATCGCGAGCATTTGCTGCTGTCCGCCGGACAGCGCGCCAGCCGGCATTTCCCAAATCGCTTCAAGCATCGGGAACAGCGCACAGACCCGCGCAAGGTCCCTTTCCAGATCGGCGTTACGGCGCGACCACGCACCGAGCCGCAGATTGTCCTTCACGGATAAAGGTTCGAACACCTGCCGGCCTTCCGGCACCTGCGAGATGCCGGCCGCCACTCGGGCATGCGCGGGCATTTGCTCGATCGCCTCGCCTTCGAACCGTATCGTGCCGCCAGTGATCGGCTGAACGCCGGAAATGGCGTGCATCAGTGTGGTCTTACCAGCCCCATTGGCGCCAATTAATGTGACGATCTCTCCGGCGACGACATGCAGCGTGACCCCATGCAGGACCTCGATACGGCCATACGCGCTTCTGACATTCTCAATCGAAAGCACGAATCGCCTCCTTCGAACCGTGAACGCCCAAATAGGCTTGGATCACCGCGGTGTTGGACCGTACTTGTTCGGGAGTGCCTTCGGTGAGCGTTCGGCCGTTTGCCAGAACATGAACACGGTCGGAGATATTCATCACCAGACGCATATCGTGCTCGACCAGCACGATCGTGATTCCGTCCTTTACGACGGAGCGGATTACGTAATCGATTTCTTGGGTTTCGACAGGATTGCAGCCGGCGGCCGGTTCGTCGAGCAGCAGCAGCTTGGGATCGCTAGCTAGAGCGCGCGCGATTTCGAGGCGCTTGAGGGCGCCATATGCGAGCGAACCGGCCGGACGTTTGCCTGCATCGGCGAGGCCGACGCGGGCAAGCGCGTCACGAGCGGCTTCGCGGGACGCCGCATTCTGGCGCGCCACCGACGGCAAATGCAGCAGATCGGCCAAAATCCCCGTGCGCTCATGACGATGGCGGCCGACCATCGCATTTTCCAGCACCGACATTCGGGAGAATATCTGCAGATTCTGAAAAGTCCGCGATAACCCGCGCCGCGCGAGTTGGTCAGGCGGAAGGCCTGTCACCATTTCACCGGCGAACCGGATGCTTCCGTCATTCGGCGCATAGATACCCGACACCAGATTGAACAGCGTGGTCTTGCCGGAACCATTCGGCCCGATGATCGAAAACACCTGGCCGGATTCGATAGCGATGCTGACCCCGTCGAGGGCCCGCACGCCACCGAAGGTAATGGACAGCCGATTAGCCTCCAGGATCATCATTTGCGCCATCCAGAAAATGCCGCAGCAATCGACGGCACGATGCCCCGGCGCAAAAAGATCATGAAAACCATTATGACGAGTCCGAGCAGCGCCTGCTCGTATTCGTGGAAGATGGTGAGCGCCTGCGGCAACACGACCAGCACCGCTGCGCCCACCAGAGAACCGACGATCGATCCCATGCCACCCAGCACGACCATGGCGACCAATTCGATCGAACGCAGGAAGCCCGCCGAATCCGGCGTGATGTAGCCATTGAACAGCGCCAGATAAGATCCGGCCACCGACGCGTACATGGCGGAGATTATGAAGATCGTAAGCTTCTTGCGCGCCACGTCGATGCCGAGGACGAGCGCGGCGATCTCGCTGTCATGGATGGCTTGCAGCGCACGGCCGGTTGGGCTGCCCATCAGATTAAGCGCGAGCACAAACCCGCCAACAAAAGTCGTGCCGGCAATCCAGTACCAGGCATCCGCTCCGCGCACGCTCCAGTCGAAAAGCTCCAGCCTGGGAACGCTCATGCCATCCGGGCCACCGGTCCAGCCCGCCTCGTTGGTCAGCACGATAGCAACTAGCAGTCCTAGCCCGAGCGTCGCAACGGCGAGATAGTGTCCTTTAAGCCTCAGAATTGGCCGACCCACCAGGAAAGCGACTGCGCCCGAGAGGATTGCGCCGGCGAACAGGCACAGCCACGACGGCGCGCCAAAATGGATTGGGCCGATGGCGACGGAATACGCGCCGATCCCTAGAAAACCGGCGTGACCCAGGCTGACTTGACCGGCAAAGCCCATGAGCAGATTGAGGCCCACGACGGCTAGCGCAAAAATGAAAACAAGCACGCCGATGCGATAGTAGTACGCCGACGGAAAGAACAGCGGCAAGACAATGACGATTACCGCGACCACTATCGCCGGCATCAATCGAGTTTCGAGCAGTGCGCGCAATTTACACCCGCTCAATTTTAGCCCGGCCGAACAAGCCCTGCGGAATGGAAACCAAGACGACGAGAATGACCAGGAAAGCTACCGCGTCCTTGTAATTCGAAGAAAAATAGCCTGCGGCGAAAGCCTCAATCATTCCAATCAGAAGGCCGCCGACCACGGCGCCGAGCGCGCTGCCGATTCCGCCGAGCATGGCCGCTGCGAACCCCTTCAGCGCCAGCAACGCGCCCACATCGTAACTGGTCAGCGCGATCGGCGTAATGAGAATACCAGCGATCGCTCCGATTGCCGCCGATACCGCAAATGAGAAGTCAACAATGCGCCGCGTATCGATGCCGACGAGTTCGCGCCGCCAGACGATTGGCCGCAGTCGCGAGTACTGCCTTGCCGAGCAAGGTGCGATCGATGAACAGCCAAAGCAAAGTCACGATAGCTGTCGCGCTTGCCAGTACGACAAGGCTCTGAGGCAAGATGGCTGCGCCGCCGAACAGGATCGGATCGGCGCCGAATAGCGGAGGCAAACTATGGAAACGTCTGTCGAAAACGATCTGGGCCACGCCGCGCAGAAAGATCGAGGCACCAATCGTGATCATGATCAACGCCACCGGGCTCGCTCCACGCGCAGGCTCGATCGCAAAACGGTGTAGAGCCAAACCTATGGCGGTCGTCACGATGATGGCGATGAGCACTGCGAACGGCAACGGAACGCCAGCAAGCGCGACGAAAACGGTCGTCATCCCGCCCAGCATGACGAACTCACCCTGGGCGAAATTGATGATATCTGACGACTTATAAATCAGCGTGAAACCAAGGGCGACCAGGGCGTAGATGGCGCCCACGGTCAGGCCCGAGGAAATGAATTGCAGCAACTCGGCCATCGCGTCAAAGGCCTCGTATGGCTTGGGTTCAATGGCAGCAAGGCGGCGCGCGCAGGCTCTCGCGAGCCTGCCCGATTTTCATCTCACGTGCCGGGTACCAACATCCAGTCGCCGCCTTTGATTTCAAGCATGCGGAACGCCGACAGGTCGAGGCCCATATGATCGGTCGCTGACATGTTCACAATTCCGCCGGTTCCAATATAGCCTTTGGTCCGCTCGATCTCATCACGGACCTTGGATGTGTCGGCGCTCTTCGCACGCTGCATCGCCTCAACCAGAATCATGAGGCCATCATAGGCATGACCGCCGAAGGTCGAGACCGCCTGTCCAGTCTTCGTTTGGTACGTGCGCGAATAATTCACGACGACGGACTTCTGCGGATCGTTGCTCGGGAGCTTGTCCGCAATGAGAAGCGCCGCCGCCGGCAGCCGCACGCCTTCGGCCGCGGGACCAGCGAGTTCGATAAACTGCTTGGAAGCCACGCCGTGGCTCTGGTACAGCGGCAGCTTGATCCCGAGTTGGCTATAATTGCGCGTCACGATCGCCGGACCTTGACCAAAACCCGGATTGACCACAGCCTGCACACCCGCCTTATTGCGAATATTCGTGAGCTGCGGCGTCATGTCGCTGTCGCGCGGTCCATAGTTCTCCTCGAGTGCGATGCTGATTTCCGGCCTTGGGCGCGACCGCGACGCACTGGTCGCGCATTGACTTTCCGAATGCATCCGTGCCCGAGATCAACGCAATCGTCGTTAGATTGCGGCTCTTGAGGTCGGCAAAAATTTTCTCGCAGGCCATCTTGTCGGTGTGCGGCGTCTTAAAAATCCATTTGTGGACGGGCTCGACAATCTGAATTGCGCCCGCCAGCGAAATGAACGGAATTTTTGCATCTTCAAATACCTGGATCATGGCGAGCGTCGCGCCGGTGGTGCTGCCGCCAACCATGGCGACGATCTTGTCTTCTTCGACCAGACGGGTGGCGAAGGTACGCGCGCTATCGGCACTGCCGGCGTCATCGTAGACGACCAGTTGCAGCTTTTGGCCGTTCACACCGCCTTTCGCATTGATCTCATCAACATAGATTTCCAGTGTTTTCTTTTCCGGATCACCGAGAAACGACGCCGGCCCGCTGACCGATAGGACGGCACCTATTTTGATTTCGGCGGATGCTCGGTGACCTGCGCTGAGCAGGGCAAGGAGGCCAATAGCAGCGATCACAATAAAGCGATGCAATACCCTCATGGGATCCTCCAACGATAGTTATTTCATTAATGCTTATCAGAGCGGAAAAAACCGAGACTTGACCGAACTCAAGGCAGGAGCGGCATCTTGCGCTGTTCAAATGGCTCCTGGCTGGCCCGATTTTCTTAAAAGTTGGCGATCAGGAAAATACGTGCGTCGCCAAAATGGGGAAACACTGCCTCAAACGCGCATTCGAGGCCGATGACTACGCGGTAGCGATGCCTATCCTTCCCGGGAACGCACGTCAGGGCCTTTCCCGCTTTGATACCCCTGGGGGGCCATCCATCTTTGGCGACTTCGGGTTTTCGACCGGATGCCAAGAAAATGCGTATGTCCACAAAATGGGAAACTCTGCCTCAATAGCGCAAGCGGGCGCGGTCGCGACATTGAGGAAATCGAAACCGCCATGCGCTTCGACGGTGGGCGGTGGTCGATCCTTGGCGACGCCGATGAAGTCCGCAAATCAGATGAGCGGCGGAAAATCGTTTCGGCCTTGAAAGAGGCAGGTGACGAACAAACGCCAGCGGCCATCGCCAAGCTAGCCGGGATGAAGGCAGCAAACGTAAGGGTTTTGCTACGTAAGATGGTTGCGAGTGGTGAGGTGATGAAGCCACGGGTCGGTTATTATGCCGCACCAGCCCCGGCCAAGCCCCAGCCATCCTAGCCCTTTAGCAACCCCGGTTATTCTGGTTACTTCGGTCATTTTAAAATAACCAGCATAACCAGAGTAATCGAAGTCTCTATGGAGAGGGCAATGTCCGTTACCGGGGGAATACAGGAAGTCGGATTTCGGGGCCGGCAGGTCCGTCGTTGACCCACAAGAGACATTAGCCGGATCGAAATCCCGCAATGCGAGATAAGGCGCTACGCGCCCCGATCTGGGACATGTTGCCCGGTCGTAACCCCGCCGCGTAGCCGATGCGCTGGTCACACTGCTGCTGGCACATGTGATCGTACACAACGCCCACGATCCGGCGACGATGGCCGCGGCACTCGCACTCGCGGTCGATCAGGACGACGTCGACGTAGAGCCGGGCAAGCGTGGCAACCAGCGCGACACGTTGGCACAATAGGTGTCGTACTCCACTCCAAATGTCCTACGCAGCGTCGGCTCCTCATAAGCCAGAACGAAGATGTGGAAGCCGATCCACAGTAGCGCGCCGTAGACCAGAAGACTTGCGTCTTCCGAGGATCAGTCCTTGGCCAAGTACAATCGCCACTAGGGCTGCAACTTCTGTCAACGATGGCTATGGCGCAGGGTTGGCTCTCGGTAACTCGACCGACTCGTTCGCCGATCTCATCCTCGCGCTGAACCTCGGTGACATCTACATCGACATGCACACGGAACTATCCATCGGGCGAAATTCGCGGTCAGCTTGGCGTGGCGGACGTCCCCGAGCCATCCACATGGGCGATGATGATCCTCGGCTTCGCAGGCATCGGCTTTGTGGCGTGGCGGCGGAAGAACAAGATGGCGTTGATGGCGACATGATCGACGATCATCGGGTTTTGAATTAAAGAACCCGTCCTTCGGGCGGCCTCTTTGTTGTGGCGGGTGTGTGCGTGTAGCAAATTCTACGTCACCATCCCTGACCCTTAAAAGTGTCGGGAACCCGACTCAGTCTGTCGACTCCTCCTTCGGAGGAGATTTGAATCTGACAAAAAGGTGCGCCGGAAAATCGACCCCCTCACCCGCGCGATCCGGCGTCGCGATGATAGGCAAGATAATCTTGCCGCTCGAATTTGCGCAGCCCGCCGCATACGCTCCGCAGACGCATCCAGTAACAGTAAAGCGAAATCGGAATCTCTCGGCTCATCACCGGGAGATTTTTTTGTGTCACGACCGATCGGCACGCCGGGGCTATTCGGAAACGCAATCGCGCCAAGGAAGTTTCGCACCGAGTAATCGCACCAAATCATTTGATTCTCGAACAGCACAAAACGGTACCTTGTCCGGGCGCTAAGCCATTGAAGATACGCATCACGAGAAATGAATGCCCAAGGGGGATTGTTGTAGCCCACGTAAGCTGCGGCTTTGCCGCCCGATGAACGGACATCGGCAGGCCGCTCTGGCGTGTCCGTTTCGTGCCAAGCGCGACTTAGGGATTGCCTTGGATTTCAACTTCACGTCGCAATGATCAAAGTTTCTGGATCTCGACCGGCTGACGCGCGGCCCGCAGGCCCTCGCGGGCCGAAGCGGTCCGCATCACCGCCCCGAAGCTCCGGCGCTCGTCCGCCAGGCCCTCGGCCAGGGGGCGGTCCAAAGCGGCGCGGGTAAGGCGCTTGGCGAAGGCGAGGCCCTCGGCGCCGCGGTGTCGCCAACTCGGCGGCGATCTCCAGCGCCCGGGCGAGCGGGATCGTCGACCACCTCGTGCACCATGCCGATCTCGCCGGCGCCGGGTCCGTCGACCGTCAGGCCGCGCAGGATCATCTCCAGCGCCTTGGCCTCGCCGATCACCCGCGGCAGGCGCTGGGTGCCGCCGCCGCCCGGGAAGATGCCGACCCGGGTCTCCGGCAGGCCGATCGAGGTCACGTCGCTGCCCGGCGATGCGCAGGTCGCAGGCCAGCGAGAGCTCGAAGCCGCCGCCCATGCACAGCCCGTTGATCGCCGCGATCACCGGCTTGTCGACCGCGGCGATCAGGTCGACCAGCCCGAGGAAGCCCGGGGCTCGCGCGGCCTGGCTGCGGCGGCGGCGGGTCGGCGGCGCGGCGCCGGCCAGCGCGTCGCCGTCACCGGAGAGCTCGCCGACGTCGTAGTGGCGGATGAAGATGCCCGGCAGGCCGCCGGTGATCACGATCGCGCGCACCGCCGGCGTCGTCGGCGACCGCCGTCACCGCCTCCAGCATCTCGTTCGAGCCGGCGGCGGTCATCGTGCCGAACGGCGGGTTGGCGTAGGTGATCACGCGCACGGCGCCGCGATCTTCGGTGGTGACAAGGGTCATGGGGTTCCTCCTTTAGCGGCCAGCCATCGGCACCCTACCGCTCAGGGAGATCGACCAAACGCGCGTCTCCCCGGGGGCGATCTTTCTCCCGGAATGCCGAGACCGAGGACCGCCCTCCCATGGTCGCTCTCGCTAAAGCCCATCAGGACACGATCCGTCGCATCTGGCGCGGCTGCTGCGCGCGCGCCGCGAGCAGCCACACGGCCGCCCCGCCGAGGAACGATATGAACTCGCGTCGTCACATGTCCGATCCCAAGCTCCGGAGACGGTATCTTAGCGGCTCAAATAAGCAATTTAATAGAGGCTGCAGCAGCCATCAAAGCCATTACCGCAGTGCACAGCCAATGTCGTTTGTGGGTCAAAAGGAATACTCGCTGCGAGCAAATGACGTCCGCTGTTGCCCCGATAACAGACGTACAGCGACTACTGCGCCTAGCATCTCCATTCAATCACCTCGTCAGCGAGCGATATGCGATATTTCTTGGCGAAATGCGGCGTTGGCCCGTCGCGACGCCTATCCACAGGGAGCGGCGGCGCGCCCCAGCTTGCCAACACCCCTCAATTGAGGCAGTTTTTCGGTTCAACCAGCCGCTATCTGGGAATGTCGGCTGAGCTGATGACGGTAACGCACGAGCCCGTCGCGCCGGGCTGAAAAGAGCGGCAAGAACGCGCAGGGAGAAACGGGCCATGCGCGACTATCTCGGAACGGTGAAGAATTTTTCCGCCGCCGACCTCGAGCGTCGCGTGCTCGCGGGCTCGCTGAGCGACGGTGTCAACGCCTGCGTCGAATGCTGCGACCGTTGGGCGAAGGACGGCGCTATCGCGCTCGAGTGGTACGGCGCGAACGGCGAGCGTAGGAGCTTGACCTTCGCGGAGATGCGCGACAGCGCCGCAAAATTCGCCAATTATCTGAAGAGCCGTGGCATCGGCAGGGGCGACGTCGTGGCCGGCCTCCTGCCCCGTGTCCCTGACCTGTTCACGGTCATCCTCGGCGCGTGGCGAGTTGGCGCGATGTACCAGCCGCTCTTCACGGCCTTCGGACCTGCGGCAATCGAGAGCCGCGTCACCGGGGCCGGCGGAAGCAAGGCGAAGCTACTCGTCACCGACGTCGCCAACCGTCCGAAGCTGAAGGACGTGCCGGACTGTCCTGCCATCCTGACCGTCGGCGACGGCTTCGCCGAAGTGATCGCATCACAGTCGACCGACTTCGCGCCGGTCATGCTGAAGGGAAGCGACCCGTTCGTCGTGCCCTTCACCTCCGGCACGACGGGGAAACCTAAGGGCGTGCGCTATCCGCTCGCGCTGCTTCTGCCCGTCGCTTCCTATATGCTCGACGCGATCGACCTGCGTCCGGAAGACAATTACTGGAACGTCGCCGATCCCGGTTGGGCCTACGGCATGCTCTACGCGGTGGTCGGGCCGCTGATGCTTGGCCATGCCACGACTTTCAATGAGGGCGCGTTCACCGTCGAATTGACGCTGCGGATCATTGCCGACCGCAAGATCACGAATTCCTGCAGCGGCGCCGACCGCCTACCGCCTGCTGATGGCGGCGGGCGACGAGGCGATAGCGCCGATCGCGCATCTTCTGCGCGTTGCATCCAGCGCTGGCGAACCGCTCAATCCGGAAGTGATCCGCTGGGCCGACCGCGTACTGCATTGCCCGCTTGCCGATCACTACGGTCAGACAGAAGTAGCGATGATGATCAACAATCCTCACGCGCTAAAACATCCCGTGAAGCCTGGCGCCGCGGGCCTGCCTCGCCTGGCCTGGAATTGGCGATCCTCGACGACGATCTGAACGTGCGACCGGCGAACACACCGGGCGTGCTCGCGGTCAATATTCCGCGCTCGCCGATGTACACGTTCACCGGCTACTGGAAAGCGAATCGCCCAACATCCGCGGCGACTGGTACATCACCGGCGACACGATGATGCGCGACGAGGACGGTCATTTCTTCTTCGTCGGTCGGAACGACGACATCATCACTTCGTCCGGCTACCGCATCGGTCCGTTCGACGTCGAAAGCGTGGTGATGGAGCATCCCACGGTCGCGGAAGTCGCGGTCATCGGCAAGCCAGACCCGCAGCGCACCGAGATCGTCAAGGCGGTCATCGTTTTGAAATCCGGCGTGGAGGGCACGGAAGACCTGAAGTCGGAAATCCAGCAGTTGGTGCGCCAGCGTCTATCGACGCATGCCTATCCGCGCGAGATCGACTTCGTCGCAGCGCTGCCGAAGACGCCGAGCGGCAAGATCCAGCGCTTCATTCTGCGCGGCGGGGCCTGAACTCGAACGCCACGACCGTCATTGCGTAGCGAGAAGGCGGCAGATAGATCGCCGGCCCCGCATATGGGGAACGAGAAAGGGAGTGGCTGCCATGACAAGCGACAGCAAAATGCCTTCGCCCTTGGATCCGGCTGCCCTGGCAGAACGATTTCATACGCTGGCGACCAAAAGCCAGGCTGCCGTACAGGGATTCCTTCTAGACCGGCCAGACGTCGCCAACATCGGCATGGGCGATCCGGCCAAGATCGGTCAAGCCTTCTTTGAGCTGACAACCAAGCTGATGGCCGATCCGCGGCCGGTCGCGCGCGCGCAGCTCGAGCTTTGGGAACAGAGCGTCAGCCTGTGGGCCTTGACATTGCGACATCTGCTTGGCGGCGAGCCGGCGCCGGTCAGCGCGCTGGACAAACGCTTCAAACACTCCGAATGGGCCGAAAACGCCATATTTAGTTACATCCGCGACAGCTATCTTCTGTCCGCTCGCGCAATTCTCTCTGCCGTCCGCGGCGTAAAGGGACTTGATGATGAGACAGCCAGAAAGGTTGAATTCTATACGAAGCAATTCGTCGATGCACTGGCGCCGTCGAATTTCCTGGCGACAAACCCTGAAGTGTTATCGAAGACGATCGAGACCGGCGGCGAGAACTTGCTCAGCGGCCTAACGAATTTGCTCAACGATCTGGAACGCGGAAAGGGCCGCCTCAGCGTTACGATGACGGATATGAATGCGTTCCGGCTCGGTGAAAATATTGCAACGACGCCGGGCAAGGTCGTTTTCCAAAACGAAATGATCCAACTCATCCAGTACACGCCGATGACAGAGCAAGTACGCACAACGCCTCTGTTGATCATTCCGCCGTGGATCAATAAATTCTACGTCCTCGATCTCCAGCCAAAGAATTCGTTCATCCGCTGGTGTGTCGAACAGGGGCACACGGTCTTCGTCATCTCCTGGATCAATCCGGACGCACGTCTGCGAGACAAGAGCTTCGAGCACTACATGCTTGAGGGCGCCATCGCGGCGATGGCGGCAGTCGGGAAAGCCACTGGCGAGCGTGCAGTGAATTGCGTCGGATATTGTCTTGGCGGAACGCTGCTCGCATCGACGCTCGCTTATCTGGCCGCGAAAGGCGACGATCGCGTCAAGAGCGCGACCTATTTCGTCACGCTCGTCGACTTCGTGGAGTCCGGTGACATGTCGGTCTTCATCGACACCGAGCAACTCGCGGCGCTCGAAACGCGCATGAACGAAAAGGGCTACCTTGATGCGCAGGACATGGCGACCTCGTTCAACATGTTACGCGCGAACGACCTCATCTGGTCATTCGTGGTCGGCAACTACCTGCTCGGCAAGGAGCCGGTTCCATTTGATCTTTTATACTGGAATTCAGACGCGACGCGCATGCCTGCGGCCATGCACTCGTTCTACCTGCGCAACATGTATCAGGAGAACAATCTGGCCAAGCCTGGAGGCATCACTCTCGATGGCACGCCAATCGATCTGCGGAAAATTACGACGCCGACATTTATTCTGGGTACAAAGGAGGATCATATCGCACCCTGGAAATCAGCTTATCGGGCAACGCAGCTCTATGGCGGTCCGGTTGAGTTTGTGCTGTCAGCGTCCGGCCACATGGCCGGAGTGATTAGCGCACCCGGTTCGAAATACGGCCACTGGACGAATTCGTCGAATCCCGCGACGGCCGACGAATGGTTCAAAACTGCGACCGAGTGCCGGAGTTCGTGGTGGCCCCACTGGAACGAGTGGGTGACGCGGTTCTCGGGTGGACAAGTCGCTGCACGGACGCCTGGCGAGGGGCTGTCAGTCATTGAAGACGCGCCGGGATCCTATGTAAGAGTTCGCTCCGACTCATAGGCGGATCAAGGGAACACCGGCCCGTGTCCGTTGTGGGTCCAGCCCGCCGAGCAGTTCTGGCGTCATGGCATTCAGGCTCGCCGGCTCGTTAAGCATCAACAGACCGACGGCCGCGTCCCGGGTTCGCTTCACACCGATCATTTTTCTCTCCTGGGCGGATGTCTGGACCGCTCGTAATGTGCCATTCTTGGCGCGCTACGCTAGCCTCGACCCGGGTCAGATGCGCGCTCTCCGCATGCCCTTGAGCCTTTGCCGCACCTATTGTTCTCAGGACTTGACGACAGTATCGATCAACAAGCCGCAATAGGCCGAAAAACCGGGGACACGGTCATGAGCTACGAACACATCACGTGCGATCTCGACGGTCCGTTCATGATCGTCACGCTCAATCGTCCCGAAAAACTGAATGCCTATACCGGCCTGATGGGGGCGGAGATTGCGGATGCGTTCGAGCGCGCCGATACGGACGACAATGTCCGCGCGATCATCGTCACCGGCGCGGGTCGCGCCTTTTGCGCGGGCGCCGACGTGTCGGGCGGGGCCAAGAGCTTTGACACATCCGGAAGCCACGGCGCCGGAGTTTCTGCAAGCTCAGGCTCCCGCAGCGGCCGTTTCGTCGAGGCGATCTTCAACTGCCGGAAACCCTCGATCGCGGCCATCAACGGACCGGCCGTCGGCGTCGGCATCACCATGACGCTGCCGATGGACGTTCGAATTGCGGCCAAGGGCGCAAAGATCGGCTTCATCTTTGCCCGCCGCGGCCTTGTCCCGGAAGCGGGCAGCGCGTGGTTCTTGCCGAAACTCGTGGGCTACCGCAGGCCTTGCGCTGGTGCCTATCGGGTCGAACGTTCGATGCGGATGAAGCGCGGCAAGGCGGTCTCGTCAGCGAGGTCGTCGAACCCGAAGGAACTGCTCGATCGCGCCAGGGAAATCGCGCGCGAGATGACGGCGGAAACGTCGGCGGTCTCGATCGCGCTCACCCGTCAGATGCTGTGGCGCTTCGCCGGCGCCCCGGATCCGTTCGAGCTTATTGGCCATCGACAAGCCGATGTCTGTCGAACGCGGCGGCCATGCGGACGTGCGCGAAGGCGTTCGGCCTTCATCGAGAAGCGATCGCCCTCGTTTCCCGGCAAGGTGTCGCAGGACATGCCGAGCCAGTACCCCTGGTGGCCAGGCTCGCAAAGATAATCAAGGACAACAACACCATGAGCGACCAGTTCAGCAACGCGCAGCAAATCCGCAAACCGGCGGCGGTCTCCAAGGGCGGCATCGTCAACGCGCAATCGCGCAAGGCTGCCGAAGTCGGCGCCGAAGTGCTGGCGGCAGGTGGGGATTGCGTGGATGCGGTGATCGCGACCACCTTCGCGCTGGGGGTGCTGGAGCCCTGGATGAGCGGTGTTGGCGGCGGCGGGGCGATGGTGCTCTACCGTGCACGCGAAGAACGATATGAAGTGATCGACTACGGCATGCGAGCGCCGGGCGGCATCCGGCTTGAGGACTATCCGCTGACAGGCGAAGGTGCCGCCTCCGACATCTTCCCATGGCCGCGGGTGAAGGACGACCGCAATCTTCACGGCCCTGGTTCGATCGCCGTGCCCGGCGTGGTGGCGGGCATGGAGGAGGCCCATCGCCGCCACGCCAGACTACCTTGGCAGGAATTGCTGGGCCAGAGCGTCAATCTCGCTGGCGAAGGTCTGCTGGTGGATTGGTGGACTACACTGATGATTGCCAGCTCGGCAGTAGATCTGCGACGTTATACCGCGAGCGCCGCCGTCTATCTCAAAGACGGCCTGCCACCTAATGCGCAATGGGGTATTAAGACCAGCATACGCCTGCCACAGGACAGGCTGAAGGCGACGCTTTCGTACCTCGCGGCGGAGGGCCCGCGCGATTTCTACGAAGGCGATCTGGCGCGTAGCATCGCGGCCGACGTGCAGACGGACGGCGGCGCCCTGTCGGTCGAAGACCTCGCTTGCTTCCGTGCCCATGCGCGCGAGCCGCTGGTCATTCCCTATCGCGGCGGCAAGGTGTACGCGACGCCGGAACTCACCTGCGGTCCGACCTTGGCCCATGCCCTGCGCCTGCTGCAGCAGAGCCTGAAACCCGAGCGCGGCGCGCCGGATGCGTCGGCCTACACAGCCTATGCCTTGGCTCTGCAATCGGCCTACCGGGAACGGCTACAAGACATGGGCGACGCCGACGGCCGCCGCGCTCTCGGCGCCGAGCATCTGGCGCCGGCCTGCACCACGCATTTCTCGGTGGTAGATCGCGAAGGCAACATGGCGGCGGTGACGCAGACCCTGTTGTCGACGTTCGGCTCGAAGTTCGTGCTGCCGCAATCTGGCGTGACGATGAACAACGGCATCATGTGGTTCGACCCCACGCCCGGCGGGCCTAATTCGCTGGCGCCGGGCAAGCGTTGCCTCACCAATTACACGCCGGTGCTGGCGCAGGCAGCTGACGGCCGGCGCTTGGCGCTCGGCGCCTCGGGCGGGCGCCGCATCCTGCCGGCGGTGACGCAGATGCTGTCCTTCGTGATGGATTACGGCATGGATCTGGACGAGGCGATTCACCAGCCGCGCATCGATGCGAGCGAAGGCGCGGTAGTAATCGGTGATGTGCGCCTGCCAGTGCAGGTTCGAGAAGCGTTGCGGGCGCGTTTCGATTACGAAGAAGCGCGCGTGCAGACCTATCCTATGAAGTTCGCCTGCCCGAGCGTCGTGCTGCGCGACGCCGACACCAATAGCGGCGCTACCGAGATATCTCAGCCTTGGGGGGATGCGGTGGCGCAGGCATAGTGGTCGACGCGCTTTTTGCGGGCGTATTACGTGACACACGATCGCCCCCTTCTCGGCCTCTGGCCCGACCATGACGCCGGGCGTGTCGCGCGGGCGCGGCGCGCCAGCGGTTAATTGTCTCTGCGGGCCTGATTAGGAAATGACTCCACCCGCTGATATGTCGTATTATCCCCACCATGTCCGCCCGCGGCTCCAACAGGGTCGGCTAATGGATGGTTTGCTGTCAGGAGGTTTACGTTGGATTCTACACGTCTGGAGATAAACCGCCGCGTCGTGCTGATGACATCGGCTGCAATAGCCGCAAATGTCGTCAACCCAATGCGGGCCTTTGCGCAGGAAACGCCGCGCAAGGGCGGCGTGTTCAACGTTCACTATGGCGCCGAACAGCGCCAGCTCAATCCCAGCCTCCAGGCATCGACCGGAGTCTACATTATTGGCGGCAAGATCCAGGAAAACCTGGTCGATCTCGACGGCAACGGCCAGCCGGTTGGTGTGCTCGCGGAGAGCTGGGAAGCCTCGCCTGACGGCAAGACTGTCACCTTCAAGCTGCGCAAGGGCGTCACCTGGCACGACGGCAAGCCGTTCACCTCGGCGGACGTCGAATTCACCGCCATGAACATGTGGAAGAAGATTCTCAATTACGGCTCGACACTGCAGCTGTTCCTCACCGCCGTCGATACGCCCGATCCGCACACTGCCATCTTCCGCTACGAGCGGCCGATGCCGCTCAATTTATTGCTGCGCGCGTTGCCGGACCTCGGCTATATCTCGGCCAAGCATCTCTATGAGACCGGCGATATCCGGCAGAACCCAACCAATCTCGCCCCGATCGGCACTGGTCCGTTCAAATTCGTCAAATACGAACGCGGCCAATATATCATCGCTGACCGTAATTCGGACTACTGGCGTCCCAACGCGCCCTATCTCGATCGCATCGTCTGGCGCGTCATCACCGACCGCGCCGCGGCGGCAGCCCAGATGGAAGCAGGCGAGCTGCATTACAGCCCGTTCTCGGGCCTGACGCTTTCCGACATGGCACGGCTCGGCAAGGATCCGCGCTTCATCGTCTCGACCAAGGGCAACGAGGGCAACGCGCGGACCAACACCATCGAATTCAATTTCCGCCGCAAGGAACTGGCGGACGTCCGCGTTCGCCGCGCCATCGCGCACGCCATCAACGTGCCGTTCTTCATCGACAATTTCCTCGGCGATTTCGCCAAGCTCGGCACCGGGCCGATCCCGTCGACCTCGACCGACTTCTATCCGGGTCCGAACACGCCACAATATCCTTACGACAAGGCTAAGGCGGCCGCGCTACTCGACGAGGCCGGTTTCAAGCCCGGCGCCGGCGGCACCCGCTTCTCGCTGCGCCTTTTGCCGGCCCCCTGGGGCGAGGACATCTCGCTGTGGTCGACCTTCATCCAGCAGTCGCTGTCCGAAATAGGCATTCCCGTCGAAATCGTGCGCAACGACGGCGGCGGTTTCCTCAAGCAGGTCTACGACGAGCACGCCTTCGATCTCGCCACCGGCTGGCATCAATATCGCAACGATCCCGCGGTCTCGACCACGGTGTGGTACCGCTCGGGCCAGCCCAAGGGCGCGCCCTGGACCAACCAGTGGGGATGGGAAGACCGGACGGTCGACAAGACCATCGATGATGCGGCCACCGAGATCGATCCGGCAAAACGCAAGGCGCTGTACGCCGAATTCGTCAAGGAGGTGAACACGGAGCTACCGGTCTGGATGCCGATCGAGCAGATTTTCGTCACCGTCATCACCGCCAAAGCGCGCAATCATTCCAATACGCCGCGCTGGGGATCGGCCAGCTGGCACGAT
>CAVTNA010000070.1:0-21003 GCA_963735835.1 uncultured Alphaproteobacteria bacterium | reverse complement strand
AGGAGGAGCATGTCGGCGGACCGCTCGACTACTATCAATGGACCTCGATCCTGCGCTCGGTCTCGGCGCTGACCGCCTACCACTGGGTCTACCGGGAAACCCTCAAGCCATGGCTGATCGCGGATCTGCTGATCCTCAACGAATTCGCTGCCGCGCTCGCTGGCCAGCTGTTACGGCAATCTGGTGCGCAATCTCGACCAGATCGGCGTCGCCTATGGCCGCCAGGGCGCCGCCCAGCGCCATGCCCGCGGCGTCCGCAATCGCCTGGAACACAGCCACATGGACGATATCTTCCAGCATGGCGTGCATGAATTCATCCAGGAATTCATTGCGGATAACGCAAGGCTCGGCGAAATCATCGCCAGACAATATCTGATTTAGGGCTCAGCCTTGGCTGCTGCCAACGGATTCGGAAATTCCACTGATGCGCCTGCGAATTGCCCATACCACCAGCTATCGCTACGAGCCGCCGGCCACCGGCGTCATTCAAATCCTGCGGATGACGCCCGGCAGCCATGACGGGCAATACGTCGTCGAATGGCAGATCGACGTCTCCACCGATTCACGGCTCCAGGTGCATCAGGACGCGTTCGGCAATGTCACCCATGTGCTGACCGAGGGATCGATCGCCGATCTCACCATCAATGTCGAGGGCCTGATCGAGACCCACGACACCGGCGGGGTGCTCAGGGGTACCGACGAACGGTTTCCGCCGAGCCTGTTCCTGCGCTCGACCTCGCTGACCGAAGTCAATCCGGCGATGGCGAATTTTGCGCGCGAGCTGCGCGCGGAATCCGAAGACGACGTGCTCGGATTCCTGCACGCGCTGATGATGCAGATCAACGAGCACATGACCTTCGACGAAGACCCGACCAACAGCGGCACCTCGGCGGTGGAAGCCTTCGGACTGAAGCGCGGGGTGTGCCAGGACTACGCGCATATCTTTATCGCCTGCGCCCGTTCCGGCGCCGTGCCGGCGCGCTTCGTCGCCGGGCATTTCCTGCGCTCCGACGGCATGGTCAATCAGCAGGCCGGCCACGCCTGGGCGGAGGCGTTCGTGCCTGACCTCGGCTGGGTCGGGTTTGATCCGGCCAACGGCATCTGCACCACCGACGCCCATGCCCGAGTCGCCATCGGCCTCGACTATCTCGGCGCAGCCCCGGTGCGCGGCACCCGCTATGGCGGCGGCATGGAAACGCTGGCGGTCGCGGTCAGGGTCGAGCAGGCCGGCGGGCGGCAGGGTCAGTCGCAGAGCCAGTCGTGAAGCCGCTCGTCATTCCGGGGCGCGCGTAGCGCGAACCTCAGATGTGCAATTGCACATCGGGAAATCCTCGGAATTCCGGATTCGCTCGTTTCACGAGCGCCCGGAACGACATATCAAAACATCAATACTCGCAATTCCGGTAATTCGACGCCTCGCAGGTCTGCGCCATCTCGCGGGCCTGCGAGAGTTCCTCCGGCGTCATGGTCTGCGACACCTCGCGCAGTTCCGCTTTCGCCCTCGCGTCGCCGCGCGCCGCGGCGCGGCTGAACCAGACGAAGGCGCGAACCGAACTTCGCGATACTCCCTTGCCCCGGCGATACATCACCCCGAGCGCGCTCTGTGCCTTCGCATTGCCCTGTTCGGCCAGCGCCCGGAACACCTGGATCGCCGGCACGTAGTCGCCGCGGTTATAGGCCGCCATGCCGTCCTCCCAGGGACCTGCGAAGGCCACGGCGCTGCCCAGCATTTGCGCCGCCAGCATCAGGCCTCCCACCGTCATTCGCTTTTTCATGCCTCGCGCCCCGCCCTGGATTCGACGGATCGTTATCCAGCCGGCCGATATTTGCAAACGCTACCGCAGAATCGGCGCGAACCGCGGCGGAAGCGTGCGAATGGGGTTGGAGCATCGAGCGAAATTGGCTAGTAATTCACGCCGGCTGATGCGTTCGGGGACCTGCGGAATGACCTATTGTTGCGGAGTGCTGGTGCGGGACGGCCTGGTCATGATCGCGGACACCAGGACCAATGCCGGCCTCGACAACGTCTCGACCTTCCGCAAGCTGCATATCTTCAGCAAGCCGGGCGAGCGCATCATGGCGATCGCCAGCGCCGGCAATCTGGCGATCAGCCAGTCGGTGCTGTCGACCCTGACCGAAGGGCTCGAGGACCCGCACACCGGCGAGACCGAAACGCTGCTGAACGCGCCGACCATGTTCCAGGCGGCACAGCGCATTGGCCGGGCGATCCGCAGCGTTCACGCCACCGAAGGCGTCGCGCTGCAGTCCGAGGACATCAATTTCGACGTCTCGTTCCTGTTCGGCGGCCAGATCAGGGGCTCGCGGATGCGGCTGTTCATGGTCTACCCGGCCGGCAATTTCATCGAATGCACCACCGATACGCCCTACTTGCAGATCGGCGAGCACAAATACGGCAAGCCGGTGCTCGACCGCGCCATGCACTACGACGTCGAATTGTACGAAGCGCTCAAGACCAGCCTGATCTCGATGGATTCGACGATGCGCTCCAATCTGGGCGTCGGCCTTCCGATCGACGTGCTGGTGGTGCGGACGGAGGTCTGCGACGCCGATCTCAACCATCGCATCGAGGCGGGCGAGCCGTATTTCCACGATCTGCGCTCGCGCTGGTCGGCGGCGCTGCGCGCGGCGCACCAGAATATTCCACGACCACCCTACAAGACAGAATCATAACCAAGAACATGAAAGGCGAGGAAACAATGACCGAGGCAGCAAACAAAATAGCGCTGGTGACCGGCGCCGGCACCGGCGTCGGACGCGCGGCTTCGCTGGCGCTGATGAAGGCCGGCTTCACCGTGGTGCTCGCCGGGCGGCGCCTCGAAAAGCTGCAGGAGACCCAGAAGCTCGGCGACAATGTCGGCAAGAGTCTTCCCGTCTCCGCCGACATGACCGATCCCGGGTCAATCGGCGCGCTGTTCGCAAAGGTGATGGAGCTTTATGGCCGGCTCGATGTGCTCTTCAACAATGCCGGCATGGGCGCACCGCCGGTGCCGTTCGAGGATCTCGGTCTTGCGCAATGGCAGGCGGTGGTATCAACCAATCTCACCGCGCCGTTTCTGTGCACCCAGCATGCCTTCCGGATCATGAAGGACCAGACCCCGCGCGGCGGCCGCATCATCAACAACGGCTCGATCTCCGCGCACGCGCCGCGGCCGTTTTCCTCGGCCTACACCTCCACCAAGCATGCCATCACCGGCCTTACCAAGGCGACCAACCTCGACGGCCGCGCCTACGACATCGCGGTCGGCCAGATCGACATCGGCAACGCCGCGACCCCGATGACCGATCGCATGGTCGATGGCGTATTGCAGCCCGACGGCCGCAAGATTCCGGAGCCGCGCATGGACGCCAAGGCGGTCGGCGACGCCGTTGCCTATATGGCCAGCCTGCCGCTCGACGCCAACGTGCTGTTCATGACGGTGATGGCCAGCAAAATGCCGTTCGTCGGACGCGGCTGAGATTTCGCAAGAACCGATCGCGCTCTATGCCTGCCGCCGGGCTGGTTTCGGCTGCTCGCTGCCGGCTTGCGGCTGTGCCCGGCGGCGCCACATCGCGGTCCGCGGACGCGGGGCGCCGGCCCCGTCCGAGAAACGGATGCAGCGGTTCGCGGGGGCTCGAGCTGATATCGTAGTTGAGGAACGACAGCAGCAGCTGGAAACCGATCAGGAATGTCAGCGCCGCGATCATGATGGTTCCGGTCGGCACCAGCTGATCCGGTGGCGCCGACCACCAGTGGTACAATCCGAACACAAGGCCGAAGCCGAACAGCGCGGCACCGGCGACAAGCTGAATCGACGCCAGCGAGAATTCCCGGAAAAAGTAGCGATAGAGAACCCGGCGCAGCGTATTGCGCATATGCCCGGCGAGGAACGGCGCGAGCTGGTGCGAGATCCGCAAATTCGAGACCTCGTTGCCATACGACGCGCGCATCGGAAACTCGACCACCTTGGCGCGGATCAGGCCGAGATGGAACAAGAGGTCGGTCTCGAAGAAGAAGCGTTTTGCGATGCGTTCGTCGTCGAGCAGCTCGGCGACGCGGGCGTGGATCGCAAAGAAGCCGTTGGTCGGATCCATGATGGTCCAGTACCCGCTCGACAACTTGGCCATGAACGACAGCGCGAGATTGCCGAACAGCCGGGCCGACGGCATCGACGCCGCGTTGGTCAGGAAGAAGAAGCGATCGCCTTTCACGTAGTCGGCCTGCCCGCTGACAATCGGGATGGATCAGCGCCGGCACCTGCGCCGGATCCATCTGGCCGTCGGCATCGATCTTCACGATGATGTCGGCGCCGCGCTCGATCGCGTAGCGCATCCCGGTCAGGAACGCGCGCGCCGACACCGCGGTTGACGTCGTGCATCAGCGCGACCACCCGTCGGATCGGAACACCGGTTCGCAACCGCATCGCGGTGCCCTCGGGGCAGCCGTCGTCGACGACGACGATCAGCTCGATTTCGGGACCGATCGCCGCGATGACCGGCAGGATCGTGGCTGCCGCGCGGTACGCAGGGATAACGACGCAATTCATGGATTCAAATCCGCTGCCGCACCCTCAAAAGGCAAATGGCGATCAGGCGTCAGATGCCCGGTGCAGGCCATCCTGCAGCTTTGCGGCCTTCCCCTAAACAATATCTTAAGTCCCCGCCGCTAATCTGCCGGCCGCCGCGCCTTAGCCGTAGCCGGTCGAGCGGGCGATTCCGCATGCTGAGACCAGGATGCCGATGCGCCAGACCTGCCGGATCATGCGCGCGCGGCCGCAACCGGCGATCTGCGCCGGTTTTTCAGAGCCCTGGTGCCGGAAACCGGCGATCCGGAAAACGCGGAATTCCTGCGCGCCCTGCTTCTGCTCGGCGGCGCGCTGTTTACGCTGACGCTGCTGACCTATTTTTGCACCACCAGCTGGATATGGCCGTTTCCGCGCGACAAGGCCACGCTGGTTCTGGGACGCGATTTCCTGAACCTGTGGATGTACGGGCGCGCGGTCGGAGATGTCGATCCCGCCCGTTTCTATGACATCGCGACCTACAATGGCGAACTCGCAAGGCTGCTCGGCCCCGGCTATCCCGGACAGAACTGGCCGAACCCGCCGACCGCTCTTGTCGTGATGGCGCCGTTCGGCTTGCTCGCCTACTTCCCCGCCCTGATCGCGTGGTTTGCGATCGGCTTTCTCGCGTTTTACCTTGCAGGACGCCGGGAGGTTTCCGACCGCGCGCATCCTCGCGGTCGTTCTGGTATCGCCGGCCGCGCTGCTTTGCGTGATCTCGGGCCAGAGCTCGTTCCTCACCACTGCCGCGCTGCTCGCCATCTTCGCCTGGCTCGACAAGAGGCCTGTTATCGCCGGTCGTCCTGATCGGACTGCTGACGGTCAAACCGCAGCTTGGCGTACTGTTTCCGTTCGCGCTGATCGCGTCGGGACGCTGGCGGGTTTTCTTGCTGGGCCGCGGTCACCGCGCTGGCGCTGATCGCGATGAGCGTCGCGCTCGGCGGCGAGGAGAGCTGGCACGATTACATCGTCAAGGCGCTTGCCATTGCAGCGCGAGGTGCTGGGCGATGCCGCGGGCACCGCCGTGCCGTTTCAGCCCACCGTGTTCATGAACGTGCGTGGGCTTGTAGGCAATCGCATCGGCGAAGCGATCCAGCTTGCTTTCGCGGTTGCCAGCGTTGCCGCCGTAGTGGCCGCGTTCCGCTATCGCAGCGGCAGCGATCCCCGGCTGTTGCAGGCATTGTTCTTCGCCTGCACCGTCTGCGCCTCGCCCTATATGGGCGCCTACGATCTGCTGCCGCTGACGTTCGCGGCCGTAGCGCTGCTGGCGGAGGGCAACCTCGACGCAACGGGACGACGGCTTGCCCAGCTCGTTTTCTGGACGCCGGCGCTGCAACTGCTGTTCGGAAATCTGCAAATTCCCGGACCGGGATTTATCGCGCCTGTCTTCGCAGCCTATCTGTTGCTGAAGCTGTTCGCGCCGACCGGCAAGCCGTGCCGGGCAAGGCGACCGTCTCGCTGCGGTAGGCTGATTAGACAGGCGGCGGTCTTTCGAAGGGATCGCCGGTTCTCATAACGCATTGCGCAGCGGACACTACTGCCCTCATAATCCCCCCGGCCTCGGGGGAATTATGCTTCAACTGCAATCCTTGTTCGGCGTGTTCGCGTTGCTGGCGATCGCATGGGCATTTGGCGAAAACCGCCGCGCGGTTTCGCTGCGTCAGGCCGCTATCGGCCTTTTCGTCACCCTCCTCACCGCCGTGGCGCTGATAAAACTGCCGTTCGTCGCGCACGGATTCGGCGTCATCAACGACGCCGTCGGCGCGATTTCATCGGCCTCGCGCGCGGGCACGGCCTTCGTGTTCGGCTATCTCGGCGGCGGCGCGTTGCCGTTCGACCTCAAGGCGCCGGGCGCGGATTTCATCCTGGCGTTTCAGGCGCTGCCCGTCGTGCTGGTCATGAGCGTGCTCACCACGCTGTTGTTCTACTGGCGGGTCCTGCCGCCGGTCGTGCGCGGCATGGCGTGGCTGCTGGAGCGCACGCTCGGCGTCGGCGGCGCGGTCGGACTGTCTACCGCCGCCAATATCTTTCTCGGCATGGTGGAAGCACCCTTGTTCATCCGGCCCTATCTGGCGCAGCTGACGCGCAGCGAATTATTCCTGGTCATGACCGGCGGCATGGCCGGGATCGCCGGCACCGTGCTGGTGCTCTACGCCACGCTGCTGGCGCCGCTGATTCCCGATGCGGCGGCGCATTTTGTCATCGCCTCGGTGCTCGGGGCGCCGGCCGCGATCCTGGTCAGTCTGATCATGGTGCCGGAGACCAGCGACATCAGGACCGGCGGCGCGCTTGAAGACCCGGACATGCACGCCTCCTCGACCATGGATGCGATCGTCAAGGGCACCGTCGCCGGCCTCGAACTCCTGCTCAACATCGTCGCGATGCTGATCGTGCTGGTGGCACTGGTGTATCTCGCCAACGCCATCCTCGGGCTGCTGCCTGATTTCGGTGGCGCGCGCGATTTCGCTGCAGCGAATGCTCGGTTACGTCATGGCGCCGGTGTGCTGGCTGATGGGCCTGCCCTGGCCGCAGGCGACCATCGCGGGCAGCCTGATGGGCACCAAAACCGTGCTGAACGAGCTGATCGCCTATGTCGATCTGTCCAGGCTCGACGCCGATGCGCTCGATTCGCGCTCACGGCTGATCATGCTGTATGCGATGTGCGGCTTCGCCAATTTCGGCAGCCTCGGCATCATGATCGGCGGCCTCGGCACCATGGCGCCGCAGCGCCGCGACGAGATCAATTCGCTCGGCTTGAAATCGATCGTGTCGGGCACGCTGACGACCTGCCTGATGGGCGCGATCGTCGGGGTGCTGACCTGAGTCGTCATTCCGAGGCGCGCACTAGCGCGAACCCGGAATCTCGACATGTCCGGGTTCGACGCTCCGCGTCGCCCCGGAATGACGGTTTCCAGCCCCAGCAGCGGCGTCAGCCTGGCAATCACATACACCGACCCCTCCGCGGTGAGATGCGCGTGATCCCACGCCAGGGGAATGCCGCCGTCGATCGTGAGCGGGCATTGCCGCATCGGGCAGACCGCATCGACCACCGAGACGTAGGCAAACCTCTCATGTGCCGGCAGTGCCGCGTTCATCGCCAGGTCGAGCGAAAAGATATCCGGCAGCACCAGATCATCTGACCGCGCATCGACGCGCCGCAGATGCGCGCGCATCAGCATCGACGGCAGCCTGGACCTGAACTGCACGGCGGGGCCGAGCAGCACCACGCGAATGCCCAGCCCATTGAGCTTCGAGATCGTTTGCCTGATGTCGGCGATCATGCCGTCGAACCGCGGCGGGCGGGCGTATTCCAGCCAGTCCGCCGAGAGGATGACGAGATCGGGCTTGCGATCTGCCGAAGAAGGCGTCCATTTGCGCCGGCAAAGCTGCGGCAGGACGCAGTGCCCTGCGCCGCCGCGTTGAATGTCGGCATGCAGGCGGCTTGCGTCGCCTGCAGGATGTTCACGGCTTGCGGATCGGTCTGTCTTGCCGAGCCCAGTGGAAATAATGCGCGGCCAGGCTGTCGCCCCAGAGCAGCACGTTGGTCTTGCCTGGCTGCGAGCGCGAGGCAAGCATCGTCCAACACATCGCCGCGCAGGCGTAAAGCAAATGCCGGAGCGATACAGCGGCTGGATAATTGTAGGCGTTGTAGGATTCCAGTTGCAGCGCGACGCGGTCGGTGTCCGACGGCGTCCGGCTCACGACCATTCCGCCGGCGCTGCCGGCCAGCAGCACCGCCGACGCAAGGCCGGCGATGCGGAACGCGGCGCGGCGCGTCGGCGCCAGCGTACCTCTGCCGGAACGGCTGTTCGACAAATCGCCACGACAGATACGAGATCGACGACCGTCAGCGCGAACAGCGCGATCTTGTCGCTGGCGTCGAGCATCAGGCTGCCTTCGGAGAACCGCGCGAAGGTGAACAGCGGCCAGTGCCAGAGATACAGCGAATAGGAAATCTGCCCGAAGAATCTTGCCACGTTGAGCGGCGAATAACGGCTTCGCTTCGCGCGTCGGCACGCCGATGCCGCTCCAGATGAACATCGCCGCGCCGATGCAGGGCGCGAGCGCATTGAAGCCGGGAAAACCCGGCCCCTGCCGCAGCGAGAATATCGGGATCGCGATCAGCACCAGCGCGATGCCGCGCGCGATGTTGCTGCGCCAGCGCGTTGCGCAGCACCGGAAATCCCGGGAGTCGCGATCAGTGCCGCCGATCAGGAATTCCCAGGCCCGCGGCGGGCTCATGAAGAAGGCGTTGGCGGAGCGATCTGTGCGCATCAGCCAGATGCGAGAGCGCAAACGACGCCAGCGCCAGCGCGCCGAGCGCAACCGGCAGCACCATGCGGTGGCCGCGGAAAAAGCGCAGCAGCGCCCACAGCAATGAGCGGCAGCGCCAGATAAAACTGCTCCTCGACCGCGAGCGACCAGGTGTGCAACAGCGGCTTCTCGACCGCCGCGTGGTCGAAATAGCCGGTCTGGAACCAGAAGAAGAAATTCGAGGTGAAGGTCACGACCGCGGCGGCCGGAGCGGAAGAATTCCGCCGTTCCGAGGTCAGGAGATAGTGGAACGACGGGATCGCCGTCAGCGCCACCATCGCGTACAGCGCCGGCAGCAGCCGGCGTATCCGGCGCTCGTAGAATTGCGCAAAGGAAAACGCGCCGTCCTGCACTTCCGACTGCGATGATCCCGGTGATCAGATAACCGGAGATGACGAAGAAGATATCGACACCGACAAAGCCGCCGAACACCGCCGGCGCCTCGAAATGGAACGCGACCACCGCGAGCACGGCGATGGCGCGCAGCCAGTCGATATCTTCGCGATAGGCGCGCCTCACAATCGCAATGCCGCCTTTATCCGGGCTGCATCGCGGGCACGCGTTGAGGCGCGCAAGCATCACGTCGCGAGTTCGACGGTCTTGAACTCCGCGGGCAGGATCACTTCCAGCAATTCGACGTCGTCCGAATAGTCCATGATCAGGTGCCTGATCCGGGGCGGCTGGGTCCAGCTGCTCCCCTGTTTCATCAGGGTCTCGCCCTGCCCTTCCATGTAGGTTTTGACCCAGCCCTTGAGGACATAGACCATCTGAAAGTCGACGTCGTGGAAATGCAGTTTTGAAACCTCCGCCGGATCGCACGGCCCGATCAGGCGGATCACATGCGCCCGCGCCAGGCCCTGGCTCGCCTCGGCAATGCCGAGGTCGCGATATTTGGCATAGGCGCGCAAACCGTCGGCTTTGAAATCCTCGTCGCGGTGATGGCTGATGGCGATACGCTGCTTTGGGCGGGCGCGCCTGGCGGGGGCCGGCGCGCGCGCCTTGGTCTTGAGTTTTTTCCGCGCCGCGGATTTGGCGGCGGTTTTGCTGGCGGTCTTGCGCGCCGGCGATTTTTTCTGCGCGGCGCTGCGGCTGGCTGCCCGCGATGTCGGCTTCTGCTTGGCCATCGACGTTCTCCCTTTCCACTGGATCGGGAAAGAGTAGCACAGATCGCCAATCGTGGGGTGGGCAAAGGCGCCCTCGCGCCGTGGCCGCCGGATGCAGCGCCGCTGCGAATAGTGGGCATGCGTGGCCGGGCGCATTCGCGCGACCCGTCGGCTCTTGTCCGGCCTACGAGCTGCGGATCAATGCAGCCGGAACACGCCGTCGACAGCGCGCAGTTCGGCGGGCTTGATCAGCTTGGAATGCGCAACGGTGACCGCGTACAGCGGGCCTTCGAGTGTTTGCTGCCAGAAGGCGAGGAAGTCCTTCAGCGCCGGGAAGTTCGGAAACAGATCGTAGTTCTGCCAGACGTAGGTTTGCAGCAGCGAGGGATGATCCGGCATCCGATACAGGATTTCCGCCGTCGTCAGCCCGTAACCCAGCACCTGTTTCCGGAAGTCTTCGGAAACACCCAACCCGCGTGACCATGCCAAACCTCCATTGCTGGAGCGCATCTTCCGAAGGTGGCCGCCGACCGGGAGCCACCCGGTGGAGATGCGCTCACATGAAAGAAATGTGACGCACGATACCAACGCATCACAAGCTTAAATGTTTAACGAACTGTTGATATTTCATGCATTGGCAGCGACTTACCGCATCTGCTAACAGTCGGACCGGCGCCCGCCATCAGTGTTAACGATGCCTTCAGATTTTGGCAGCCGTCATATTTGAGTGCCAATTTTTCTGCTAGAAGCCCTTGTTCCCCACGCAAACCTCGACTATGTCCTGTCCAGCCGCGCTGGCACTCGCTGGCGGGGACTGCCAATTTCCAGAAACTCTACAACATCTTCAGAAACTTAGGAGGACTGCATGAAATTCCGTCCGCTCCACGACCGCGTTGTGGTCAAGCGCATCGACGCCGAAGAAAAGACAGCTGGCGGCATCATCATTCCCGACAGCGCCAAGGAAAAGCCCTCGCAGGGCGAAATCACGGCGGTCGGTCCCGGCGGCCGTGACGAGGCCGGCAAGCTGATCCCGATCGATCTCAAGGTCGGCGACCGCGTGCTGTTCGGCAAATGGTCGGGCACCGAGGTCAAGCTCGACGGCCAGGAGCTCCTGATCATGAAGGAGAGCGACATCATGGGCGTTCTCACCGATCTGCCCACCGCCAAGAAGAAGGCTGCCTAAGCGCCTTTCCCCTGTTCATAAATTTCAAGGAAGCAAAATATGTCAGCTAAAGAAGTCAAATTCGGCGTCGATGCCCGCGATCGCATGCTGCGCGGTGTCGATATTCTCAACAACGCAGTCAAGGTGACGCTCGGCCCCAAGGGCCGCAACGTCGTGCTCGACAAGTCGTTCGGCGCCCCCCGCGTCACCAAGGACGGCGTCACCGTCGCCAAGGAAATCGAGCTTGACGACAAGTTCGAGAACATGGGCGCCCAGATGGTGCGCGAAGTCGCCTCCAAGTCGGCGGACGCTGCCGGCGACGGCACCACGACCGCGACCGTGCTCGCGGCTGCGATCGTCCGTGAGGGCGCCAAGGCAGTTGCCGCCGGCATGAACCCGATGGATCTGAAGCGCGGTATCGATCTGGCTGTGGAAGCCGTGGTCGCCGACCTCGTCAAGAACTCCAAGAAGGTCACCTCGAACGATGAAATCGCCCAGGTCGGCACCATCTCCGCCAACGGCGACGCCGAAATCGGCAAGTTCCTCTCCGACGCCATGAAGAAGGTCGGCAACGAGGGCGTCATCACGGTTGAGGAAGCCAAGTCGCTCGAAACCGAACTCGAGGTCGTCGAGGGCATGCAGTTCGACCGCGGCTATATCTCGCCCTACTTCGTCACCAACGCCGACAAGATGCGCGTTGAATTCGACGATGCCTACATCCTGATCAACGAGAAGAAGCTCTCCAACCTGAACGAAATGCTTCCGCTGCTCGAAGCCGTGGTGCAAACCGGCAAGCCGCTGGTCATCGTTGCGGAAGACGTCGAAGGCGAAGCTCTCGCCACGCTGGTCGTCAACCGTCTGCGCGGCGGCCTGAAGGTCGCAGCCGTCAAGGCTCCGGGCTTCGGCGATCGCCGCAAGGCCATGCTGCAGGACATCGCGGTCCTGACCGGCGGCCAGGCGATCTCGGAAGATCTCGGCATCAAGCTCGAGAACGTCACGCTCGCCATGCTCGGCCGCGCCAAGAAGGTGATGATCGACAAGGAGAACACCACCATCGTCAACGGCGCCGGCAAGAAAGCCGACATCGAGGCACGCGTGACGCAGATCAAGGCGCAGATCGAGGAAACCACCTCGGACTACGACCGCGAGAAGCTGCAGGAGCGTCTGGCCAAGCTCGCGGGCGGCGTCGCGGTGATCCGCGTCGGCGGCGCGACCGAAGTCGAGGTCAAGGAGCGCAAGGATCGCGTTGATGACGCGATGCATGCGACCCGTGCGGCGGTTGAGGAAGGTATCGTGCCGGGCGGCGGCGTCGCCCTGTTGCGTGCTTCCGAGCACCTCAAGGGAATTCGCACCAAGAACGACGACCAGAAGACCGGCGTCGAGATCGTGCGCAAGGCGCTGTCCTGGCCGGCGCGCCAGATCGCGATCAACGCGGGCGAGGACGGCTCCGTTATCGTCGGCAAGATCCTCGAAAAGGATCAGTACGCCTACGGCTTCGACTCGCAGACCGGCGAATACGTCAACCTGATCACCAAGGGCATCATCGACCCGACCAAGGTGGTTCGTGTAGCGATCCAGAACGCAGCCTCGGTTGCGGCGCTCTTGATCACCACCGAAGCCATGGTGGCCGAAGTGCCGAAGAAGAATGCGGGCGCCGGCGCCGGCATGCCTCCGGGCGGCGGCGGCATGGGCGGCATGGATTTCTGATCCATCCGTTCAAGCGGTAATCCAACAATGCAAAACCCCGGCAGCGATGCCGGGGTTTTTGTTTATCGTCGCTCCCAACAGATCGTTCAGCAATCCGCGTTCAGTCGATGCGCGCCACCACGGCGAGCCGCTTGATCCCCTGGTTGCGGTAGGCATTCAGGAAAGCGTTGTAGTCCCTGAACGAGACGCAGCCGTTGGAATCGCCGTTCGGGCCGAGCATGAAGCTATGCGCGAGCAGGCCGGATCGGCCGAAAATCGCGTCCTCGCCGCCGATCGGATTCAGCCGCAACGCCGGCACCCCGTGAAACAGCGCCTCGCGCGGCGTCAGTTCGTAAATATGCGGCGGCGTCACGCCCCGCATTCTGATATTTGCCGAGCGCGGATCGTCGAGCCTGTCGCCAAGACCGGAATGCGCTTCAAGTTTGGTGCCGTCGGGCAGGTAAACGGTGTGCGCGGAGATATCGTAGACGGCGGTCGAGCGGTCGTAAGGCGCCGATCCGCCGAGCGCCGGATTCTGGTCTTGCCCGATGCTGCCGGTAATGGCGCTGGTGTCCGCGGAGGCGAAGGACAACAGCCCGCGCGACGGCTGCTTGCCCCACAGCTTCTCAAAGACTGTCTGCTTCTCATTCGCGGCAATCGACATCACCGCCGCCTTGGCGCGCTGCGCCATGTCGCGCACGGCAGCGCCGGGAGATTTCGCCGGCCCCGCTTCGGCTGGACGCGACGGCGGCGCGATGGCGGCAACCTGTGCCGGTGGCGGCGCGGGGCAATTTCCTTCGGCCTTGCGGCTTCAGCAGCTTCGGCGCTTCGGGTTGCGGCTTCGGCTCGACGGCTTGCGGCGCTGCCGCCGCGAACCGGTCGTCAAACGAAAGCGACGGGCGTGGCGGGCGCGTTGCGGGCGCCGAAATCGGCGGCGCCAATTCGGAAAAAGCGGCCACCACCCTGTCAGCGGGCAGCGGCGCGCGCCGCGCAACTGCCGCCGGCCGCCTGATCACCGGTGTATCGAAATTGGCGTTGCCGAGAAGCGGATAGACACTGGCCGCGAAAACATTGGCGTAGACGGTCCAGGCGCAACCCAGCGCGAGGCAGCCGCGGCCGCGCCGCCGAGAAAATTGTGAGCGATCGCTTTCCGGGATGAACGTCTCGCCTTGGAGGCCGCGAAATCAAAACACGCACTTGTACTAAAACTCATCCGCCCTGCATCCAGACTGGTCCCACCTTGTTCCCCTTCCAGGCCGCGTTCGACGATGTGCGTTTGCACCGGCACGTTCGAACGCCGACCCGCGCATGATGATCAGCCGAAGTTCTCGCAGAGCATCTCGCAGAGGCGCAGAGCGTCATTAAGGCGACTTTTAGTTAAATGCGGATTAAGTGTGGGCGGATGTGGGGCATGGTTAAAGAAGCCATTACGCCTGAAGACGGGTTCCAGATAGGCCGGATTCCGTGCGGTTTCTTCAATAATTCAGCTTTGGATACCAGTCGGTTCCACGCCCTTCCGGCGTGACGTCCAGAATGGTCCAGATCGGCTTCAGGTCGGGCGCGCCGCGTGGCCTCGTCGTCCCCGAATTGCCTGATTGTGATCCGCTTGCATCGGCCTCGCGCGAAGCCGCCTCGCCGTCGCCTTCCGCTACTCAATTCCGGCGGCGGGTTGGCTCGAGCACCTCGCCCTTCGGGTCCTCGAGCAGATCGATCGCGTAGGTCTCGATCGTGAGCGGCCCGCGCTTGCGCGTGAACTCCGCGACCGGCTCGACCCGCGCGAAGGCGTCCTGCAGATATGGCCGGCCGCCGGGCCGCGCCTCATCGACATAGAGCAGCTTGCCGGACAATTGCGCCGCTTCGGGTTCGGGCATATTGACCCAGCGGATTCGTTGCGTGGGCTGCACCACGCAGGTACCTTTCGGCAGATAGAAGGCAAGCCAGCCGGTGGTGCCGTAATCCGGCGCCAGCACGCACGTCGCGCCGACGCGTACGCGCACCGCCTCGATCTCGTAGGCCAGCTCGCGCCAGCCGACGCCGACGCTGCGCACCGTGGCGTCACGGCGATAGCCTGTCAGCACGCCGGTGTTGGCCTGCACGATCAGCAGCACAAACATCAGGATGCCCACAGGCGAGGCCCAGCGCAGACAAAAATCGACGGTGCGCTGCTGGCGCATCTCCCAGCGCGCGAGATGGGCGGCGACCGCGGCGGCGACCGCGAAGGCAGGATAGACCGGCGCGAACCAGTTGGCCTCGACGCGGGCGTGCAGCGAATGCCAGGTGAAATACAGCGCGATGGTCCAGAACGTCGCATTGATCAGCATGCGCGCAGCCAATGCGCCGGCGTTGCGCCTGATCAGCGCGTAAAGCCCCATCGCGCCGAGAATCCATATCAACGGCGTCGCGAATGCGATCTGGGTCGGGATCAATTCGAAGATGAAGGTCGGGCGGAAATCCTCGATCCTGGCGCGGCCGATCTGCTTGATGAAGGAGACCCAGTGATGATCGGCGTTCCAGAGCAGGACCGGCGAAAACAGCGCCAGTGCGACGAGGCCGCCAAGATAGGGCCAGGGCGAGACCAGCCAGCGCCGCAGCTTCGGAACGCTCACCAGCCAGATCAGGATCGCCGGGCCGAAAAACAGCGCGGTGTATTTCGACAGTAACGCCGCGCCGACCGCGGCGCCGACCGCGAGCCACCACGCGCCGCGCCCGGTCTCCAGTACCTTGGCGAGATAAAACAGCACGAAGCTCGAGGCCACCAATAGCGGCGCATCCGGCGTGACGATCAAGGTGCCGACCGCCGCCATCAGGGTGACGTTGAGCAGGATGGTCGCGGTCGCCGCCACGCGCTGGCCGCCGAACAGGATGGCCGCGGCGCGATACACCGCCCAGCTCATCGGCAGCGCCAGCAATACCGACACCAGCCGCACCCCGAGTTCGGTGTCGCCGGCGATCATGGTGCCCAGAGCGGATCACCAGCCGCAACCGCGGGCGGATGGTCGTAGTAGCCGCCTGCCAGATGCTTCGACCACATCCAGTAATAGGCTTCGTCGAAGGTCAGCGGCGTCCAGGCGGCGGCGACCAGCCGAGCGCCACCAGCGCCAACACCGTCAGCGCCGTGTTGCGGACGAGCCGTGCCTCGTTCGGAACTTATGCGCAGCTTCATCGCTTGCGCCAGACGAACAGCCCGGACATCGCGTAATTCCAGACCACGCCCATCAGCGCGCCCGCCGCCCCCGCGAGCCACCAGATCGGCTCCTGGTCGTAGACCGAGAACGCCACGCCGACATTGGCGAACAGGCCGACGCTGCACACGAGATAGAACAGCAACAGCCCGCGCAGGATCGCAAACCCCTTCAGCCGCTGGTCGCGATAGGTGAGAAAATTGTTCAGGATGAAATTGCTGGTCATGGCGAAGATGGCGCCTGCCGCCTGCGCTTCCGCGAACGGCAGGCGGAACAGCTTCAGCGCCATGAACAGCGTCGCCGAAATGCACGAGAAGCCGATCGACCCGACCATCGCAAACAGCAGGAAGCGCAGCGACACCACGTCGTGGGTCATTTTCGCCAGCACCAATCCCAGAAAATCCAGCGCCACCATGGAGTCGAGCTTGCTCTCGCCATGCAGCCGCGCGCCGAAGCTGTAGGGAATTTCCTTGATGCGCAGATCGCCGCGCGCGGTGACGACGATATCGAGCAGGATCTTGAAGCCCTGGGTCGAGAGTTGCGGCGCCAGTTGCTCGAAGCGATCGCGGCGGATCATGAAGAAGCCGCTCATGGGGTCGGCGATCTTGACCCGCAGCACGCGCTTTGCGACCTCGGTGGCGAGCGCGCTGGCGCCGGCGCGCTGCCTGTCGAAACTGTCGGCCCTGCCGCCTTCGATGTAGCGGCTGCCGACGACGAGGTCGGCTTCCCCGGCCTGCAGCAGCGCCAGCATCTTCGGCAGCTGGGTCTCGTCATGCTGCAGGTCGGCATCGATCACGGCGACGCACGGCGCGCTCGATGCCAGAATGCCCTCGATGCAGGCGCCGGACAGGCCGCGCCGGCCGATCCGCCGGATGCAGCGAACGCGGGAATCGTCCCGCGCCAGGCCGCGCACCACGTCCCAGGTGCCGTCGGGGGAATTGTCATCGACGAAGACGACCTCCCAGGCGACGCCTGCGAGCGCGGTCTCCAGCCGCCGCAACAGCGTGGTGACGTTGTCGCGCTCGTTGAAGGTGGGGACGATGACCGAAAGCTCAGGCGTTGCCACACCCTGCGGCGTGCTTTCGGGGCCCGTTCTGATGGCTTCATTCATGCCGCCAGCGTATATCCGATAGCCTCGGGGGAAGCCAAGGCGCAGTTCCGGAAACGCGGGTTCGGGAGGCTCAAAAACGAGCCAAACAGGCCCAAAAATGCCAACGACCACGAACAGCGGGCGCGCGTACATCCGGCGCAGCCAAACTATTCAGTGGTCGTCCCAGCGCCGGAGCGATGAAGCATCAACGTCGCCGTTGAATACAAGATAGGAACGATCCGGGCCTGGCGCAAGGGGCCTTGCCGTGGACATCAATCGCGGCTGTCGGCTGGCCTCCGGTTTAAGAGCGCGAAGAAGCCCCCGGGGACGCGCAGCCACGAAGAAATCAAAACCAGTCATCGGCAAGAAGAAAATTGGCAAGTCCGGCAAAAAGCCCGGAAGAAAAGTCGTGGCCGGGATCGCGAGGAAAAAGAAGGCGAATGCGAAGCGCTAAATCAAATGGACGCCACCGGCCCGTGCGGCGGACGCGCGGCTATCACTGCTGCGGCAACTCCCTGATCACCGGCCCCCTGATGGCAGGCGGCGGGGCTACCGGCTGCTCGGTCTTTTGCGCCGGTTTTGGTGGCTTCCCTATTTGCCCGATCGGCACGTAGATAAACGCGATCACCAACACGACTGCCGCGACGATGGCACCCAAAATCCCCGCTATTTTTTCCGAATTCATCTCCATGCGCCTGTCGCCTCTCACGAATTCATATCACGAAAGAAAGCCCGCTTGCCTCTTCTCGCCTGACCGACCCTCCTACTTCATCGCAGCCCTGTGCTTGATGAATGCCGTCACGACATCGTTTTGAGCCGCTGCGATGGCGTTGTTGGCCGTGGTCATATGCGCCCCCGCATCGGCAGCCGGAAATTGCAGCGACAGGTAATCGACCAGCGTTACTCGAAAATTCTGCCGTTCGGAAGGGCACACGCCGGCGATCAGGGACGTGAAGTCCTGGCCCGACATGCCCCGGTTGCTGTCCCGCGAATATTCCCGCGCCAGACAATTCCAGTAGATCGCGTCCCGATACGGCCTGCCGGTGCGCGTCACCGATGTCGTCGGCCACGGCGACGGAAGCCGTCACCGCAATCACTGCCACCATCAGCGCCCGCATCCTGTTCTCCTTTCGCCATCCTAGCCTGAATGAGCGAACTCCGTAAGCTGGAGTATCCCCGGCTGCGCTGGAGCGCGAGCTGCCACCGGTGTCGCAACAGGTTCCAAATTCGGGATATCGACACATCAGCGCCGCGCAAGGAACAAGGCATAACCGCAATTCCAGCGCAAACATGGCGGAGTCTGGACGTTTGATAACGGAGATTTGGGAATGGCGAACAGGGACAACAACAAACCGGGCGGCAAGCCTGGCCAGCGCACCCGGAAGGCGGGCCGCAAACCCGATCAACGGCAGAGCCCGAAGCCGGATCCGCAGGACGCCGGCGCGCAGATCGACGCGACCGTCGCGTCAACCGGCGCTCCCCCGATCGGCGCAGCCGCGGCGGCGGACACCCGCTCGGCTGACGCCGCAATCGCGCCAATTGACAACCCGGCGATCGACGCCACGGCCGCGCCAGTCGACTGCTCTGTAACCGGCGCAGCGATCGCGTCGGCCGAGACCGTTCCGGTCAGCTTGCAAACCATCGCGACGGCCTATGGCGACTACACCAAGAAGTCATTCGAAGAGACCAAGTCCTTTGTTGAGAAACTCTCGGGCGCGCGGTCGCTCGACAAGGCCGTGGAGATTCAGACCGAATTCGCCAAGCAGGCCTACGAGACCTTTGTTGCGGAATCGCAGAAGAATTCGCCAACTCTACGGCGAACTTGCCAAGCAGACGCTCAAGCCTTTGCAGGGGCTTGCGGGCAAGACGACCCGAAGAAACGCGCGCTAGGCTCTCGCGGGCGGCGCGAAGCCGCGAGCTGGCCCGATGTCGATGGGGTGGAAGGGAGGGGCTCCGGTTTTCCGGAGCCCCTTTTTTGCCCAGGCAAGAGCGCGCCTCGAAAGCATCAGGTCTTGAAAGCATCAAGAGCCGAAGCTTTCTTTCGCTCGGCCCACGATCCACCAAGCTTGCGGCAGCCGCCCGGTAGCTCTAATCTTCGATGTCCTCACCCCGGAAAATGCTGGAGAGACTGGCGCGTGACCAACGGTTCGCATCGCGGTTCAAAAAGTGCGGGCAACATCTACATCGGGGTCGGCGGCTGGACCTTCGCGCCGTGGCGCGGGGTGTTTTATCCGGAAAAGCTGACGCAGGCGAAGGAGCTGGAATACGCGGCTTCGAAACTGACCTCGATCGAGATCAACGGCACCTATTATGGCTCGCAGAAGCCGGAAAGCTTCCGCAAATGGGCGCGTGAGGTGCCCGACGGGTTTGTGTTTTCGGTGAAGGGGCCACGCTTCGCCACCAACCGCCGGGTGCTCGCGGAAGCCGGCAACTCGATAAACGGTTCTACGATTTCCGGCGTGTTGGAGCTCGGCAACCGCCTGGGTCCGGTGCTCTGGCAGTTCGCGCCCACCAAGAAATTCGACGGGGCGGACTTCGGCAGGTTTCTCGAGCTGCTGCCGCGCAAGCTGGAAGGCCGGAGCTTGCGCCATGTGGTCGAAGTCCGGCACGACAGTTTTCGCGGCGCTGACTTCATCGCGCTGCTGCGCACATTTGCAACGCCGGTGGTGTTTGCCGAGCACGGCAAATATCCGGCGATATCAGACGTCACCGGCGATTTCGTCTATGCGCGGCTGCAGAAGGGCAATGACGACATCAAGACCTGTTATCCACCAAAACAGCTCGACGCCTGGGCGAAGCGGCTGCAAATTTGGGCCAACGGCGGCGAGCCCGACGACCTGCCGCGCGTCGATGCGGCCAAGGCAAATGAAGTCCCGCGCGATGTCTTCGCCTATGTGATCCACGAAGGCAAGGTGCGCGCGCCCGCCGGCGCGATGGAATTGATCGCGCGCGTGAAATAACCGGACCTCGCCTGCTCTTCAATCCAGTCTGATACCGATCTCGCGGATCAGGTTTGTCCAGTTCTGGTATTCGGACGCAACGAAAGCATCGAGCTTTGAGTCGGGCAGATCCCACATTTCGCCGCCGCTCTTCTCGAAGCGCTCCTTGAGGTCTGGCAACGAGGCGCGGATATCCGCCCGCAGCTTTGCAATGACTTCCGGGGGGGTTTTTGCCGGCGCGAAGATGCCGAGCCAGGAATTCGACATCGAGGCCCGGCAGGCCGGCCTCCGCCATGGTCGGCACATCAGGCGCAAGCTGACTGCGCTTCGACGACAGCAAGGCGATGCCCCTCGCCTGCCCCGACGTCACGTAGGGCAGACCCGCTGCAATCGAATCGAAGAACAGATCGACACGGCCTGCGAGCAGATCGGTGAACGCCGACGGCGAGCCCTTGTAGGGCACTTCCAGAAGCTTCACGCCCGCGGCCTTCATGAATGCCGCCGCCACCAGTTGCTGGCCGGTTCCGACACCGGCGGTCGCGACCGTGATCGAGCCCGGACTGGCTTTCGCAGCCGCGACAATGTCCTTGAGCTTCGTCTGCGGCATATCCTTGCGGCCCACCATCACATAGCCGAACCGGTAGACCAGCGCGACCGGCACGAAATCCCTGAGCGGATCGTAAGCCAGTTTCGAATACAGTGCCGAGTTGAACGCCATGTTGGAAAGCCCGCCAACCAGCAAGGTATAGCCATCCGGCTCGCTCTGGGCGGCGGCTACGGTGCCCACGACGGTGCCCGCGCCGACCTTGTTCTCGACAAAGAAGGATTGTCCCGTGCGCTTCGACAGCGCATCGGCGAGGTAGCGTCCGATCAGATCGTAGCTGCCGCCGGGACCGATCGGGACGACGATCTTTACGGGGCGGTCGGGATAAGCGGTCTGCGCCTGTGCCAGCGCAACCCCGAGCGCG
>CAVTNA010000069.1:0-23359 GCA_963735835.1 uncultured Alphaproteobacteria bacterium | reverse complement strand
ACCGATCCGGTCAATCCCGCGACGTAGTGCTCGACGAAAAACGAATAGGCGATGGCAACCGGGATCGATCCGAGCAGAGCGCCAGCCATCAGCGGGCCCCAGAAGAATACGTCGCCGCGGATCAACTCCGATGTGACCCCGACCGGCACGGTCTTCTGCTCAGGCGAAGACAGGAAGACAAGTGCATAGATGAACTCGTTCCACGAGAGCGTGAAAGCGAAGATGCCGGCCGATAGAATGCCGGGGATCGCCACCGGAATGACAATGTAGAGCATGGCCTGCCAGCGCGAGGCGCCGTCGATGCGCGCGCATTCCTCGAGCTCCTTGGGCACTGCCTTGAAGTAGCCCATCATGAGCCAGGTGCAGAACGGAATAAGAAAGGTCGGATAGGTCAGAATCAGCGACCAGGGCGTGTCGCCCAGCCGATAGTTGCGGATGATCTCGGCCAGCGGAATGAACAGCAGCGTCTGGGGCACCAGATAGGTGATGAAGATGCCGGTGCCCAGGCTGCCGGCAAATGGAAAGCTCAGCCGCGACAGCGCATAGCCGGCGAACACGCCGCACACCAGCGAGATAGCGGTTGACGCCAGCGCGATAAACGACGTGTTCCACAGCCAGGTTGCAAACAGCGTCTCCTCTAACAAGTATCTGACGTGGTCCCAGGTCGGTTTCCAGGTCCAGAACGGATTGTAGTTGATCGAATTCCAGGGCCGGTAAAGCTCGCTATCCGGCCGCACCGAAGTGATCACCATCCAGTAGAACGGAAACAGCAGGAAAATCAGGAACATTGCCATTGGGATGTAGAAGAACACCCACTTTCGCCACCTCGCGCCTTCGATCATGGCTCAGCGGACCTCTACGCGGCGGATGTAGAGAAGCTGGATGATGACGACGAGAAGCAGGATCGGAAACATGGCGAGCGAGATCGCGGCGCCCTCGCTCAGAAGGCCGGTGCCGATGCCGATCTGATAGGCGTAGGTGGCGAACAGGTGCGTGGCGTTGGCTGGTCCGCCGCCGGTCATCACGTAGACGATCTGGAAGTCGGCGAAGGTCTGAATCACCGAGAACAGCACGACGACCATGGTCACAGGCAGCAGCAGCGGCCAGGTGATATGCCAGAACCGCTGCCACGGCTTGGCGCCGTCGATGGCGGCGGCCTCGCTGAGTTCGGGACTGATGGTCTGCAGGCCGGCGAGCAGGCTGATGGCGAAGAACGGCACCCCGCGCCAGATGTTGATGATGATGATCGAGATCATGGCGAGGTCCGGATCGCCCAGCCAATTGATCCGGCCGGTGATCAGGCCGAAATGGTAAAGCAGCCAATTGATAACGCTGAATGTCGGGTCGAACATCCACTTCCAGGCGAAAGTCGAGAGCACGGTCGGGATGATAAAGGGCAGCAGGATGAAAGCGCGGGTAAAAGCCTTGCCGCGGAAATTGCGGTTGAGCAGCATGGCCAGCCACAAGCCGAGCGCCAGCTTGAAGACGGTGGTCACGCCCGTATAGACGAAGGTGTTGTAGACCGAGGTGCGAAAGATCCCGTCATTGAAGATCTTGTAGAAGTTGGCGAGGCCGACGAACTCGCCGGGCACGCCCACCCGCGAGTTGGTCACCGACAGCAGGATGCCGCGCACGAACGGATAGGCGATGAACAAACCGAGCAGCACCACGGTCGGCACCAGCAGCACGAATGCGAGCCAACGCTCGTCCTCGAGCAGCCGGAGCCTGGGCCGCGGCGCCTGCGGCATGTAGACTTGGGTCTCGGCGATCGCCATTTTGCTTCACCTCGATGCGCGCGCCGGCGGGCGCGTCATGCAAAACCTTTGATGACCCGGCACCACAGGGGTGACGGGGTGGACCAGCCCCCGAGTGCGCCGCCTCCCGGCGCGGACGGCTCGACCGCTCAAGCCCGGCATGCGGCCGCCGTTTCGCAGCCGCACGGACCGGGAAGAGCGTACCTTCACGTATAGATCTTCTTGAGTTCGCCTTCCGCCCACTTCACGGCATCCTCCGCCGTCGCGCCCTGGACTGCCTTGGCGTACATGTCGGTAATGATGTATTTGGTGAGCACCTCGGCGGGCTTTTTGCCAGATGAAGGAAGCGGATAGCCGGGCGTCTGGCCAAGGAGGCCGGCGACCTTGAAGGGCGCCATGACCTTGTCCTCGTCCCACAATTTGTGCTTCTCCCACGCGTGGGTCGGCGGCGTCGCGAAGCCCTTCTGGGACACGAACCAGGGCTCGTAGTTCGCACTTGGTGTGGATCCACTTCAGCAGCTCCTTCGCGCCGGCCTGGTTCTTCGAGTAGTTCGGTATCACGTGAGAGAAGAAGGTGTGCATGGCGAATTGCCCGGCCGGACCCTTGGGTAACGGCGTGTGCTGGATGTCGGTCTTCAGCGGCACGCCTTTCTCGGTGATGTACTTGTCGGGGTTGCGCAGCGCCTCGATGTAGATCGAGGCGCCGTTGAGCGTGGCGCAGATCGTTTGCGACAGAAACGCGCGGTTGTTGTTGGTGTCGTCCCAGGCGAGGCCGCCCTCGTCATGGGCTTCTTTCCAGAAGGCCGTCATGAACTTGACGGACTCGATGACCTCCTTCTTGTTGATGTTGACGGTCTTGCCGTCCTTCTCGACCTCGGAGCCGCCCCACGACCACAAATAGGGGTAGCTGAATGTCGGCGCGTCGCCGAAGGTGTGGGCGAGCGTCTGGCCGATCGGCCGGCCCATGGCTTTGAGCTTCTTGCCGACCTCGCGATACTTCTCCCAGGTGTCGGGGAAGGTCGGGGAGCCGACCTCGTCGAACCACGATTTTCGGTAGGCGATCATGGCGCCGACGATGGTCCACGGCATGGCGATATACTTTTGGCCTTCCGTCGTGTTCGATTTGCACAGATCGTAGTAGCCGCCTTCGGCCTTGCCCACGCTATTTGCGAGGTCGGACAGGTCGATGACGCTCTCCGAATAGATCTGCGGGTGGTTGTTGAACAGCATGATGATGTCGGGACCCGAGCCCGACTGAATCGCCGAAGTAATACGCGGCTGCAGGTCGTTGCCGTTCACGGTCTCGAGATTGATCTTGATTCCCAGCGCTTTCTCGGCGGCGGGCAGCAACTCCTTGCGCAGCAGCTGATCCGAAGCCGGCACGAAATCGTTCCAGCGCAGCCAGTGTACCGTTGTGCCCTGCGCAAAAGCGGGCGCGCGGCCGGTGGCCAGGATACCGGCCATGCCGCCCGCGAGCGCGGTGCCGCCCTTCAGGATGTTACGTCGGGTTACTGTCGTCATGAATTCCTCCCCTGGTGATGCTTTCGGCCGGTCTGACGCCGGCTTGGATTTCCTTTCAGACGATCGCGCCGCCGCGGTTCAACGCATGCGCGCGCCTTCGCGTGCGCAACACGTTGTCTCGACGATCATTTGTTGGTGTTCTCACTCTGGCGCCGGTGGCGATTTCGACGTGAGACAGCGAGAGTTGCTCGCAGAGCGGGCAATGCAGCCAGCGCACGGACCAAACGGCCATACCGGTACCCTCCCGCGCCGCAGTGGTATCGCCGTCGCTGAGCGGGTTTTCCCCGTCTTATAAAAATAGCCCGGTACCGGAATGCTGGCGCGACCTCATTGTCGCCGGTCGCGGCAGGAAATCAAGTGCTAGCTTTGGCAGGCCGGCCACGATCCCCCTTCCCTGAACCGGCCGCCGTCTTACCATAAGTGCCAAACCGGGTACGTCAGGCGCTTCATCCGAGGCGAGCCAGAGGGGCTTAAGTTTCCCGGATTTGAAGCATGGATTGCTTCGTCGCAAGTGCTCCTCGCGATGACAGATTAGGCGTAATCCGCCATCTTTCCCGTGACGGCGGGTTACGCTATCGCTAACCCGGCCTACGTTTTTCCGCATCCCGCCCCAGGACGATCAGCATGCACAAGCCCGTTGAGGCCACCGGCAATAGCAGTCCGCAAACGCAAGCCCTGCCGCTGTCGCGGTTCAAGGTGATCGATCTGACCCTGGCGCGCGCGGGACCGTCCTGTGTACGCACGCTGGCCGACTGGGGCGCCGACGTGATCCGGGTCGAGCCACCGCCGGAAGAAACTGAGGCCAGCGAGCTGGTGGGCCGGCGCGACGGTTCGGACTTCCAGAACCTGCATCGCAACAAGCGCGCCATCACGCTCAACCTGAAAACCGATCAGGGCCGCGAAATCCTGATGCGGCTGGCGGAACAGGCGGACGTCATCGTCGAGAACATGCGGCCGGGCGTCACCAGGCGGCTCGGCGTCGATTTCGACTCGGTGCGAAAACGCAATCCGCGGATCGTCTACGGCAGCATTGCCGGCTTCGGCCAGTACGGCCCCTATGCGTCGCGGCCCTCGATCGACCAGATCGCGCAGGGCATGAGCGGCATCATGTCGGTGACGGGAATTCCCGGCCAGGGTCCGGTCCGCGTCGGCGTCGCCGTCACCGACATCATGGCGGGCGCCTTCCTCGCGCAGGGCATCCTGATCGCGCTGCTCGACCGCGAAGTGTCGGGTGAAGGCCGCTGGGTCCAGACCTCGCTGATCGAGGCCGGCCTGACGCTGCTGGATTTCCAGGCCACGCGCTGGACCATGGACAAGAAAATCCCGCCGCAGGAGGGCAACAACCATCCCACCAACACGCCGATGGGCTGTTTTCCGACCGCCGACGGATTTATCAATTTCGCCGCCACCAGCAACAAGAATTTTCAAGTTTTCTGCAAGCTTATCGAGCGCGAGAGCATGGCCACCGATCCGCGCTTTGCCTCGATCGCGACGCGCCGGCAGAACAAGGAGGCGATGAACGAGTTGATCGCGGCGGCGCTGCGGGCGAAAACCACAAGCGAATGGTTCGAGCTGCTGGTCGCCGCGGGTCTGCCCTGCGGACCCGTCTACAACATCAAGGAGGCGTTCGCCGATCCGCAGGTGCGGGCATTGCGCATCCAGCGATCCGTCGCCCATCCACGCCTCGGCGAGATCGACCTGGTGGCGCAACCCTGCGAGATCACGGGCTTCGACCGCGAGATACGGACGGCCACGCCCGACCTCGGCGAACACAATGACGAGATTTTGCAATCGCTGGGATATGGCGAGGCCGAGATCGCAAGGCTGAAGGCGGCGGGGGTGATTTGATTGTGCCCGACGGGCAAATCACTGAATCCTGTCCAGCCCCCTCAAGAAAAATATTTCTGTTTTTCCGAAACGCAAATCAGCGCTATATCGTCAGCCATCCCGTCCCGGAAGAGGGGCGTTGGCCATCGTCACGAACGTTGGGACGGGCATGCGGTGGACGCTGACGGTGCCAAAGACGATGGCGCCTGACGCGGACGGCGAAGTCGTGTGGTCCTGACGCCCCGACGCTGGCGTCAAGCTCTTGAGAAGCAAGCTTCTCAGGGGTGACGGTGGCAAGAAAGCCCGGTCGCCGAGGAGAGCGCGAAGGAAACCGTTAAAACCATTGCGCGGGGAATGCCGGGTGAAACCGATGTGACCTGACTAACGCGTGTGCGCTCTCACACTATCATGGCACACGCGGCTATCGGGCGCATCGGGCGCCCGGCATTCCCTGCGCCCTCTGATTGGAGAGGGCGGGATGTTCCAAGCAAAACTCGCGCGAAACCCGCGGCGAGATCGCGAAGTTGTGGCTGAACGTCATTGCGAGGAGCGAAGCGACGAAGCAATCCATTCTTTCTTGCCGCTCTACGGATTGCTTCGCTTCGCTCGCAATGACGGCCGATCCATCAGCTGTTTGAAAATTGAATCGGAATTGCAATCGATCGTCGCCCCGGACAAGCGAGCGCTTGCGAGCGCGAGCCGGGACGACGGGAGAGTCTCACAGCGCCGCCAGCACGGCCTTCGCGATATCCGCGGTGCCATTACGGCCGCCGAATTCCATCGGCTTGATTCCTCCCGCATAGGCCTTGTCGACCGCGCGCTCGATGCGTTCAGCGGCTTCCGCGGCGGCCTCGATACCGTGCTTGTCGGCGAGCCAGTCCAGCATCATCGCGGTGGACAGGATCATGCCGGTAGGATTGGCCTTGCCCTGCCCCATGATGTCGGGCGCGGTTCCATGGCAGGGCTGGAACACCGCATGGCGATCGCCGATGTCGGCCGACGGCGCCATGCCCATGCCACCGATCAGGCCGGCGGTCATGTCGGAGAGAATGTCGCCGAACATGTTCTCCATCACCATCACGTCGAAATCCCAGGGACGTTTTACCAATAGCGCCGAGCAGGCGTCGACATATAGGCGGTCGGCCTTCACGTCTGGATGACGTTTAGCCGCCTCGTCGAACATCTCGCGAAAGAACGCGAACGCCTTGAACACATTGGCCTTATCGACGCAGGTCAACTGGCCCGGCTTGCCGCGCGCCTTGCGCCGTTCCGCCAAGCGGAAGGAAAACTCGAACAGCCGTTCCGAGGTCTTGCGCGTGATGACCAGCGTCTCGCGCGCCTCGGTATCGGTGACGACGCCCTTCCCCATCGAGGCAAACAGGCCTTCGGTGGACTCCCGGATCACGATCAGATCGATGCCGCGCCGGTCCGCGCCGACGATCGGGCTCGGCACGCCCGGTATCAGACGCGCCGGGCGCACGCCGGCATAGAGGTCGAAATGAAAGCGCAGCTCCACCTGCGGCATGATCTCGGTGTTATCGGGGTAGCGCACCGACGGCAGGCCGCAGGCGCCGAGCAGGATCGCGTCCGCCTCGTCGCACAGCCGCACGGTGCTCTCCGGCATCGACTTGCCGGTCGCGCGATAATGGTTGGCGCCGGCCGGCGCCTCGGTGAAGCGAAACTTCAAGTCCGTGGTCGCCTCGATCTTGCGCAATACCTCAAGCGCCGGAGCCATCACTTCAGGACCGATGCCGTCGCCGGCGAGCACGGCGATGTGGAGCGCGTTATTGGCAGACATGGAATTTCCTTGTGAAGTCGGGCACTTGGCGCCAACAGTTGAACTTACGGCGTGAGCACCGCGCGGCCGACCAGCCGGCCCTTCTGCAGGTCGACCAGCGCCTCGTTGGCTTTGGCAAGCGGCATCGGCGTCACCGGAATCGGCGCGATCTTCCTGGCGCGCACGAGATCGAGCAGTTCCTGGGTCTCCCTGAGATTGCCGACATAGCTGCCCTGGATGGTGATCGCCTTGATCGGAATCAGCGGCAGCGCCCAGGTCGCGCCGCCGCCGAACAGGCCGACGATCACAAGCTTGCCGCCCTTGGTCAGGCAGTCGAAGCCGAGCTGCGTGGTCTTGGCATTGCCGACCAGATCGATCACCGCGCGGATCGGCCCGCCGGCCTTGTTGGCGAGTTGCTCCAGCGCGTCGGGCGCGCCACCATCGACGGTGGCGAGCGCGCCGGCTTTTTCGGCGGCTTCACGCTTGCGCGCATCGATATCGACGACGATGGCGCCCTTGCCGCCCATCGCCTTCAACAGCGACAGCGCCATCAGGCCGAGACCGCCGGCGCCGAAAATAACGATCGGCGTGTTGCAAATCGGCCTCGACCTTCTTCAGCGCGCTGTAGGTGGTGACGCCGGAGCAGGCATAGGGCGCCGCGGTCACGGGATCGAGGCCCTTCAGGTTCAACAGATACTTCGGATGCGGCACCGTCATGTGGTCGGCATAGCCGCCGTCGCAGTAGACGCCGAGCGAATTGGGTTTCAGGCACATATTCTCGTCGCCGGCCAGACAGGTCTCGCATTTGCCGCAGCCGAGCCAGGGATAGACCAGCGCGACATCGCCGATTTTGAGATCGCCGCTGGCGGCCTTCGCATCCGGCCCGAACGCCAGCACCTCGCCGACCGTCTCATGCCCCATGGTTCGCGGCAGCGACACGCCGCGATCCTTCAACGACAGGGGCTTGCGTCCATGGCCGAGATCGTAGCCGCCTTCCCAGATGTGCAGATCGCTGTGGCAGACACCGGCGGCCTTCACCTTGATCAGGACCTGCGTTCCCGACGGCTGCGGCGTCGGCGCATCCACCTCTTTCAGCGGGGCGTTGAAATCGGTGACCTGAAAACTCTTCATCGCTTCTCTCCCGTGAATATTTCTTGCTCTTGGGCAAGGCTTGCCACGCATTCCCGCGCAGGTGTTAGATGTTTAGCCGGCCGCGATCAATGGATGATGGCAGGCGACGAACTGGTCCGGTGCTATCAGGCGAAGTTCCGGCACTTGTTCGGCACATCGCTGGTCCGCCCGGGGGCAGCGGGTACGAAACCGGCAGCCCGAAGGGGGTGCGATCGGCGACGGCGGCTCGCCGACCGGGACGCTTTCGGCCGGCCGCACGTCAGGATCGGGCACCGGGATCGCCTCGATCAACAGCGCGGTATAGGGATGCGCCGGGCTCGCGAACAATTGCTCGGATGGTCCGACTTCACACAGCCGGCCGAGATACATCACGGCCACGCGGTCGCTCACCGCTTTGACCACCGCGAGATCGTGGGCGATGAACAGCAGCGTCAATCCGAAGCGCGCCTTCATATCTTCCAGCAGATTGAGGATTTGGGCGCGAATGGAAACATCGAGCGCCGAAACCGGCTCGTCGCAGATGATGAATTCGGGATTGAGGACCAGCGCGCGCGCAATGCAGATGCGCTGGCATTGTCCGCCGGAAAACTCATGCGGCAGCCGTCCAACCACGAGCGAGGGGTCGAGACCAACCGCGGTGAGCACTTCGTGGACCAGTTCCTCGCGTTTTTTTGCATCCTTGACGCCCGATATCACCAGCGGTTCCGCGATGATATCGCCGATCCGCCGTCTCGGATTCAGCGAAGCAATCGGATCCTGGAAGATCAGCTGCACGCGCTGGCGCATCCGCCGCAGGGCATCGCCGTGCATCGCCGTGAGGTCCTGGCCGTCGAACAGGACGCGCCCCGATTGAGCCTGACGCAACTGCAGCACCGCGCGGCCGAGCGTGGACTTGCCGCAGCCGGACTCGCCGACCAGCCCGAGCGTCTCGCCGCGCGCCACTTCCAGACTGACGTCGGACACCGCGTGGACGGTCTTGCCGCCGACGGCATATTCGACGACGAGATGTTCCACCCTGAGAAGCGGCTCGCGCGGAGGTGATTGCCGGCCGTCCTGCATCACGCGTCAATCCCGACCGGTGGCAGAACCGGATGGAAGCAGGCAAATTGGTGAGCCGACGACTCCGCTGCCGTCAGCAAGGGCTTCTCCCGATGACATAGCCCGGCGGCGTAGCGGCAGCGCGGCGAAAACGAGCAGCCCTGAATCGGCCGGGTCGGATCGGGCGGACGGCCCGGAGATCGCCGGCAACGGCGTATGCGGAGCGGCATCGATCTTCGGAATCGCCGCGAGCAGCGCCTCGGTGTAGGGCATGTGCATTTTCTTGAACAGCACCGGCGTGGGCGCCCGTTCCACGACGCGCCCGGCATACATCACCGCGACCTCGTCGGTGCGGCCGGCGACAACGCCGAGATCATGGGTGATCAGGATCATCGCCATGTGCCGTCGGCGCTGCTCACGCGCCAGAAGATCGAGGATCTGGGCCTGAATGGTCACATCGAGCGCGGTGGTCGGCTCATCGGCGATCAGCAGTTTCGGCTCGCACGACAGCGCAATCGCGATCGCCACCCGCTGCCGCATGCCGCCGGAAAGCTGATGCGGATATTGCGTCAATCGCTGTTCCGGCGCGGGAATGCCGACCGCGGCCAGCAGCTCGACGCTGCGCCGCTTCGCGGCATTGCCGTCGAGTTCGAGATGTTCCTGCAGCGTTTCGATCAACTGGGTGCCGATGGTCAACACCGGATTGAGCGAGGTCATCGGGTCCTGGAACACCACCGCGAGCGACCGGCCGCGAAGCTTGCGCAAGCGTTCGGGATCGAGCCGCACCAGATCCTGCCCGTCGAACATCACCCGGCCGGACAGTTTTGCCTTCTTCGGCAGCAGCTGCAGGATGGCGCGCGACAGCATGGTCTTGCCGCAACCGGATTCGCCGACAATGCCGAGCGTTCGGCCGGCGCCGACGATCAGATCGACCTGATCCACCGCGCGAAGATTGCCGCGCGGGGTCGGCAGATCGACCGAGACATCCTCGACGGAAAGCAACGCGGGCTCGCGTCACAGCGCGCCCTGCCGCGGATCGGTGAGCGCCCGCAGCGTGTCGCCAACCAGATTGAAGGAGAGCACGGTCAGGAACATCGCGATCGCGGGCAGGAAGGCGAGCCGCGGCGCCACCTCCAGGCTCTCGCGTCCCTCGCCGATCATGCTGCCCCAGCTCGAGATCGGCGGCGGCACCCCGAGACCGAGGAATGACAGCGACCCCTCGACGACGATGAAGACGGCAACGCCGAGCAGGAAGAAGGCGAGCAGCGGCAGAAAGACGTTGGGCAACAGCTCGCGCAGCAGGATGCGCGCATGGGTGGCGCCGAGCGCCTGCGCTGCGATGACGAATTCGCGCCGCGTCAACGTCAGGGTTGCCGCGCGCGCGACCCGCATGAAGGTGGGAATGCCGAGCACGCCGAGAATGCAGGTGAGATTGAGGATCGACTGCCCGAGAAAGGCGATCACGGCCAGCACGAAGATCAGCGGCGGAAACGCCAGCAGCACGTCCATGCTGCCGACCACGAGCTGTCTCGAAGCGGCCGCGGAAATATCCCGCCAGCATGCCGAGCGCGCCGCCGATCGTGATCCCGATGACCGGCGCGCAGACGCCGACGATGAGCGAGATCCGCGCGCCAAAGATCAGCCGGGCCAGTTCGTCGCGGCCGAGGCCGTCGGTGCCGAGCCAGTGCAGCATCGAGGCCGGCGCGCGGCGTTCCAGCATGTCCATGTCGGTCGGACTGGGCAGCGGCAACACGCTCGCCAATGCCGCGGCGGCGAAAACTAAGATCATCCAGACGATCGCCGCCCAGAACAGCGGCCCCAGCCGCCGCGCCCGCGAAACCGGACCGACGGCGACATCCTCGTCGATGCTGAGCTCAAGCGTGGCCATGACGGATCCTGGGATCGAGGACGGCGTAGAGCATGTCGACAATGAAGTTCATCAGCACGAAGCCGCCGGCGACGACCAGCACCACGCCCTGCAGGATGATCAGGTCGCGGGTACCGATCGCGCTGACAACGAGCCGGCCGATCCCCGGCAGCGCGAAGATCGTTTCCACGATCAGCGCGCCGCCGATCAGGCGGCCGATATTGATGCCGGTGATCGTAATCAGGGTCAGCGACGACGGCTTCAAGGCATGCACGAAGAGGATGCGCGACGACTGTCAGGCCCTTGGCCTTGGCCAGCGCGATGTAGTCCTCCTGCAGGGTCGCGATCATGTCGGAACGCAGCACGCGCATGATCCCCGGCCATTCGGCGAGCGCCAGCGTCAGCGTCGGGCAGCACGAAGAAACGCAGATTGCCGATCGGGTCCTCTTCGAACGGCACGTAGCCGGTCGCCGGCAGCCAGTGCAGCTGCACCGCGAACAGGTAGATCAGCAGGATCGCGGACAGGAATGTCGGCACCGACAGCATGCCGAAGGCGCTGCCGGTCATGAAGCGGTCGAAGGCGCTGCCGCTGCGCACCGCACAGGCAATCGCGAGGGGAACGCCGATCGCCAGTCCGAGGATCTCGGCGAGGAACATCAGCTCGAGCGACACCGGCAGGCGCTCGGATACCGCCTGCAACACGGTCTGTCCGGTGCGGAATGAGCGGCCGAAATCGCCCTCCAGCACGTGGCCCAGCCAACTGATGTAGCGCCACCAGATCGGCTGATCGAGCCCCATGTCATGGCGCAACGCCTCGACCTTCTCCGGCGTCGCCTGATCGCCAAGGATCACATAGGCCAGATCGCCGGGCAGCAGCGAGGCGATCAGGAACGTCAGCAACGATACGGCGACCAGAACCGGCACCAGATAGAGGAGCCTTCGAGCGACGAAGCCGAGCATCGACGACTATTCCATCCAGACGTCGGATACGTCGATCACCCCGCCATAGATCTTCGGCAAGCCCTTCAGCTTGGCGCTCGAGATCGCGTAATAGGTGTTCTGGAAGGTCCAGAACCAGATCGCCTGCTTGTTGATGAGCCGGCTGATCGCGCAATAGTCCTCGGTGCGCTTGTCAATATCGGCCGTGGACCGCGCGTGCTCGAGCAAATGGTCGAGTTCCGGATCGGAGTAATTGGCGAGCGCGACCGGGCTGCCGGTGTGGAAGTTCGCATAGATCTGCGGCTCGGGATCGGCGAGTATCGATGATGCGCCAGCCGATCATCTGAAACTGGCGCATGAAGGCGCGCGGAGGATAGCTGGCCTGATCGATCTGCTCGATCTCCATGTTGGCGCCGATCTGTTTCCAGAACTGCTGCAAGATCTGACCGGTATTGCGCCCGCGCGGCGTCGCCGTGAAGACCATCTTGAAGTCCACCGGCTTGCCGTAGTCCTTGATCAGCGCCTTGGCCTTTTCAATGTCGTTGGGCAACGCGCCGTCGTCCTTGCACTTGACCCATGAGCCATCGCCGTAGGGGTTGGTGGCCGGCCGCGCCAAGCCGTTGGTAAGGGCCTGCGACATCTTCTTGCGGTCGATGGCCATCACCAGCGCCTGGCGCACGCGGACATCGTCGAACGGCGCCACCTTGGTGTTGATGGCGTCGACGGCGGCACCCGAGCCAGCGTAGGTGTGGACCGTCATCTTCGCATCCTTCTGGGCCTTCTGAATATTGTCGGCGTCGGCCTCGTCGTCCCAGATGATATCGGCCTCACCCGATTGCAGGCTGGCGAAGCGCGACTGCGCATCTGGCAACGGCTTCAGCACGATGCGGTCAAGATAGGGATGGCCCTTGTTCCAGTAATTGGGATTCTTTCGAGCACCATGCGGTCGCCGGCGGTCCAGGATTTCAGGATGTAGGGTCCAGTGCCGACGGGATTGCGATTGAAGTCGTCGCCCTTGGTTTTCCAGGCCGTCGGCGACTGGAACACGGTCGTGGTGTTCGGTACCGTGCAGATTCGCGGCCAGGTTCGCCGCGGGATCCTTGAGATTGTACACGAGCGTCAGTTCGTCGGGCGCCTGCACGTCATTGATGGAGGAAATATAGAACGCGCAGCGGCATTTGTTGGCGGGGTCCTTCCAGCGATCGAAGTTCTCCTTCGCCGCTTGCGCGTTGAAGGGCGTGCCGTCATGGAATTTGACCCCTGGGCGGAGCTTAAAGGTCCAGGTCTTGAAATCCTCGGAATGGCTCCAGGACAATGCGAGCTTCGGCACCGGCTTGCCCTTGTCGTCAAGCGCCGTCAGCGTATCGAAAATCGCCGCCGCTGCGGTTTCCGCCGACGTATCGTACACGCCGACCTTCAGCGGATCGAAGCCGGGAATATCGAGCTCGAGCCCGACGGTGATACTGCCGCCCTGTTTCTGGGCGTGGGCGGTCCCTGCAAACAAGGCAACGCCAAATACCGTAGTAAGGAAAATTCGCGCGAGCGCGCGCGAGCGCGATACCGCCTTCATTTTGTGATCCCTCCAGGATGCCGTCGTCCGGTATTCTCCGGATCGTTACTGTCCGTCAGATTGGCCGGAATCGCGCGTCCCGGCAAGGCCGAGAAGTGTGCCGCGGATGAAAAGCCGCAATTCTCGCGCCATGCACCACGCGCCCGTTGCCGTCAGCGCAGCTCCGCCATCAACGGTTTCCCGGAGAAGGCCGCGATTTCATCCTGCGACAGGCCGGCCTCCTTCAGGAGCGCAACGGTGTGCTCGCCCAGGGTCGATATCCGCTTTGCGGCCGAGACCGTGGCTCCGGACATCCGGAACGGCAGGTTCAGGACCTTGAACGTGCCTCCGCCATCCCTGACCTCGGTCAGCGCACCGCGATGGGCGATCTGGGGATCGCGCAACGCCTCGGCAACCGTGCGATAGGCCGAACAGGGAACGCCGTGACCGTTCAATTCGGTCAGGCATTTTTCGGTCGTCAGCGTGCGCGACCACGCTTCGACGCCGTTCATCAAGTCCGCCCAGTTTTCGCGCCGGTCGCGCGGAACGCCGGCCGGTCTTCAGGGAGATCGGCGACAAGTTCATCGCCGACCGGATCGCGTGGGAGGGCGAGCTCATCAACCGCCATGATCCGGAGCGCGAGCCCGCGGCCTTCCGGCGCACATGGGACGAGCTCAAGACCGGCAGCGGCCCGATCATCGCCAACTACGAGCCGAACTACGAGGGCTCCCCGGTGCTATTCGGTCCGCCGAACGGCGTGAGCCGGGCGCGTGGCGAGTATATGGTCCGCGTGCGCGCCGGCCATCACCTCGCGCCGAGAGCGCTGTCGAGCGGCCGCAACGTCTTCGAGGAGCTCGGCGATGGGTTCGCGCTGCTCGCCTTCGGCGTGAAGGACGGCGCGGTGGCGCCGTTCCAAGCCGCCGCGCAGACGCGACATATTCCGTTGAAAATCATCCGCGACAGTTGCGCGGGCGGCCGCGAGGACTATGCGACCCGCCTCGTGCTGGTTCGCCCGGACCAATACGTTGCCTGGACCGGGGACAGCGCGCCCGCCGACCTGGACGCGGTCATGCGCAAGGTAGCCGGACAGGCGAACTGAAGGCCGAGTCTCGGCATTCCCCGAATCAGCATTCGAGCGTAAGAGCGAGCAGCGGCGGCTGTCGCGGCTGGAATCCGCGCCGGTGGCCGCCGATGTGAAATGTGGAGGCAACCATGGCCGCCGCCGTTGCGCTTCGGAAGGAAGACGCATTCGAGAACCAAGGGCCCAGCCCAAGCCGCGCCGAGGTGCTCGCGCGCTATCGTGAGCTGCGCGAGATCGGCAAGCTCCATCATTCCAACGTGATGGATTTCCTGTCCAAGGATGCCATCCTGCACAATGGGCGCCGACTGGGTCTGGTGGACGGCAGGTTATTCATCCTCGACAGCATGGACGAGCTGACGCTGGCGGTCGATCTTGCGATCCACACCGCCGCGCCCGGGCGCTCCAGGGCAATCGACCGCTACGCCAGGTCGGCTCGGTTTGCCCCCGGCTCCGACCAAGCGCTCGTGCTCGAAGCCATGCGCAATGCACGCTTCACGATCATCCAGGTGAAATGCCGGCATCAATCCGCCGGGCTGGTCGTCACCGATCTGTTCCGCAAGACCGAGCTCTGGTTGGTCGATGAGGGCCTTGAGAAGTCGCTTCCCGATGGGGCGGCATTTGCGACCCGCTATTTTACGCCCGAACGCTTTTCCATGACGGCCGGCGTCGGCATGCCGGTCGAACTTCGGATTTATTGATGGACGCGATCGAGTTGTGCCGCATCTGCTGCGCAAGTCCTCCGCCGAGGTGCCCGACGATCGGCGCTTCGCCGAGGCCATCTATCGCGCCGCGGTCGCGGACGGGACCATGGAAGGAATGAGGTTCCAGGACCCGACCGAGGCCGGCGCCGCAATTTGACGAGAACAGGGCTGGGCGCGAGCCGGAGAGCCGGTGGAATTCGGCGCCGAGCCAGCGCGCCGCGGTCGATGAAACCGGGCACTACTGCTTCGCCGTGGCAGTGTGATGCGGGGGCCTGTCGCGCGCTCCGACGGCAATCCCCGACCGTCTCCGATCTTGCACTACGCCTCGCTCAGCAGGAGCTGCTCAGGCGACCCGGCGCCGCCTGGGTGTCCGTGCGGTCGCCGCGGGGCGCACTGAAAGACTAAGGCCTAAGGCGCGGACGATGCGCATGACCGTACTGAATTCGGGATTGCCAGTCTCCCCAAGCGCCTTGTAAAGACTCTCGCGATTCAAACCGGCGCTCTTCGCGATCTCACTCATGCCGCGTGCGCGTGCAACGAGACCAAGCGCGTCGCGCACGAAATCGGCGTCACCGGTTTCGAGCGCCGCGGCGATATGGGCAACCTGACGTGCTTCGGTGTTGAGATAATCCGCAGCATCAAATCGTGTCGTCTTGCGCATCACAATGTCTCCGCCAGCGTCTGCGCCCGCTTGATGTCCTGCTGCTGCGTGCGCTTGTCGCCCCCACACAACAGGATCACAATTTGTGCTCCGCGGCGCAAAAAGTAGATGCGGTAGCCAGGCCCATAGTCGATACGCATTTCCGAGATGTACCGACGCTCCTGGTGTCCCCGGGATTTCCATTTTCCATGCGGCGAATGCGGGCGACGATGCGCGCGACGGCATTGGCTTCCCTGAGACGGTGCAACCAGGCCGAAAATTCCTGCGTCTGACGCATTCTCGACCATGTCCAAAAATTGTAGTCCATAGGCTACAACGAGTGAACCGGCATCGGGTGATCGGCGGCATTTTGGCGGCGAAAGCAGATACTGAACCGGCGCACCGGGAGGGTTTCAAATCCCAATTCCCAAAGATCCTATCGGCGCCCTCGCAGGAAATGACAATTGCACCCCTTCCGGGCCGCCGCCTACTGCAGCGACACCCCGGCGATCTTCACCGCATCCGCCCATAGCGCCATGTCGGCGGCGATGAACTTCGCAGTCTCGGCCGGGCTCGTTCCGAGCGGTTCGACGCCCTCCTGGTCGAGCCGCTGCGACGAATTTCGGCTCCTTGGCGGCGCGCGCGAACTCGGCCGCGATCCGGTTGACGATGGCGTCGGGCGTGGCGGCCGGCGCCAGCACACCGTTCCAGCTCTGCGCCTGAAAGCCGGGGAAGCCGGATTCGGCGATGGTCGGCACCTGTGGGGCCTGCGCGGGCGCGCTTGGCGCCCGATACGCCGATCATCCGGATGTTGCCGGCTCGCGCCTGCGGCAGCGCTTCGGACAGCGGCACGAACATGGTCGGGATATGGCCGGCCACCAGATCGGTCATGGCCGGCGCGGTGCCGCGGTAGCTCACGCTCGTCATCTCGAGGCCGGCGCGCTTGAGGAACAGCGCCATGAGGAGATTGCTCAGGCTGCCCGGGCCGCCGCCGCCCGCATAGGGAAGCTTCTGCGGCTGCATCTTCACATAAGCGATGAACTCCGCCACGTTGGCGATCGGCAGCTTCGCGTTCACCACCAGGACTTGAGGATTGACGCCGATCACGCTGATCGGCTTGAAGTCTTTGACCGGATCATAGGCGGCCTTGGTGATTGCCGGGAAGATCGACACCACCGCCGGCGCCGGCCCAGAACAGGGTGTAGCCGTCGGGCTGCGCATGGGTGACCGTCTCGGCCGCGATGGTGCCGTTGCCGCCCACCCGGTTCTCGACGACGAATTGCTGGCCGAACACCTCGCTCATGCGCTGGCGAGGTCAGGCGTGCCATGACATCGATGTTGCCGCCGGCCGCAAACGGCACGATGACCCTGACCGGCCGCTGCGGCCATGTCCTGAGCCTGCGCACGTGCGGCGGCGAGCGAAGCCACGCAGCAAGGCCAGGCACACGGCAGCCAGCCACGCGTGATGTGGATGGAGTTGGTGCTCATGGGGAAACCATAACCGGCAGGAGCCTGGCGCTGCCAGTCTCACGGCGCACTGCGCGGCGATACGTGGCGCCTACACTATATCAAGCCGTCAACTGCCGCCCGACCGCAAATCCCAATTCAGTCTGGTCCTTGGATTTGAGCGGCGCTGCCGTGACCGCCTCAGTCGTCGCGATAGACGCGCTCGCGCCGCTCGTGGCGCTCCTGCGCCTCGATCGAGAGCGTCGCGATCGGGCCGCGCTTCCAGCCGCTCGCAGCGAGATCGGCTCGCCGGTCTCCTCGCAATAGCCGTAGGTGCCGTCGTCGAGCCGCTGCAGGGCGGCGTCGATCTTGGCGATCAGCTTGCGCTGGCGGTCGCGGGCGCGCAGCTCGATCGCGCGGTCGGTCTCCGAGGAGGCGCGGTCGGCGAGATCGGGATGATTCTGGTTCTCGTCCTGCAGATGCTGCAGCGTCTCCTTGGCCTCCTTGAGAATCTCGTCCTTCCACGTCAGCAGCTTGTCGCGGAAATACTCGCGCTGGCGCTCGTTCATGAACGGCTCTTTGTCGGAAGGTCGATAGTTCTTGTTCTTGTCCAGCGGCGCGACGGCGCCGTTCTTGTCCATCAGCGCCACGCACCGTTCTTGTTCTTCTCCGAACGCATGGAAACCCCGTGCTTGAGGCGAGCCCTCCTGCTCGCGGGCGACCTTATATAGGGCCGGCCGGTTACGGACAATCACGGAATGCGTGAACCGAATATCGCCCGCTCAACGTCATACCGCAGTGCGGAATCATCGCGCCGGGCCGCTTCCGCAGGCCGGCAGGCCTCCGCGCATTTGCGCGCTACCGCGGCGCCATCTTGGCGATCTCGACCTCGACCCGCAGCTCGATCTCGGCCAGCACGGCGTCGAGGCCCGCCTCGCCCGAGTCCATCTTGAGATGGGCAGCGGCCGACTTGCAGCTTGGCCAGCGTCGCGGGCGTCAGCGCGCCCCCGAGCAGCCCGATCTTGAGCTCGTCGAGCGCATCGAGCGCGACCCGGCCGCGCTTGACCGCACGCTTGCGGCGCTCGAGCGGGTCTTCAACCCCCTGCAGCGCGATCAGCGCGTCGATGCCGCCGACCGTGCGCGGCCCGCCCGCCGGCGCCGGTCGAGCGCGGCGCGATGTCCTCGGCTGACGGCGAAACCGGAGCCTGCGGCGGCGCCGCGTCGCGGGCGCCGTTGCCGCCGTGGCGCGTCGCGTTCGATGCTGGAATTCGCATGGGCGGGGCCCTCATCCGAGGCCCCGCTCCCTCCCGGCTTGCGGTGGAAGGTCACGGAGGCGGTGGCATACCAATCGGACCGCCATGGTTAACGAGCGGTAAACGGCCCGGCAAAATCTGCCCGAACCGGCAAGGAACGACCCGGCGGACGGCGCCGCGGACCAAGCGCCCTGAAAAAATATCATTTCATTTCAATGGCTTATCGGCGCGACCGCGATGGCACGCAATTCGCAAAGGCTGGGTCGGTCCGAGCTCATCATTGGGGAGCAAGATGACGAGGACGATTGCGACCGCGCTCGCCGCGGCGCGCGATCTTGTTTGGCGCCTTGATCTGCGCCGGATCGCCGGCCGGCGCGACGTCGCGCATCAAGGACCTCGCCAATATCGAGGGCGTGCGCCAGAACCAGCTGATCGGCTACGGCCTGGTCGTCGGCCTCAACGGCACCGGCGACACGCTCAACAATATCCCGTTCACCAAGCAGTCGCTGCAAGCGATGCTGGAGCGGCTCGGCGTCAACATCCGCGGCGCCGACGCATCCGCACCGGCAACGTGGCCGCCGTCATGGTGACCGCGCAACCTGCCGCCGTTCGGCACCCAGGGCACCCGCATCGACGTCACGGTGTCGGCGCTCGGCGATTCCAAGAGCCTGCAGGGCGGCACCCTGCTGGTCACCCCGCTGCTCGGCGCCGACGGCAACGTCTACGCGGTCGCGCAGGGCTCGCTCGCCATCAGCGGCTTCCAGGCCGAAGGCGAAGCCGCCAAGATCGTGCGCGGCGTGCCGACCGTCGGCCGCATCTCCAACGGCGCCATCATCGAGCGCGAGATCGAGTTCGCGCTCAACAAGCTCAACCAGGTGCGGCTGGCGCTGCGCAACGCCGACTTCACCACCGCCAAGCGCATCGCCGCCGCCGATCAACGACTTCATCGGCGCGCCGATCGCCGAGCCGCTCGACCCCTCGACCGTGCAGATCACGCTGCCGCAGAAATCCACCAACAACGTGGTCGCGCTGTTGACCGAGATCGAGCAGCTGCAGGTCGAGCCCGATCTCGCCGCCAAGGTCGTCATCGACGAGCGCTCCGGCATCATCGTGATGGGCCGCGACGTGCGCGTGTCGACGGTGGCGGTGGCGCAGGGCAATCTCACCGTCACCATCTCGGAAACCCCGCAGGTCAGCCAGCCGCAGCCGTTCGCGCGCGGCCGGACCGTCGTGGTGCCGCGCACCCGCGTCGGCGTCACCGAGGACGGCAAGAAGCTCGCCGTGGTCCAGGAAGGCGTGTCGCTGCAGCAACTGGTCGACGGGCTCAACGCGCTCGGCATCGGTCCGCGCGATCTGATCGCCATCCTGCAGGCGATCAAGGCCGCCGGCGCCATCCAGGCCGACATCGAGGTGATGTGATGGCCGTCCTGCACGCCCTCCCGCTCGCCCACCCTGGCGGCGCCGGCCGCCGCCTCGCTCGCCCGCTCGGTCGCGCTCGATGCGACCACGCCGCCGGAGCGCGGCCCGCACCGACCCCAAGACCAAGGCGCACGCCGCCGCGGTCAATTTCGAGGCGCATGTTCCTCAACTCCATGTTCAGCCAGATGCTCGCCGGCGTCAAGGGCGACGGTCCGTTCGGCGGCGGACCGGCCGTCGGCGTGTGGCGCTCGTTCCTGAGCGAGCAATACGCCAAGTCGTTCGCCAAGGCCGGCGGCATCGGAATTGCCGACCAGGTCTACCACACCCTGCTCGCGCAGCAGGAGGCGCGGGCGCCCTGACGTGAACGAGTTGTTAACCAGCGGCCGCATAATCTTCGGCGGATTTCAGCGCGGTTCACCAAATTCTAACCGATCGTACACGGGCGCGCGACAATTCGAGGGAATGCGCCGACGAAGCGTCAACCAAAACGCTACAGCGCCATCCCGATAGGACGCCGGCCATGCACGACGCACCGCAAACGCCCCACGCCGAAGCTTCGCCCCCCATCGCGACCGCGGCCGATGCCCGGACCGCGATCGACCGGCTCACCGAGGTCATGGATGGACTCGAGGCCGTCGTGACCGAGGAGACGAGGCTGGTTCGCGCCGGCCAATTGCGCAAGGCCACCGGCCTCGGCCCCAGGAAGAGCGAGCTTTCCGGCCTCTACTTCAAGGCCACGGAGCGGCTGAAGGCGAACAGCAAGTTTCTCGCGCGGACCGTGCCGCAGGACGTCGGCGCGCTGGCCCGCCGACATGAGCTGCTGCAGGCCGAGTTGAAGACCAATCTGGTGGTGCTGGCGACCGCCCACGCGGTGTCGGAAGGAATCATGCGCCGGCTGTCGGGCGACATCGCCCGCAAGGCGTGCCCACAAGTCTACGGCGCCTCCGGGCGAACGACGGTTCCCGATCCGAAGCGGGCGCAGCCGCTCGCGTTCAGCCGGATGCTGTGAGGTCGGCACTTCATCGTGGCCCGGCCATCGCATCGCCCAGGCCGCGAACTTCGCCCGGCAAACTCGAAGAGGAGCATTTGCAAATGAAACGAATCCTGGTCACCGGCGGCGCCGGCTTCTTGGGTTCGCATCTTTGCGAACGCCTGCTGGCAGAAGGGCGACGACGTGCTGTGCGTCGACAATTTCTTCACCGGCAACAAGGACAACGTCGCGCACCTGCTCGGCCATCCCCGCTTCGAGCTGATGCGGCACGACGTGACTTTTCCGCTCTATGTCGAGGTCGACGAGATCTACAACCTCGCCTGCCCGGCATCGCCCATCCACTACCAGTTCGATCCGGTGCAGACCACCAAGACCAGCGTGCACGGCGCCATCAACATGCTCGGCCTCGCCAAGCGCACGGGCGCCAAGATCCTGCAGGCCTCGACCTCCGAGGTCTACGGCGATCCCGAGATACATCCGCAGCCCGAGAACTATTGGGGGCGCGTCAATCCGATCGGCATCCGGTCCTGCTACGACGAGGGCAAGCGTTGCGCCGAGACGCTGTTCTTCGACTATTGGCGCCAGCACCGCGTGCGCATCAAGGTGGTGCGCATCTTCAACACCTATGGCCCGCGCATGCACCCCAACGACGGCCGGGTCGTGTCCAACTTCATCGTGCAAGCGCTGCTCGGCGACGACATCACGATCTACGGCGACGGCACGCAGACGCGCAGCTTCTGCTATGTCGACGATCTGGTCGAAGCGATGATGCGTCTGATGGCGACGGACGACGACTTCACCGGACCGATCAACATCGGCAATCCCGGCGAATTCACCATCCACGAGCTCGCCGCAGGCGTTCTGCAGCTGACCGGATCGAGCAGCAAGCTGGTCTTCAAGCCGCTGCCGATGGACGACCCCAAGCAGCGCCAGCCCGACATCGCTCTCGCCCGGCAGGTGCTGGGCTGGGAACCGCGCATGCAGCTTTCCGACGGCCTCGAAAAGACGATCGAATATTTTCGCGACCGGCTGTTGACGCAGCAGATCGCGGACCTGGCCGCATTGGCGCGGCTGGGAAGAACGATGCAACCGGCGATGCAAGAAGCGTTGCAAGAGACGGCCGAAACAACGCCGGCCGAGATCGCCACGGACCAACCAGCAGGACCGTTGGCGCAGACGGCCTGAACCCATCGACAGCGCGGAGGCGACAATGACACAACCCGTCATCATTCAGTGGTCGATATCGAGCTTCTTCGGCTGGGGCGTCTACGGCCTCAATCTGGGGCTGCACTGGGCCGCCGACCCCATGATCGAGCCGGTCTGCGTGGCGCCCATCGACGCCGGCCAAATCGACATCGACCCGCTCAGACAACGCGCGATCCTGCCTTTCCTGATCCGCTCCATACAATTCCAGGCACAGCTTGCCCCGCACGCGAACGGCACGGCGACCGCCGACGCTCCGTTATTGCTGGCGCTCGGAAACGGGTGTTGCGGCTCGCCGGCCGCGCACAACGTGGTGCTCGAGGGGCAACCGACGATCGGCGTCATCTTCTTCGAGGAGGCCCTCGACGCCGACGCGGTCAGGCGCGGCAAGCAGCTCTCGTTGATCATCACCGGCTCGAGCTGGAACGAACGGGTGTTGCGGGCCTACGGGTTCGAACGCGTGCGGACCATTCTGCAGGGTATCGATCCGACCCACTTTCATCCGGGGCCCAAGCTCGGGGTGTTGCGCGACCGCTTTCTGGTCTTTTCGGGCGGCAAGGCGGAACTGCGCAAGGGCCAGGACATCGTGATCGCGGCGTTCAAGATTTTTTCCAAACGCCACCCGGAGGCGACGCTGGTCACCGCCTGGCACAGCCCGTGGCCACACTTCGCGCGTTCGCTGGATCAGACCGGGCTCGCGGCGCCGGTCGCCTTCAACAAAGAAGGCAAGCTCGACGTCGCCGCCTGGGCGGTCGCCAACGACATCGCGCCCGAGCAGGTCATCGACCTCGGCAACGTCCCCAACGTGTCGATGCCGCCCATCCTGCGCGAGATGGACGCGGCCGTGTTCACCAACCGGTCGGAAGGCGGCACCAACCTGGTCGCCATGGAATGCATGGCATGCGGAATTCCGGTCATCCTGTCGCGCAATACCGGTCATCTCGACCTGATCAAGGACGAGAATTGCTATCCGCTCGATGACCAAAGGGCGGTCGAGAACCGCTGGAACAGCGTCGGAGACGTCGCGTGCTGGGGCGAGAGCCAGGTCGATGAGGTGGTGGAACGCCTCGAGCAGATTTTCGCGGATCGCGAAGCCGCCCAGAAGCGCGGGCTGCGCGCAGCTCGCATGATGCAGCGGCTGACTTGGGCCGAGACGGCACGGCAAATGAAGGACGTCGTGCTGACCGCCGCCAAGAGTGTCGCGCGGGAGGCCGCCTAACGC
>CAVTNA010000068.1:0-82394 GCA_963735835.1 uncultured Alphaproteobacteria bacterium | reverse complement strand
CTTTCGATGCTGTGGACGGCTCCTCCACCGGCACGAGGGTGCCACGGATGTGGGAGCTATTAAGGTTCCCACGATTAGGAGGAGCTAGCCATGCAAACGGTTACGACAGTCGGTCTCGATATCGCCAAGTCAGTCTTTCAGGTTCATGGTGTTGATGCTGCCGGCCAGGTGGTGATCCGCCGGCAGTTGAAGCGTCGCCAAGTCCTTGCGTTCTTCCAGAGGTTGCCAGCATGCCTGGTCGGGATTGAGGCTTGTGCCTCGTCGCATCATTGGGGGCGCGAGCTCCAAGTACTTGGCCATACCGTGCGTCTAATGCCACCGGCCTACGTGAAGCCCTATGTCAAACGGCACAAGAACGATGCGACTGACGCGGAGGCCATTTGTGAGGCAGTCGCCAGGGCGAACATGCGCTTCGTCACGATCAAGACACCGGAGCAGCAAAGTTGCCTGATACTCCATCGTACACGCCATCTGCTCATCCGGCAGCAGACCTCGGTGATCAATGCCATCCGGGCTCATCTGGCGGAGTTTGGCATCGTGGCAGCGGTCGGCCGCAACGGTGTCGAGCAACTGCTTGGCGTTGTCGCGGACGCAAATGACAAGCGGCTGCCCGAGGTTGCCCGTGCGTGTTTGGCGGCTCTCGGTGTCCAACTGCGGGTACTGAAGGCACAGATTTTGGAGTTCGACCGGATGATCAACGCCTGGCATCGATCAAATGAGACGAGTAGGCGGCTGGACAAAGCTCCTGGCATCGGTCCGGTGCTGGCCACGGCTCTGGTCGCTACTGTTGCCGACCCAAAGACCTTCCGATCGGGGCGTAATTTCTCGGCCTGGATCGGGCTGGTGCCGCAGCAGCATTCGAGCGGTGGCAAGGACAGGCTCGGCCATATCAGTAAGCAAGGTGATCGCTATCTGCGCAATCTATTCGTGGCCGGCGCTCTCGCCGTGATCCGCTATGCCAAAATCCATGGCACGCAACATCGGCCTTGGCTCGCGGCATTGTTGGCGCGGCGGCCAACCAAGATCGCCGCCATCGCACTTGCCAACAAGATTGCCAGGATGGCTTGGGCCATGATGGTCAAGGGCGAGCACTATAAGGAACCTGTTGCGCTTGCGCGGTAAACGAGATCGCGCCGGACGACCGGCGTGATGTGAAGGTTGGGAGGGCCAGCAGCACGTAATGCAGAGCCGGTCGATCTGGCGATCAGGACAACCCACTTACCCCCATGCATTCTCGAATGCGGGCTTTCGATCGGGACCTGATCCGCGGAGGGCATTATGGCCAGCGGTCATGTGAACCGCGTCTAAAGGCCGAACACACGGCCGCACCGACCAACCTGCGACGTGAAAAAAGTCCTTGCCAACTCGGAGCCGATTTTCCATTTTCTGTGAATCGAGGGGATTCACAAGGAGCCGCGAATAAGATTCTGTGGCCTTCTCGATCTGAGGAGGCTGGCAATGGGGTATTCGAACGATCTGCGAGTCAGTGATCCAGGTTGTTGAGGGTGGCGCGGCGGCGCGGGCGGCGGCAAGACAGTTTGTGATTGGGGAATTCGACGGCGATCCGCTGGGCAAAGCGCTCGCAGGAGACCGGCAGCTTTGAAGCCAAATCCAACAAGGGCCAGAGCCGGTCGCCGTTGGAGAAGCATGTAGGGAATCATTCTTGCGTTGGTTTGACCGGAGCCCGACCTGACGCTGGAAGAGATCCAGCGCCGCCTGCTTGATGAGCGTCAACAAAAGGCGGGGCTCGGTTCGGTTTGGCGGTTCTTCGACCGCAACGGCGTCAGCTTCAAAAAAAAGCGTTCGGGCGGCCGAGCAGGACCGGCCTGATGTTGCCGCGGCACGGACGGCATGGGCGGACAATCAACCCAAGCTCGATCCCGACCGACTGGTCTTCATCGACGAGACCGGCACCTCAACCAAGATGGCGCGGCTACGCGGCCGGGCTCCACGCGGCGAACGGCTGGTCGGCAAAATCCCGCACGGTCACTGGAAAACCACCACCTTTGTTGCGGGCCTGCGCTCCACAGCTCTTACCGCACCATGCGTCATCGACGGCCCGATGAACGGCAATGGCTTCCTCGCCTATGTCGAACAAGTCCTGGCGCCGACCCTCAAGCCAGGCGACGTCGTCGTGCTGGACAATCTCAGCGCCCACAAGGTGCCCGGGATACGTGAAGCGATGGAAGCTGCAGCCTGGCGACCTCTATCTGCCGCCCTATTCGCCGGACTTCAATCCGATCGAGCAGCTCTTCGCAAAACTCGAAGCCTTGCTACGAAAGGCCGCCGAGCGCTCCTTGGAGAGCCTCTGGAACCGCATCGCATGCCTTCTCGATGCATTCCAGCCAGATGAATGCGCTAACTACTTCCGCAACTCCGGGTATGCTGCGAGTTTCAAGTGGAAACTGCTCTATGTCCGTCGCTGAAGCAGAGTGGAGAACATTTGCCCCAATGAGTTTTTCAGCTTTTGACCGCAAACCCGAAATTCACAAATCGGCCGGAAGAAGCCCGACCCCGGTGGTGTTTACCAAGCAGAGACCCGGTCGAAGCATGCTATATCTCGGCTTGTGGGGGACACGTGCATCGGCGCAGGTTCAATACGGTCGTCGGCGGCGCGGCGGCCGCAAGGGGGGCGGATCGAGACGGCGGGATTTCATTGCAGGGCTCGGCAGTGCCGCGCTATGGCCGCTGCTAGCGCAGGCGCAGCAGCCCGTCATGCCTATAGTCGGATTTCTGAACTCTCAATCGGCCCAGGATTACCAACGCCAGCTGGCGGCCTTTCTCGACGGGCTGAGCGAACGAGCTCGTCGACGGCCAAAATGTGAAAATCGAATACCGTTGGGCGGACAACCATCCCGATCGGTTGCCGGCCTTGATGGCCGATCTTGTGGAAAAGAAGGCGACTGTGATCGCCGCGACTAGGGCACCACGGCCGCGCTCGCGGCGAAGGCCGCGAAAACAACCATTCCGATCGTGTGAGGAACCATCAAGTGGATACAAGACTCGGCCTCGTCACAAACCTCTATAAACCAAGCGAAAATATCACGGGCGTTACGCAATTCAATGCGCTCGTCAGTCCCAAGAGGCTGGAATTGCTGCACGAGCTTGTGCCAAAGGCCAAGGTCCTGAGCCTGCCTCGTCAATCCAACCCCGCCTTGATGGAACTCGAAACCAACACAGCCATGTCCGCAGAACTCACAGCTTTTCCATCACGCTTCATGTGCTGCATGCCAGCAGCGAGGGTGATTTGGGGGTACTTGCGCGAGCTTCACAGAACTGGGGCACGGCGACTCGTCGTCGGCGCCGATCCCTCTTTCCCAGCACAAGCGCCAAGCTCGGCGAAATCGCCGCGCGCCACGCGATGCCCGCCGTCTTTGAGAACCGTTCGTTCGCCGCAGCCGGCGGGCTGGCGAGCTATGGCGGCAATCCCCTCGATTCCTACCGGCTGACCGGCGTTTACGTCGCTCGCATCCTCAGGGGTGAAAAGCCCGCCGAGCTGCCGGTCCAGCAAGGCACCAAACTTGAACTATTCATCAACGCAAAATCCGCCAAGGCGCTTGGCATTACCGTTCCGCTGCCCTTGTCAGGCCGCGCCGACGAGGTGATCAATGATGTCGCCTTGGATGAGAGGAAGCTTCGCCGCAATTTCCTAGGCCCGCCCGCTGCCTGATTTGCCCGACGGGCAAATCACTGGCCGATTTTTGAAAACCGCTGTCCATCCCCGCGCGCAAAAATATTCCGCTTAACCCGTCGGGCAAATCAGAGGCATAGCTTCGCGCGTCTCACCCCGGAAGAGGGCGGCTTCGCGATCGTCACGAACGTTGCGGTGGGATGCGGTGGACGCAAGGAGCGCCAAAGACGAGGGCGCTTTACTGCGGACGGAGAAGTCGTGTGGTCCTGACGCCCCGATGCTGGCGTCAAATTCCTGAGAAGCAAGCTTCTCAGGGATGACGGTGGCAAGAAAGCCGGTCGCCGGGGAGCAACTGTATTCTGCCGCGCTCGTTAATCCACCGCGTAGCGATTGGCGTCCCATTTCTCGCCGCGGGCGATCATGATGTTGAGAATGACGATCAGCTTGCGCATGCAGGCGACCAGGGCAACCTTTGCCTTTTTTCCCTTGGCGATCAGGCGGCGATAGAACGTCTTGAGTACCGGGTTGTGCCGGTAGCAGACACCCAGGCACGCCATGTAGAACAGATTGCGGACCTTGCAGCATCCCCCTTGATCTGGCGTTCGCCCCGCCGTTTGCCGCTATCATCATCGTAAGGCGCGACGCCGAGCAAGGCGGAGATGGCCTCGTTGCTCACCTGACCCAATTCCGGCATGGCTGCGATGAGGTCTGCAGACGTTGTGCCGGCAAGCCCCGGCACGCTCGATCTCGGCGCGCCCGGCGAAATGAGGCGTGGCCTTGATCATGGCGGCGATCGCCGCCTCGAGCTTGGCAAGCTCGACGGCTATGGCCTTCAACAGTCTCGCATGGCTTTTTTGCACCGGTTCCGGCACATCATGCTCGCCTTTGTTGCTCAGCCCGGTCCTGATATCGAGCAATCCCTGGCGAGCATTCACCAACTGTCGAAGCGTCTCGCGCGCGTAGCATCGTGGGCCTGGCTTCGTGTCTCGCCAATGTCTCGGCAAACCAGGCGATCGTGTCAGCGTCGATGACGTCATTCTTGGCCAGTCGCCCAGCGGACTGGGCGAAGTGGCGCACCCGCTTGGGATCAACAATACGAACTTCGATATCCTTCTCGCGCAGCGCCTCGGCCCATTCGCGCTCATATCCTCCGCTTGCCTCCATTACTGCTTTGGTCACCTTGTGCTTGCGAAGCCAAGTGATCAACTGCAGCCGTCCTTCCGCGATGCTTGCGAACGTTCGCCGTTGAGACAGCGCGCGAATGCTCACATCCGCCTTGTCCTTGGCGATATCGATCCCCGCGACAACCAAACCACTTTGTGCCATCATCCAGCTCCCTTCCTTGCTCGGTCCGGGCTCTAAGCCCATGCAACTGTTCGGGTTGAGGAAGACACCGGGTCTGTCCCACGCTCCCCGTCAGGCTCTTGCGGCCTTTGAGCACGAACGGGCTCAGATCCAGCGACGGGCGGTTGGTCAGAACCGCCCGTTCGCACATTCTGGCAGATTTTGCGGACACAAGAGCACGAAGGAAACCGTTAAAACCATTGCGCGGGGAATGCCGGGTCGATTCCGGTGTGACCTGTATGCTCGTGTGCGTTTTTTCAAAGCATTTTGCACACGAGACCGTGGGGGCATCGGCGCCCGGCATTCCCTGCGCCCTCTGAATGAGAGGGCGGGAATTTCCGAACAAGAACTCGGGCGCGATGCGCCGTGAGATCGCGAGGTCATGCGCAGTAATCCCCCCTCCCTCCACGCGCTCTTGCGCGTGGTCGGGAGGGGTCGGGGGTGGGGGGTCTATCCGCAAGAACGCGGCTTCAGTGTGTGCCGCGCCACCCCCCACCCCGACCCCTAAGAGCGAGCTTCGCTCGTCTCGACCCCACCGCTTCGCGAGGGGAGGGGAGAAGGAGCTGGTGTCATTGCATGATAGGCTGTTTGAAAATCGAATCGGGAAAATGCGCGAAAGTTCGTTCGCGCGTCGGGCGGTTCATGACCGGCTCAGATCAACGCGCTCAGTTCTGGCTGGCGAAATCCCATGCGGAACGCACCCCAACGACGGCCACGGACGTGGATCGGCGACGACAGGTCCTTCATCAGGACGAAATTGCCGCCGCCCATGTCGCGCCGGTAGGTCTGCAGCAGGAACGGTTTGGTATTGGCCGCCACCTTCTTCACCGCGCGATCGCTGAACAGCCGCTTGTTGCGGCAATTGGCGTTGTTCCAGACCGGATCGGGCCCCTGAGGCAGGCGGTAGTTCGGATTATGGGTCGGCAGATAGCCGCCGTGCGCCCATGCGACGCAGAACACGATGCGGGAATCGATTTTCTGAAATCGGGTCCTGGATCGGCGGCAGGATCCGGTCGGTCAATGCGACATAGTCGGTGAGGTACTGTTTGGGATCGGTGCCCGGAATTTCGCGGTAGTTCTCGTCCATCAATTGATCGAGGTCGATGTCGCCGCGCTCGATGGCGGCTTCGAAGGCCGCCGAGATCTGCCTTGCGGTATCGATCACGACGCGGATCAGCGGCGCATCCGATGTTTCGACGCCGCTGGCGGCGATCAGTTCGATCAGCCCTTCGGAAACGTCGAGCAGTCTGGCGACCCTTTCGTCGGCGAGTTTCAGGTCGGTCGATGACAGATCGACGCCCTTTGCGAGGTTGTCGAGTTCGTCGATCACACTGTCGCAATGCGCGAGATTGGAGGTGGCCGCCTTGGCGACGCCGTCGATCTCCCGGCCGACCGAGGTGAAACCATCCTGCACGCGGACGATGATGCTCTGGATCTGCTGGGCGCCTTCGCCGGCGTTCTTGGCGCGGAGCGAGGCGTCGCCGCTCTCGCCGATCAGGCTGCCGACCTGGCCGTCGAGATCGCGAACGGTATCGCCGATCAGATGCGTGGCCTGGCGCGTCGCCTCGGCGAGGCTCTTCACTTCGCTGGCGACCACCGCAAAGCCTCGGCCCGCGGCGCCGGCGCGCGCGGCCTCGATGGTCGCGTTCAGCGCCAGCAGGTTGGTCTGTTTCGCGATCGCCTCGATCGACCCGGACACCTTGGCCACCTGCGCGAGCGCGGTTCCGACAGCGCCGAGGCGAAGTTCGATGCGGCCGACCGCCTCGATCAATTCGGCGATGTGCTTGACCGCTGTTTCCACCGCGGCGCGCGATTGCGTGATTTCACTGACGGCGGCCGTCGTGGCCGACTGCACCGCCTTCGAGGCGTCCGCGATATCGTGATTGGCGGAAACCATCGTCTCGGCGGTCTGTTGAAGATGCCCGAACCGATCGGACTGGATCGATACCCGGCCGGCGACTTCCTGCAGATTTCCTGCCACGTCCGCAAGCTCAACCCCGAGGCCGCCGATCCGGTTGGCAAGCTGATCGACCAGACCTTCGACGTCCGAGGGGTCGCTTGCGGCGGGCTCCAATTTCATTTGCGTAACCGACATGGTTGCAGGGCCTCTCTCGGGAACCTGCAAATGGGGCGGTCATCCTCGCATCTCGGCGTGAAGTCAGGGTTAACGATTGCCTCATATGGAGGCATCGGGCACCGCCAAAATGCCGAAAACCCGTCCAAGTCTTTGATTTTGGCAGGTTACCGGCCTATAACGCCGCGCTTTCCACCCCGCCACGTTTCCCGGACGAATCCCGAAAGACACCGCATGGCCGGACATTCCCAGTTCAAGAACATCATGCACCGCAAGGGCCGGCAGGATGCCCAGAAGTCGAAGCTGTTCTCCAAGCTGGCGCGCGAAATCACGGTCGCGGCCAAGATGGGCCAGCCCGATCCCTCGATGAACGCGCGGCTGCGCGCCGCGATCATCTCCGCCCGCCAGGAAAACATGTCGAAGGACTAGATCGAGCGCGCCGTGAAAAAGGCGATCGGCACCGACGGCGAGAACTACGACGAGATTCGCTACGAGGGCTACGGTCCGGGCGGCGTCGCCGTCATCGTCGAGGCGCTGACCGACAACCGCAATCGCGCGGCGTCCGACATCCGGTCCTACTTCACCAAGTCCGGCGGCAATCTCGGCGAAACCGGCTCGGTTGCCTTCATGTTCGATCGCACCGGCGTCATCGAATACGACGCCAGGGTCGCCTCCGACGACGCGATGCTGGACGCGGCGATCGAGGCCGGCGCCGACGATGTGGTTTCAAGCGAGAGCGGCCATGAAGTCTATGCCTCGCAGGAGACGTTCCGCGACGTGGCAAAGGCGCTGGAGGCGAAGTTCGGCGAACCCCGCAAGGCGGCGCTGACCTGGAAACCGCACAACACCGTCCCGGTGGACGACGAAACCGGCGAGAAGCTGCTTGAAGCTGATCGATCTCCTCAACGAGCACGACGATGTCCAGAACGTCTATGCCAATTTCGAGGTCTCGGACGCGCTGATGGCGAAGATGGGCGGGTGAAGACGTTTGAAAGGGATAGCCCCGCGCTAGGCTAGAGACTCCGGCATGGGGTATAAAATACCCCATGACCTCAGCGCCGATTCGCCCCCCGTCCGCATCCTTGGCATCGATCCGGGCCTGCGCCGCACCGGCTGGGGCGTGATCGAGATCGACGGCAACCGGCTGATCTTCGTCGGCTGCGGTTCGGTGGAGCCGGCCGAAGGCCTGCCGCTGGCGAGCCGCCTGTTGGCAATCCATGAGGGGCTTGCCACAGTGCTCGGCGATTTCAAGCCGGACGAGGCCGCGGTCGAGCAGACCTTCGTCAACAAGGATGGCGTCGCCACGCTGAAGCTCGGGCAGGCGCGGGGCGTCGCGATGCTGGCGCCGGCGATGTTCGGGATCTCCGGTCGCCGAATATGCGCCGAACCAGGTGAAGAAGACCGTGGTCGGCGCCGGCCACGCCGACAAGAACCAGATCCTGGTGATGCTGAAGATGCTGCTGCCGAAGGCCGAGCCGAAATCGCCCGACGCGGCCGACGCGCTGGCGATCGCCATTACGCACGCGCATCATCGCCAGAGCGCGGCGCTGCGGCTGAAGGTGGTCGGCCTATGATCGGCAAGCTCAAAGGCCTGATCGACAGCTACGGCGAGGACTTTGTGATCCTCGACGTCGGCGGCGTCGGCTACCAGGTGCATTGCTCCGGCGCGCACGCTGCAGGCACTGCCGGCGCCCGGCGAGGCCGCGGTGCTGTCGATCGAAACCTATGTCCGCGAGGACCAGATCAAGCTGTTCGGCTTTCGCAGCGACGTCGAGCGCGAATGGTTCCGCCTGCTGCAGACGGTGCAGGGCGTCGGCGCCAAGGTGGCGCTGGCGGTGCTCGGCACCCTGCCGCCGGCGGATCTCGCCAACGCGATCGCGCTGCGCGACAAGGCCGCGGTGACGCGCACGCCGGGCGTCGGCCCGAAGGTGGCCGAGCGCATCGTCACCGAACTGAAGGACAAGGCGCCGGCCTTTGCCAATGTCGATCCGGCGCTGGTGCATCTGTCCGGCGCGATCGACGAACAGCGCGCGCCGCGCCCGGTCACCGACGCGATCTCGGCGCTGGTCAATCTCGGCTACGGCCAGCCGCAGGCGGCGGCCGCGATCGCCGCGCGCCTCGCGCAGCGCCGGTGAAAACGCCGAGACCGCGCAACTGATCCGGCTCGGGCTGAAGGAGCTGGCGAAGTGACGCCCGCCCTCCCGCATCGTCACCCCCGAGCGCCGCGCCGACGATGCGCCCGACACCGCGCTGCGCCCGCAGCTGCTGTCGGAATTCGTCGGCCAGGCGCAGGCCCGCGCCAACCTCTCGATCTTCATCGAGGCCGCGCGCAAGCGCAACGAGGCGCTCGACCACGTGCTGTTCGTCGGCCCGCCCGGCCTCGGCAAGACCACGCTGGCGCAGATCGTGGCGCGCGAGCTCGGCGTCGGTTTCCGCGCCACCTCCGGGCCGGTGATCGCCAAGGCCGGCGATCTCGCCGCGCTGCTGACCAATCTCGAAGAGCGCGACGTGCTGTTCATCGACGAAATCCACCGCCTCAATCCCGGCGGTCGAGGAAGTGCTCTATCCGGCGATGGAGGATTTCCAGCTCGACCTCATCATCGGCGAGGGACCGGCGGCGCGCTCGGTCAAGATCGAGCTGGCGAAGTTCACGCTGGTCGGCGCGACGACGCGCGCGGGGCTGCTGACCAATCCGCTGCGCGACCGCTTCGGCATTCCGGTGCGGCTCAATTTCTACACCGAGGAGGAGCTGGAAAAGATCGTCACGCGCGGCGCCCGCGTGCTCAAGATCGGCATGACGCCGGATGGCGCGAACGAGATCGCCCGCCGCGCGCGCGGCACGCCGCGCATCGCCGGACGGCTGCTGCGGCGGGTGCGCGATTTTGCCTCCGCCGCGGACGCGGCCTCGATCGACCGCGCCATCGCCGACCACGCGCTGAGCGCGCTGGAGGTCGATGCCGCCGGGCTCGATGCCATGGACCGGCGCTATCTCACCACCATCGCGATGAACTACGGCGGCGGCCCGGTCGGCGTCGAGACCATGGCGGCGGCGCTGTCGGAGCCGCGCGACGCCATCGAGGACATCATCGAGCCGTTCCTGATCCAGTGCGGCTATCTGCAGCGCACCCCGCGCGGGCGGCTGTTGACCTCGCATGCCTTCCGCCATCTCGGCCTCGCCGAACCCGCGCGCGATCCGGCGCAGTTCGGATTGTTCGGCGGCGGAGGCGAGGAGGAGCGTGATCGACGCCGGTCCGCCGCATGACCGCCCATCTCGACGGCGCGATCCGCCACGGCCGCCATCACATGCAGATCCGCGTCTACTATGAAGATACGGATTTCAGCGGCATCGTCTATCACGCCAACTATCTGCGCTTCATGGAGCGCGGCCGCACCAATCATCTGCGGCTGATGGGCGCCGAGCAGCACGCGCTGTTCGCGGAAGCGCAAGCCGAAACCCCGGGCTTTGCCTTCGTGGTGCGTTCGATGCAGCTCGATTATCTCAAGCCCGCGCGCATGGACGACGTGCTCGATGTCGTGACCTGGCCGGTCGCGGTGAAGGGCGCCTCGATCACGCTGGCGCAGGAAGTGCGGCGCGGCCACGACGTGCTGGTGAGAGCGCAGGTGCGCGTCGCCTTCATCAGCGAGGGGCGGGCGCAGCCGATCCCGAAGGCGCTGCGGACGCTGCTGAAAGCCGACGTGATTTAGCCATCGCGGTGGAGGGCTCGCCATCGACTCGTCGGGAGCGGCAATAAACTTCGCCCATCAACCGGAGATCACGATGTCGCGCCCCCCGCTTCCGCCGTTCACGAAAGAGACCGCCGTCCAGAAGGCCCGCATGGCCGAGGACGCCTGGAATTCGCGCGATCCCGAACGCGTCGCGCTGGCCTATACCGAGGACAGCCGCTGGCGCAACCGCGCGGAATTCTTCGAAGGCCGTGCCGCGATCGTCGGCGTTCCTGCACGCGCAAATGGGCGAGGGAACTCGACTACCGCCTGATCAAGGATCTCTGGGCCTTCGACGGCAACCGCATCGCGGTGCGGTTTCAGTACGAATGGCATGACGATGCGGGGCAGTGGCACCGCTCCTACGGCAACGAGCAATGGGAGTTCGACGAGCACGGCCTGATGCGCCGGCGCGAAGCCAGCATCAACGACGTCGCGATCGCCGAAGCCGACCGCCGCTTTCGCTGGGCCGCGCCCGGCCCAAGGCCCGCCGATGTTGCGGGACTGGGCGAAGATCCGTTCTGAGTTAATACCCGCGCGCGGGATCGACGATGTTTTCCAGCGCGCCGCCGGCCTCAAAGCGCTCGATCTGACGCGCGACATATTTCGAGATCTCGTCGGGATCGGTATCGGCGGCGTTGTGCGGCGTCAGCACGACCCTTGGATGGGTCCAGAAACGGCTATCGGCCGGCAGCGGCTCCTCTGCGAACACATCCAGCGATGCAGCGCCGAGCGTGCCGTCGTCGAGGCAATCGAGGATATCGGCCTGGTTTTGCAGGCCGCCGCGCCCGGCATTGATCAGGACCGGCGCGCCGATCGGGCTGTTGCGGTTGAGCCTTGCGAACAGTCCGCGATCAAGGATGTGTCGCGTGTCCGGCGTGAGCGGCAGCAGGCAGACCAGGATATCGGTCCGTTGCAGAAACGCATCGAGCTGCGCCTTGCCGTGAAAACAGTCGATGCCGTCGATCGCTTTCGGACTTCGGCTCCAGCCCGACACGCGAAAGCCGAGCCGCCGGAGCATTTCGGCCGCGTTCGTTCCCAGCGTGCCCAGTCCCATGATGCCGACCGAAATCGCGCTGGCCGGCCATTGATATTTCGGCGCCCATCGTTTCTCGCGCTGGCTGGCCCGCAGATAGGGCTCCTGACGGTGATGCATCAGCACGTGGAGCACGACATATTCGGTCATGCGCCCGGTGAGATCGCCGACCGCGACGCGAACCAGCGGCACCTTCGGCAGGCTTGAATTGGCCATCAGCGCATCGACGCCGGCGCCCAGGTTGAAGATCACGCGAAGGTTCGGCAAACGCCGCAAGCTCGCCTTGCCCCGGCTTCCAGACGGCGGCGTAACGAACGTCGGCGGGATCGAACGCCGCGTCGGGCAAGCAGCATGACGCGCCGGTCCCTGCACACCTCGTCGAACCGCTGCTTCCATCGTTCCGGAGACCAGTTCTCGGTCCCGCCGTGAATGAGCAGAGCGAGCGCGCCTTTCGTCATCGGATTTTACCTCGACCCTTCGCAAATTGAGAGGGAACACTACCGGCTTGCGTTTGCCGCGCAAAATACTTCCGCTATCCTGTCGGAAACATCCGTGCCCGTTCGTCCTCGTAACACACAGGAACCTGTTCGCATGCTCTACGCCATCCTTTGCTACCACGATGAAGACGTCGTCGGTTCCTGGACCAAGGAGCAGGACGCCGCGGTCATGAAGAAGCTGGCCGTGGTCCAGGACAAACTGACCAAACAGGGCCGCCTCGGACCGGTGGCGCGGCTGTTGCCGACGACGTCGGCGACCACGCTGCGCAAGGACGATCCGCCGGTCGTGCTCGACGGCCCCTATGCCGAGACCAAGGAACAGCTGCTCGGCTTCTATATCGTCGACTGCGAGAATCTCGACAAGGCGCTCGACGTCGCGCGCGATCTCGGCGCGGCCAATCCCGGCGGCGCTTATGAAATCCGCCCGGTCGGGGCTCCTGAATCCCGGGAGCATTCCGACGTGACCGACACCGCCTGGATCGATGCGGCGCTGACCTCGGCGCGTCCCCAGGCGGTCGGTGCGCTGCTCCGTTATTTTCGCAATCTCGACACCGCCGAGGAGGCCTTCCAGAACGCATGCTTGCGTGCGCTGAAAAGCTGGCCGCAGAACGGCCCGCCGCGCGATCCCGCAGGCTGGCTAATCATGGTCGGGCGCAATGCCGCGATCGACGAGGTGCGCCGCAGCCGCAGGCAGACGCCGCTGCCCGCGGACGAGGCGATCTCCGACCTCGACGACGCCGAGGAGCAGCTTGCCGAACGGCTCGACGGTTCGCACTATCGCGACGACATTTTGCGGCTGCTGTTCATCTGCTGCCATCCCGACCTGCCGGCCACCCAGCAGATCGCGCTTGCGCTGCGCATCGTCTCCGGATTGACGGTGAAGCAGATCGCGCGCGCGTTCCTGGTCTCGGAGGCGGCGATGGAGCAGCGCATCACCCGCGCCAAAGCCCGCATCGCCGATGCCGACGTGCCGTTCGAGACCCCGGGCGCGGTGGAGCGCAGCGAGCGGCTCGTCCGCCGTGGCCGCGATGATCTATTTGATTTTCAACGAAGGCTATTCGGCGAGCGGAGACACCGCCGGGATCCGCAGCCCCCTGTGCGAGGAGGCGATCCGCCTGGCGCGGCTGTTGCTGCGGCTGTTCCAGAGCGAGCCGGAGATCATGGGGCTGACGGCGCTGTTGCTGCTGCAGCATGCCCGCGCGGCGGCGCGGTTCGACGCCGACGGCGCGCTGGTGCTGCTCGACGACCAGGATCGCTCGCTGTGGAATCAAAAGATGATCGCGGAGGGACTGGCGTTGATCGACAAGGCGATGCGCCACCGCGCGAGCGGGCCCTATCAGATCCAGGCGGCGATCGCGGCCTTGCATGCGCGCGCCGCAACGCCTGAAGATACCGACTGGACGCAAATCGATCTGCTCTACGGCGCGCTCGAGGTCATGCAGCCGTCGCCGGTGGTGACGCTCAACCGGGCGGTCGCGGTGTCCAAGGTGCGTGGGCCGCAGGCCGCGCTTGAAATGATCGAGCCCTTGGGGGAGCGGCTCTCAAACTATTTCCATTTCTTCGGGGTGCGCGGCGCCTTCCTGATGCAGCTTGGCCGCAACGACGAGGCCCGCGTCGCCTTCGACCGCGCCATCGCGCTCGCCAATAGCTCGGCCGAAGCCGCCCATATCCGGATGCATCTCGACCGCCTGATGCGCGACAGCGCGCCGCGCGGGGCGAAGGCCTCAAAAAAATGACCGGCTGCCGTCGGGCGTTGCCTATCTCGTTCGTCCTTGGGACAGATTGCGTCACCGCTATCAGGAGCTTTTCATGTTCGAGATCATGGCCATCATCGCCGTCGCGCTGGCGATCGCCATCACCATCGTCCTGATCCTCGCCGCGACCAAGCCGGCTACGTTCAGCGTCCGGCGCGCTGCCACGGTGAAGGCGCCGGCGGAAAAAATCTTTCCGCTGATCAACGATTTTCACCAGTGGGAAAGCTGGTCGCCTTACGAGAACAGGGATCCCGCGATGAAACGTACTTACAGCGGCACTGCCAGCGGCAGGGGCGCTGTCTATGCCTGGGACGGGAACAAGAATGTCGGCTCCGGAAGAATGGAAATCCTCGAGGCCTCGGCGCCTTCGAAAGTCGTGATCAAGCTCGATTTCATCAAGCCGTTCGGGGGCCACAACACCGCCGAGTTCACAATGCTGCCGCAGGGCGATGCCACCAATCTCGACCTGGGTGATGCACGGCCCAACGCCCTCCATGATGAAGGTGATGCACGTCTTCATCAACATGGACAGGATGATCGGCAAGGATTTCGAAGCCGGTCTCGCCAATCTGAAACGGCTGACCGAGAAATAGCCGGAGTTTCCAACCACCATCACCAAGGAGCCAGCGATGCTGAATCCCTATCTGTTCTACAACGGCAATTGCGAAGCGGCTTTCAAGTTCTACGAGAAGACGCTCGGCGGCAAGATCGAGATGGTCATGCGAGCCGAGGAAGCACCGGCCGACATGCCGGCGCAGCCGGGCTGGGAGAAGAAGATCATGCACGCCCGGATGTCGGTGAGCGGCCAGGTGTTGATGGCTTCCGACGCGCCTCCCGGGCACTTTCACCCGCCGCAGGGATTTTCGGTGTCGCTCACGGTCGCCGACCCTGCCGAGGCCGAGCGCAAGTTCAAGGCGCTGTGCGAGGGAGGCAGCGTCAACATGCCGTTCGGCAAGACGTTCTTCTCCCGGGGATTTCGGCATGGGCACCGATCAGTTCGGAATTCCCTGGATGGTTAATTGCCCGCTCGAAGGCCACTGATCGGCAAAGCGAAGCGTGCCCGCCAAACTGCACGAAGCCGGTCGCTCTAACGGCAACTCGGATAGATCGCCGCGAGTTCACGACCGCGCAACAGCAGCAGGCGCGAACTCAATCCGCCGCGGTGGAGGATCCAGCCCCGCACCGCGGCGGGATAGGCCTGCAGCACAAGTTCGGACGCTTCCGGCTCGGCATACATATGGCCGCGCCGGTCGACCGACCGCGCGGCGTGGAATCCCAGGATCGCACGGCGCGTCACGCAGATGCGGTTGTTCGGCACCATGCTCAGCACCAGCGTGCAGGCCGACAGACACGGCCCGTCGATCACGACGCGTTCACCGGAAACGCGGACGCGCTCGAACAGGTCGAGGAACGGGCCGACCTCTCCGCCCGGACTGGCGAGGATACGGACCTCGGCCTGCGCCGGCGGCAACGCCAGCGCGCTCAGCACTGCCGCGAGAAAGATCGTTTTCAAGACCGCCGTTTGCATAAGCGGCTCCCTCGCAAGTGACGATCGATGAATTAATCAACGGCAGGTCGTGCGGCAAGGTTCCGTCACTCGTCCGCGCCGGAAACGCCAGCCTCGGCGAAGGTCGCCATCCCGGCATGACAGGCCAGCGCCGCGCGCAGCAGGAGGATGGCGACGCCCGCGCCGGAGGCTTCGCCGAGCCGCATGTCGAGATCGAGCAGCGGCTTTAGCCCTAGTTCGCGCAACAGAGCGCGGTGTCCGGATTCGGCCGAAACATGTCCGGCGCGGCAATGATCCAGCATGCCTGCGTTAAGACGGGTGAGCGGAACGATCGCCGAGGTGGCGACAAAGCCGTCGATCAACACGGGAATTTGATTGGCGCGCGCCGCCAGCACGGCGCCCGCGATCGCGGCGAGTTCACGTCCGCCCAGCGCCGCCGCCACGGCGAGCGGATCGCCTGATATCGCGCGATGATGGGCGAGGCCTGCCTCGATCGCCGCGCGCTTGCGCGCCAGACCCGCATCGTCGACGCCGGTGCCGCGGCCGGCCCAATGCCCTGCGCCGCCACCAAGCAGCGCCGCGCACAGCATCGCCGCCGTCGTGGTGTTGGCGATGCCCATCTCGCCGACCGCGAGCAGATCGCTGTCCGGCGGCACAGTGCGATAGCCGATGTCGACGGCGTCTAGGAACTCGTCGGCGTCCATCGCGGCTGCTGCCGTGAAGTCGCGCGTCGGACGGGCGAGTTCGATCGGCACCACCAGCAGGTCGGCGCCGGCAAGCCCTGCGATCTGGTTGATGGCTGCGCCGCCGTGGGTAAAATTTGCCACCATCTGTTCGGTAACCGCCTGCGGGTAGGCGGAGACGCCGCGCGCTGCGACGCCGTGATTGCCGGCAAACACCGCGATCGTGACGCGCTCGAGTTTTGGAATTTCGCGTCCCTGCCAGCGTGCCAGCCATATTGCCAGCTCCTCGAGACGGCCGAGACTTCCCGGCGGTTTTGTCAGCACCTGCTGCCGGCGTGAGGCCGCGTCGGCGGCGCTGCAGTCACCGGCGGGCAGGTCGCGACAAAAGGCGCGGACATCGTCTAGACTGTCGAACTGCATGCGATTCTCTTGTCGAGCGTGTCGCGAGCCAACCGGTTGCTTTCGGGTTCTCTATCATGAATGAGTGGCTCGACGATCTCAGAACCGCGGTCGCGTTCCTGACCCGGCTGCCGATGCCGCATCCGGAAGGCGCCATGCCTGCGAATTTTGCCCGCGCGCGCCGGATGTTTCCGCTGGTCGGCGCGGGCATCGGCGGCGCGGTCGGCCTGTTCTGTCTCGGCATGCGCATGGCCGGCCTGCCCGATCTCGCCGCCGCGGCGCTGGCGCTTGGCGCGAGCGCGATCCTGACCGGCGCGCTGCACGAGGACGGGCTGGCCGATGTCGCCGACGGGTTCGGCGGCGGCCGCGATCCGGCGGCGAAGCTCGAGATCATGCGCGACAGCCGGCTCGGCACCTATGGCGCGCTGATCCTGCTGGTGAGTTTTGTCGCGAAGCTTTCGGCGCTCGCCGCGCTCCCGGATGCGTTCGTCGTGCAAAGCCTGATCGCCGCGCACGCGCTGGCACGGGGCGTGTTGCCCTTCATGACGATGAGCATGGCCTATGCGCGCAAGGACGGACTTGCCGCCAATGCGGGCAGGCCCGATCTCGCGACGGCGACCACGGCGGCCGCGCTCGCGCTCGTCATCGCCCTGCTGTCGCTGTCCTGGCGCGAAGCGCTGGGCGCGGCGCTGGCGGCAGCGGCGTGCGCGGTCGGCATGGCGTGGCTGGCGCAGCGGCAAATCGGCGGCCAGACCGGCGACGTGCTCGGCGGCGCCGAGCAGCTCGGCGAGACCGCGATCCTGCTGCTGCTCGCAGCACGGCTGGCGCTAGCCTCGCCGATGAGCACCGAGACAAATCTGTGGCTGATCCGGCACGCGCCGGTCGATGGACCGCGCGGCGTTATCCATGGTGCGGACGCGCCGGCCGACACCGGCGATGTCGCAGCCTTCGCCGCGCTCAAGGCGAGATTGCCGCCGAATGCGCTTGCCGTCTGCAGCCCGGCGCGGCGCACCCGGGAAACCGCGGCTGCGCTGGGGCTCGATCCGGTCAGGCAGAGCGACTTTCGCGAGCAGGATTTCGGGGCGTGGACCGGGCGACGGCACGACGATCTCGTCGCCGAGCTTGGCGACCTCTACCGGGATTTCTGGAAATCGCCGGCGAGCAACGCGCCGCCCGGCGGCGAGAGTTTTGTCAGCCAGATCTCCCGCACGGTCGCGGGCCTCGCGGCTTTGCCGGCGGGCGATGTCGTCCTTGTCGTGCATTCCGGCACGATACGCGCCGTGCTCGCGCTCGCGCTCGATCTTGAACCTGACGCCGCGCTGCGCTTCGTCATCGATCCGCTGTCGCTGACGCGGATCGACCGCCTCGAGAGCGGCTGGCGCATTGTCGCGGTCAATCGGCGCTGACCATTCGGCCGTCACGCAATCGGGAGCGAGGATAGCTAACCGTTCCGTCGCTCGCCGCGCAGTGTCGGCAGTCCGATGCCGGCGGCGTCGAAGCCGCCGTCGACCGCAAGGATCTGGCCGGTGATATAACTGGCGCGATCGCTGCACAGGAAGAACACCGCCTCCGCCAGTTCCTCCTCGAGGCCGTAGCGGTTGAGCGGGATGGCGTCGTGATAGTCGGCGCGGATTTCCGGGGTATGGACGGCCTTCGCCATCGCGGTCTCGACGGGGCCGGGCGCGACGCCATTGACGCGAATGCCCTGCGAGGCCAGTTCGACCGCGAGTTGCTTTGTCAAATGCGCGAGCCCGGCCTTGCTGGTGCCGTAGGCCGAGCGCAGCGTGGAGGCGCGCACCGCCGAGATCGAGGTGATGTTGACGATGGCGCCGCCGCCATGCTCGCGCATCAGCGGCACGGCCGTCTTGGTGCAGAGGAACGGCCCGGTCAGGTTGACTTCCAGCACCCGGCGCCAGTCGTCGTCGGAGGTCTCCAGCAGCGGCGCAAACACCGCGATCCCGGCATTGTTGACCAGCGCGTCGAGCCGGCCGAAGCGGCGCTCGATCTCGGCGAACGCGCTTGCAACCGCGCCGGCATCGGAGACGTCGCAATGCAGCCCCAGCGTATGGCCGGCGGCGTTCAGCGCCTCCACGCACTTCCACAGCAACTCGCCCTCGATGTCGAGCAGCGCCACGCACCAGCCCTCGGCGAGGAACTTTTTGGCGACCGCCAGCCCGATGCCGCGGGCGGCGCCGGTCACCAGCGCGACTTTTTGCGGGGCAGGCGTCATGGAATGGTCCATCACTGGGTGATTGGCAGTGCCTAGTCCCTAGCACAGCAACGCCGCGTCTGCTTTGCTAACTGGACGATCTCCGCGAAACAAAGGGCGCAAATTTCATGAAGGTCAATGACCCCCAGGACATGCCGCTCGAGCAATGGCGGCCGGGCGTGGAAACCCGCATGCTGGCTTCGGCCAGCAATGGCGCAACGCAACTATGCATGTTCGAACAGTGGGTCGCGCCCGGGACCGGCGCGCCAACGCATTCGCATCCGGTCGAGGAAGTGCTCACGGTGCGCGAAGGCGAGGCCGAAATGTGGCTGGACCAAGAGCGGGTGATCGTTTCGGCCGGCCAGTCCCTGATCGTGCCGGCCGGTCGCAAGCACGGTTTTCGTAATTCCGGCACTGCCACGCTGCACCTGCATGCGGTGCTGGCCTCGCCGGTGTTCGAGGCCACGCCCGAAGGCGCGACGGAAGCGGTGCGAAGGTGGGGCTCGCGCGATGTCCGCTAACGACAAGGCGAAAATTATCCGCGCCATCTTCGCCGCCTATATGGCGAACGACCGCACGGCCGTCGAAGGCGCGCTCACCGATGATTTCCGCTTCACCAGCCCCTATGACGACGGCATCGACAAGACGGCCTATTTTGTTCGCTGCTGGCGCGACACCGGCTGGATCGAGCGGCATGATCTGGAAAAGATCTTCGTCGAAGGCGATGAGGCCTATGTGACCTACCGCTGCGTGGCCAAGGGTGGAAAGAGCTTTCGCAATACCGAATTCTTCCGCTTCGCAGGCGACAGGATCAAGAGTATCGACGTCTATTTCGGCGCCACGTATGAGAACGGCGCCTTCATCAGGCAGAAAGAAAACTGAACCGGAGTTATCAGCATGTCCCTTACTCTGCATTTTCACCCGCTGGCCTCGTACTGCCACAAGGTGCTGATTGCGCTGTATCAGAACGCCACGCCGTTCGCGCCCAACAAAGTCGATCTCTCCAGCGAGGCCGCGCGCGCCGCGCTGCTGAAGTTGTGGCCGATCGGCAAGTTTCCGGTGCTGCGTGACGACGCGCGCAATCAGACCGTTCCGGAATCGAGCGTCATCATCGAATATCTCGATCGCTACTTTCCGGGAACTACCAGATTCATTCCAGCCGACGCGCGATCAAGCGCTGGCAGACCCGGCTGCGCGATCGTTTCTACGATCAGTATGTGCACGAGCCGATGCAGAAGATCGTCGGCGATCGATTGCGTCCTGAGGGCAAGAAGGATCCGCATGGCGTCGAGGAGGCACGGGCCCGGCTCGGACCAGCTATGGCATGATCGAGCGTGAGATGTCGACGCGGACGTGGGCGATTGGCGATGTCTTCAGCCTCGCCGATTGCGCCGCGGCGCCGGCGCTGTTCTATGCCAACGAAGTGATGCCGTTCGGCGAAGGTCACGAGAACGTTGCAGCCTATTTCGGACGCCTGAAGGCACAGCCGTCCTATGCGCGGGTGCTGAAGGAGGCCGAGCCGTATTTCGCGATGTTCCCGAGATAGCCAGCGATGGTCCGCAATTACCTCCGAAATAATTCATTTGGACATGTCGGTGGCGCAAAACCCTGATCGTCTTATTTCGGAGCGCCGGCTTGCGATCGGCAGGTTGCACCAATCGAAACGGAGACTGACCATGCGATTCATGATGCTGATGATCCCGAAGGGCTACGAGACGGCGCCGCCGGGCGCCATGCCGCCTGCGGACGCGGTCGCCGCGATGATGAAGTACAACGAAGCACTGAAGCAAGCCGGCGTGCTGATCACGCTCGACGGGCTGCATCCGGCGTCGATGGGCGCACGGGTTTCCTTCACCGGCGGCAAGCCTGTGGTGACCGATGGTCCCTTCACCGAGGCCAAGGAAGTCATCGGCGGCTACTGGATGATCGACGTGAAGTCGCGCGAGGAGGCGATCGCCTGGGCGAAGCGCTGCCCAGCTTCCAGCAACGAGGTCATCGAAATCCGCCAGGTCCAGGAAATGGCGGATTTCCCTGCCGACATCCAGGAAGTCGTGGCCGGATTTGCCAAACTGTAGGGCCGCAAGAACTGATCCGGACAGCAACCAAGGGAGATATAGCGATGAGTGATACCTATCTTGCCGTCTTCGTCGGCAGCAAAACCAGCGCGAAGATGGCCGCGTGGAACGCGCTGTCCGAGACGGAGCGAAAGGCGAAGGAGAAAGAAGGCATCGCCGCCTGGAAGGCGTGGGTGGAGAAGCACCAGGCCGCGCTCGCCGCGATGGGCGGACCGCTTGGCAAGACCAAGCGGGTCGGCCCGGCCGGCATCGCCGACATCAGCAACGAGATGGGTGCCTTTACCGTCGTTCGTGCCGAATCGCATGAAGCCGCGACAAGGATGTTCGAGAACCATCCGCACTTTGCGATCTTTCCCGGCGAAGCCGTGGAGGTCATGCCTGTTCTGCCGATCCCGGGTGGTTAATGGTTTCGACAGGCCATGACCGCGCTAGTGACCTTTGCGCCCGGCTCATGTAAAAGCCTTTCACATGAGCTGGCGCAAGGAACAACGCCGCGCCGAGCGCGGCTATCATCACGGCAATCTGAAAGAGGCGCTGCTGCAGGCGGCGCTCGGCCTGATCGCCGAAAAGGGCGCGGCCGGCTTCACCTTTGCCGACGCCGCGCGCATGGCCGGCGTCAGCCCGGCGGCGCCCTATCGGCATTTTCGCGACCGCGACGAACTGCTTTCCAGCATCGCCCAGCGCGGTTTCGAGCAGTTCGAAGCGGTGCTGACGCAAGCCTGGGACGACGGCCGGCCCGATACGGTCACGGCGTTCGAGCGGGTCGGCAAGGCCTATCTCGCGTTCGCCCGCGACGGAGCCGGCGTTCTATTCGGCGATGTTCGAATCCGGGCTTCCTGTCGATCTAAATCCCACGTTACTGGCGGCGAGCGAGCGCGCCTTCAGCATCATCCGGGCCGCCGCCGAGCGCCTTGCCGCGCTGGCGCCGCCCGGCACGCCGCGTCCGCCGGCGATGATGATGGCGCTGCATATCTGGTCGATGTCGCATGGCGTGGCCTCGCTGTTCGCGCGCGGCGACGCGGCGCGGCGCAAGCTGCCGATGTCGGCGGAGGATCTCCTGGAAGCGGAAGTCCTGATCTATCTGCGCGGCCTCGGTTTCCCGACCGACCGCCGGCCGCCCGCCGCGAAGGACCAGCCGGATCAAAAGCCAGCCGGGCCGCCGCCCATGCCGCCATCAGGTCCCTGGGGCACCCCAAAATAAATTTAAGGCGGCCGCTTGCGCCCGGCTTGACAAAAATCCGGGATGGTTTAGGTATGTAAATGTTATTTACATTCACAACGGCGTGATGCCGTCATGGAGAGGGAAATGGCCTACACCGCAGATGTCAATCGATGGCGCGGCCCCGCTGAAGAGCCCTACCGCCCGCATATGCTTGATTCTCCCTGGCACCCCGGCTGGATCGCCGTGACCGTGCTCGGTTTCATCATCTGGTGGCCGATCGGCCTCGCCCTTCTCTTTTTCACACTCGGGAGCAGAAAAATGGGTTGCTGGAGTCATCAAGACCGCTGGTCGAACAAGATGGAGCGGATGCAGTACAAGATGGAGCGGATGCGCAATCGGATGGAGCGCCGCGGCTTCCCGCTTCGGCCCGCCCTCCAGCGGCAACCGCGCCTTCGACGAATACCGCACGGAAACCCTGCGGCGCCTCGAGGAAGAGCAGACCGAATTCAGGGATTTCCTCGACCGCCTGCGCCACGCCAAGGACAAGGAAGAGTTCGACCAGTTCATGGCGCAGCATCGGCCGCGTCCGACCCCGCCTCAGGATGGCCAGCCCCAGGCCTAAGGTTCCAAGGCCAGAGCCTCAGGCGACGTGCCCCCGCGCCTGATGCGACAAAACCGCCCGTTTGCGATCGCAGACGGGCGGTTTTGTCTATGCCTCGGGAAAGCCGGTTCCGGAACAATTCGGGCATTGGACCGCCATCATTTCCAGCCTTCAAAATCTCCATTGGTAACCTGTTAACCAAGATTAGCGTCTGGTTAGGGACGGAATGACGCGCGGATAGCCCTCGTTTTGACATGTTGGCAGGGGAAGCAGGACCCGGCTTTCGGCGGGCCCCCCATGCGACACCAAGAGCGGCTCTCGCGCTGGCGCATATCGCCGCGCCCGACGCGCGGCTGTGGAACCGGCAGCCGTTTGCTCCCGGAGGATATGGGACACTTGCGTTGAGAGGATACCGCTCATGAATCCCGCCGACGTGGCGCCGGCAGCCCTGCCGTTGGTCTCCGCCGACGTATCGCTGATCGCCCTGTTCCTGCAGGCCCACTGGGTCGTGAAGACCGTCATGCTGGGGCTGCTGGCCTGCTCGGTCTGGGTCTGGGCGATCGCGATCGACAAGATTTTCCTCTATTCGCGCACCAAGCGCGCCATGGACCGCTTCGAGCAGGCGTTCTGGTCGGGCCAATCGATCGAGGAACTCTACCGCGCGCTGTCGGCCAAACCGACGCAATCGATGGCGGCGTGTTTCGTCGCGGCCATGCGCGAATGGAAACGCTCGTTCGAGAGCCAGACGCGCTCCTTTGCCGGCCTGCAGATGCGGATCGAGAAGGTGATGAACGTCTCCATCGCCCGCGAAGTCGAGCGGCTGGAACGCCGGCTGCTGGTGCTGGCGACCGTCGGCTCGGCCGGGCCCGTTCGTCGGCCTGTTCGGCACCGTCTGGGGCATCATGTCGAGCTTCCAGTCGATCGCGGCCTCGAAAAATACCTCGCTGGCGGTGGTGGCGCCCGGCATCGCGGAGGCGCTGTTTGCCACCGCCATCGGCCTTATCGCTGCCATTCCGGCGACCATTTTCTACAATAAGTTCACGTCCGAGGTGAACCGGCAGGCGCAGCGGCTGGAAGGCTTCGCCGACGAATTTTCCGCCATCCTGTCGCGCCAGATCGACGAGCGGGCGTGAGGGCGGTCATATGACGAGCGCATCGTGAGATCCAGATCATGGCGATGAACATGGCAGGTTCGGCGGGCGGCGGCGGACGCCGCGGCCGGCGTCGCGCCGCCGTGATGGCGGAGATCAACGTCACGCCGATGGTCGACGTGATGCTGGTGCTGCTTGATCATCTTCATGGTGTCGGCGCCGCTGATGACGGTCGGCGTGCCGATCGATCTGCCGCAGACCCAGGCCAAGAGCCTCGATCAGGACAAGACCGCCGCTGACGCTGTCGGTCAAGCTGAACGGGCGAGGTCTTCACTCGAACGACACCGAAGATCGCTGATTCGAACGATCTGCTGCCGAAAATGAAGGCGATCACGGAAGCCCGCGGCGGAGCTGGAGAGCGTGTATATCTGCGCGGCGACAAGAAGGTCGACTACGGTACCGTGATGAAGGTGATGGGACGGCTTGTCGCAGAGCCGGGCTTCAGAGCGCGTGGCGCTGGTGACCGAAGTGGAGCAGGGAAAGCTCAGTGAAGGTCAAGGTCGACAAGACACTCGTTGCGTCGGTTGCCCTGCACGTCCTCGTGATCGGGTGGGGGCTGGTGTCGTTCTCGACCAAGGCGCTCGAAGTGCCGCCGGAAGATTCGGTGCCGGTCGATGTCATTTCCGCCGATCAGCTTGCCAAGGTCATGGCCGGCATGAAGACCGGCAAGAAGGAAAACCCGAAGCCGCTGGTCGAGAAGGTCGCCGAAGCCAAGCCGGTCGACGACGCCGTCGGCAAGATCACCGAGAAGGCGCCGGTCGTGACCGAGACCGCGCCGCCGCCGCAGCCGAAGGTCGAGGAGAAGCCGGTCGAGAAGAAGCCCGACCCGCCGAAGCCGGTCGCCGAGAGCAAGCCGAAGGAAGAGCCGAAGCCGATCGAGAAGAAGCCCGAGCCGCCCAAGGTCGATCCGATCGCCGAGGCGATCAAGAAGGAAGAGAAGAAGCCGCCGCCGAAGCCGGTGCAGGCCGCCAAGCCGCCGCGAGCCGCCGAAGCCGAAGACCGCGAACGCACCTTCGATCAGACGCAGATCGCGGCGCTGCTCGACAAGCGCGACCCGACGCGCCAGGCCGTCGACCGGCGACACGCTGAATTCGAATGCCGCGCTCGGCCTCGCGAAGGGCACGGCGGCGGACAATTCCGCGACCTGGGGCTCGATGTTCCAGCGGCAGGTCGAGCGCTGCTGGAAGAAGCCGTATGGCGGCATCGAATCGCAGAGGAGCCCGAAGCCGTGTTCGACATCCGGCTGAAGCGCGACGGCACGCTTGAAGGCGCGCCGGTCCCGGAAGGCGCTCCGGCGACGCCGTTCCTGCGCGTCTATCAGGAGAGCGCGTTGCGCGCGATCATCGAATGCCAGCCGTACAAGCTGCCGGCGGCGATCTACGAGGAATGGAAATATTTCGCGCCGGTGTTCGATCCGAAGCAGATGTTTCATCACGTTGCGATGACACTTTGGAAATGCAGCCAGAGCAATGTCGAGTGACTCGACAAGATGGATTGCCGACATGCTGTTCGCCTGAGCCGCCGGCAGATCATTCCGGATGGCGGCGCTCGGCGCGGCCGCGGGTTTGCTGCTGCCCTCGCTCGCCGGCGCGCAGACGCGGATCGCCGATCACCGAAGGCGACGTTCGCGCCGCTGCCGATCGCGATCCCGAATTTCGTGGCGGGCACGCCGGCGGATGCCGAGGTCGGCGTCGGCGTGGCGCAGGTCATCACCAACAACCTCAAGCGCAGCGGGCTGTTCGCGCCGATCGATCCAGGCCGCCTTCATCGAGCGCATCACCAACATCGACGCGGCGCCGCAATTCCAGAGCTGGAAGACCATCAACGCGCAGGCGCTGGTGACCGGCCGCATGACGCGCCAGGGCGACGGCCGCCTGAAGGCCGAATTCCGCCTCTGGGACGTCAACACCGGCCAGCAGCTCACCGGCCAGCAATACTTCACCTCGCCGGAATACTGGCGGCGGATCGCGCACATCATCTCCGACCAGATCTACGAGCGGCTGACCGGCGAGAAGGGCTATTTCGACAGCCGCGTCGTGTTCGTCGACGAGACCGGATCCAAGGAGCGCCGCGTCAAGCGGCTGGCGCTGATGGATCAGGACGGCGCCAATGTCCGCTATCTGACCAAGGGCGCCGATCTGGTGCTGACGCCGCGGTTCTCGCCGTCGACCCAGGAAATCACCTACATGGAATTCGGCCAGGGCGATCCGCGCGTCTATCTGTTCAACATCGAGACCGGGCAGCGCGAGATCGTCGGCAATTTCCCCGGCATGTCGTTCTCGCCGCGGTTCTCGCCGGACGGCCAGCGCATCATCATGAGCCTGCAGCAGGGCGGCAACTCGAACCTGTTCGTGATGGACCTGCGCTCGAAATCGACCACGCGGCTGACCGATACGCCGGCGATCGACACCTCGCCGTCCTATTCGCCCGACGGCAGCCGCATCTGTTTCGAATCCGACCGCGGCGGCAAGCCGCAGATCTATGTGATGGCGGCGACCGGCGGCCGCGCGCAGCGCATCTCCTTCGGCGAGGGCAGCTATTCGACGCCGGTGTGGTCGCCGCGCGGCGACTACATCGCCTTCACCAAGCAGGGCGGCGGACAGTTCTCCATCGGCATCATGAAGACCGACGGTTCGGGCGAACGCATCCTCACCTCCGGCTTCCACAATGAAGGGCCGACCTTCGCGCCGAACGGCCGCGTCGTGATGTTCTTCCGCGAGCCCGGCGGCAACGGCGGACCGTCGCTGTTCACCGTCGATATCTCCGGTCGCAACGAACTGCGGGTGCCAACGCCCGGTTTTGCGTCCGACCCGGCGTGGTCGCCGCTGCTGTCGTAAGAGCGGAACGTCACGGCCGTCGCCGGGCTGCAGCCCCTCGGCTCGTTAATCGGCAAACATTGCCTAGCCTGCTGATTTTTCGGGCAAATTTTCCGTTCTCGCGGCGAAAAACAACGTCTCGGTAACGATGTTCCCTCAGAAAGACTTCATCTGCGACGGGTAAAACTACGCACCCGAACAGGACGCGTGCGCCCCGATGCAGCTTGCCAGTCAGACCAGAGAACCCGATCAGAAGATGTCGCCGTCGATTTACGCGGCGCTGATCGATTCGCTGTTCCAGATCCGGCGCCGATGTTTGCGGGCGCGGTTTGCGCTGCCGTTGCCGCGGTCATGACCGCGGTGAAGACCGGCAACGCATGCTGCTCTGGCCGTGCGTCGCGCTGCTCGTCGTGATCGGCGCTGTCCGCGCGCTCGACATGCGCCATACAAGCGGCGCAAGTCGACGTTGACGTCGGTGAAGCCGCGCGCTGGGAAGTGCGCTATCAGATCGGCGCGATGGTCTATGCCGCTGCGCTCGGGCTGTGGTGCTTCGTGGCGCTGCTCGGCAGCGACGATGCCGTCGCCCACATGATTTGCCTGTCCGTCACGATCGGCTACGTGGCGGGCGGTGCGGGCCGGACCTATGGACGGCCGTGGATCTTCCACGTGCAGATGCTGCTGGCCTGCGGTCCGATGGCGATGGCGCTGGCGCTGCATGGCACCCCCTACTACATCGGAATGGCGGTCCTCAGCGTGCTGTTCTTCTTCGCCCTCAAGCAGATCTCGACCAACCTGCAGCAGATCTTCGTTCGGGCGCTGGTCGCGCGCGAGCGCGAGGCGGCGCTGGCCGGCCAGTTCGACACCGCGCTGAACAACATGCCGCACGGCCTGTGCATGTTCGGCGCCGACGGCCGGCTTGCGGTGATGAATCATCGTTTCAGCGAAATGATGAACCTGTCCGACGATCTCGTGCAGCGCGGCGCGAGCGCGCCCGACATCATCGCCGCCTGCGTCGGCGCCGGATCGATCTCGGCGGCGAGCGGCAAGATGATCCTCGTCGGAAATCGAGAATTCGCAGGCCAGGGACATCATCACCACCGATCCCGACGTCGCACGAGGCCGGTCGCTGTCATGGACCTTCCAGCCGATGGCCGGCGGCGGCGCCGTCGTGCTGCTGGAAGACATCACCGAACGGCGCAACGCGGAAGCCAGGATCAGCCATCTGGCGCGCTACGACGAACTGACGGCGCTGCCCAACCGGGTCAATTTCCGCGACGAGATCGAGCGTCTGCTGGCGGTTCCGCATGACGCCGAGCAATTGTCGGCGCTGCTGTTCGTCGACCTCGACCAGTTCAAGCAGGTCAACGACACGCTCGGTCATCCCTGCGGCGACCAGTTGCTGTGCGCCGTCGCCGACCGGTTGCGCGAGATGCTGCGGCCGGAGGACTTCGTGGCGCGGTTCGGCGGCGACGAATTCGTGGTGTTCCAGCAGAACATCCATTCCACCGACGACGCCGCCGGTCTCGCCCGGCGCATCGTCGATCGCCTGAGCGAGCGCTACAAGATCGACAATCATCTGGTCGAGATCGGCGCCAGCGTCGGCATCGCCATGACCTCGCCGCGGCGTCAGCGCCGATACGCTGTTGAAGAACGCCGACATGGCGCTGTACCGCGCCAAGGCCGACGGCCGCGGCACCTTCTGCTTCTTCCGCGACGAGATGGCGCAGATCGTCGAAGCGCGCCGCATCCTCGAACTCGACCTGCGCAAGGCGCTGGCCAACGAGGAATTCGAGCTGTTCTATCAGCCGCTGGTCAATCTCAAGTCCGGGCGATATCGCACCTGCGAAGCGCTGTTGCGCTGGAATCATCCGGTGCGCGGCACGGTTTCGCCGATCGATATCATTCCGGTCGCCGAGGACATGGGCCTGATCGTCGATCTCGGCCGCTGGATCCTGCGCAAGGCCTGCATGGAATGCATGAAATGGCCCGAAGGCGTCAGCGTCGCGGTCAACTTCTCGCCGCAGCAGTTCCATCAGCGCGACGTGCTGAGCGAAGTCCGCTACGCGCTCGAGGTCTCCGGCCTGCCGGCGCACCGGCTCGAAATCGAGATCACCGAATCCTCGCTGCTGCGCAACACGCAGCTGACCCATGACGTGCTGTCGCAATTGCGCGCCTCGGCGTGCGGATCTCGCTGGACGATTTCGGCACCGGCTATTCGAGCCTGAGCTATCTGCACAACTTCCCGCTGCAGAAGGTGAAGATCGACCGCTCGTTCCTGGAGGGCATCGACAGCGACCGTCCGCTGACGCTGCTGCGCGGCGTGGCGCGGCTGTCGGCCGATCTCGGAATGTCGGTCGTGGTCGAAGGCATCGAGACCAACGAGCAGCTCGAACTGATCAGCGCCGACGGCACGGTGACCGAGGCGCAGGGCTATCTGTTCAGCCGGCCGGTGCCGGCGGTGCGGGTTCGCCAGCTGCTGAACGCCTCGCACGGCCGCCGCCTGCCGGACGAGCAGCTGCGTCGTCGTTCCCTCGCGATCGATCGCCTGAAGACTTCGACCGCCTCGCTGCCGGAATTTTTCCTCGACAATGCCGAGTACGCGTGGACTGACCTCGGGTTAACCCTAATGCTGCGATCTCTTTGCATCTTCGTTAAGAAGCTGTTAATCTTTTATGCATGCGCGTAGAAGTTGTCGTGGAAGTTGTAAGGAGTATCAGATGAAGTCCGCGGCCGAAGCGATCGCCCGTTGCTCCTGGACGGAGGTCGGATCTGCTCGATCACGTCGACTATCGACTCGCCGAAACTCCCGAGGAAAAAGACAGAGATCTATCGGCTGCGCTACCGGGCCTATCTGCGCGAGGGCGCGATCCGCCGTCGGAATCGCGAGCGCGTCACCGATCGCTATGACGATCTGCCCAACGCCTGGACCTTCGGCGTCTATGTTCGACGGTGAACTCTACAGTTCGATCCGCATCAGCGTCCTGACGTCGGAATGGCGGATGTCGCCGTCGGCCGAGATGTTTGGCGATGTTCTGCACCCGCGACTCGATCGGGGCAAGGTCATCATCGATCCGACCCGCTTCGTTGCCGACCCCGACAAGGCCAAGCAGTTTCCGGAGCTTCCCTATCTGACGGTGCGGCTGGGCTATGTCGCCTGCGAATCATTTCAATGCCGATATCGGGCTTGCGCATCGTTCGTCCCGAGCACCAGGCGTTCTATCGCCGGGTGTTCCTGCACGAGACCATGGCCGAGCCGCGACTGTTTCCGGGCCTGATCAAGCCGGTCGGGTTGATGGCGGCCGATTATCCGGACGATGCGGGAAAAGGTGTTCGCAGCGCTTTCCGTATCATGCGTTCGAGCGCTTTCGAACGGCGGATGCTGTTCGAGCGCGGCGGCGAGCGCCGTTCGCCGTCGCTGGACTGGCGTTCGCCTTCGAGCGCGCCTCGATCGTCCCGCAGATCCTGACGGATCGGATCCCGGCGTCCACCGGACCGGCTGCCGGCGGCTCGCGCCATTCTGCGCGACTTCGATGCTGCGGCGATCGATGGCCGTCGGATCGGCCGCAAAAACGGGTGTTCTGCCGGCCACGTCCGCGCTTGCCTTCACCGTCGCGCCACATTTACAAACCATTAACTATCGCGGTCGCTTTTCGCCGTTTGTCGGCATTTGATCGGGTCTGGCAACACCCCATCAAGGTTGACGGAACGTTCGCTTAACCATCGCCCTGTAGACCGGATGACAGTCGAAAAACGTGAGCGTGGAGGCTCCGGAATGAAATATCAGATGCGTATCCTCCAGGGATTGAAGCTGGCCGCGGTGCTCGCGGTGGCGCTGTCGATGGGCGCCTGCGCCAACAAGAACCTCGGCGCCGATGGCGCGATGGCGAGCGCGGCGACCCCGGGCAGCCAGCAGGATTTCGTGGTCAATGTCGGCGACCGCGTGTTCTTCGAGAGCGACCAGACCGATCTGACGCCGCAGGCGATCGCCACCCTGGAGAAGCAGGCGCAGTGGCTGCAGACCTACAACCGCTACTCCTTCACCATCGAAGGCCATGCCGACGAGCGCGGCACCCGCGAATACAACATCGCGCTCGGCGCGCGCCGCGCCCAGTCGGTGCGCACCTTCCTCGCCTCGCGCGGCATCGATCCCGCGCCGGATGCGCACCATCTCCTACGGCAAGGAGCGCCCGGTCGCGGTCTGTAACGACATCTCCTGCTGGTCGCAGAACCGCCGCGCCGTCACGGTGCTGAACGCCAGCTCCTGAAGCCGTTCGGCTTTTTCGCAGAGTTTGTCGCCGGCGCCTTCGGGCGCCGGTTTTGTTTTGGCGGCAGCTCGCTTCGCATGCGGCGCGTTTGTCTCAGTCACAATTCTGGCGTACTCCCTCTCTCAATGTGTTCCGCTTTCGATGTCACGCCGATTTCGTCGTCAGGCCAAAATGTCATCCAGATTTCATCAGAATTACCGCGCGCCGCGGCGATCGCCGCGATGCTGGCGCTGGTCGTCGCAGGCGCTCGGCGCAATCCGACGACGCCGATCCGGAAATGCGGATCCAGCGGCTGGAAAACCAGCTGCGGCAACTGACCGGCCAGAACGAGGAACTGCAATACCGCAACCGGCAGCTCGAAGAGCGGCTGAGGCAGCTTCAGGGCGGCGCGCCAGGCGCGCCCGCCGGCGCAGCCCGCCGCCGGCAGCCCGCCATGCGTCCAGCCCGGCATCGCCGCGGCGCCGCCGGTGCAGCCGGCCGTCGCGGCCTATCCGCAGCGCAGCCGGGCTACGACCAGCCGCAGATCGCCGCTCCCGCGCCGATCGTCCAGGAGCCGCCGGCAGCGCCGCCGGCGCGCGCAGGCCGGCGCCGCGGCGATGCCTTCGATCCCAGCCAGAATCCGAATGCCCCGGGCGCGCCGCGCGCGCTCGGCGGCGGTCAGCTGCCGATGCCGGCCGAGGCGCCGGTCGGCGCGCCGGGCGGGCGCGGCGCCGGGCGAGCCGCTCGATCTGGCCAACACCGGCGGCGCGCGGCAGCCGCCGGCGCCGGCCGCACCGCCGCCGCGCGCCCCGGCGCGGGCCGGCCGCGCTGACCACGTTGCCGCCGTCGGCGACGCCGAAGGACGAATTCGATCTCGGCATCGGCTACATGCAGCGCAAGGACTATGCGCTGGCCGAAGAGACCATGAGCAACTTCGCGCAGAAATATCCCGAGCGATCCGCTGATCGCGGATTCGCAATACTGGCTCGGCGAAAGCTACTTCCAGCGCCAGCAATATCGCGACGCCGCCGAAGCCTTCCTCGGCGTGACCACCAAATTCGACAAGTCGGCGAAGGCGCCGGACGCCCTGCTGCGGCTCGGACAGTCGCTGGCGGCGCTGAAGGAAAAGGAAGCCGCCTGCGCCGCGCTTGGCGAGGTGACGCGGAAATATCCGCGCGCCTCGGCCGGCGTCAAAGCGGCCGTCGACCGTGAGCAGAAGCGGGTTAAGTGCTAAGCGCATGAGCCGGCCGAGGCATGCCCTCGGACTCTGACCCGAGGTGCGCGAGCCGGTCTTGCTGAGCGCCATGCGCAGCGACGACGACCATTCCCCGATCTCGGCGCAGCGAGCGAAACGCCTGTTCGCGGACTGGAAGGCCGCGCCCGCGCTCGTGCTCGCGGTGTCCGGCGGTCCCGATTCGCTCGCGCTGATGTGGCTTGCGGCGCGCTGGCGCCGCGCCTTGGCGCGCGGGCCGCGCCTGATCGCCGTCACCGTCGATCACGGCTTGCGCGCCGAGGCCGCGCGCGAGGCGCGCGACGTCAAGCGTCTGGCGCGCACGCTCGATCTGCCCCATCGCACGCTGCGCTGGACCGGCGCCAAGCCGAAGACCGGATTGCCGGCCGCGGCGCGCGCGGCGCGCTATCGCCTGCTGGCGAAGGCCGCGCGGCACAGCGGCGCCACGCATATCCTCACCGCGCATACCCGCGACGACCAGGCCGAGACGCTGCTGATGCGGATGCTGCGCGGCAGCGGCATCGCCGGTCTCGCGGCGATGGCGCGCGAGACCGAGCGCGACGGCGTGTGGCTGGCGCGGCCGTTGCTGGATGTTCCGAAATCGCAGCTGATTGCGACGCTCGAAGAAGGCGAAGATCGCCTTTGCCGACGATCCGACCAATCGCGACATGAGTTTCACGCGGCCGCGGCTGCGCGCGCTGATGCCGGCGCTGGCCGACGAGGGCGGCGATGCCGCAACCTGGCGCGGCTGGCGGCGCGGCTGGCGCGGGCCAATGCCGCGATCGAAGTGCTGGCCGACGGCGCCGAGCGCTATCTCGCGCTGAGGGATCGCGACGATGCCGGCGCGGCCGGTTTCGATGCCAGAGCTTCGACGCCAGGCCTTTGCCGCGCTGCCCGAGGAAATCCGGCTGCGGCTGCTGCTGCGCGCGATCGACCGGGTCGGTCATGAGGGACCGGCGGAACTCGGCAAGGTCGAAGCCCTGCTGGCGGCGCTGGACCGGGCCGTTGCGCGGAAGTCGCCAGGCGGCAGCCGACCAAGGCTGAAACAGACCCTGGCCGGGGCGCTGGTCAGCCTGATCGACGGCCGGATTCGCGTCGAGCCGGCGCCGCCGCGGCGCGGCCGGGCGGACTGAGGCGGGACCGAATTACCGGCATCGTCAGCCTATTCCATCGAGAGTCTTAACCACCCCGGAAAAACCCCGGTTTCAGCGCCATTATTTGACCGGGAATCGCGCTAGAATGCGTTAAATAGTCCTGTGTGGTTCCCTTGGCATCGACCGGGGCGGCACCTAGATTGTATGCAGTCGACCGAGGGATTCCCTCGTGCCTGCCCAAGGACGTTACCCAAGGACATAAGGCCGCGATCCGCGCGACCACGAAGGAAGATCGATGAACGCCAATCTGCGCAACTTCGCCCTCTGGGTCATCATTGTCTTGCTGCTGTTGGCATTGTTCACGCTCTTCCAGAATCCGGGTCAGCGCGCGTCCTCGCAGGACATCTCGTTCTCGCAGCTGCTGACCGAGGTCGATCAGAACCACGTTCGCGACGTCGTGATCCAGGGGCCGGAAATCCACGGCACCTTCACCAACGGCTCGAGCTTCCAGACCTATGCGCCGAACGATCCGACGCTGGTCAAGCGCCTGTATGACGGCAAGGTCTCGATCACCGCGAAGCCGCCCGGCGACAACGTGCCGTGGTTCGTGTCGCTGCTGGTCTCCTGGCTGCCCTTCATCGCGCTGATCGGCGTGTGGATCTTCCTGTCGCGGCAGATGCAGGGCGGCGCCGGCAAGGCGATGGGCTTTGGCAAGTCGCGCGCCAAGATGCTGACCGAGGCCCATGGCCGCGTCACCTTCGAGGACGTCGCCGGCGTCGACGAGGCCAAGCAGGACCTGCAGGAGATCGTCGAATTCCTGCGCGATCCCGGAAAATACCAGCGGCTCGGCGGACGGATTCCGCGCGGCGTGCTGCTGGTCGGCCCTCCCGGCACCGGCAAGACGCTGATCGCGCGCGCGGTCGCGGGCGAAGCCAACGTGCCGTTCTTCACCATCTCGGGTTCGGACTTCGTCGAAATGTTCGTCGGCGTCGGCGCCAGCCGCGTCCGCGACATGTTCGAGCAGGCCAAGAAGAACGCGCCCTGCATCATCTTCATCGACGAAATCGACGCGGTCGGCCGTCATCGCGGCGCCGGTCTCGGCGGCGGCAATGACGAGCGCGAGCAGACGCTGAACCAGTTGCTGGTCGAGATGGACGGCTTCGAGGCCAATGAAGGCGTGATCCTGATCGCGGCGACCAACCGGCCCGACGTGCTCGATCCGGCGCTGCTGCGTCCGGGCCGTTTCGACCGTCAGGTGGTGGTGCCGAATCCGGATGTCGTCGGCCGCGAGCAGATCCTCAAGGTTCACGTCCGCAAGGTGCCGCTGGCGCCGGATATCAACCTCAAGACCATCGCCCGCGGCACGCCGGGCTTCTCCGGCGCCGACCTGATGAACCTCGTCAACGAGGCGGCGCTGACCGCCGCGCGCCGCAACAAGCGCATGGTGACGCAGGCCGAGTTCGAGGAAGCCAAGGACAAGGTGATGATGGGCGCCGAGCGCAAGTCGCTGGTCATGACCGAGGAAGAGAAGATGCTGACGGCCTATCACGAGGGCGGCCACGCCATCGTCGGCCTCAACGTCATCGCGACCGATCCGATCCACAAGGCGACGATCATTCCGCGCGGCCGTGCGCTCGGCATGGTGATGCAGCTGCCCGAGCGCGACAAGCTGTCGATGTCGCTCGAGCAGATGACCTCGCGGCTGGCCATCATGATGGGCGGCCGCGTCGCGGAAGAACTGATCTTCGGCCGCGAGAAGGTCACCTCCGGCGCCTCCTCCGACATCGAGCAGGCGACGCGGCTGGCGCGCATGATGGTGACGCGCTGGGGCCTGTCCGAAGAACTCGGCACCGTGTCCTACGGCGAGAACCAGGACGAGGTGTTCCTGGGCATGTCGGTATCGCGCACCCAGAACGCCTCGGAAGCGACGGTTCAGAAGATCGACAGCGAGATCCGGCGCCTGGTCGAAGAGGGCTACAACGAGGCGACCAAGATCCTCACCGAGAAGCGCGCCGATCTCGAAGCCCTGGCCAAGGGCCTGCTCGAATTCGAGACGCTGAGCGGCGACGAGATTCAGGACCTGCTCAAGGGCAAGAAGCCGAACCGCGAGTCGGTGCTGGAGCCGACCACGCCGCGCACCTCCGCGGTGCCGCCGGCCGGCAAGCCGCGCCCGCGTCCCGATCCGGACGCCGGCCTGGAGCCGCAGCCGCAGGCGTGAACGGTTTGACCATTTCGAAACAAAACGCGGCGGCAACGCCGCGTTTTTTGTTGTGCGCGGCCGACAACATTCCATTGCCGCCATTGCGAGGAGCGTCAGCGACGAAGCAATCCAGTCTTCGGTCGTGCGGCGACATGACTGCTTCGTGGAGCCTGTCATCGGGCGCGCATTCGCGCGACCCGTTGGCTCGCAATGACGGCGAGACTGATTAGCGGTTGGCATTCATCGCGGTGCCATGGCATGCTTCGCCCCATAAGCGGAAAACGCGCTAATCGCGCCGCGCGGAGAACGAAAAGGGGAGGGACGTCGATGCGTTTCGTCACGAGATTTGGCGCGCTGAGCGCGCTTGCCGCGCTGGCGTGGCCCGGGCCTCGACGTCAGCCGAAATGCGCGGCGTCACCGCGACCGAAATCAAGATCGGCCAGACCATGCCCTACAGCGGTCCGGTGTCGGCGTTCGGCGCGCTCGGCAAGGGCGAGGTCGCCTATTTCAAGATGCTCAATGAGCGCGGCGGCATCAACGGCCGCAAGGTCAACCTGATCTCGCTCGACGACGGCTACGCGCCGCCGAAGACCGTGGAGCAGACGCGGCGGCTGGTCGAGAGCGACGAAGTCGCGCTGATCTTTTCCTCGATCGGCACCGCCCACAACACCGCGATCGCCAAATATCTGCAGAGCAAGAACATCCCGCAACTGTTCATCGGCTCCGGCGCCTCGAAATTCGCCGACATCGCGCAATATCCGCAGGCGACGGTGGGCGTGCAGGGGCCGTTCCGCTACGAGGCGCGGCTCTACGCGCGCTATGCGCTGGCCAAGAATCCGAACGCCAAGTTCGCCGTCATCTCGCAGAACGACGATTTCGGCCGCGACTATCTGCTGGGACTGAAGGATGTGCTCGGCGACAAATACGATCAATCGGTCACCGCGGTGACCTACGAAGTCCAGGATCCGACCATCGATTCCCAGATCGTCAAGCTGAAGGCCTCCGGCGCCGACGTGTTCGTGATCGCGGCGACGCCGAAATTCGCCGCGCAATCGATCCGCAAGTCGTTTGAGATCGGCTGGAAGCCGCTGACGTTCCTGTCCAACGTCGCGGTCTGGATTAACACGGTGATGGAGCCGGCGGGGGTCGAGGCCGGCGTCGGCATTCTCTCCACCGCCTATGTCAAGGACCCCGACGATCCCGCCTGGAAGGACGATGCCGGCGTCAAGGCATGGCGGGAATTCATGATCAAATACGTCCCCGACGGCGACCTGCACGACACCAACTACGTCAACGCCTACAACAGCGCGATGGCGCTGGAGGCCGTGCTGAAAGCCTGCGGCGACGATCTGTCGACCGAGAACATTCTCAAGCAGGCCTACTCGATCAAGGACCTGGAACTGCCGATGCTGCTGCCCGGCATCAAGATCAACACCTCGCCGACCGATCACGTGCCGGTCGACCAGATGCAGTTCATGCGCTTCAACGGCAAGACCTGGGAGCGTTTTGGGGAATTGCAGACCGGGAACTAACTACACCCGTCATTCCGGGTTCGGATCTTCGATGCGCCCCGGAATGACGTCGATCGCGCCGTTTATTCGATCACCTCGTCTGCGCGGCCGAGCAGCGTCGCCGGGATATCGATGCCGAGCGCCTTGGCGGTCTTCAGGTTGATGGCAAGCTCGAACTTGGTTGGAAGCTGGACCGGCAGATCGGCCGGTTTCGCGCCCTTGAGGATGCGATCGATATAGACCGGCGCCCGCCGATAGAGATCGGCGCTATCTATTCCATAGGAAATCAGGCCACCGGCGGCCACCATGTACCGATAGGGATAGATCGTCGGCACACGGGCACGCGCGCCAAGCGAAGTGATCAGATCGAGATTGATTTTGGTTGTTGTAAAGATGTCCGGCAGCAAAATGACACCGGTATCGGGCCGGCCGCCGAGAACTCTCGAAAACACGCTCGATGTCGGCAGCCGAGTGGACGGGAGCGGCAATCGGCTCGATGCCGTTCGAGCGCGCGGCGGCTTCGAACGGTTGCTGGTAAAATGCAAAATAGGGCGCGGTCTGCGGGTTGAACAACAGCGCCGCGCGGGTGACTTGCGGCACGATCTCCTTGAGCATTTCAATCCACTTGCCGCTCAGCGACGCCTCGATGTTAATGAACCCCGTGATATTGCCGCCGGGACGCGGCAGGCTGGCGACAAATCCACTGCCAACGGGATCGGAAACGATGACGAACACGATCGGAATCGTTTTGGTCTCGTGCTGCAGCGCGGCGGTGACCGGCGTACTTTGTCCCACGAGCAAATCCGGTTGCAGCGCCACCAGTTCTTTCGCAAAGGCGCGCATGCGATCGGCATTGGTGGCGGCAAAGCGGTAGTCGATCTGGATGTTGCGCCCGTCAATCCATCCCAGCTCCCCAAGCGCTGTCCTGAATGCCGTCAGTCCCGTGACGGTCTGTGGATCGTCGTTGGACCCGCCGAGCAGTACGCCGATCCGGCGCATTTGCCCGCCCTGTTGAGCGCGCGCAGCCAGCGGCCATCCTGCCGCGGCCGCACCGAGCAGCTTGATAAATTTGCGCCTTTTCATTCGGTACGCGCTCCCTCGGTGCGACTGTCCTCGAAATCAGGCCGCTCCGCCACGAAAATCCCGCGGCCACAGCTCCAAAGCTTAAGATTTCTTAAGGGCTGTTGGTCCTATTGGTTGAGGATGCGTGCGCCGCCAACGCGCGATTGCGCGCGCGCAAGGGACCTTGCATGGCCGCGTCGATATCCGCCCCGACGATCTATCCCCCAACAGAGCGCGATACCCGGCGCGCTGTTGAACGTCTGCTTCGTGTTGTGCGTCATCAACGTATCCTATTTTCCGGCGGCGTATTTCGCGCACTGGTGGATCTACGATCCGGACGGCCTGGGGATCCCGATCGATTTCGTCAACGTCTGGGCCGCCGGGCGCCTCGTGCTCGAGGGTCATCCGGCGCAGGCCTGGGATTGGGATATCCAGAAGCAGGTCGAGCTCGCGCTGCTGCGCCAGGATTTTCCCGGCTATTTTGCCTGGCACTATCCGCCGCCGTTCCTGTTCGTCGCCGCCTTGCTGGCGCAGTTTCCCTACGCGGTGGCCTTCATCGGCTGGGCTCTCGGTGAGCTTTGTGCCTTATCTCGCGATGACGCGCGCGATCGTCGGCCGCAGCTTTGGCTGGATGCTCGCGATCGCGTTTCCGATGGTGTTCAACAATACGCTGGTCGGACAGAATGGCTTTCTCACCGCATCCCTGATCGGCGGCACGCTCTATCTGATGCCGGCGCGGCCGATCCTCGCGGGCATTTGCCTGGGGTTGTTGAGCTACAAGCCGCAATACGGGCTCCTGTTTCCCATCGTGCTGATCGCGGCCTCGCAATGGACGGTGTTTTTCACCGCCGGCGTCGTCGCCGTCGCGATGGCGTTCGCTTCCTGGCTCGCCTTCGGCACCGAGAGCTGGCAGGCCTTCTTTCACTGGATGCCGATGTTCTCGCAGGCCTTCCTCACCGAGGGCAAAGCCACCTGGTGGAAACTGCAAAGCCTGTTCTCGCTGGTCCGCTATCTCGGCGGCACCGAAGCGCTGGCATGGGGATGCCAGTGGGTGCTGACGGCGTCGGTCGCGGTGCTGCTGGCGCTGATGTGGCGCAGCCGTGTCAGCTATTGCGTGAAAGCCGCGGCGCTTGCGGTCGGCACCCTGCTGACCACGCCCTATTTGTTCATGTACGACATGATGGTGCTGGCGGTGCCGGTGGCCTTTCTGTTGCGCATCGGGCTCAGAGCGGCTTCCGCGCTTACGAGCTTCCGGCGCTGGGATGCGCGCTCGCCTTGATCGTGGGTTTTGACTTCTCCGGGCAACCGATCGGGCTCGGCGTCACGCTGATCGTGGCCGCCCTGATCCTGCGCCGCGCCGGTCCGTGGTGGCGGCGCGAGCCGGCGCCGTCGCAGATGGCCGCCGCACGCGCGTAAGCGACAGGCGCCCTCCTGAATCGTCATCTTTGCGACTTGTCATCGGCCCTGAATAGTTGTTCAGTTCTTCAAGGCGATTTGCGCCAAATCGTCAGAAAACACTGAACGCATGCGCGTCTGGCCGAGCCAATGCGGCCGTAAGGGCGTGCGGGGATGAGAAGCGCGCCATGGTCTATCGGCGGACCCATCAGGTCGTAAAGCGCCTCGCCGCGCGGCGCAGCGCCATTCTGGCGGCGGCGCGGGATGCCGCCGCCGATGGCGGCATGGCCGCGGTGCAGATCGCGCCGGTCGCGATCCGCGCCAATGTCGCCGCCGGCACCGTCTACCGCTATTTCCCCTCCAAGGCGGACCTGATTTCCGAACTGATCGCCGAGGTCTCGCGCGATGAACTGGCCGCGATCCGCCGCGCCGCGGACGCCGCACCCGGGCCGTCGTCGGCGCTGGCGGCCGCCGTCACCACGGTCGCCGTGCACGTGCTGTCGCAGCGCAAGCTCGCCTGGGGCATCCTGGCCGAGCCGGTCGATGTCGACGTCATCAGCGTCGCGGCTGGCGAGCCGCCGCGAGATCGCCGGCGAGATCGCCGCCAGAATCGACGCCGCGGTCCGCGCCGGACATCTGCCCGCGCAGGACACGGCGCTGGCCGCGACCGCGCTGCTCGGCGCGCTGCATGAATCGCTGGTCGGGCCATTGGCGCCGGACAATATGGACGACCCGGCGCAGGCTGCGCGACGCCGTGCAAACCGTGACGCTGCTCGCGCTGCGCGCCGTCGGCGTGATGGACGCCCGCGCCCGCGGCCTCGTGGTGCAGGCGGTGTTGCCGGCGAAAACGCTGGTCGGCGCGTAAAAAAATCCCAACGCGGCGCCGGTTTGACGCAACGATCCGCCAACTTGAGGCGTTGCGCCCGGACGGCGATGCAATCGACAATGCAAGGAGCCATCACATGACAACGACATCAGGATCGGCCAAATGGCAGGGCGGCATCAAGGACGGCAAGGGCGCGATCTCGACCAAGAGCGGCGCGCTGAAGGACTATCCCTACGGCTTCGCCAGCCGCTTCGAGGGCAAGCCGGGCTCGAACCCGGAAGAGTTGATCGGCGCCGCGCACGCCGCCTGCTTCACCATGGCGCTGTCGCTGATACTGGGCGAAGCCAAGCTCACCGCCGAGCAGATGGAGACCAAGGCCGACGTCACGCTGGAGAAGCAGGGCGACGGTTTTGCCATCACCTCCGTGCAGCTGACGCTGAACGCGAAAATTCCCGGCGCGGACAAGGCGAAGTTCGAGGAACTGGCGGGCATGGCCAAGGCCGGCTGCCCGGTGTCGAAGCTGCTGAACACCAAGATCACGCTGGACGCGACGCTGCTCTAGCTGACGCTTTCGTCATTCCGGGGCGCGCGTCAGCGCGAACCCGGAATCTCGCGTTCCAAGATGAGCACATTGCAGCATCTGGGTCCGCGTCTACGGACGCGTCCCGGAATGGCGACCGGGGCCAAGCTGCTGCTCACATATCCGCGTCGCTGTCCGGGCCGACGGAGGCGATGCGCACCATGTTGGTGGTGCCGGGGATGCCGAGCGGCACGCCGGCGACGATGATCACGCGCTGGCCGGCCCTGGCAAAGCCGTCGCGGAACGCGATGCGGCCGGCGCGGCTGACCATGTCGTCCTGGTCATGGGCGTCTTCGGCGACCACGCAATGCACGCCCCAGACCACCGACAGCTTGCGCCCGGTCGAGAGGTTCGGCGTGATCGCCACCACCGGCGGCTTCGGCCGCTCGCGCGCGACCCGCAGCGCGGTCGATCCCGAACTGGTCCAGCAGATGATCGCCGACAGATCGAGCGTCTCGGCGATCTGCCGCGCGGCGTCGGCGATGGCGTCGCCGACGGTCGGTTCCGGTTCGGCGCGCTGCGCATTGAGCACGCCGCGATAGGTCGGGTCGCGCTCCACTTCCTCGCCGATGCGGTTCATGGTCGAGACCGCTTCGACCGGAAATTTGCCGGCGGCCGATTCGGCCGACAGCATGATGGCGTCGGCGCCTTCATAGACCGCGGTCGCGACGTCGGAGACTTCGGCGCGCGTCGGCACCGGGCTCTGGATCATCGATTCCAGCATCTGGGTGGCGACCACCACCGGCTTGCCGGCGCGCCGCGCCAGCCGCGTCATCTGCTTCTGCAGGCTCGGCACCCGCTCCAGCGGCAGTTCGACGCCGAGATCGCCGCGCGCCACCATCAGCGCGTCGGAGGCCTCGATGATTTCGGGGAGCCGGTCGATCGCCTGCGGCTTTTCGATCTTGGCCATGACCGCGGCGCGGCCGCGGATCAGCTTCTTGGCCTCGATGACGTCCTCGGCGCGCTGCACGAACGACAGCGCGATCCAGTCGACGCCGGTCACCAGCGCCGCTTCGAGATCGGCGCGGTCCTTCGGCGTCATCGCGGAAACCGGCAGATCGGTGTCGGGCAGGCTGACGCCCTTGCGGTCCGACATCTTGCCGCCGATCACGACGCGGGTGACGGCGCGCTCGGGCGAGGTTTCCTCGACGATCAGGCGCACCTTGCCGTCGTCGAGCAGCAGCGCGTGGCCTGGCCGCAGCGCCGCGAGAATTTCCGGATGCGGAAGCTGGACGCGGGTGTTGTCGCCCGGCGTCTTGTCGGAATCGAGCACGAAGCTTTCGCCGTTCTTGAGCTGGATCGAGCCTTCGGCGAACGAGCCGAGCCGCAGCTTCGGCCCCTGAAGATCGACCAGGATGCCGATCGGCCGGCCGTAGCTCGATCTCGACATTGCGGATGGTCTTGACCAGCTCGCGCATCTTGTCGTGCGAGGTGTGGCTCATATTGATGCGGAAGACGTCGGCGCCGGCCTCGAACAGGCGGCGGATCATCGCGCTGTCGGAGGATGCAGGACCGAGCGTGGCGAGGATCTTGATGCGGCGCAGGCGTCTCATGGCTTGGTTCCGGGCGCTGCGGCTGGCGGCAGACCAGACGCGCCCGGAGTCGTCCCGCCCGGCGAATTGGAGATGCCCGGAAGGTTTCCGGGCCCACCGGGACCGACCGTTCCCGGAATGCCCGGCACCCGCTGCGCCGGCTGCTGTTCGTTGGATTCGGTCAGCTGCACCGTCCAGGCGCGCTGCTCGCCGGTGTCGACCTCGAAGAAGCCGGTGCGGTCGAAACCGCGCGCCAGGCAATTCTCGGTGCCCTTGATGGTGAATTCCTTGTCGCGCGAGCACATGAAGGCCTGTCCCGACCATTCGCCGCCGCGGTCGTAATCGAGCGCGTAGATGTAATAGAACCGTGCGACCAGCGTTCCGCGCAGCAGCGTCTCGCAGGTCCGCGACGAGACGTTCCACCAGCCCTCGGTGGTCCAGCCCTCGGCGTCCTTGTAGCCGAGCGCAATGCCGACCCGGCTCGAGGTGTTGTTGCAGAGACGGAAGTCGGCCGCCGCCGAACTGTTCCACAGGCACAGGAAAGCCAGCGCCAGCGCGGGCATCAAACCGGCGGTGATGCGCGCAGAGGATCGATCGGGGCGATGGGAATTGTTCGGGATCATTCAGCGAAGCTATATCAAATCATTGACGATTTCGCGTGAGCCGGCGGGGACTGTCAACGGCCAAGGCGGCATTTTCAGGCGATCTGCCGCCGAAATCCCGCTTGTCAGTGCCCTATGTGCGCTGCGATATGGCAAAATCTGTGACAACTCCCATCTAATATCAATAAGCTCGGGCAAAACGGCGAGAGTGCGATCATGACGATTGACGACAAAACCAGAACGGAACTCGAAGCCGCCGTTTTCCGGCGCCTGGTCGAACATCTGCGCTCCCGCACCGATGTCCAGAACATCGACCTGATGAATCTCGCGGGCTTCTGCCGCAACTGCCTGTCCAACTGGCTCAAGGAAGCGGCCGACGCCAAGGGCGCCGCCATGAGCAAGGACGAGAGCCGCGAGGCCGTCTACGGCATGCCCTACGAGACCTGGAAGTCGACCTATCAGGGCACGGCCAGTCCCGAGCAGCTCGCGGCGATGAAGAAAGCCCATAGCGGGCATTGAGCCGTTTCGACTTGTGCTATTGGTCATCGTCGCTGAGCCGAGCTAAGCGCCTCGAGGCATGACGAAGCCGCACTGCGTTCGAGACGGCGGAATTTCGCTTTCTCCTGTGGGCGCGCTGTGGATGAGCGCGATGTTGCCTTGACGCAAGGCGCCGCACTCTTGAGGGTCATTTCGGGATGCGGTGCGTGGGGAAGCGTGCGGCGCTTCCTCTTTCCGCCTCAACCTTCAGTTCCATTCAGGAGTACCCGATGGCCACCTCTGCTGCCGCCGTCAAGGAAGAGCCCGCGACGAAATTCGCCAAAGACCAGCTCAAGGCCATCATCGAGCGCATCGAGCGGCTGGAAGAAGAAAAGAAGACGATCTCCGACGACATCCGCGACGTCTATGCCGAGGCCAAGGGCAACGGCTTCGACGTCAAGGCGCTGCGCACCATCGTGCGCCTGCGCAAGCAGGACGCCAACGAGCGCGCCGAGCAGGAAACCATCCTGGAAACCTACATGCAGGCGCTGGGGATGCTGTGAGGGCTCGGCGTTCCGGCCAAGCAAGGCGCCGGCCGTCCAGGCTCCGCGGACCCATAACCACGGCTGTGAGATGGATTCGCGGCGTTAGCTCCCGAGCTTCGATCTTGAGCCCGGGTCATGGGTCGTCGCGTTCGCGAGGACGACGCTGAGTGGAATGCCGGCTGTCAGGCGAACGCTCAGCGCAGCGAGGCGGTCCGCAGCACGAAGGATTTGCGTCGCCAGCATCGGCGGTCGCCGATCCGGTGAAGCGGTCGCAGATCATGTCCCATCAGCGGATCGTCCGAGAAGGTCATGGCGATCGCGGCCTGCGGCTTGACGAAATACACGCGCATCAGGGTCATGTCGGTGTCGCCGAGCACGGTCGCGGACATCGAGGTGCTTGCGCTCGGCGCCAGCATCATGACCCGCATCCAGACATCGTTGCCCTTGGAGGCGGCGAGCCGCGTCGAGGTCGGCGACCATGCCGTCCTGACCCTGCGGGCCCTTGGCGACGACCGTGTCGATGGTGGTGGCGGCGCCGCATTGCGCGGGCCGATGCCGGCCGGATGCTGCGGGGGATCGGCGCGCTGGCCGCGACGATATTGGCGCGATCGACCGGCGAAGAGGCCGCCGGCGCGTAGGCCAGCGCCTGGAACGCGGCGGAAACGCTGGCGGTCGGCTGCGGGTCGGCGGCGGCGAGCGCCTGGCGGGCGCTGATGGCGGCGACCTGCGCCGGCGTCGCCTGTTTCGGCGTTGCCGGGGCGTCGTCCCAGAAGCCGCGGGCATTGATGATGTCGGCCGGCGTCTGCGGCTTCGCTTCGGCCCCCTGGGTCGCTGCGGCCTGCCTGGACTTCGCGGGCTGCACGATCTGCGCGTCGGCCGAGGCCAGCTGGAAGGTCGCGGCGGGCTTTGGCGCGCGGCGTCGGCACAGGCTCGGCGGATTTGGCGGGACTGGCCGTGGCCACGGGCTGGCCGGGGCTGGTCTTTTCGGAGGCAGCCGGAGCGCTTGCGCCCTCGTCCTCCTCGTCGTTCGACTTGCTCCTGAACAAGGCGGCGAACAGGCTCGGTTTGCCGATCGTTGAGCGCGTCGCCATTGCCGCGCTTTTCGATGTCGGCGCGGGCGAGCTCATAGCCCTTCAGCGGATTGCCGTCGGAGGGAACATGCACGGTGCGCCCGTCCGGGAACACCCGGGCCAGCTGATCGTGGGTCATGCGCGGCCAGTGACGGATGCTGCCGGTATCGAGATGGACGAACGGCGATCCCGAGGTCGGATAGAAGCCGACGCCGCCGCGCTGCAGGCGAAGCCCGGCGAAGCGGATCTGCTCCAGCGGCACGTCCGGAATGTAGAAGTCCATGGCGTGGCCGAGCATGTGCTGGCTGAAGCGCGCCACGCCCGAAGAGCGGCGGCGGAGCATGGCGTTGGTGGCGGGGGAGCGGTAGGAGGAGATGATCTGGATCGGCTTCTTGCCGTCGACGTCGCGGTAGACTTCCCAGAGGATGTCGAACAGATGACGATCCATCGTGGTCTGGTCCTGGCTGCGCCAGTCGCGGAGGAAGTGATTGAGCTGCTTCAGCGCCTCTTCGTCGTAGCGCCCGTCGCGCTTGAAGGTGACGGTGAGGTCTTCGTCGGAATGGGTGTGGTGGAACGAAAGGGTGCGGGTTTCGTTCAGCGCGGTCGCATCATGGACCGATCCGGCTCCGGTCAGCAGCAACAGGGATGTCAGGCCGAGATGATACCCGGCCTTCGGCAACGACAGCGAATTGAATTGGCGTGCGAAACCAGCCAGCACGTATGAGCCCACCCAGAGACCGATCGAGGAACTCTTCCGCTACCCCGTGTGGCGAAAGAGGGTGAACGCAGTCTTAACGCGGGAGGGTTAATCGAGATTTAAGGCCCACCCCCCAAGTCAGCCTTAACCTAACCCGTCGACTGTGGCGAAAAAGTGCCCTGGTCCAAGTCCCGGTGGAGAATGGTTAACGCGAACGGCCTCGCCCGAAGGGCGAGGCCGTTGATTTTGCTGGGGAATTCGGAGCAGGCCGCGGCGAATGATGACCCGTCAGCGGGTGATATCCGGCGCTGTTGCGGCCGGCGGCCGGGATCGGAGCCGGGGGCGTCGGCGCTCCGAACAGCCGCTCGAAGAACGACGGGCCGGGAGTAGCTATTGTCGCTGGCGAAGCTGACGCCGGCCGGCAGGCTGCCGGTCGGACGCGCATAGCTCGGCTGCGAATGCGCGACCACGTTTTCCAGATCCCTGCTGCGGCTGTTCCTGAGCAGCGCCATCATGGTGGCGTCGCGGCCGTAGACGTCCTTGCGGAACTGCAGCTTGCCGGCGTCGTCCACGAACGCCGTCTGGTAGGTGATGTTGACCGGGATCGGCGTCGGGAATTTCAGGTCGATCTCGCTGTGGCCGTACATGCTGCGGATCTTTTCCGGCGTGTAGTGCTCGTTCGGCATCGTGATGTTGAGCAGCGTCGCGGCGTATTGATCCGGATTCTGCACCCGCATGCAGCCATGGCTGAAGGCGCGCTCATCCTTGGCGAACAGATTCTTGTCCGGCGTGTCGTGCTGATAGACCAGGAACTTGTTCGGGAAATTGAAGCGGATGCGGCCGAGCGCATTGGCTTCGCCGGGCGGCTGCGAAATGTGGATGCTGCCGTCGCGGGCGCGTTCGAGCCTCAGCCCCATGCGCTGCAGCACGGTCGGATCCTGCTGCAGCGCCGGCAGATATTCGTTGTAGATGATCGACGGCGGCACGTTCCAGGTCGGATTGACCGTGATGAACTTCATCGTCTCCGTCAGCAGCGGCGTGGCATGAATGCCGGGCTTTCCGGTGACCACCCTGGTGGTCCAGACCTGCGCGCCGTTCTGCATCACCTTGAGCGTGTAATCGGGGATGTTGAGAATGACATAGGCGTTGCCGATCGACGGCGCGCCGAGCTGGCGCGGCAGCCAGCGCCAGCGCTCCATGTTGACGAGCACGGTGTCGATCTGGCGGTCGCGCTTCGGGCTGTTGATCGCCTTGACGGTCCTGTCGTCGAGCACGCCGGTCGGCTTGAGATCGACGCTTTCCTGGAATTTGCGCACGGCCTCGGCGACCTTGGCGTCGTAATGGGTGTCGTCGGCGTTCTCGGAGATGCCGAGCTTGGCGCGCAGTTGCGGCACGCGCGCATCTTCCATCTCGACCGCGGGCTGCTTCTTGCCGCGCGCGGGCGTGAATTTCAGCGCCGGGCCGTCGGCGATCTGCATCACCGGTCCGTCGCCCTGGCCGCGCAGTTCGGCGAGCTTCGCCTTCAGTTCCTGGTAGAGCTTCTGCGGCGGGTTGTAGCTGTCGAGCGCCGCGGAAGCGTCCTTGGCGGTCGTGACATTGGTCAGCACTTCGGTCGGATCGGTCGGATGCTCCGGATACTGGATGTCGGCCGAGACCTGCGACCAGTGCATCCGGCCGCTCTGCGCCTGGCGCGCATAGTCGAGCATGCTGGCGGTCAGTTTCAGATCGGCTTCCGCGAGCGCGTCGGGAGTGCCGGCGGCGGCAAAATCCGGCACCGGATAGTCGGCCGCATTCAGGCCTTCGGAGGCGGCGTCCTTCAGGCGGGCGATCACGCCCTTGCCGCTCTCGGTCAGCGTGCCGGCCTGCGTCCACAGCGGCGCGTAGTCGCGCGCGGTGTAGAATTTCTCGACCGCGGTCCGCTCGGCCTTGCGGTCGAAATAGCGCAGCGATTTTGCGCCCAGCATATCGCGCAGTCTGTCGGCGACCGGCTGATCGGCCGGCGGCACGGTGCTCGCAGCCTTGACCGGTTCCTTGGCGGGCTCGGCGGCCGGCGTTGCGGTGGCGGCGGAGGGAGGCGACGTGGTGGTCGCGGCATCCGTCTTGCCGGTATCCGCCGTGTTTGTATCGGTCGCCCGGCGCGGTGACGACGTCGGATGGTTTGGTCTCCGGTACCGGCTTTCCGTGGCCTTGGCCGCGTCGGGCACCGACGCGGTGGTGTCCATCTTGAAATCGTTGATGGTCGGCGGCGGGACGTTGGCGGGTTCGGGACGGGGGATCGCTGCATCGATCGCGAGTTCGGCGGCGCTGTTGCGGGGCGGATCGGCCTGCGCAAATGCCGAGGTCGCGGACACCGTGAGGAAGGTCGCCGCGACTGCCATCAGCACGCGGTCAAATCCGGCACGGTTCTTCAAACAGTCTCGCATCGTCACACCCCTTGGGCGAAACTGCCCCGGCATGGAACAGTTCTTGGTATCGTCCGTACAGCTTTCGCCGAAGCGCCGGCCGCATCGGTCTTGAAACGCACTCAGCCCATGCATGGGTCCAGTCTGAATGCGCCTCAAATCTCAAAAGTCGGTACGCCTGCACGCAACGGTTCAAACGCAGACGATACACACGTGCCCCTCATGCAGCCAGCGCCACGCGGGGCAACTCACGACAAACTGACTTCAAAGGAGCGCTTTTGCAACGGATTGCGCGCTTTTGCCACGCGCTTTTTCTTTTGTCTGTCACCGGCAAGCAACGGTTCAAGTGTTCCGGAATGACCGATGTCTTCAGCGTTTTCATCCCTGACACCGGAGCGCCATAATCGTCCCAACCGTCGCTAGCTTGCGTGGTCCGCGCCGCCGGCCGCCTCATCGAGCTTGCGATAAAGCGTCGAGCGGCCGATCTTCAATCGGCGTGCGACCTCGGACATCTGGCCGCGATAATGCGAGATCGCAAAACGGATGATCTCGTTCTCCATCTCCTCGAGCGGCCGCACTTCGCCGGCGTTCGTCAGCATGGCGAGTAGCCCGGCCGAAGGCAGGGGCGCGATAGGTATATCATTACCGGACACCATCGCCGGCTCGCTGGAATGAAGTTCGGGACGATAATTAGCGGTTCGGCGTGGTGCGCCTCCGGCACCGGCGGCGATTGCGCGGCGGCTTGCGGAAAATCCGGCAGTCCAAGCTGGTCGTGTTCGCTCATGACCACGGCGCGATAGACCGCGTTCTCGAGCTGACGGATATTGCCGGGCCAGTCGAGTTGCGAAAGATGCGCCATCGCCTCGCCGCTGATGCCGGTGATGGGGCGGTTTTCCTCGGCGCAGAACCGCGCCAGAAAATGCCGCAACAGATGCGGGATGTCTTCGCGGCGCATCCGCAACGGCGGAATCGTCAGCGGCAGCACGTGCAGGCGATAGAACAGGTCTTCGCGGAATTGCCCGCTTTTGACGCGGTCGAGCAGCTTGCGGTTGGTCGCGGAGATGATGCGGACGTCGACCTTCACCGGCTTGCGCCCGCCGACCGCCTCGACCGCGCCTTCCTGCAGCGCGCGCAGCAGCTTCACCTGCGCGGCCAGCGGCAATTCCCAGACTTCGTCGAGGAACAGCGTGCCGCCGGAGGCTTCGACGAATTTGCCCATGTGGCGTTCGGTGGCGCCGGTGAAGGCGCCCTTCTCGTGGCCGAACAGGATCGATTCCACCAGATTGTCGGGGATCGCGCCGCAATTGACGGCGACGAACGGCTTGGATTTGCGTTCGCCGCTGCCATGGATGGCGCGCGCGAACAATTCCTTGCCGACGCCGGATTCGCCCTCGATCAGCACCGGGATGGTGGAGGCTGCCGCCTTTTGCGCGGTGCGCAGCACGCCCGCCATGGTCTCGCTGCGGGTGATGATGTCGGCGAAGGTCAACCGGCCTTCGCGGCTGTGGCGGATGCGCTGCAGTTCGCCCTTCAGCGCGCTGGCGTTGAGCGCATTGCGCAAGCTTACCTGCAGCCGCTCGATGCCGACCGGCTTGACCACGAAATCCTGGGCGCCGGCGCGCATCGCCGACACCACATTGTCGATGCCGCCATGGGCGGTCTGCACGATGACGGGGATGTTGAGACCGGCTTCGCGGATTTTGGCCAGCACGCCCATGCCGTCGAGGCCGGGCATCACCAGATCGAGCACGACGGCATCGATAGCAGGCGCGTCCGCGGCGGTCAGCGTGGCGATGGCGGCGTCGCCGGTGTCGACCACGATGGTCTCATAGCCGCATTTCTGCACCATGTTTTCGACCAGGCGGCGCTGCACCGCGTCGTCGTCGGCGATCAAAATGCTGGCAGCCATGGTTTTCCCCGCGCGCTACAACTATCTGTCTCGAATCGGGGCACTCTCGCCGATGCCGATTAACGCCTGCTTAAAGATTGACGTCCCGCCTTCGCTTCGCACTCAGCCGTTCCGGTTGAACACAGGTTTCAAACAAGATGATCTCGCGCTCCACATCCGCCCGCCGCAAGTCGACTGCCCGCCGCAAGCCTAACAGCAAGAAATCCACAGCCAAATCCAGCCTCGGCACGCTGCCGGAATGGAACCTGGCCGATCTCTATTCCGGTATCGACGCGCCCGAAATCACGCGCGATCTCACGAGAATGGATGTCGAATGCGTCGCGTTTGAGACCGACTACAAGGGCAAGCTCGCCGAACAGACAGCCAAGGAAGATGGCGGCAAATGGCTCGCCGAGGCGGTCAGGCGCTACGAGGCGATCGACGATCTCGCCGGCCGCCTCGGCTCCTATGCCGGCTTGGTTCATGCCGGCGACAGCGTCGATCCCGCGATCTCCAAATTCTACGGCGACGTCTCCGAGCGGCTGACCAATGCGTCGGTGCATCTGTTGTTCTTCGCGCTCGAGCTCAACCGGATCGACGATGCCGTGATCGAACGCGCGATGCGGGCGCCGGAACTCGCGCATTATCGCCCGTGGATCGAGGACCTGCGCAAGGACAAGCCGTATCAGCTCGAGGATCGCGTCGAGCAATTGTTTCACGAGAAATCCCAGAGCGGTTACGCCGCCTGGAACCGGCTGTTCGACCAGACCATCTCCGGCCTGCGCTTCAAGGTCGGGGCACAAGAGCTCGCGATCGAGCCGGCGCTGAATCTGCTGCAGGACCGCGCCGGCGAAAAGCGCAAGGCTGCGGCGCAGGCGCTGGCGAAAACCTTCAAGGCCAACGAGCGGACCTTTGCGCTCATCACCAATACGCTCGCCAAGGACAAGGAGATCTCCGACCGCTGGCGCGGATTCAGGGATGTCGCGGATTCGCGGCACCTGAACAACCGCGTCGAGCGCGAGGTCGTCGATGCGCTGGTGGCTTCGGTCCGCGCCGCCTATCCGCGGCTGTCGCATCGCTATTATCAGCTCAAGGCCGGCTGGTTCAAAAAGAAGAAGCTCGCGCACTGGGATCGCAATGCGCCGCTGCCGTTCGCCGCCACCGGCAGCATCGCCTGGTCCGAAGCCAGGAACATGGTGCTGACGGCCTACCGCGGATTCTCGCCGGAAATGGCCAGCATCGCCGAGCGATTTTTCACCGATCGCTGGATCGATGCGCCGGTGCGGCCCGGCAAGGCGCCGGGTGCGTTCTCGCACCCGACCACGCCGTCGGCGCATCCTTACGTGCTGATGAACTATCAGGGCAAGCCGCGCGACGTGATGACGCTCGCCCATGAACTCGGCCACGGCGTGCATCAGGTGCTGGCGGCCAAGAACGGCGCGCTGATGGCGCCGACGCCGCTGACGCTCGCGGAGACCGCCAGCGTGTTCGGCGAGATGCTGACCTTCAAGCGGCTACTGGCGCAGACCAGCAACGCCAGACAGCGTCAGGCGCTGCTCGCCGGCAAGGTCGAGGACATGATCAACACGGTGGTGCGGCAGATCGCGTTCTATACCTTCGAGCGCGCCATCCATACCGAGCGGAAGAACGGCGAACTCACCGCCGAGCGCATCGGCGAAATCTGGCTCGGCGTGCAAGGCGAGAGCCTGGGACCCGCGATCGACATCCGTCCGGGCTACGAGAGTTTCTGGATGTACATTCCGCACTTCATCCATTCGCCGTTCTACGTCTATGCCTATGCGTTCGGCGACTGCCTGGTGAACTCGCTCTACGCGGTCTACGAAAATGCGCAGGCGGGTTTCGCCGAGCGCTACCTGGCGATGCTGGCGGCCGGCGGCACCAAGCATTATTCCGAACTGCTCAAGCCGTTCGGGCTGGATGCCAGGGATCCCAAATTCTGGGACGGCGGCCTTTCGGTGATATCGGGCATGATCGACGAACTGGAAGAGATGGGCTGACACGCCATCCGCCCGTAAAACATCTGTTGAACGAGGTCTGGAGTCGTGTTATACATTTTGTATAACGGAGCTTTGCCATGAACAGAGACATCCCGCAAGACGGTTGAAGGCGACTTCATTCAGATCAAGAAAATCGGCAATTCGCTTGGTCTCATACTGTCGAAAGACATCCTTTCCCGGCTCAAGCTGAAGGAAGGCGACAAGCTTCATATCGTCGAGCAGACCGAGCGGGGCATAAAGCTTTCGCCATATGATCCGAAGCACGCCAAGGCGATGGAAATCGCCCGGCGTTCGTTCAGCACTTATGCGGATACCTACAAGGCCCTCGCAAAATGAACGAGCCGATCTGGCTGGATGTGGAGATCCTGATCGATCTCCACGCCGAGCAGCTCGCGCTGTTCGGAGGACCGGACGGTATTCGCGACCAGGGCATGCTGGAATCCGCGCTCGGCCGTCCCATCAACAAATTCAGCTATGGCGAAACTGATCTAGCTGCACTGGCAGCGGCCTATGCTTTCGGCATTGCCCGGAACCATCCGTTTGTCGACGGCAACAAACGCGCAGCCTTCGGCGCAATGATCGTATTTCTGGGGCTCAACGACATCGATTTTCTGGTGCCTGCCCGGAAGCGCCACCGCCATGATCCTTTCCCTCGCGGCCGGCGAGGTGGATGAAGAGGGCCTGACCCGCTGGATCAGGGACAATTGGCCGCAAGAGGCCCGCAAGTAGCTCGCAAATGCAGCTGGTGCACAGGAAGCCCATTGCCGTTGCCCTCCCGGATGGATTGCGGTAATTCCACGGCGAGACGCGAACCTTGACCGGGGACACCGATGGCAGAGCATAACGAAGTGGCCTACACGACCGCTGACGGCAACGATTATCCGGCCCATGAGCAGACCTATGAAGGCTTCATCATGCTGGTGAAATACGGCACCGCCGCCGTTCTCTTCATCGTCGCCATGATGGCGATTTTCCTGACCTGATCGTTGCGACGATCGCGCCGCCGCCCGGCGGCGCGATCTGAAAATATTCCGGTCGCAAAACCGGTATCCATCTTAGCCAAACAGGCGCTAGTTTGCTCACGCGCGCACCGCGCGCCGCCGGAGGCCTTATGAAGATTGCCGTTGCCAAGGAAATCGATCCGTCCGAGCCGCGGGTCGCGGCGTCGCCCGACACCGTGAAGAAATTCAAGGCGTTGGGCGTCGATATCGCCGTCGAGCCGGGCGCCGGCATCAAGTCGGGCCTGCCGGATTCCGAATTCACCGCGGCCGGCGCCACCGTCAGCGCCGATGCGCTCAAGGACGCCGACATCGTCATCAAGGTGAAGCGGCCGGAGGCGAGCGAGCTTGCCAGCTACAAGCGCGGCGCGCTGGTGATCGCGATCATGGATCCCTATGGCAACGACGCGGCGCTGAAGGCGATGGCGGACGCCGGCATATCGGCCTTCGCGATGGAATTGATGCCGCGCATCACCCGCGCCCAGGTGATGGACGTGCTGTCGAGCCAGGCCAATCTCGCCGGCTACCGCGCGGTGATCGAGGCGGCGGAGGCCTTCGGCCGCGCCTTTCCGATGATGATGACCGCGGCCGGCACGATTCCCGCGGCCAAGGTGTTCGTGATGGGCGTCGGCGTCGCCGGCCTGCAGGCGATCGCGACCGCGCGCCGGCTTGGCGCCGTCGTCACCGCGACCGACGTGCGTCCGGCCGTGAAAGAGCAGGTCGAAAGTCTCGGCGCCAAATTCCTCGCGGTCGAGGACGAGGAATTCAAGCAGGCGGAGACCGCCGGCGGCTACGCCAAGGAAATGTCGAAAGAGTATCAGGCCAAGCAGGCGGCGCTGACCGCCGAGCACATCAAGAAGCAGGACATCATCATCACCACCGCGCTGATCCCGGGCCGGCCGGCGCCGCGCCTCGTCACCGCGGAGATGGTGAAGTCGATGAAGCCGGGCTCGGTGCTGGTCGATCTCGCGGTCGAGCGCGGCGGCAATGTCGAGGGCGCCAAGGCCGGCGAAGTCGCCGATGTCGGCGGCATCAAGATCGTCGGCTACACCAACGTCGCCGGCCGCGTCGCGGCCTCGGCCTCGAGCCTTTACGCGCGCAACCTGTTTTCCTTCATCGAGACGCTGGTCGACAAATCGACCAAGGCGCTCGCGGTGAAGTGGGACGACGAACTGGTCAAGGCCACCGCGCTGACCAGGGACGGCGCCGTCATTCATCCGAACTTCCAGCCGAAGACCTAAGGAGAGCCGCCATGGATCATATCGCGCAGGCCGTCGATCCCTTCGTGTTCCGGCTGTCGATTTTCGTGCTCGCCGTGTTCGTCGGCTATTTCGTGGTGTGGTCGGTGACCCCTGCGCTGCATACGCCGCTGATGTCGGTGACCAATGCGATCTCCTCGGTGATCGTGGTCGGCGCGCTGCTCGCGGTCGGCGTCGCGACTGATCTCGAGCGGCAGCGGCTGGGCGCGCGGTTTCGGCTTCGTCGCGCTGATCTTCGCCTGCGTGAATATCTTCGGCGGCTTCCTGGTCACCCAGCGCATGCTGGCGATGTACAAGAAGAAAGCCAAGTGAACGGCGTGCACCTCGTGGTGACGAAGACAATGGGGGCCTCTAGATGAACGCCAATCTGGCTGCAGTTTTATACCTCGTCGCGGGTGTGCTGTTCATCCTGTCGCTGCGCGGGCTGTCGAGCCCGGCGTCGAGCCGCCAGGGCAATTTCTTCGGCATGATCGGCATGGCGATCGCGATCGTCACCACGCTCGCCAACCATCCGCCGGCCGACGGCATCGGCCTGGCTGCTGGTCGTGCTCGGCGTCGCCATCGGCGGCTCCATCGGCGCGGTGATCGCGCGCCGGGTGCCGATGACGTCGATGCCGGAACTGGTCGCCGCCTTCCACTCGCTGGTCGGCATGGCCGCGGTGCTGGTCGCGGCCGGCGCGTTCTACGCGCCCGAAGCCTTCGACATCGGCACGCCCGGCACACATCCATCCGCAGAGCCTGGTCGAAATGTCGCTCGGCGTCGCCATCGGCGCGCTGACCTTCACCGGCTCGGTGATCGCGTTCCTGAAACTGTCGGCCCGCATGAGCGGCGCGCCGATCATCCTGCCGGCGCGCCACGTCATCAACATCGTGCTCGGCGCTCGCGCTGGTGTTCTTCATCGTCGGCCTCTGGTGATCTCGGGCAGCGCGCTCGACTTCTGGCTGATCACCATCATCGCGCTGGCGCTCGGCGTGCTCATGATCATCCCGATCGGCGGCGCCGACATGCCGGTCGTGATCTCGATGCTGAACTCCTATTCCGGCTGGGCCGCCGCCGGCATCGGCTTCACGCTCGGCAACTCGGCGCTGATCATCACCGGCGCGCTGGTCGGCTCATCCGGCGCGATCCTGTCCTACATCATGTGCCACGCGATGAACCGCTCCTTCATCTCGGTCATCCTCGGCGGCTTCGGCGGCGAGACCGCCGCCGCGGGCGCGGGCGCGGGTGGCGAAGTGCGGCCGGTCAAGCTCGGCTCGGCCGACGACGCCGCCTTCATCATGAAGAACGCGCAGAAGGTCATCATCGTGCCCGGCTACGGCATGGCGGTGGCGCAGGCGCAGCATGCGCTGCGCGAAATGGCCGACCAGCTCAAGAAGGAAGGCGTCGAGGTGAAATACGCGATTCACCCGGTCGCCGGCCGCATGCCCGGCCACATGAACGTGCTGCTGGCCGAAGCCAATGTGCCCTATGACGAGGTGTTCGAACTCGAGGACATCAATTCGGAATTCGCGCAGGCCGACGTCGCCTTCGTGATCGGCGCCAACGACGTCACCAATCCGGCCGCCGAGGACGACACGAAATCGCCGATCTACGGCATGCCGGTGCTGCAGGTCTGGAAGGCCGGCACCGTGATGTTCATCAAGCGCTCGCTGGCGTCGGGCTATGCCGGCATCGACAATCCGCTGTTCTACCGCGACAACACCATGATGCTGCTCGGCGACGCCAAGAAGATGACCGAGAACATCGTCAAGGCGATGTGAGTCCGATTCGCGGGAACCTATGACCGTCCTGAAATGGCTCGTCGTTCTCGCAGCGGTCGGCTATCTCGGCGGTCTTGCGGTGCTGTTCTTCGCGCAGCGCGCGTTCATCTTTCCGATACCGCAAACGGTGCGCACGACGCCCGAGGCGGCCGGTTTTCCGGAAGCTGAAGAGCATGTTCTCGCCACGGCGGATGGCGAGAAGGTCATCGTCTGGCACGTTCCGGCGAAGCCGGGCCATCCGGTCGTGCTCTATTTTCACGGCAATGGCGATTTTCTGGCCGGCTTCTTCGGCCGCTTTCGCGACATCATCGCTGACGGGACCGGCGTCGTCGCGCTGTCCTATCGCGGCTATGCCGGCTCGAGTGGACAGCCGAGCGAGCACGGGCTGCTCGCGGACGCGGCGGCCGCCTATGCCTTTACGACGGCGCGATACAGTGCGGACCGCATTGTCGTCTGGGGCTTTTCGCTCGGCAGCGGTGTGGCGGTCGCGCTGGCCGCCGAGCAGCCGGTGGGAAGAGTCATCCTGGAAGCCCCTTATACCTCGATCGCGGACGTTGCCGCCGCGGCGTTTCGGATTGCGCCGGTCCGCTGGCTGATAAGGGATCAATTTCGCTCCGATCGAGCGCATCGCGCGCGTCACGGCTCCCCTCCTGATCATGCATGGCGCGCGCGATCCCACCATTCCGATAGGTTTCGGCGAGCGCCTGTTCGCGCTCGCCCATCAGCCGAAACAATTCGTGCGGTTTCCCGAAGGAGGCCACAACGATCTGGACGATTATGGTGCGATCGAAACGGCTCGGCGGTTCATCGATGCTTCAAAAGGCTGACGGCTGGCGCTGCATGGCGCATAGTGCATGCCCGGCTTTGAGGATGTGACCACATGAGCGCCCACGGCCCGATGCCGCGATGCCCGCCCTTCGGCACCGGCCGCACCAACATCCTGTTCGGGCTGGTTCACCTGGTGGTATTTGCCGTATTCGTATTCCTGGTGTTCGTGCCGTGACCGGCCGGAGAGGATTGGAAAATGATCAGCGCCAAATCGGATGTTCAGGTCGACACGGCAGAGGTCCGCGTCACCGAGTGGCGGCTGGCGCCCGGCAGCGCCACCGGGCATCACATCCACCAGATGGACTATGTCATCGTTCCCGTGACCGCGGGCGAAATGACCATCGTGGCGCCCAACGGGGAACGCTCCAAGGCGCAGCTCGGCGCCGGCAAATCCTACTTCCGCAAGGCCGGGGTCGAGCATGACGTGCTCAACGAAACCGGCGACGAAATCGTGTTCCTGGAAGTCGAATTGAAACCATAAGCAACGGCATTTGCCCGATTGCCACCGATCTGTCGCAGTTGATCCCTCAATGTGCCTCAAAGTTTCCGCATCAAACCGCGGCGCGGGAGTGGCCGGCATGCTGAAATACCTCTCGAAATTCGCGATGGACATACTGCCGTCGGTGGCTGCGACCATCATCGGGGCCTACATCGTCAATCATTACATCGTCACCAAGCCCGCCGCGGACGCGCCCGTCGCCGCCGCGGTGTCCCGGGCCGAGCCCGAAGAAGGCCGACGTGAAAGCCGACGTCAAGCCGGCCGCAGCATCCGCCGAGCGGCAACCTCCCGGAGCCGGGGGTCACGGCGAAGGGTATCTCCGAAAAGGCCATCCTTGAGAAGACCGCCGCCGAAAGGCCGGCGGTCGCTGGAAAAGCCCCAGGAAAAATCCGGTCAGCCGAGAAAGCCGGCTGACAAGCCGGTGGAAACCGCGAGCATTCCCGCCGAGACACGCCGTCACCAGCCGCGCCCGCGCGAAAAGGCCGTTGCCAAGTCCGCGCCGGTGCCGGTCTCGCCGCCCATGCCGGCGGCAGTCGCACCTGTTGTCGCCGCGCCGAACACCGCTCCGCCGGCTGAGGCGCGGCGCCCGTCGAACGAGCATCGCGACGCCAACGACCTGGCGCGCGCGGCGATCGAGCGGCTGCGCGGCACCGGCGATGGTTCGCCGCGGCCCAGGAAGCCGCCCGCGTCGCCGGATGCGCCGCGTGTCGCCTCAGCGCCCACGGTCGCAGCGCCGGTGGTAGTCGCCGCCGACGGTCCGGCCGCTTCCGCCGCCGATCATGGTCTCCACGCCCGCGGCCGAGACGTTCGGTTCAGCGCGCCGGGATCGTCACAACGGGTCCCGGCCAGCCGCGGACCGACGATCCGCGCCGTCCGATCGCCGCCGGCCGACATTCCGGAGGCCGCTCGCCGCCCTCTCCGACCGCTCGATCTGCGTGCCGAGGCCGTGGGATCCGCCGCAAGGCGGGAACACACCACCGTCGCCGAAGACATGCTGCTCGCGGCGAAGTCGGTGTTTCACGCGGTCTTGCCGAAATAGCCGGACCGGGTGATAACAAGACCGGGTCATCTACTCCTAGTCTGGCCCTGCCGCCGACGCGCGCCAAAGCCGCTTCGCGCGGCCTCATCCCTGGGACGAAGGTTGATGGCGCTGGCCGTAGGAGCCGGCGGCCTTGGTCTTGTCGCCGAGACGCTCATAGGCAAGTCCTCGGCGTGGTCCAGATCTGCGCGTTCTGCGGGTCGGCCTGCGACGGCCTCGTCGAGATCGGCGGCGGCCTCCTTGACCTTGTCGAGCGCGAGGTAACTGATCGCGCGGCCGAGCAGCGGCTCGGCCCGCTGCGGCGTCAGGCCGTTGGCCGCGGTGAAATCGTCGATCGCGAGCTGATGCTGCTTTTCGCCCTGATAGAGCAGGCCGCGATTGTACAGCGCGTCCGCATTGTGGGGATCGACGGCGATCGCCGCGATCGAACTCGGCGAGCGCCTCCTCGGTCTTTCCGGATCGTGCCAGCGCCTGGCCGCGCGATGTTGTAGGCCTGCGCGTCGGCGTCGCTGGCTCCGGCCGGAGCGGCTTTCGGCGCCTTCGGTGCCTCGCTATCGGACGCCGGCGAGCAACGATCCGAGATTGATCGAGCAGCCGCCGAGCGCGATCGCGACCAGCAAGATCGGCGCGCAAGCGCGCGCAAGCCGCGCCGCGAAGCTCCGGAAGAAATGCCGGGGAACCGGAATGATTCATCGATGCAGAACGCTCGCGCGGCTTACGCAGCATTGTTAGCCCGGCGCGTGCGCAAAATGCATCGTTCAAAAAAAATAACGCGGGCTCAAGGCCCGCGTTATCGAATTCGAATCTGCGAAATTCTTGATCAGCGCGATCCCGCGCGGCCCGGCGCCGGGACCGCCACGGCCGCCAGGACCACCGCGCTCGGCGCCGGGACCGGCGCCAAACACCGGCTTCGGCTTCATCGGCAGCAGGCCTTCGCGCTGCAGCTTCTTGCGGGCGAGCTTGCGCGCGCGGCGCACGGCTTCGGCCTTTTCGCGGGCCTTCTTCTCGGAGGGCTTTTCGTAATGACCGCGGAGCTTCATCTCGCGGAAAATACCCTCGCGCTGCATCTTCTTCTTCAGCGCCTTGAGGGCTTGATCGACATTGTTATCGCGAACGAGAACCTGCACGCGGCATCCTCTTTCCATTGATCGGATTGGAATTCTGGTAAAGCAAAGAGCTGGCAGAAAGGCCTGGCCCTTAACCTTGAGCGCGCGGATGTATCAGACAAAGGCGCCGAATGTCCACCGGCGCGACGGCAATTGCTCAGAGCCTGGCCCGGCGAAATCCAGGCTGTTTGGCGCCGATCAGGCGGTTTTCGGCGGGATCTGTCCCGACCTGAGTCACATGCCCCATCTTGCGGCCCGGCCGCGGCGCGCCCTTGCCGTAGAGGTGGACGGTGGCGCCGGGAACGGTCAGCCATTGCTCGTAGCTGTTGATCTCGTCCCCGATCAGGTTGGTCATGGTGACCGGGCCGTGACGGACCGGCTTGCCCAGCGGCCAGCCGGCAATGGCGCGGATGTGCTGCTCGAACTGCGAGATCGACGCGCCGTCGAGCGTCCAGTGCCCGGAATTGTGCACCCGCGGCGCGATCTCGTTGACCAGCACCTGTCGGCCCGCCATCGCCCTGCACCACGAACATCTCGACCGCGAGCACGCCGACATAATTCGAGCGCGTTGGCGATCGTCTCCGCGATGGCGCGCGCCTGTGCCGCCAGTGCGTCGGGAATATCGGCCGGCGCGCGCGAGATCTTCAGGATGTGGTCGCGATGCTCGTTTTCGGTGACGTCGAAGCATTCGACCTGGCCGTCTGGCCGAGCGCGCGGCGATCACCGAGATCTCGCGCTCGAACGGGAATGAAGGCCTCGAGGATGGCGGATCTGGTGCCGAGATCCTCCCAGATCCTGATCCGGATCATCGCCGTCGCGGATGATCGCCTGGCCCTTGCCGTCATAGCCGAAGCGGCGGGTCTTGAGCACGGCGGGCAGGCCGATGCGCGCGATCGCGGCGCGCAGGCTAGCCGCCGACGACACATCGGCGTAGTCGGCGGTGCCGATGCCGAGCCGTTTCACGAAATCCTTCTCGGCGAGGCGGTCCTGCGTGGTTTCCAGGATCTTCCGGTCGGGCAGCACCGGACGCCGCGCCGCCAGGATCATCGCGGCCGCCGCCGGCACGTTCTCGAATTCGTAGGTGATGACGTCGACGTCATTGGCGAACAACTCCAGCGCCTCGACGTCGGCATATTCGGCGCAGGTCGCGTTCAGCACCACGTCGAACGCCGGCGAATCCGGGTCCGGCGAAAACACCTGGCAGCGCAGGCCGAGCCGCGCCGCCGCCATCGCCAGCATCCGGCCCAATTGTCCGCCGCCGAGAATTCCGATGGTGTCGCCGGGCTTCAGCTTCACCTGAGGTGAGGCAGTCACGCCGATCCCTCCGGGCGCTCGCCGACCGCCTCGGTCTGCTGCCTTGCGCCAGGCGGCAAGCCTGCCGGACAGCGCCGGATCGTTCAGCGCGAGCACGCTGGCCGCGAGCAGCGCGGCGTTGATGGCGCCGGCCTTGCCGATCGCCAGCGTCCCGACCGGGAACGCCGGCCGGCATCTGGACGATGGAATAGAGCGAATCGACGCCGGACAGCGCCTTGGATTCGATCGGGACGCCGAATACCGGAAGTTCCGTCAGCGACGCGGTCATGCCCGGCAGATGCGCCGCGCCGCCGGCGCCGGCGATGATGATCTTGAAGCCGGCCGCCTTGGCGCCCCTGGCAAAGGCGAACAGCCGGTCCGGGGTGCGATGCGCCGAGACGATGTGTTTCTCGCTGGCGACGCCGAGCGCGTGCCAGGGTTTCGGCGGCGTGGCGCATGGTCTCCCAGTCCGACTGGCTTCCCATGATGATGGCGACGGGGGCGGGCATGCGGTTAATTCTTTCGGGAATCCAAAAACATAGGCCGGATTATAGGATCGGCCCAAGGTTCGGCAAGGCGTGGCAAGGGGTCCGGAATGGACTATCCTGTCTTGGTGAATTCCGGCAAGCCTTCTTAAGCGATGCCCATGAAGAAGAAAATCAGGGCGACCGCGCCAGGGGCCGCGAAACGCCGCAAAAGCGGTGTGCGCGCAAGGCGCGCGTCGCCGCGCCGCCAGCGCGCCGGCGTCGGCCTCTCGGCTGCCGGTCGCTGCCCAATGACGCCAAGCCGACCATTCGCCGGCTCAGGACCCAACTGGCGCGGGCGCTCAAGCGGATCGAGGAACTGCAGGCGTCACGCCGATACCGATTTCCTGCTGGATATTCCGAACCGGCGCGGCTTCGAGCGCGAGCTCCATCGCTCGATCGCCTACATCAAGCGCTATCATGCGAGCGGCGCGCTGATCGTGCTCGACGTCGATCGCCTGAAGCCGATCAACGACGCCTTCGGGCACGCCGCGGGCGATCAGGTGCTGAAGGCCATCGTCGGCCACGCTGTCGCGTCAGGTGCGCTCCTCCGACGTGATCGGGCGGCTCGGCGGCGACGAGTTTGCGCTGTTGTTGTGGAACCTGAGCGAGACCGACGCCAGGGCGAAAGCGGCGGCGCTGGAACAAGCCATCGACCGGCTCGAGCTTCACGTTTCGCGGCCGCACCGTCACGGCGGGCGCCTCCGCCGGCGTTGCCATTCTCGGCCCGCATGCGGAAGCAGGCCGGGCGCTGGAAGAAGCCGACAGCGCGATGTATGTGCGCAAGGCGCAAGGCGGCATGAAGTGTAGGCGAGATCCCCGACAACCTGACGCCGCGCGGACGGCGCTGAGGGTTTCCAGAAATGCGACCTGCAGGATCATGACCATCAAATCCACCCCATTCACGCTTCGCATCCCGGATGCCGACATCGCCGACCTCCGCGACCGTCTTGCCCGCACGCGCTTTCCCGACCAGGCGCCCGGCGAGGCGTGGGCCTACGGCACCGATGTCGCCTATCTTCGCGAGCTCACCGGAATACTGGCGCGACAGATTCGACTGGAGGGCCGAGGAAGCCGCGCTGAACGCCTTTCCGCAATTCCGCGTTCCGCTCGACGGCGTCGACCTGCACTACCTGCATGTGCCCGGCGTCGGCCCCGATCCGATGCCGTTGCTGTTGCTGCACGGCTGGCCCGGCTCGGTGTTCGAGTTTCTCGATATCATCCCGCGCCTCACCGATCCGGCACGCTTCGGCGGCGATGCGCGCGACGCCTTCACCGTGGTGGCGCCGTCCTTGCCGGGATACGGCCTGTCGTTCCAACCCGGCCAGAAGCGGTTCGGCGTTCCCGAAATGGCGGATTGTGTCGCCGCCCTCATGCATGACGTGCTCGGCTATGCCCGCTTCGGCGCGCAAGGCGGCGACTGGGGAGCCGCGGTCACCAGCCGGCTCGGCTATGCGTACGCCGACCGGATGATCGGCATCCACATCAATCTGATGATGGCCGCAGGCCGCGATCCCGCCGCCTTTCCCAATCCGACCGAGGAGGAGCGGCGTTACCTGAGCGAACTGGCGCAATGGATGCGCGAGGAGACCGGCTATCAGTGGATCCAGGGCACGCGCCCGCAGACGCTTGCGTTCGGCCTCACGGATTCGCCCGCCGGGCCTTGCCGCGTGGATCGTGGAGAAATTCCGCGCCTGGTCCGATTGCGGCGGCGACGTCGAGCGCGCGATCAGCCGGGACCGCATGCTCGCCGACATCGCGCTCTACTGGTTCACCGGGCGCGATCGGCTCGTCGTTCTGGCCCTATTATGCCCGCCTTCACGGCTCGGCGATCCTGCCCGCCGGCGATACGATCTCGGTGCCCACCGGCTACGCGCAATTTCCGCGCGAAATCCTCAAGCCGCCGCGCACGGTCGCGGCGCGCGTGTTCACCGACATTCGCCGCTGGAGCGTCATGCCCAGGGGTGGGCATTTCGCGGCGCTGGAACAGCCGGAATTGCTCGCCGACGAGGTGCGCGCGTTCTTCCGCGAATTGCGGTGATGCCGCGGCTGATCGGAAAGTGGACGCCGGTTTCCCTCGCGACAAACGCGGAACGCGTTGCGCGAGATCATGCTCGATAAACAGATAGAGCGATGACGATTGGGAAGTCATCGCGCCTACAGCCCGCTCAGATCATCCGGCACGTTGCCGAATTTCCTGCAGCAATTGGGCATCGCCGAATTCGCCGATCATGGGATCGCCGGTGCGGCTGAAGGCGACCGCGCCGATGCTGCCGGCGGCCCTCGACAAGACTTCCGCGCGCCGCAACGCGCCCGACGAACTCTGGCATTCTTCCGCCGCTCCCGCGACCGGCGAGCCGGTATCGTCGTGCAGGAACGGCATTGCGACGTAATAGGTGACATCGGCCATGGTCGTGGCTCCATTGGCTCCGGTTCGATTGACTCAGGCGGCATCGCTGCTCGAGACGCCCGCCGGCGCGCAGCCGCTCGAGACCGCCGCCTGCAATTCCATGCAATTCGCTTTCCAGATATTCGTTCGCCATGATCAGCGCCTTGATCGTGCTGCGCAGGTTGCCGTCGCACATCGCGATGGCCTGGTCGCAGGCCTGTTCATAGCGGCTGACGTCGGACAGTGAGGAAGTTTCGGACATGGCGATATTCCCCAGATTGGCGGGACGGGTCTCGATGTTCCTATTTTGTTCTCGTGGAGTCAAGCGGACAGATAGGCCCGCCTCCGACGATTTGCGCGGCTCGAAGGGCGCGGCGGCAGCTGCGCCCGCAGACTGGGCGCGCCGTCCGAAAGTCCTATGGTGAGGAACGAAAACAAGATCCGGCGCTTAACGCCTATTCCGCAGGGGGAGGGTCGCATGGGTCTTGTGCGATTTCAAAAGACCCGTGGTGCTGATCGTCGAGGACGAGTTCCTGCTGCGAATGGATGCGGTCGACATGATCGCCGGTGTCGGGTTCGAAGTCGTCGAGGCCGCGAATGCCGATCAGGCGATCGAAATTCTGGAAACGCGCCGGGACATCACCGTGGTTTTCACCGATATCCAGATGCCGGGCTCGATGGACGGGCTGAAGCTCGCCCGCGCCGTTCGCGGCCGCTGGCCGCCGATCAAGATCGTCGCGACCTCCGGCCACGTCGGCGTGCGGGAAACGGATTTGCCTGAAGGCGGGCGATTTTTGCCGAAGCCTTACAGCCCGTTGCAGGTGACGTCGGTGCTGCGCGAGTTGATCGGCGGCGTTTGATGACGTGCAATTGCCGATCCGGGGCCGCGTCTTCCACGCTGCCCGAACGACCGATCTAGGCAATGATGTCCGGCGTGATCTGGTCTTCGATGAAGGCGATGCGGTCGCGCAGTTGCAGCTTGCGCTTCTTCAGCCGTTGCAGCCGCAACAAATCCGGCGCGGGAGATTGATGCAAGGCATCGATCGCCGCGTCGAGATCGCGGTGCTCCTGCTGCAGCCGTGCGAGCTCGTTTTCGAGTTCGCGCTCATCTTCGTCGGTCATGGTGTACGTTAGCTGAAAAACGCGATGAGATTGCGAAAGGTTGCGGAAGCCGCTTGGGGGAATATCGTCCCTGCCGGGCCCAGGCGCAAGCTGGGCGCGGGTTCCGTACTCACGATTCGTTACAGATGACAGCCGAAATATGAGGGCGCAATTTTCGATACCCATCGACAGATTCGACCGGCTCGTGTACACTCCCTTGTCCGGATCGAATCTGAGGTCTTCATCCCACCGAGGAGGTTTCGTATGGCAATTCAGGCGCATCTCGTTGAACTGGAACGCAAACACAAGATTCTCGAAAACGAATTGCATGAAGCCCTCGTGCACCTTTCAACGGACGACCTGCAAATTGTCGAGCTGAAGCGCCGGAAATTGATGGTCAAGGACGAGATCGAGCGGTTGAAGCATACCGCCGGCGAGACGCTGCACTAGCCTCCGCTGCGCCAGTACATCCGACGCATCGGCGACATCCGCGATGGGCGCACCCGTGAGGTGCGCTTGACCGGATGCTGCTCGCACGAGTTGTATCCCCGCAGCAACCTTTCGCGGCAGGTTGCCAGCGCCTGAAGCCGGCTCATGCGCCCGCCAAGCTCGCCGACATGATCGGCGATCGCCAGCGATGACGTCAGTCCCGGCGATTCGATCCCGAACAGATTGATCAGCCCGTCGACGCCATGGTCCCGCGGCCCCTGGATGAGGAAATCCTGCGCGGCGACCGCCGGCGGCACGATCTTCGGTCGGATTCCCGAATAGCTCGGCATCAGCGCGCCGTCCGGCAGCGTCGGCCAGTAGCGCCGGATGGCCGGATAAAACCGCTCCGCCCGCGCCGGATCGACGGCGTAATCGATCGCATCGACCCATTCCACGTCGGGACCGAACCGGGCCTGTCCGGCCATGTCGAGGGTGAGGTGCACGCCGAGCCCGCCGGGCTCGGGCACCGGATAGATCAGGTGCGAAAACGGCGCCCGCGCGCTGCAACTGAAATAGTTTCCCTTGGCGAGATAGGCCGGCGGAATCAGCTCGATCGGCATGCCGTCGATGCTGCGCGCGACCGCGGGCGCGGCGAGCCCGGCGGCGTTGACCAGAAGCCGGCATTCAAGCGACATCGGCGCCTCGCCGCCGGCGTCGAGCTCGATGCCGGCCCGCCACCGCTCTGGCGCGCAGCAGCGGCGTGTGAAAGGCAAAGGCCGCGCCCGCATCTTCGGCGTCGCCGCGCAGCGCCAGCATGAAGGCATGGCTGTCGATGATGCCGGTGGAGGGCGAGAGCAGCGCGGCGTCGCAGTTCAGCGCCGGCTCCAGCGCCCGCGCGGCTCGGCGCCGGACAGCGTTCTGCAGATCGAGCACGCCATTGGCCTCGGCATGCGCCCTGATCGATTGCAGCTTCTCGGTTTCCTTCGGCGTCGTCGCGACGATCAGCTTGCCGCAATTGCGATGCGGGATGCCGTGATCCCTGCAATATCGATAGAGCGCGCGCTTGCCGCCGACGCACATCCGCGCCATCAGGCTGCCGGCCGGGATAATAGATGCCGGCGTGGATCACCTCGCTGTTGCGCGACGAGGTGACGGTGCCGATGCCTTCGGCCGCCTCCAGCACGATCACCTCGCGGCCGGCCTGCGCCAGCCGCCGCGCGACCGCAAGGCCGATCACCCCGGCACCGATAACGACGCACTCAACCTTGTCCATTCGCGGCTTCGGATCCGGACTTGCGGGCGTTCGACCCGGCAGCCGCCGTTGCCGCGCGTCCAACTGCAGCCGATACGCGTCGCATTATCGCTCATATCGGGCGGAACGCTCTTCCAACAACCCGTTGAATTCGTCTCGGAACGCTTTCCAACCGGGCTCCCGTTAGTGAAGCATTAATCATGTCAGGGCAATTGCCGTAATTTAAGTCACATTTTCGGTTGCAAGGGTACGCGTTTACCCGATCCAAACCCGTGAAGCCAGACACTCCGCGCTCGAAATCCGCGGGTGGACGATGGCTGGCAAGAATTGGCAGGCAGGCGGCAAGAACTTGATTCCTGCGCAGGCCGTCGTGTGCCTGATCGCCACCGTTGCGCCGTTGCGGGCCGCCTGGGGCCTGTCCGACAACTTTGCGCCGACGAGCTATGTCGGCTCGGCCGACCCCAACATGGTCTGGGAAATGCTGATCGGCGGCATCGTCGTCTGTTCGTTTCTGGCGGCCGATCGCGCTCTGGATCCATTCGGCCCTGCGCAGGGTCAAGCGCTCGCAGCTGCGCCGAAATGCGTTTGTCAGCTCCGCCCTGAACAATCTCAACCAGGGCGTGGTGATGACCGATCGCGCAGGAGCGGATCGTGTTCTGCAACGATCGCTATCTCGAGATCTACGGCCTGACGCGCTCGGATATTCCCCAGGACATGACCGGGCCGCGAACTGCTGGAGTTGCGGCTCAAGCGCGGCATGCTCGACGTCAGCGTCGAGGATTTCTACAAATACGCCGAGCGGCCCGGAGGGCCTCATCACCGAACTGCCCGACGGACGGTCGGTTCTGGTCAAATACTTTGCGCTGCCGAATGGCGGTTCGGTGGCGACGCATGAGGATTGCAGCGAGCAGCGCAGGCTTTCGCAGGCAGCTTGCATCGACCAAGCAGTTCCTGGAATCGGTGCTCGACAACGTTCCGGTCTGCGTGGCCGCCAAGAGCATCGAGGACGGCCGCTACATTTTCGCCAACCGTGCGTTCGAGCGCTTCTCGCGCTTCTCCCGCGACATCATCGTCGGCAAGCGCGCCGATGAGATTTTCCGCCCCGAGACGACGGCGAGCATCGAAGCGGCGGACCAGGCGGCGATCGAATTCGCCGGATGGCCAGTTCCGCAACGAATTCGTGGTCGAGCGCGGCTCGGAGAAGCGCGTGCTCGCCAGCAACCGCGTGATCGCGCGCAACGAGAAGAACGAGCCGGAATTCCTGATCGCGCTGTTCGACGACGTCACCGAGCGCCAGTCGCTGTCCCAGGAACTGGAAAACACCAAGAAGTTTCTCGAACTGGTGGTCGACAACATTCCGGTCTCGCTGATCGTCGAGCGCGTCAGCGACGGACGATATCTGCTCGCCAATCGCAGCGCCGAGACCATCCTCAACCGCCGGCGCGAGGATGCCACCGGCCTGACCGCCGCCGATATCTTCAATCCGAGGGAAGCCAAGCTGATCATCGCGCGCGACGAGGCGGCGATCAAGAAGCGCGGCCTGCTCACCGAGGAACATCCGATCAGCACCAAGGACGGCTTGCGGCTGTTCCTGACCCGCCGCATGACGGTGCTGGATGAAGCCGGCGAGCCGCAATATCTGATCAAGACCCACGAGGACGTCACCGACCGCCGCCAGACCGAATCGCGCATGGCCCACATGGCCTATCATGACGGCCTGACCGATCTGCCGAACCGCGCGGCGTTCCTGCAGGCGCTGGCGCAGATGATCGAGGCCTGCGAAGGCACCGACGAGGAATTCGCGGTGCTGTCGCTCGACCTCGACGGGCTGAAGGAAATCAACGACGTGTTCGGCCATGCGACCGGCGACAAGCTGCTGATCGAAGTGGCGCGCCGCCTCCAGGCCTCGGCGCGCGGCGGCGTCGTGGCCCGGCTCTCGCGGCGACGAGTTCGGACTGATCATCGACGGCAAGCAGCCCGTCGCCGGCATGCTGCTGGCCGAGCAGCTCGCCGAAGCGCTGGCGAACGAGTTCCAGATCGACGGCAAATCGGTTCGCACCGGCGTGACCACCGGCATCTCGGTATTCCCGCACAACGGCGCCGACGCCGCTTCGCTGCTGGCCAATGCCGGCGCGGCGTTGTTCCGCGCCAAGGCGAAATCGCGCGGCTCGATCAGCATCTACGAGCCCGAGATGGACCAGCAGATCCGCGATCGCCGCGTGCTGCATCAGGATCTCTCGCTCGCGATCAAGAACGGCGAGCTGTCGCTGCATTATCAGCCGCAGGCGATGTCGCGGCCAGACCGTCGCCGCCAGCGAGATCATCGGCTTCGAGGCGCTGGCGCGGTGGCTGCATCCGGTGCGCGGCTTCGTTCCGCCGAGCGATTTCATTCCGCTCGCGGAAGAAAGCGGCCTGATCGTCGAGATGGGCGAATGGATCCTGCGCGAAGCCTGCCGCGAGGCCGCGTCCTGGCCGATGCCGCTGCAGATCGCGGTCAACCTGTCGCCGGCGCAGTTCATGCACGGCGATGTGGTCGGTCTCGTGCATTCCATCCTGCTCGAAACCGGCCTTGCGCCCGGCCGGCTCGAGCTCGAAATCACCGAGGGCGTGCTGATCGAGGATTTCGATCGCGGTCTGGCGCTGCTGCGGCGGCTGAAGGCGCTCGGCGTGCGCATTTCCATGGACGATTTCGGCAGCGGCTATTCCTCGCTGAGCTATCTGCAGGCGTTCCCGTTCGACAAGATCAAGATCGACCGCGCCTTCGTCATCAATCTCGGACGCAATCCGCAATCGGCGGCGATCGTCCGCGCCGTGATCGGCCTCGGCCACGGCCTGGAAATGTCGATCGTCGCCGAGGGCGTGGAAACCCAGGAGCAACTCGGCTTCCTCGCCGACGAGGGCTGCGACGCGGTGCAGGGCTATTTCATCGGCAAACCGCTGCCGATCGGGCAGTACGCCGCGCTGGTCGGCCGCAGCGGCGGCAATGCCATGGAGCCTGCGCGCAAGACCGGCTAGAGCTTCGATTCCGGGTGAATCGGACCGAGCTTTATCTTTTTGCTTGACGCGTTTTCGTCTCACGGCGAACCGGTAGCCACTTCGCTCGAAAACGCTATAGATCGTGCGCATGGCGGACTACGATCTTGCGATCATCGGCGGCGGCTTGAACGGCGTCAGCGTGGCGCGCGACGCCGCGGGACGCGGCCTGCGGGTGATCCTGCTGGAGCAGGGCGACCTCGGTTCGGCCGCATCCTCGGCCTCGCCGCGGCTGATTCATGGCGATCTCGGCCGTGCTGGAGCGCAGGGCGTTTCTTCGCGTGCGCGCGGCGCTGGCCGAGCGTGACATCTGGCTGCGGATCGCGCCGCATCTGGTGCGTCCGATGCGGTTCGCGATCCCCGCCCATTCCGACGAGCGTCCGCCGTGGCTGCTGCGGTCGGGGTTGCTGCTCTACGACCGGCTTGCCTCGCGCACGCAATCTGCCGGCTTCGGCGACGGTCGATGTCACGCACCATCCGATCGGCAACGCGCTGAAGCGGCCGTTCGGCACCGCGTTCGAATATTCCGATTGCGTGGTGGACGATTCGCGGCTGGTGATCGCCAATGCCGTCGATGCCGCGGAGCGGGGCGCCGACATCCGCACCGGCGCGCGCTGCGTTCGCGCCGACCGGCTCGACGTCTGGCGGCTGGCGGTGATCGATCGCGGCCATCGCCAGGTGATCACGGCGCGGGCGCTGGCCAATGCGTCCGGCGCCTGGACCGCTTCCGTCGCCGAAACCGTCTTGCGCATGCCGCCGCCGCAGCGCCGGCGCGGTCCAGATCAGCCAGATCGTCGTCCGGCGCCTGTTCGAGACCGACAACGTCTACGTCTTCCAGAACACCGACCGGCGGCTGATTTTCGCCAGCCCCTATGAGCGCGATTTCACGCTGATCGGCACCGTGGGCCACGCGTTCAAGGGCGATCCCGCGGTGGTGTCGATGGCGGCGGCCGACGTCGCCTATCTCTGCGACGCGGCCAACCGCTATTTTCGCGAGCGGGTCGAACCGTCCGACGTGATCAGGACGATTTCCGGCGCCAACATGGTCGTGGCCCCGCCAGCAGGCGCGCCGCGCGGGATGGCGCCATGACGTTCGACGCGAGGCGCGGCAAGGCGCCGCTGCTGACGATGTTCGGCGGCGACGTCACGACCGCGCGGCTGCGCGCGGAGCGGGCGGTCTCGAAGCTCACGCCGTTCTATCCGATGTCGCCGCGCTGGACCGCGAAGGCGCCGCTGCCGGGCGGCGATTTCGCCTGGGCCGCGGTTCGACGCCGAGGTCGACCGCGCGCGCGAGCGCTGGCGCTTCCTCGGCGAGGCCGAGGCGCAGCGTCTGGTCGGCGCCTATGGCTCGCGGCTTGCGGCCGTCCTCGGCGAGGCCAAAGACCGGGCCGATCTCGGTCCGGCGTTCGGGCCGGAACTGACGGGCGCCGAGGTGCGCTATCTCATGGCGAAGGAATGGGCGCGCTTTCCCGACGACATTCTGTGGCGGCGCTCGAAGCTCGGCCTGACCATGCCGGCGGCGGATCGCGAGGCGCTGGCGGCGTTCATGGCGACGGCGGTGTGAGACGGCGACGACAATATTGTGGCTGCGCGCCGTGGCGCGGTTGAGCCGGGGCCGATCCGCCGCTAGCGTGCGGCCACGATTGGGCTGGCGAGGAATATGGCCGAGGAACTACCGAAAGCCGAACCGGGCGCGGACGCGGCCGACGATTCCGCTGCTGCGCATCGACGCGGTGGTGAAGAAGTTCGGCGTCTTCCGCGCGGTGGACCGGCTGTCGCTCGACATCAGGGCCGGCGAGTTTTTCGCGCTGCTCGGTCCGAGCGGCTGCGGCAAGACCACGCTGTTGCGGATGCTCGCCGGCTTCGAGACGCCGGACGAAGGCCGCATCCTGCTCGACGGCAAGGACATCGCGCAGGTTCTGCCGCACCAGCGTCCGGTCAACATGATGTTCCAGAACTACGCGCTGTTTCCGCATCTCACCGTGCGCGACAATATCGCCTTCGGCCTGAAGCGCGCCGGCCTGCCGCGCTGCCGAGATCGACACCCGCGTCGCCGAGATGGTGGCGCTGGTCAAGCTCGAGGGGCTCGAGAAGCGCAAGCCGGATCAGCTCTCCGGCGGCCAGAAGCAGCGCGTGGCGCTGGCGCGCTCGCTGGCGCGGCGCCCGCAGGTGCTGCTGCTCGACGAGCCGCTGGCGGCGCTCGACAAGAAGCTGCGCGAGAGCACCCAGCTCGAACTGATGGAGTTGCAGCGCCGCCTCGGCATGACCTTCGTCATCGTCACCCACGATCAGGAAGAGGCGATGACGGTGGCCGACCGGATCGGCGTGATGGACGCGGGCCGTCTCGAGCAGGTCGCGACGCCGCGGGAGCTCTACGAGGCGCCCGCTTCGCGCTGGATCGCCGAGTTCGTCGGCGACGTCAATATTTTCGAGGGACAGGTCGAATCGCGCGAGGCGGGCCGCCTGATGATTTCGACAAGGGACGCCGGAACCATCGCGGTCGCGGAGCCGCGCCAGCCGATCGGCAAGAGCCTCGTCTGCGTCGCGATCCGCCCCGAAAAGGTCAAGCTGTCGCGCCGCGGCCCGGTGTCGGACGCGCTCGGTGCGCATGCGATCAACCGGCTGGAAGGCGTCGTGACCGACGTCAGCTATCTCGGCGGCGTCACCACCTACAAGGTCAAGCTCGATACCGGCGCGGTGGTGCGCTCGTCGATGGCGAACACGGCGCGGATCGATATCGACTGCCTACAATGCGAGCCAGCGCGTGGTGGCCTGGTTCACGCCCGACGACTGCGTGGTGCTGGAGCAATGAGCGCGCCGTCACATCTTCACCCGCCCGGCGCGGCTCGCCGCGATCGCGCCCTATCTGTGGATGCTGCTGTTCTTCCTGGTGCCGTTCGGCTTCGTGCTCAAGATCAGCCTGTCGCAGACCGCGATCGCGCAGCCGCCCTATCTGCCGGTGTTCGATCTGGCGCAGGGCCTGGCCGCGATCAAGGCGGCGGCGGCCGAGCTGTCGCTGGACAATTTCAGGCTGCTGGTTTCCGACGACCTTTATATCCTGTCCTATCTGCGCAGCCTCGTCGTCGCCGCGGTCTCGACCTCGATCCTGCTCGTGATCGGCTATCCCATCGCCTACGGCATGGCGCGGCTGCCGCAGCGCTGGCAGGCGATCGCGATGATGCTGGTGATCGTTCCGTTCTGGACCTCGTTCCTGATCCGCATCTATGCCTGGATCAACATCCTGCAGCACGACGGCCTGCTCAACAAGATCCTGCTGGCGCTGCATCTGGTTTCAGCGCCGGTGGTGTGGCTCTCCACCGACAGCGCGATGTATCTCGGCATCGTCTATTCCTATCTGCCGTTCATGATCCTGCCGCTCTATGCGACGCTGGCCAAAATGGACCAGGCGCTGCTGGAGGCCGCCGCCGATCTCGGCGGCTCGCCGCGGAAGGCGTTCTGGCTGGTGACGTTTCCGCTGTCGCTGCCGGGCGTCGCCGCCGGCGTGTTGCTGTGCTTCATCCCGATCGTCGGCGAGTTCGTGATTCCCGATCTGCTGGCGGGTTCCGGTTCGCTGATGATCGGCCAGACGCTGTGGCTGGAATTCTTCACCAACAAGGACTGGCCGGTGGCCTCCGCCGCCGCGGTGGTGCTGCTGGTGCTGCTGCTGGTGCCGTTATTGCTGTACGACCGGCTGCAGCGCCGCCAGCTGGAGGACGCGCGATGACGGCCCGCGCGGCTCAACCGGTTCTCCCCGTTCAACGCCGTCTCGCTGGCGCTCGGGCTGGCGTTTCTGTACCTGCCGATCGTGATCCTGGTGATCTATTCGTTCAACGCCTCGCGGCTGGTCACGGTGTGGGGCGGCTGGTCGCTGCGCTGGTATGGCGAATTCTTCAACGACCGCGCCATGCTGGAGGCGGCGCTGATGAGTTTCGGGTGGCGGCGACCTCGGCCACATCGGCGACGCTGCTCGGCACGCTCGCCGCGGTGGCGCTGTCGCGCGGCGCGCGCTTCCGCGGCCGCACGCTGTTTTCCGGCATGCTCTATGCGCCGCTGGTGATGCCCGAAGTCATCACCGGGCTGTCGCTGCTTGCTGCTGTTCGTGGCCGTCAACGCCGAGCGCGGCTTCTGGACCGTGACGATCGCCCACACCACGCTCACCATGTGCTTCGTCGCCGTGGTGGTGCAGTCGCGGCTCGGCGCGCTCGATCGCAGCCTGGAGGAAGCGGCGATGGATCTCGGCTGCGATCCGGTCCGCGCCTTCCTCGCGGTGACGCTGCCGCTGATCGTGCCCGCGATCGCGGCGGGCTGGATGCTGGCGTTCACGCTGTCGCTCGACGATCTCGTGATCGCGAGTTTCACCACCGGCCCGGGCTCGGCGACGCTGCCGATCCGGATCTATTCGGAAGTGCGGCTCGGCGTGAAGCCCGAGATCAACGCCATCTGCACGCTGGTGATCGGCTTGATCGCGGTGGTGATCGTGGTGGCGTCGCTGGTCGCGAAACTGTCGAGCGCGCGGCGCGAGAGCGCGGCGCCGTTGTAGGACTTCGTCATTCCGGGATGGTGCGTTACCAGACCCGGAATCTCGACAGATTTCGGGGTTCGATGCTTCGCATCGTCCCGGAATGACGGTGGTTGGATTGCCCCGGAATGACGGTATGGATCGCTTCGTCACGAACTTCCTCGCAATGACCGTAAATCCAGATACAGCTTCGCATTCCCGCGGCGCGGATAGCGCCCGGGCTGTGCAAGAGCCTTCCGCCCAAGTGAGGGCGTGGGGAATGCCGGGTGCCAGCGCACCCGCAGCCGCGCGTGGTGTGTAGAAAGCACGCGCGTTAGTCACCACGGATACGCCGAAACACCCGGCATTCCCGCACGCGAATGGTTTTAACGGTTTCCTTCGTGATCTCCCCGGCGATCGGGCTTGTTTGTCACCGTCACCCCCAAGAAGCTTGCTTCTCAAGAGCTTGACGCCGGCGTCGAGGCGTCAGGACCACACGACTTCGCCGTCCGCATCAGGCGCCCTCGTCCTTGGCGCCGTCCGCGTCCACCGCATCCCGCCCCGCGTTTCGCGACGATCATGATACGCCCCTCTGTCGGGGCGGGACGGCCTGAGATATGAAGTGATTTGCGTCAGGCGGGAACGGAAATATTTTTGCTGATAGGGCTGGACACGGTGAGGCAAGAGAGCGCGAGTGATTTGCCCGTCGGGCGCGCGTCGCGCAGACGGATAGCGCATCGGGGACCGGTTGCCTTAGTGTCTGCGTCGGCCTGGTGTGGGCGCGAAATATGGATTGATCAGGCAGGTCGCTGGACGGCCCGAGGCCGAGGCTGCGCACTGGGCGAGCGAGGTGAAGATGCAATCCATCCGTTCGCCCTCCAGCTCGCCATAGACGTGCATGCAGACGGGATAACCGGGATCATACGTTTGAGCCTGTGCGGAGCTGGCAATAACAGCCATTGCAAGCGCAAGGATTGCAAAAATGAGCTTGACCACGCACACCTCCAATTAAAGAAAACAGGTCCGTTAGATCAATTATCGTACGCCGTCGTTGCGCGAATGTCCGGCCCAATTTCCCCTACGAGCAAGTGTATCCGGGACGGGGCGGATACGGAACTCAGGGCGGGCGTCACGCCATGCGCTGTCGGAAAGCCTTTCGAGCAGAGGGCAGAGCACCATGCGGCAAGACTGCCGAGAGAAGGCATATGAGAGGTTCCAAGATATTCAGGCCGACGGATTTGCCGGAGAGCAATTCATCCGGGTATCCGGCACCATTTCGTGACGGCCAGCGCAAGCGATGGAACCGTCGCCTGGGTGATTACGGCGGGCTCAAAAACTACGGCGTGAACCTCATACGTGTCGAGCCGGGCGGCCAATCCTCGGCCCGGACGCCCACCACAAAACAGGATGAATTCGTTTACATCATCGAAGGCGAATTCGTCCTCGTCACCGATGCGGGGCGCGAGACTGTCCGGCCGGGCGATTGCATCGCATTCCCGGCGGGTACGGGAGATGGCCACCACTTCCTGAATGAGACTGACAAGGATACCGCGTTTCTGGTCGTGGGAGACCGCACGCCAGGCGACGAAATCGCCTATCCCGACATCGATCTGGAATTGAAGGCAGGCCCCGATGGCGTAAAGACGTTCAGGCACAGGGATGGCACCCCGTATCCGAAAGGTGAGCGCGATTAGGCACCCGGCCCGGGTGCAAACGGGACAGGACAGGACACGCATGTCGCAAGCCAGCCTGACGAGCAAATCACTTGCTCGCAGCGCCGGTGGGCGCGCGGTGCGGATTGCGTCAATTCGCCCCGTGCTCTGGCCAACCGGCTATTGACCCTGCCGAACGGGCCTGGCAGGGTCCGGCCATGCGTTTCGGTTTCCACCGACACTTCCGGCGTCGAAACCTTCGCCACCGGGTCCGGGATCGAGAGATCGCGCGGCTGCGACGGGTCTATGGACGCGGCCGCTGGCGCAAACGCAAAGGCATTGCCCGCGTGCGATTATCCGACGGCTCGATCCACGTCGCTGAGTTACACTGGTACGAGGCCGCCGGGATCGGACGCAAGGAATTCAAGATCAAGCACCTGCTTTGAGATCATGACAAAGACACAAGCAAAACAACTGGTCGTCTGCGTGGAAAACGACGGTTATGCGGTCTCGCTGGAGAAACGCAAAATCTACGTGGCATTGCGCGATGCTGCGGCCGAGAAGCACGATATGCTGCGGATTGTCGATGAATTCGGCGAGGATTACCCCCATCCGAAGGCATTCTTCCGTTCGATCGCGCTGCTGGAAGCCGTCAGACGGGCCGTGCGGCTCAGCCGGCACTCTCGAATTCCGGCGCGAGCGCGTCATATTCGGCCTTGACCCTGGGGTTGGCGAGCAGACGGGCCTTGAGCTTTTCGAACTGAATGGTCATCTGACTTCCTTTGCGCGCCGCGGGACTGCCCTCGCTTCAGGCAACTTCCAGCGTCGGGATTTTTCTGATCTTCTCGCCGAGCTCCTGCTGCGCCCGGTGCAAATCGTAGCGCTTCTGCAGATTGAGCCAGAGATCGGGACCGTTGCCGCACAGTTTTCCGAGCCGCAACGCCACGCCCGGGGTGACCGGCTGCTTTTCCTTCAGCACATCATAAAGCGTCTGACGGGAAACACCGAGTAGTTTGGCGATCTCCGTCCTGGGCCGGTCGAGCGCCGGCAGCGTTTCCTCGCGCAAGAGTTCGCCTGGATGCATCGGCGGCAAGCCTCGCTTCGGGAGCTTCCTGGTCATAAATCCTCGCTGCTGCGTCCACCGCATCATCCCGCGTTCGTAACGACGGCGGAAGCCGTTCGGCAGGAAAATCAATTATTTAGACTGCATTCACTTTCTTGGCTTTCCCGCAAATGCTCGCTATGATTGCGGAATATTAAGGACCGCTACCGTCAGTGCGTCCAAAGAAAATTACCAGAGGCGCTCATGCGGATCAATCGCGTGGTTATCCGGAATTTTCGTTCCTTTGGGCATTTAGACATCCCTATATCGGAAATGACAACCTGCGTTATTGGTGAGAACAATGCTGGAAAGACTAATTTTCTTCACGCAATCCGGTTGTGTATCGACTCTACCTTGTCATCCGCATTCCGAGCACTTCTTGCTCGCGATATTCATTCGAGCATCGATATCTCCCACCCAAACCAGAGAGTAGATGAATCGGGCTCGAAATCACCGATTTTGCCGGCAAGGTTAATGAAGAAGCGCTGGCAGGTGCATGGCAGTTCGAACCGAAGCGGGCTCGGCTCATTTACCGATTTAGGCCGAAGAAAAATGTCAGAGAGGACTTAGAGGCCAAGGAGATAGCGCCGGTGATCTTATGCTCTAGGATTATCACTGGGAAATCACCGGCGGCGGTGATCCCGCTCACGACCTTGCAAACATCGAATGGGACGAAGATGTCGGCACGTCGATACGTTTCAGCGATCTGCAATCTTTTCTCGTGGTCTATCTACCAGCGCTGCGCGACGTGGAGAGCGAACTTCGTCAATATCGCAGCTCGCCCTTGGCTCGGCTGATCGATGCAATGCAGATCGACTCTCCTGAGCAGGAGAACTTTGGCCGATGTTCTTAGGGACGCCAACAAGAAGATCGCTGCCGACGCCTCGATAGCCGCTGTGGCGAAGGCGATAGATGATTTATTCGAGAAAGTGACTGGGGTCTACATTCAAAATGGACGTTAGTCTCGGTGTTCACCTGAGCCAACCTTTCAGTCAGTCATCCGAAGAGCATGATGAATTCTTCTGACGAACGCGGCGATGCAGAATTTTGAGCCTTCTTCGAATGGTCTTGGACTTAACAATATCCTTTACGTCTCCATTATAATAGAGCGGTTTCATAAGCGCATACTTCAACAGAAATCAGCAGGCCAAATTATCCTGTTCGAGGAACCTGAGGCTCATCTTCATCCGCAGCTTCAGCTCACGCTTTACCAAGCTCTTAGTGACTTTCTTTTCAATCGATTCGTACTACTTACAGCACGCACATCACCGCAAACGCCAGCCTCAGCTCGTACGTGGTGCTGACGCTAACCGAGGATGGATCAGGAGTAGAATTGTCATCATTGGTGGAGGACACTGGGCTCGAAGAGCACGCCGATCGAGGACCTCGAACGAGATCCGAACGCCACGAAGTCCAATTTGCACTCTTTGCGCGCAAAGTAATGCTCGTTGAAGGACCTGCCGAGCTCTTTCTCATCCCCGCGCTTCTCAAAGAGACACAACATATTTATCTTGACCGATTGGGCATCTCGGTCATTCCGATTTATGGGGTGCACTTTGATGCTCATGCTGCGCTATTCAAACAGTTTGGCGCTACCGAAGAATGTGCCATCGTCACCGACGGTGACCTTTCGCCAGATGATGCCGACGAGAGCATTGAGGGCGAGGATGAACTGCTTGAGCGGCTTGACCTGAAGGAGCTTGAAGGCGATTTCGTTAAAGTGTTCTCATGCCAAACCACATTCGAGCGAGCGTGCGTTTTCCAGAATCCTAGAAATGTTTGCGCGCACTGCGAGCGATGTTGGTGCGACCACTGTTGCCAGACGATCTCGAGAGGGTCTTGCGAAATCGAAGAAGGAGAAATTGAGCGACGCTAAACGGCGGGAGATACTAGATCCGTTGAGAGATGCCGCGCTGAATACTGCCAAAAGATTTGGAAGGCTAGGTTTGCGCAGATAGCTGTTCGGCATGTTGGCGAAGCGGAGACAATGCCAAAGTACATTTACGACGCCGCCATGTGGTTATCCGGCAATGATGCTGACGACTGAGCAAAAGGCCGCAGTTCGCTGTGACGACAATGTAATGCTCACGGCTTGTCCGGCAGCGGAAAGACCCGCGTTATTGTTTCCAGCTGCTCCGCGCGGTGGACGTGGTGCGCGATACACCCCGCGCCGTCGCATGTATTACATATACGAACGCAGCTGTGTACGAAATTGAGGCGCGAGTTCGGGCTGCACATTCAGCCGGGTGATGATCAATATTATGATGTCGGTACGATACATTCATTCTGTCTGAACAACATATTTCGCCCGTTCTGCCACCTCGTCCAAGGCTATTCGAAAGGGTTCAGGGTTCTCACGCCTGACAGCGAAGAATTCGAAGATGTGTAAAAGCTGTTTACAGTCACTTTGGCTCAATCTGACATTTAAGGATTTCGACGACTTCACTCAGTTACGACTGAGCCCGGATGGAAAGCCAGTTGGCAACGCGATAGATCGTGGAGGCTTAACGGCGGAGATGGCCGAGGCCTTTTGGAAGCGTTGTGCTGATCTGGGGTTCATCGACTTTGCCAATATTATCTATTGCTCGCTGCGGCTCTTGCAGGAGCATTCAGAGGTGCTCGATGCGATAGCTTCCCGGTTCGCATTCATTCTTGTGGATGAGTTTCAGGACACCACCGATCTGCAGGTCGAGATTTTGGCTTTCTTGCGAAGAAAAAGCGGACACGATTCCTACTCGTCGGCGATCCCTTTCAATCCATCTATCGATTTGCGGGTGCCCGCCCTGATCTGGCTGACAAGTTTGCCGCGGAAATTAATGCTCGTACCGATTTTTTGCTTTCGGGGAATTTTCGATCGAGTAAAAGCCTATTATAGCCAACGCCAGCTTTTGTTTGTCCGGAATTTTTCCAGCCATGGAAGCCTTAGGCGAGGCGAAAAAGTTCACCGAAGTTCCCTCGTTGCAGCACGGGACCTCAGCGTTTGCGGTCATAATGGACTATTTCTTGCCTGCGCTTGCGGGACTTGGAATTCCGGTCGGAGAAGTGGTGATTTTTAACCACCGGTTCACGCGATCCCCTCTCGGTCGCCGATTACGAGAGGCTGGAGTTAGTATTCCGTCGGTCCAGGTGCTCGGCCATACCGGCGAAACCGCCAATTTGTCGCGCTGGTGAGCAGCTTTGTGGATATCTAATGGAGCCGAAACCGGAGGCTATCGTTGCCATTGAAAGGGCGTTGTTCAGCACAGTGCTGGATGTTACCGGTCAAGCCCGTTTCGATATCTTTTCCTACGACGGACGCGCTGTCGCCTTTAAGCTTATTCATGCCGCGCAAAAGCTCTACGCCAAGGAGATACTGGGCGGCATTGTGTGGCTGGAAGGCTGCCGCAAAGGCGTTTTCCGACATTCTTGTTGAGCATGATACCCGACGTGTTAGCAAAAGCAGGTATTCGCAATGTCTGTCGAGGAGATGAAAAGCGATATGCGCAACAACAAAATTGATGTCGCTAACCTTCTGATTGATGACCTCGGCATCTACGCCAACCCTGAAGTGGCACTAAAACTTTCAACACTCCATAACGCCAAGGGCCGTGAGTATATGGCAGTAGCCATGATTGACTGTCATGAGGGACGCATTCAGCTACTACGCCAAGACGGCTCCGGACCTAGAGGAACAGAAACGACTGTTTTATGTTGGCGTCACGCGGGCCAAGCGACTTTTGCTCTTATCGACCGACGATTTTGAACGAAGGAATGGGCCTTCACGGTTTCTAAAAAAGGGAACAGGTGTGGGACTTCTAGCGTGATGCAATTTATCGTTTCTTGTTAACTCGTAGGGGCAGGTTGCCGTAGGCGGGGCTGGAAGAGCTAGAACATGGTGCTTTGACTGATATCGTCGGCCGCACCACTCTGTTTATCAACCATGTATCTTGATGAAGGTGAGTGTGTGCCCATCGCCAAGAGCATTCCTTTCGAGGGGTATTCTTGCCCAAAGACCCGATTTATGTCGTCTAGGGCTCGCTGTTCGCCGTAGTCTCTCGACCAGTTATGATACGTGGCCTCGATCTCCCAATCTTGGCAGGTACCTTCGCGAATGCCATCGTCTGTGCGATAACGGTATTTGAAATTGTACGGACATGGGTTGTAGTTGTTGGTCACTTGCTTGGCAAACAGATCGTCCTGCGCACGGATTGAATTGAACATTTGCTTCTCTTCTTTGATTTCCGCCGCATCCTTTTTCTCAACCTTGAACGCAATTATTTCGGCCTTCAGGAGCGCAAAGCTTTCCCGGCTTCACGCTCACGAACTAGGCTTGTCACGATCGCCTTGCCAAGGAATTGCCCGCGTTCTGATTTTCTCAGTTGGCCGACGATTTATCGACTGCTGATCTACCCGTCGGCTTTCTATGCGCCGTCGTCGTTGGGCAATCGCCAGTTGAATTTTATTCGGTCCCACCGTCCGAATTTTTCGACTGTTCAACGTTCGGAACGAGACTGGATAGAGCGCAGCCATCCCGCCGTAAAGATCAATCCCGCGCAACAAACCGTTTCACCGTTGGCGACCAACTTGCGGCGCTGCCTTAACAATAACGATGGCTTCCGCTGTACCCGATGTAGGCCGCTGTTCCGCCATACTGAGGAATTCTGCTCTTAGTCGAGATGTTCCTGATCGGAGCGTTGCCTGCCAAATGAACTAGAGAAAATCTATTGAGACCAATCATTGAGTTGGCCACGATGCTCCGGTGGCAATTTGTATGGTCACGTTCGAAACAAAGTAAACAAGCAACCCTGCGAGAGGCAGCCAGACGGCTTCGCCGAGGAGACTTGCTGCGCTGCACTAGTCAGCATATGCGCGTTGAAGATTGTTTGAAAGTCGGAGTAGCGACCTTCCCTAGCGGCGACACGCCCGGGCTTTGGGTCTCCTCAAGTCCTTTGAGATGCAGGTAGCCGATCCCTGCGGAGGCTAAACCATCTGCTAGGGCATTTTTCGAAAATCCGCGCTTGCGGGAGATCGGGACATAGCGGACATCGATCAATAAGTCCACGCCGCTACGTTGGAGACTTGCGAAAAGATCGTTGGGCTTGCGGCCTTCGTATCCAGAAAGCTTCATCTTGTGGGCTCCTCGGCCACTTCCATCATGTTCGTGAGAAATTGACAATCAGTTCACGGCTGTTGCCTTCCGTTCCGGGCTTCCCGACAGTGAAGCCCCCACCGCCTCAAGTCGCGCCCTTGAAGTTGCAGGAGGCGTTGCACGTGACCATGGTGCCATTCAGGCAGGCGTTGCACACATCGACGCACTGGCTGAGGTCCTTGGGATCGTAGTTGCTATACTTCTGCGCGATGCACCGGCGTTGCGTGTGACTATATTCGGTCTGCTCCTCCGAACACGACGCGAGGCCGGTTGCCAGTACGGCCAGAATACAGAGGCTCGGCGACTGCATGGCGCATCTCCCTGGCTGATCCGCTTTCTTAACTGTCCTTTTACCATAATTGTTCAGGATGTTGCGCGTGGTTATCCGCAAGGGTTTTCTCCATGGCGCAGCGCAATCTGAGAGCATCAGTCGGCGGGGACGAAAACGTCCTGAGCTTTGCCCGGCC